>JAYPJE010000028.1:0-53985 GCA_038128265.1 Gemmatimonadota bacterium
ATCCGTCATTGTCTACGTCTCCCCACGTGACGCCTTTGACAAATCCGACGTGATCAAGCCCCAGCGACGGGGCCACATCGACAAAAGTGCCATTGCCGCGATTGCGAAATAGCTGACACGGATGCGGCTGTCTCCCAGATTCGTTACCGACAAACAGATCCAACCAACCGTCGTTGTCATAATCGGCAAAAGCCGCCGAATTAGAGGGATGACGCGTGAATAGACCCGATTGACGCGTCACGTCAACAAACGTGCCGTCGCCCTCGTTGCGCAACAGCGAGTTGGGAATGCGCCCTTCTTCCCCCATCCAGGCACCGCGAAGGACGAGCAGGTCGACATCCCCATCGTTATCGTAATCGGCCTGTTCGAGATTGAGTCCACCGATCTGTCCCTTGAAACCAACCTGATCCGTTTGCTCGCTAAACGTCCCATCGCCCTCGTTGCGGAAGTAGCGCAGTGGATCAAACAATCCCCATGAAGAAACGACTATATCCATCAGTCCATCGCCGTCGAAATCCTCCACAGCACTGCCGCCCGCCAATCCAACAGCAGCCACTCCAACGGATGCTGCGACATCTCTAAAACGCTCAATCCCTTTGTCTCCATCAAATATCTCGGCGGGAAGACGCCACTGCGCTGGAACGCCGTGTGGGTGTTCGCCCAGCGTCATATACGCGAGGTTGAGCAGCCAGCGGGTGCCCATGTGATCCGGGCGCTTTTTCAAATTGATTTCATAGTGTTCGATCGCGCGACGCGAACCTTCCTCTAGCGTGTGAACACCATTTCCCTGAATCGGCAGTAAGCACGAATCCGTAGTGTGGTTCTCAAGACAGTTTTCCTGTTCTCCCAGGCGCAACCAAGCGATGCCTAATTGGTCGTGTAGCATAAAAACAAAACCGTCTGTTGCAGGGACTTGACCAGCCTCTACTAGTTCCAAGATGCTTTCTAACTCCGCAATACCGGCCCGCGTATCTCCGGCCCGTATGCGCTCTTGCGCAATGCGCACGCGCATATTGATACGCTTACCCATACTCATCGGCTGGTCCATAACAGAACTCATTCCCACTGCTCGCTGTTTATTCAGGTAGATATTAGCCAGTGGATCCGCTCGCCCAGCCAAGCGCACTAGGACGGTAGCCATAAATCTGGAATCATCGACCATGGTATTCGCCCGTTGAGCCATACTACAATCGGCCCACAGCATCAACGTCAGCACGAGTTGAAAACGCGTAGGGAATAATATTCGCATGTTCCTTGATCGCTCGGGTGTATAACGCATTGTTTTTGGTATATTATCTATGTTAAATTACCGCGATACAACGCCGGACTAGACCTAATCGCATTTGTCAAAATGCAACTCCATTAAATCAGACCAACTGCTCAATTCGATGTTCCAATCGCTGCTTGATGCATCATTAACACGCCTCTTCCGCCAGACGCGGCACGGCCTATTGATTGTTCTACCTTGGGTTTGCACAGCCTGCGAGGATTCCCAACAGAACTCGCCCATAGCGGTTGTTAATCCAGAAGAAGTATCTGGTGATCGCCTAATACAACAAGGCCAATACAGCCGCGCAGTAGAGGCCTATAGGCGTGCAGTGCAGCGACAGCCCAATACGGCGATGCTACAACGCAAGCTGGCCGATGCCTACGCACGCGACGGTAAATACGCTTTAGCGCTCACCACTTATAAAGAAGTTGCTGTGCTACAGCCACATTATCCCAAAGCCCAAACAGAACAGGCGATCGTGCTGACTAGGCTCAATCGCCACGCCGAAGCAATTACCTTGCTCGAAAGCGTGACCACTTCTGCACCGGACTATGCGTGGGCCCATATGGCGCTCGGTCTGCTGTATTTCCGCCAAGCTGAATACGATCTAGCTATTGCCGCCTACCAACGAGCCATAGACTCGAAAGAAGACTACGGCGAAGCCTGGTATAACTTAGGCGAAACATACGTAAAGCGCAGCAGTTTTGCGGCTGCCGAAAAAGCGTATAGAAATGCTCTGCAAGCCGACTCGACGGCGGCTAAATACCACAGTGGCCTGGGTATCAGCCTGTTGAAACAACGCCAGCTTGAAGAGGCCATCTCTATACTCAAGCGCGCTCTGGCAATCGATTCACTTCACGCTCAAGCGCGCTTTAATTTAGGCAATGCTCTTCTGCGCAGCGGTCAGAAGGACGAAGGGCGCCGTCATCTATCGATCTTTAAAGAGCTGGAGAACCAAGAAAAACGCCTCGTCAGTTTGCGCAACGCCCTGAGCAAGAACCCCGATCGCGCTGAGCCCTACCATAAGTTGGCCGTTCTGTACGGACAGCGTGGGCAGTATGAGGAAGCGCGTATTCACTACCTTCAAGCCGTAAACCGCGATCCTGATTTTGCTCCTGCCTATCACAACTTGGGCAACCTACTGCTACGCCAGCGGCAGCCGGAATCTGCTTTGAAAATGTTTCGCCGTGCCATACAGGCCGATTCTACCTACGCTCTTTCTTATCTTGCATTGGGTAACGTATTGATGATGCGGCGCCAATTTGACCAAGCGCTTGCAAGCTACCAGCACGGCCTGCGCTTTGCTCCAGACGACGTGCGTCTGCAGCGCCGGGTTACCGCAACCCGTGAGATCATTCACACATCCGCGCAAAGCTACTAACCGTGTGCCGCTCGTCTTCACTAGCGCGCGTATTCTGTTTATCTCTCTGTATTTTTGCGGGAAATATAGCGCGATGTGCTGCTCTCCCCCATTTTGTCGAAGTAACGCAACAAGCCGGTATCGATTTCCGCTACACGAACGGGGCCAGCGGACAAAAGTACGTGCTCGAATCAATAGGCTCCGGTGCTGCTTTTTTTGACGCCGATGGCGATGGGTTCCTCGACCTGTATATCGTCAATGGCGCATCGCTGCCCGGATACGCCGGCCCCCCCGCATTCAACGCCCATTACCGCAACAAAGGAGATGGCACTTTTGTCGATATTACGCAAGAAGCCAAGACCGGTGATGCTGGATACGGCATGGGCGCAGCCATCGGCGATGTAGACAACGACGGTGCGCCCGATCTCTACGTGACCAACTACGGCCCCAACATATTCTATCGCAACAGCGGGAACGGCACCTTCGTCGATATTACGCAAGAAACGGACACGGGCGACTCCAGCTGGGGCACACATGCGTCATTTGCCGATATTGACAACGACGGCGACCTCGACCTCTACGTAGCTAACTATATGGCGTTTGACCTAGACAACAACGTGGAGTGCTTTACTGGGACGGCCCGGTCTATCTGCGGCCCCCTAACCTATCCCGGCCAGTCCGGTGTGCTATATAGGAACGACAGTGACGAGCAAATCCGCTTCACTAACGTGACGAACCAGGTGGGCCTAGCCAACGATACGGGACGCCAACTGGCTGCCGTATTTGGCGATATCGATAGCGATGGCGATACAGACTTATTTGTGGCCAACGACGTCCAACCTAATTTTCTCTTTCTCAACAGCGGCGACGGCACATTTGTCGAAGAAGGCATCATCGCTGGTGTAGCTTATAACGATGATGGACTCGCTGAATCTGCTATGGGAGCTGATATAGGCGACTACGACAACGATGGGCGATTTGACATTGTCTTATCCACCTTCCAGTGGCTACCTAATACGCTCTATCACAACGATGGCGATGGGTTTTTTACTGACCAAACGTTCGCATCCAACCTCGGAGAGCCGAGCGTACCCTATCTGGGCATGGCTGCCACCTTTATCGACTATGACAACGACGGATTCCTCGACGTCTACATTACCAATGGTCATCTCGATGACAACGTGCACGAATTTGACCCAGCCACATCCTACGCTCAGCAAAACCAGCTATTTCGCAATAGGGGCAACGGTTCGTTTGACGATGTGAGCGCAAGCAGCGGCCCCGGCCTGTTGGTCGAACGCGTCAGCCACGGTGCGGCACTGGGCGACTACGACAACGACGGCGACAGCGACATTTTTATTTCCGATTCGGCATCGCCCCGCTGCACTCTGTTGCGCAACGACGGCGGCAATGCCAACCACTATCTGACACTCGAGCTTATCGGCACTTCGAGCAACCGCGACGGGTTGGGCGCCCGCGTCCGCGCCGTTGCCGGCTCCTTAGTGCAAACTCGTGAAATACGCCGCAGTCACGGCTATATGGGAAGCAGCGACGTGCGTCTATTATTGGGTCTAGGATCTCAGTCTCGCGTCGACACATTGCACATAAATTGGCCTAGCGGTACTCAGCAGACGCTGGTAGACATTGAGTCTAATCAATACCTTATCGTGCGTGAAAACGCCAACAATTAGGAGAGCTTTTCCAATATGGAATTAACGATGCGCCAACTCCTACCCATTTTGCTCATACTCACCGCGTGCGAACAGCAGCATGATACACCAGAGCCTCAATACGTAGCTCGTATCGGTGACACCGCCCTCGCGGGAGAAGAGTTTGTCTCCCGTGCCGAAAACCTGCTAAAGAGGGGTTACCGCAGCATCCAGCAAATCGACCAACAGGCGAAGATGAAACTGCTCGATGGCGTCATCGCTCAGGACCTGTTAGTTCGCGAAGGCCTGGTTCAAGGTTTGGATCGCAAACCGGCCATTGCCCACGAGATAGAGCGCACGGCACAGAAAGCGATCATCAACAAACTCTACGAAAAACAAGCGCTAAGGGGCGATTACCGATCGAGCGAAAAGGAACTACAGATCTTCGCTAAGGAATACGGATACGATACCGAAGTGTTAACGCGGCAAATCGTCTGCACCAGCGAAGAAGATGCGCTTGAAGCGCTACAGGCTCTTCTCGACGGAGTCTCATTCGAAGATTTGGTTCCCATATATTCTACGGCAGCCATCCAACGGCGCTTTGGCCCGGCGGGCAAATTAGGCTGGTTTAAGATGGGCCAGATGCTACCAGAACTAAAAGAGCCAACAGCCGCCCTTTCACCGGGCGAATATTCTCCGCGTCCAATAAAGACGCAAATGGGATTCCATGTTTTCAAGCTCGAAGCACGGCGCCCGCTTGACTTTGCGGCAAACCGATCATGGTTAGAAGAAAAGGCGCGCGTGCAGAAACGGGCAAATGACATGGAGCAGTATATCCATCAATTACGGGACAAATACAACTTACAGCCCAACCGCGAAGGGCTGTTGGCCTTGGGCGCGCTGCCGCCAGAGACCCGCGAGGAGATAGGTGAACAATTGACCTTATTCAGCTGGGATGGTGGTCAATTGACTATAGAAGACTATCTGACCAGCCACCGGGGGGGGCACAGCACTCATCCTTCTAAATTGGATAGCGCAACGTTGCACAGGGCGACGGAGAACATGGCCGGTGTGCGTATTATGATGGAGGAAGGACGCGTCTTGGGCTACGACCGCGACGAAGAAATCGTGCGTCGAATCGAGCAGCGCCGCGACGAATTAATAGTAGATTGGCTCTATAGAACAGAGGGCGTGAACAAAGCACGCCAACAACCCATCGAAGACCAGCATATCAGCGCCTACTACGAATCCAATATCGAGCAGTATACCCGCAGCGACGGCAAAGTAGCACCCCTCAATCTCGTGCACAAAAGCATTGGCACTCTACTTCGCACGCAGGCTGAAAACAAAGCGATGGATGACTTTATTGCCCTACTGCACGAAAAATACGGCGTCGAAAAATACCCCGACGCGCTCGCCAGCATCGACCTAACTCTACCGGTCCGTGCCCAAACCGGCAAAGACGGTGATAAAGGTAGATAATCTAGTCGACGAAGGAGCGGACTCCAAATTTTCACGAGTCCACTGAACGCCGACGTTAGTCGTCAGCGCATAGCCCTGGTAGGCCGAGTTATTTGCCACCTGTGCCGCCAGTATTAAAACCGTGCCATCTTCCACGCTGCCTTGAGAAAGGCCCTCCGTAGCATCGCGCAAGTTGTTGGCAATCTCGTATTCCACTCCCGTCATCAGGCTCATATTGCGCGTGATATCGCGGCCGGCCAACAGCGAAAATATCTCCGTCAAATGCTCCGACTTCGCAGCGCCCCTATCGGCGGGCACTTTGTTGCTGTACAACTGCTTCCAGTTGAGTATCAGGTCCCATGAGCGCAGTTCGAGTGGATACTTTGCCTTGTTTACCATTCCCAGGAAACGCTGGTTGCGCAGTAAATCTCCGGTGGAACCCAACTGTGAATAGAGCTCGTGTTTGATCTTGGTACTAAAGGATACGGCGCGGTCGTAGTGCAGATCCATATACGTCGTATTGACAAATGCATCCCTTGCCGCCAGCGGATCGCGTACGAAGCGAGACCCACCCCGCGTTCCTGGAGTCTCCGTCCACAGGAATACGTCTTCGGGTATGTCATCGGCGACCTTGCGCGGGTTGGATATCAAACGCAGGCGCAGCTTGTGACGAGGTATTTTTTTGGTCGCGGTTAGCAATAAATAGCTCGTCGTATTTTCCCTATCTGTATCCAATAGGCGTTCGTCGAGATGGCCAGCCATAGCGTGCACACCCGGCGTAATTTCAACGCCTACATAGGAATTGTATCCGCGGTGACCGCGCTTGTAGGGGTAATCTGCTTCGTTGTCATCCTCGAAGCGATCAATGACCCCATTGTTATTCATATCTACACCGAACAGAAAGTCGGGCGGATCGACTTCCATGCGCAAAAAGGGCTCGTCGTAGTCGGGTAGCCGATTGAAGTTGCGGTTAAAGTCGGACAGGTCGTCGTTGTTTTCGTCAATACCGGGAAATACTGCGCTATCGGTCAGCAAGCCAATTCCCTGACGGGTATTGACGCGCGGGCCCAAATAGCGCCGTGTCCAATCGGGCAATTCGTCTTGATCATCATTGTCGTCGACAAATTCAAAAATGCTCTGCTGTTCGTTGTCGTAAAAGACCTCGCCCTCAGAATTGGGAATAAATGCTCGGGTGGAATAGTCGGTGTCCATGCTGAACACCTCGCCGAATAGCGTCCAAGGATACGTGCGTTTCTGCGCCGTCACATAGAAGGCTTCGGCATTGTTGGTTGCAAGAGTCTGGTCGTTTATGAAATTTTCGTTGGGAAAGCGGCGATACTGATAATTGCGCACGTACTCGCCCTTTAGATCAAAGCCGGCAACGCCGTTTATAGATAGGTCAAAACCCAGTAACCGATTACCAGTGGGCAGGCCATAGCGAAAGCGGTGAAATGCTTGATTGGCCCCATCCTTCACGTTACCCGGAGCCCGCATAACGGTCAGAAATACCGGCGCTCCGAGCTGGTTGGTTTGTTTATTGGAAGCCACTTCAACCTTGTAATCGTTGGCCAACACCAGTCCAATCTCAACGTCTTTGATCTCGCGAAAATCGTCTATTTTGTCTTCTGCTACAGGCGTAAAATCTTCTAGGTTGAAGGTGAGCGTTATCACGTCAGTGCCGCTAGCCTCAATAACACCGCGGCGACGCACCCCTCCCTCGACTACTGGCACGATATCTTCGGTGTGCTCGACGCCATCGGCAAATATCCGCCAACGTGCCAGCAGGGCACCTCCCTCGCCATCTTCGGGCGAGTCGTCTGAAATCCGCACGATGATAAGACGCACGAAGTCGTTATTCATCGGGCCACTGAGTTGGCCCTTGAGGGAATTATCGCCAAAGGGAATATTGGAGTTCATGTGGGCGGCGTTGACAAAAGTGAAGCCCATCTTGGAAAAGTCCCCTATGTTGGCCTGACCACGAGCTGCCACCATATTGGTAAACGTGCTAAATCGCACCCCGGCCTCACCCTCAACTTTAGCCACGACGCCGGCATTATTTATGCGGGATGTGAGCAGGGTCAAAGCGTATTTATCCGACATCATATCCCACTGCGCACCGTCAAACAGCGGTTTAGAGAACGTGAGAGGGGTTAGGGTCGTGCGAATACCATCACCCACCATAAGCGATGAGTGGAACTGACCCGAATTACTGGAGGAAATGAGAACATTGCTAAACCACGATCGAAAGCGCGGACTCTTAAAAATATCGCTGCCGCTTTCAGTGGGGAAATCTTCGGTCCAATCGTAAATCTGCCACCCCTGGCTAATGTAGTTACCGTACAGATCGTAAAAGGGGGAGCCTTCCAGGAAGACGTTGTTGTAACGCTGATACGGATTCCGCGCATAGTTGGAGTATTCTTCCTGCCGCCAGTCGTATAGCTCGTAGAGCCGCTGCGGATAATACCACTTGCGCACCGAAGGCACTAGCGTGGAAGGGGCGACCTCAGTAGCCGAAGTGTAGTACGGATTATCGAATCCGGTAGCACGCTGGGCCACGGACGGTGCAACAGCACCCAATACTATGCACCCAAAAAGTAATATTGCTCGATTTATCACGTCATCCCTCCCAAAGGTTTACGACGCTCCGGCGATACTGTGCTAATTAATAAGCTACGTGGACGCGCTTCAGAACGACCTGGCGTTGAATGTCCGTCTGCATTTCAATGCGAAGCAGGTAAATGCCAGGTGCTACAGTCACTCCGTTATGCCGTCCATCCCAACGAAACTTGGCCCGCCTACCTAGCGGGGTAGTATTCTCTATTTCAACGAGTTGCCGCCCATCCAATGAGTAGATCTGGGCACGCGGCGGCTTGTCTGTCTTAACGACGGTAAAGTCCAGCGAAAACAAATCGTTTATGCCGTCGCCGTTGGGCGTTATCACATCGGTGTACTCCACATTGCGCACCAGCGAACCACCCTCCACGGCCTGAGGCACAAAAACCTGATCGTCCCCCAAGTCGAGCGGCACTACGCCCTGGTTGTTATCCGACTTATTTGAATAGGCTACGAACGTCTCAAAAACCGTAGGACTCTCAAATACGCGCGTCTTGAAATCGATTTCTACCGAGTCTCGTTTAACTACTGGAGGGGGCAGTTCCACTATGAGCGAATCACCGCTGAATGAGCCAATGGCCTCCACTCGTTCTCCTCCTACTCTAACCTCCATCAGTTCTGCATCTGCACTACTGCCTGCAGGCAAAGAGATGAGAACGCGGTCAAAGCCCGTATCGCGGCTGACGAAAGCCTGCGGCTTAACGGTATAGCGAAACTGCATCAACGAGTCCAACGTTGCCTCTCGCGGAAGTACGTAGCCGCTAACGCCCGACGAGATAACTGGTTCATTGGCCACGATGCGCAGCGCGCGCAGCACGGGCGCGACCTCTGGATCGTCGCTAATCAGGCTGATGCGAGTGCGTAGGAACCGCCGCGGCGAAGGAGACTGAAATGCCTGCCCCGAAAATCGTTGCGGCCGACTCCAGTCACTCCACGTCGCATCCCGCACCATATCACTGACGATGTCGCCGCGGCTGCGCTTGCGCGTAGCCTCGTAGGCCTCCTTGGTAACTTCGACGCCGTTGGTGAGATAATAGCGCGTAATTTCCGTGAAACCGTTACCCGTCTGCGTCCGTACTTCGATCCGTGTTCCAGGGGGCAACTCTGCGTCCCACTCTATGCTGCGAATGCTGCGCGCCGCACCGAGGTCAACGTCATCAGATTCAATATCGACGCGCGCCGGATATCCTTCGCTGTGAAATACAAACGTCTGCATGACGTTGGCATCGCGTCCGAAAAAGCCGATAACACGCCAGAGCATGAGGCGCATATCGCGGGTGGGAAATTGAAAGTCGTTGAAAGGTAAGCTTCCATTGATTTCCGATAGCAGCTCGTATTCGAAAGGCCCCTCTGCCGTGGGATCGGCCGTGTTGCTCGGACTGCCATCTGACGTGAGTATATCGAACATGGGCCAACCGCCAATAGCCACCTGTTGGAACCCGTAAAGCCAGGGACTGCGCCCGCTAATCAGCGGCACGAATACGATGCGGTTAACCCGGAACACACTGCCAAAATCGATAACGGTCCAAACTCCGTCGTCTCGCCAGTCTCTGTCTCCAGAAGACGCCTGGATGCTCCACAAACGCCGTCCTACATCGGCATCGACTAAAAATTCCGCTCCACCAGCTTTTCCACACCCATCGCATTCGCGCGATTTTGACGTCCAGGTCCTTCCGCCCCATGATCCTTCACCCTTGCTCTCGCGCTCTTCGGTAAAGACCTTCGTCGACAGATTAAAACCGACGCCATCCACTTCGATTTCTGCCAGAGCCGCATCGGCCGTCTTTCCAGCGGCCACAAAGCGCACAAAACGGAGTATCGCGAAGTCGAGACTATCACCTTTGACTAGAAACTGTCCGGTGGGAGGGCTGTTGGGATTGGCTCGATTAACCGTGCTCAAGTCGAATTCGACAACGCGGCTCGTGTTGTTATTAATCGGACGACCGACCTGCTCAAAGCGAATGTTCTCACCTCTTGTGCCAGCCACTTGGATACCAGGACTTATATGCACTGAGAAAAAAGCGAACGGACGCGCACCGGTCGTGTCGGGAAACACGAGGCGTATTTTATCGGCAACCACTGCGCGTCCCAAATCGACCTCGACCCACCACCGCTGTAGCGCATCCTGCGGATCAGGCTGCCACCAAGTAGTAGGATCTTGATCCGCTACAGCACCGGACTGGTTTGCATTGGTCGGAGTGCGGACCAACTGTTTTCCATAGTCACCAATGACAACCGAAGAAAATTCTCCGGCATTGGCCACGGCATTGAATGTCGTTCCAAAGCGCTTCACCGAGACCCCATCCTCACCGATATTCATCAGGCCGCTTCGACTATTCCACTCTCTGAAATCCGCGCCCTCTAAAACGATGTCCTGAGCATATAAGGCGCAAGATAAGGCCAGTGTAATTAGCGATGATCGCATTAATGACGAGGTCATTTTCATCTTTCTCACACTATTCAATCGTTCAATAAGCCACAGCGACAGCATGGGTTCGTACGACCACGCCCAAGTCGGTATCCACTTCGACTCGAGCCAGATAAAAGCCCGGTGCAACCACGCGCCCATCCTCTGCCTTACCATCCCAATTTGAAGTATGCGAACCGGCATTGACAGTAGAGGACAGCAGCGTAGTCACTCGACGTCCAGATAGATCGTACACTCCCACCAGAACGCGCGCTCCCTCTACGCTAAATAGGTCGAATTGAATAGCAACGGCATCGTTGGTATCATCTCCGTTGGGAGTCAAAGCAGGAGAAGACAAACGCAAGGCACTGAGAATGCACTGACTGCTGTCGCGCCCCACTACCTGAACGCTGTTGCTAACTACATCCTCTCTGGCATCGCCCGCCTCAATGGACTGAGGCAGCAGGCGAGCCTGTGGATCACCATTGACCAATTGTCCATCTAAGAATAGTGACGCCTGGTAAATGGCACCTCGGTAACGCACCCGAAAAGACACATTTTCCACAAATGGCTCGGGAAAAGTAAAAGCAAATCTGTTAGGAGTTGTGTTCAGTGTGAAATCCACTCCTTCTTCCATTACGACGCCATCCACCTCTAAGGACAAAAAGTGCGCACTAGGCGGCACGTCGAGCTCGATCCCGTCAAAACCGACGCGAGTAGCGCTGGTAAAAACGGTGCGGATATCGTAGATAAACGTCGTATCAACCCCCAGCGGCACTTGGGTAAGTCTCAGTGGATCTGCGTCTACTCCAGCTAGGGAGACCTCGGCTAACACACTATCGGCCAGCAAAGGCGACAACTCGAACGCAACGCTGTCTAATACGCCAAAAGCAAAGGGATCTTCGGTGGCGATTTCAAAGCGAAACTGAAAAAATTCCCCGCCGTCTGCCGACTGGATTTCAACACCCGACTGCACGTAGGGAATGGACCAAGGCGTCCAATCTTCGGTGTCGTCTTCCCTGCGCGCTTGGAACCCAGGCGCCCTTTCTTCAATGACATTGTCGACTGGAGGCGCGTCTTCGTATGTCGCGCGATCTACGCTGAGCGGCTGACCCAATTCGTCAAAGATAAAGTGATCAACTGGATCGGCATCTGTTCCCGAGCGCGTCTCTATAAGCAGGCTCACCGGCGCGTTAGGCGCTTCCACTATCTGTCCGGATTCCGTCTGGCGATAGCGCGTGAAGTGCCACTTAATGCGCCCCAAGCTCACGGGCTCTGCAAACGATTTTACCTGGGATATATAGCGCGCGACCTGCGGATATCCCCTGCCGAAGGCCTGAAACTCCGCCACGACTCCCAATGTGATGACACCGCCAAAGCGAAAACGCAAAAAGCGGGTAAAACGCCTCGGGAAACGCAGCGAGACGATGCTCTGATTGTTGGAGAACGTGCTGGCAATGACCTCTTCGAGAGGATGGTAGCCCGGGGATCCGAGTGCCACCGCCTCGTCTTTGAAAATCAGCCAGTCGACCGGCGTATTGGTCCGAGTCACTTCGTAGGCTACGGGAAATACGTTGCGCTGACGCCTGTTGTCGGTGGTAAAACCGCTCTGCGGTGGAAAAAACGACAGGCTATCAAGTGCCAAAGGTACACCCAAATCCAAGGTGAAAAACACGGTGGCGTTGGGCCGCCCGTCTAGCGTCGGCGGGTGTTCAAATGCGGCACTTAACTCGTCGCCGTCTACCAACCCGCGCATTTCAGCTAACGAACCACCCCACATACGCGGATTCCACCCCACCAACTGGTTGTCCATTTCCAAGCGATCTGGATCCTTACTAAATGCCCATGGGTAGTCGAAGATATTGACCTGAGAAGCAACGCCCGTCGCGCGCACTAAGCCGCGCAGCACGTTGCTACCAGGCAAAATTTCCCGTGGCTGCACGGATCCTGCGCGCACCGTGTCACTCAACGCAATCCAACGGTCAACCACCTCGGCCCACCCCACACCGCTGGCGCCACCGACTACCCATTCTGACGAGGATTGAGCGCAGACCGCTCCCTGCAGCACCTGTAACACGAGCACAGCGCAGAGCGATATTTGCCGCACAGTCATCAGTACACCACTCCTATGAGCTCTGTTCTAGTGACCGGATCTACGTCCGAGCGCACGGTAATTTGACAGATGTAAATACCCGGAGCCACCATTTGCCCCACATCGTCTCTGCCTTCCCAAACCTCTCGATAGGCTCCAGACGCACGAGATGCTGCCACTAAAGTCCTCACTCTCTGCCCAGTCAGATCAAAGATCTCCACATCCAGTTCGACTAAATCGGCAAACTGCGCCAGCACAACGGCAATCTCAGCGCGATCGTTGGCGCCGTCTCCGTTAGGCGTAAGCACGTTGGTTGATAGCAGGGTTTCGATCGAGGGCACCGCATCTACGGCGAAGGCGTTGATAGCACCCGTGCCAACTGCGTCACTTGCATTGCCGGCAACGATTGGGTGCGGCGGACCGTTGCCCTCACCCAGCAGCCAGGCATTCAGCGGCGTGTTATACTCCAGTAGCCTCATGCGAAACGACAAGCGCATGGGTTGATTGTTCTCTTGAGTGACAGGCGAAAAAAACACTTGGAATCCGTCGTCTGTGGACTCCACTTCTAAGTCGACGACTTCGGATAGCACCTCGCCCATTTCCAGGCGTTCGAAGACAGGTGGTGGAAAGGCGGCCATTTTAATGCCGCGAAAACCCGCTAAATCGGCCGAATTAAACTCGGTGCGGATATCCAGCACGAAGGTCGTATCAACTCCGCTGGGGACGGTTAGCGTGCGCTCTTCTGGATCGGGTGAAGTCCCCACGCCAACCTCACCGAGTGCGATGCTGACTAGCTCGGGTGCAAACTCCACTAAAAAGCTATCAATGCGCATCGAGCTGGTCGACTCGCTATCGAAGGCAATTCTAAACTGCAGAAACTCGCGTGGGCTGGGCAATTCCAACGGCAGGGAAACAACGCCCGACGATTCAATTCGTATCGGTGGAGTCCAACTGCTCCAATTTCCTACGTCCTCACGGATGTCGGCTTGCACGAAGTCGCGCGCTGGTCCGACCTCTTCCAGAGGTAGAGACAGGTACTCCGCCCGAGATACTTCTTCCAATACCTGCCCCGATACTGGATCGCGGCGGAACAGTGCCCGCCGCGGCAGGTTGTTGTACTCGGCGACGGAAACTTCTTCTCGGACACCCGTATCTCGATCCCGGCGAAAATAGGCCAATGGCGTATCGTCTGAGCCGCTGCGCAGTTGAATGGTTACACTGGCCGAGTCCGTCGCCGCACCGAGTCGAGTACTCTTAACCGCGAGTCGACCAAAATTGACCGGGCGCGCAAAAGACTGTAGATGCGACACATAGCTGGAAAGCGGCACAAAACCCTCACCGAAAATTTCGAATTCAGACAGGGTAAACGCATTGCGCGACAGCACTTTCAAGCGCAAGAAACGCCCTCGCACCGACTCGAAATCCAACTCTACTATGGGCTCCCTATTGTCTTCAACTCTGCGCAATAGCCGGTATACGGGGCGGTTAACCGAGTCAAATTCTTGACCATCAGCAACGTGCAGTTCAAAGGCTTTTATAAAAGAGTCGGGATCGTTTATATCGGGAGTAAAGCGGACCCGATCTATGGGAAAGGGTGCCCCCAAATCCCACCAAAATGTCGCCCCCGCTTGGCTGCGAGACGTCTTAAAGGCGTTATCCGTGGACGTAGCCTCATTGCCATCGACAAGCAGCAGCGGGCCATCGATGGTGTTAAATGGACCATCATTAGACCAAGCGCGTGGCTGTCCAGGTTTGGTGAAGTCGGCCGGCCGGCCATTGAACCATGTCTGCCCCGAAGATTTGAGCAGTTGGATTAGGTTCTGCCCCGTGATCAGTTCCAGTGGCTGCAGCGCTCCATCTACGTCAACAATGCCGTTCTGAACGTCTGCCTGAGAAGACCAGGTCGCTCCTCCGCGGCCGACGTGATAGGTCTCCACCTGAGCAAATGCCGCTGTGGCATACAGCGCGCACACCGCGGCGACTGCACGCATCAGCACAACGCAACCAAAGAGAATAATTCGCCGGATGCGCATACTTTCCTCAGTCCAATGGAACTGCGTCGCTAGGGTTTTTGCCCTTGAGTACTTGGCGTTCAAAAGCAAAGCTGAGATCGACGGTTTCGACCGGCTCATTTTCGAAATTAAAGCGCACCGCGATATCTTCTATATCTACTCGGATGCGCCGAACTTCGTCATCGAGGCGCGGAAACACGATATAGCCATCCGTATCGTTACCGCTGAAAATGATATCCTTGGTAAACATCGTCTGACGCAGGATATCCGTACGGGCTCTGAAATCGACCCGTCCTTTGCCGGAATTTGCCTGCCAGTAAGCGCGGTAGTACTCGGACAGGTCGAAGTAACTGAAAGAGCGATAAACTTGATCTTGAGCTGAAGTGATCGTCACTCGCTGTGGATCGACGATGACTTTGGGAAATTGGTAATTCGCCACTTCGAGACGCATAACCGTAAAGCGAGCCGGCGTCCATTCTTCTCCAGACTGTACCCAATCGCCAAAAGTATACGGATTGACCGCTGACGTTCCACCAACAGAGGCCTGGGGAAATTGCCGGTTGAGTTCGGCATCCGTCATCGGCCTTAGAGTGACGGACAGTCGCTCTAGCGAGTAAGTAACAGAACCGTCATCGTTGACGGTCGCGCCTTCAACCTGTTCGGCTAGCGGTGTCAAAGCCTGCGGAAAATAACGTCCACAGCCATTCAACACCAATAGGAGGCTACTTATCAGCCATAATACGCGCATAGACCTTATACCTCACCCTAACCACCTACCAGTGCACCAACGACGCTCAGCGCTGTGCTTGGCGCACGTGTATTGAAGATAAAAGTGCTCGGGGCCATTCCCAGCAGAGGGAACGGCCCCAAGTGTATGCTTCTACTATAATAAGATCTGAAACTTTTTAAATAAGATCCGAGATCTTATTTGCCAAGAGCTTATTCGCTGAAGGAGCTCTTGATATTGCCCCAGGTCGACTCCTCTACAGCGGTAGCCGCTGAGAACTCACCGCCGCGCAGCAACTTGGCGATGGCATAGTACTGACGCGCCGAGCCCTCGGGACCACGCGTGGTCATGTCGTTGTGCAGCGTGGAACCGCGACCGGAGTTCTTGTCATCATCGGTGATGTGGTTATCGCTGTCTTCAGCCCACAGGTTGAAGGGCAGGCCATATCCATCTTCACCAGCAACAGAATCCAGCTGGAAAACTTCGCTAGCCGTGGGACCACCGTCTTCCATGAAGCGATGGACGACATAGCTCCACTCGTAGTACGTGGTGCCACCGGAGGTCCACAACTCGGCAGCCCAGGCTTCGGGCGGATCGACGCGGACGGCAAAGTCGATTATCTCATCGTTCTCGCGCCAGGCCTCGATGCCCACGTTGTCAGTCCAGCGATAGCGCACGTTGCGCGGCGGATTCATTTCGCCAGGACGCGCGATATACTCCATGACCCAACCCGTGCTGAACTCGCGGCCGTGGTCAGTCGGATCAAGGGCAAACTCGATCATGTCGGCGTTCCACTCTTCGACGTTGTCACCCCAGTGGGCCAACTGGTCATCAACGATCTCTTGGTACACATACCAGCGGTTGACGTCGCCACCCTTCCATCCCATCCAAGTGGTGACATTGTAGTCATCGCGTTGGGGCAAGGGGCGATCGGCTTCGTCGCGCCACTCTTCCATCGTGAGAACGTACTCCGGATCATACCAGCCCCAGTCATCTGCAAATCCGTCAGCCTTCATGGAACCGGGATTCGGCACCTCGAGCATGAAGTAGTCGAGCCCGAGACGTCCGTTGCGATCAGACAGTGCCGGCGGATCGTTGAACTGAGCCTGTGCTGCACCACCCATCACCAAACTAAAACCTAATGCGACGATTACTTTGCGCATTCGCGATCTCCTTCTTTAGAAACGAGACGTGCAACCTTTAACGAACGCTGTTCGAACAGATTACACACGGTAAAAAAAGGCATTTGCGCCCTAAAAAACACATATGCGAACTGCATGTCAAGGTTTTTTTAAAGTTACATCTGTGTTTTTACCCCTGCGCAAACTCAGTGCTCAGGGGTAGGCGAGGGACAAACCCCTTACGAGAGACAGCAGCGCCGAATTCCCGCGCCAGTCAGACCTCAGCCAGCTCTTTTATAGCTGCAACAAACGCATCCAATTCATTCAGCGTAGTGTAGATGTTTGGGGAAATCCGCACCGCGCCGGGATATCCCGGCGCTACGGTGAAAATCTTGTAGCGGTCGTATAGTGCATTCGCTATGTCTCCCGGCTCCCACCCTTCGATGCCGATGGTAGAAATTGCGCACGAGCGATGGGGTTCGTTTGGCGTATAGAAAACGACGTCGGGCACACCGACCAAGCGATCATGCCAGTATTGCTTGACATATCGCAGGCGCGCCTCCTTGCGCTCAAGGCCGATCATCTGATTGAAACGAATAGCCTCGACTACCGCCAGCTGCAAGTAGGGAGGGAACGTCCCAATGTGGTTAAACTTGAGTATATCGTCTGAGGCATGACGACCGTCTCCAAATAGAGGCCAGACATCAGCTATCTTCTCTTTCCTGATGTGGAGCAGCCCCGTTCCCAATGGTGCCATCATCCACTTGTGCAAACTCGCGGCATAATAGTCACCCCCTAGATCGGTTACCTTCTCAGCTAAGTGGGCAAATCCATGCGCTCCATCGATGATTACCTCAACACCTCGCTCATGTGCCATCGCACATATTTCCTTCACCGGCAGAATCTGACCAGTCAAGTACACGACGTGCGAAACCAGAATCACTTTGCTGCGCGGGGTAATGGCCTGTTCATATGCCCTGACAATTGCTTCGTCACTCATCGAAGCGATTGGTATATCGAGCTCTCTATTGACTATGCCTTCCCGGGCTGCGCGTTGCTTAAACGCATCCTTCATGCTTCCATACTCGTACGGACCGAAAATCGCCTCGTCCCCCGCGGTCAAAGGCATGCCCATTATAACGATGTTCAGCGACTCGGTCGTGTTGCGCGTCAGCAAAACTTCGTCACGCGAACAGCCGACGAAATCAGCCAGCAGTTCGCGGACAAGCACCGTGTCCTCCGCCAGCTTTCGGCGCATGTAAAACGAAGACAACTCATTGATGGATCGAGCGTTTTTGCAGACCTCGTCTATTCCAGACTCTGGCTGTGGGCTAAACCAACCGTTCTCAAAATTGATGAACTGAGGCGACAGGTTGAACGCTCCACGCACGCTGTACCAGAACGCTTCGTCAGCGGCAACCTCAGCTGACGACTTTTCTCCCAGGCTTTGGGTAGCTGCACGCACGGCAGCCATACTATCAGAAGCCAAAACAGACAGAGTCGCAGCTCCAATGGCAAGATCCGCCGTTTTCTTTATGAATTGCCTTCTCGTTGCAGTCATTGTTTCTCCACGACATTGCTTTGCGGAAACGTTTCACAGTCCATGCTGCTTGGAAATGGGGAGCGCCATTGTGCCGACGACATTTTGGTGCAGTAGTGATTTTACGAGGGATAAGACAGTCTTACTCGGCAGGGTTCCCAACGTCGACATCACCCATTCTGATAGCCAATATGTGAAACTGCATGGATTCCTCGCAGTGCGTGCGCATTATCCGCGCAGCCAACTCTGGATCGCGAGACTGGATCGCTTCGGCCAAGATTATATGGCGCGGACCGGCCAAATAGTCCTTGCCTTCAAACTCAACACCACGGTCAATCATGTCCTGAATGCGCACCCGGCTCGCCCGCACTAACTCGGGCACAAAGCGATTCTGATAGAGCGCGTTGTAGAGGCTAGGAATACCGGAATGCTGAGCAATAAGCAGATGAAAACGACAGTCTATATCGACACTAGACGAGGCCGGATGTGCCACTTTATCTAATTCGCTGGCCAGACCTAAAATTTCTTGATGCTGAATATCCAACGCATACAGAGCGCAATGGCGGGCTGCCTCACATTCTATAGCCGTGCGCAAAATGTGTTGGCTGCGAACGGTATTGGGATCTAGCTTGATCACCCTTGCGCCCCAACGCGGCTCCATTTCAATGAGTCCCTCATGGGCCAGTTCGCGCAGCGCTTCGCCGACCGGCGCTAAGCTCATATCTAACGAGCGCGCCAGTGAGCGCAAAACCAGACGCTCACCAGGTGCAAATTGCCCCTCTAATATGCCAGTCCTTATGTCTCTGTGGGCCCTTTGCGCCAACGTTTCTCTATCGTTCATCATTACCCGCTAAATTCGCCACGCGATTCTCACTGCGCGCGGTAAGTGCAATAACGCACGAACTATAACGTTGCTAAATGCTCGCCCAATAAAGATAAGAAAACCTATTGCGTCAATATTTTGACCCCATATGTTTGGCATTTACCCATAGCCTTACAACAAGAGTGGAGCCATACATGACACCTATTTCGCTCGTTGCACTTTTCGCAGCGACGCTTATAAGCGCCTGTGGACCGCAACCAGACGGCCACTACAAACCCGGCAACAGTAGAAAATGTACTCCGCTTGCCATCGGGCTTGGGCGGCACTCATATGGATTGGATGAAGACCGTCTATAACCGGGCCGGCATATGCGAGATCATTCAACTGCCGCTGACCGCCTATGATAAGGAAGGCGAACTCCACGGCCTAGCCGCCGAAAGCTGGAGTGTCTCCGAAGACGGTCATACGTGGACTTTTGTCCTTCGCGAAAACCTCAAATGGAGTGACGGCGTTCCGCTAACTGCCATGGACTACGCGTACGCTCTGCGACGGGCCGTACAGCAGGGCTATGACTTTTCCTGGTATTGGTCTTCGGCGGCAGACGTGAAAAACTGGTCCGCCGTTGAGAATGGTGATTTACCCGTAGAGCAGCTCGGAGTCGAGGCCGCAGACGCACGCACTATACGCCTGACTACCAACGAACCCAAAGCCTATATTCCAGGCGTCAGCGTATTCTGGTTCCCGGTCCCTGAGCATGTCAATAAAGAGCGCGGTGACGAGTGGGCTGCCAGCGATGCACACTACGTTTCAAGTGGTCCATTTATGCTGACAGAATGGCGACGCGGCGAGCGCATCACCATGCGTCGAAACCCCCATTACGCAGGTCCATGGGCACCGCAAGCCGACGGCATTATCGCCTATCCGCAGCTTTCGGATCCCGCCGTGGGCTTTCCCGCATACTTGGCGGATGACCTCGACGTAACTGACCTCAACGTGGGACAACTGGCCTACGCGAATTCGAGGCTGCCAGACCAATTAAAAAGCGGAACTCAGTTTGGCTTGTATTACCTGTCCTTTGATTATACCCAGTCACCCTTCGATGATAAACGCGTGCGGCGTGCATTGATGCTGGCGGTAGACAGAGACGAACTGACGCGCACCGTGCTCAAAAACGTCGCCGTTCCAAGCCGCACCCTACTGACCCCCGGCTTTCCAGGGCATAATCCCAAGTTGGCCGACCTCACTCGCTTCAATCCCGAAGGAGCCCGAAGAGCCCTTGCCGAAGCCGGCTACGCCAACGGTGAGGGATTCCCCGACGTCTCGCTGTGGTGGCGAATAGAAGGCGGAACGGCTCCCGTGGCCGGACCCATGGCCCAGTACTTGCAGGCACAGTTTAAAGAAGTCCTCAACATCGACATCGGCATTGACGGCAAAGAGCTGAAGACCTGGATGGATGCGCTCGCCAAATCGGAGCACAACTTTTTCCAAGCGCCGTATATGAGGGACTATCTCGACCCATCCAATTTCTTCAGCATTTTTTCCAACGGCGGCCGCCATAATTGGCGAAATGACAAATACACGGCACTGGTTGAAAAGGCCAATACAACGATGGACTGGGACCAGCGTGCCGACCTTTACGAGCAGGCTCAGCGCATCTTGATTGACGAGGCCGCATTTCCCTATTTGGTGCATCCTCAATCCAACAAACTGGTCAAACCACACATCGTCGGAGCAGGCACCGAAGCAAACGCAAATGGCAGCCATTTTAGCGCCGATCCGCTCTACCACCTAACCCACATGCACGTAGCCGGAGCGCGGTAGCTATGTCGCCTACCCCACTTCTCGACGTACAAAATCTACGCGTCGATTTTTTGCAGCGCAGCGGGACTGTCCAAGTCGTGCGTGGGGTATCATTCGACGTAAGCCGCAGCGGCGAGAGCGTCGGCATTGTAGGCGAATCCGGCTCTGGGAAGAGCGTCTCGTCACTGGCCATCATGCAGTTAATCAAGGAGCCACCTGGGCGGGTCAGCGCCGAGCGCTTGAGCTTCGATGGGCGCGACTTACGCTCTCTTTCAGAACGGGAAAAGCGCGCCTACCGCGGCCGCGATATTGCCATGGTTTTTCAGGAACCCATGACGGCGCTCGACCCGGTGTTCAAAATTGGCTATCAGTTGGAAGAAGGCATCATACTGCACCAGAGCGTGGGCAAGCGCGAAGCGCGCGAGATCGCCACAAACGCGTTGGACCAGGTAAAAATACCCAATCCCCAGCGCATACTCGACCACTACCCAGATCAGCTTTCCGGTGGCATGCGCCAGCGGGTCATGATCGCGATGGCGCTCAGTTGCCGACCGCGCATTCTCATCGCCGACGAGCCAACCACCGCACTCGACGTCACCTTGCAGGCCCAGATTTTAGATCTTATCAAGGAACTTCAGGCCCAACTCGGCATGGCTCTGATAATGATTACTCACGACTTAGGCGTAATTGCCGAAACGGTTGATCGCGTATTTGTGATGTACGGCGGCAAGGTCATGGAGCACGGCACCGCATGTGAGCTATTCGAAGCCGCAGCACACCCCTACACGCGTGCGTTACTGCGCAGCGTTCCCGATATAACCCGTCCGCGCGGCGAAAAACTCTTTGCCATTGAAGGCTCAGCACCAAGTCCTGCAGCACCGCTTTCTGGCTGCCCCTTTCATCCTCGCTGCGCGCAGGCCGAACCTCGCTGCAGCACGGAAATGCCCCCGCAAACGCGCCTATCGGATACGCAATACGTCTACTGTTGGCAGTCTGAATCATGACGGCACCGATCGCTATTCGCAACTTAGCGAAACACTATGAGAGCCACACGGGACCACCCTGGAAGCGACTGCGGCACGTGGTCAAAGCGGTCGACGATGTATCTTTCGAATTGGCTGAAAACCAAGTCGTGGGATTGGTTGGCGAATCGGGCTGCGGCAAGACGACGGTGGGTAAACTCATCGTCAAGCTATTACAGCCCACCGGTGGAGATGTGCTCTTTTACGGCCAGCCCATTGACGCGATGCAACCCGGCGAGCTACTCGACTTCCGACGTCGCGTGCAGGTCATATTTCAGGATCCCTACTCATCGCTTGACCCGCGCCTTACCCTGAGCGAAATCATCATCGAAGGGTATGATATTCACGGACTTTATACGCCCATCGAACGGCGCGAACGCGCAGTGCATCTGTTGGAAACCGTCGGCCTTGACGCGAGCTATGGTCAGCGCCACCCGCACGAGTTGTCGGGTGGCCAACGCCAGCGCGTCGCCATCGCGCGCGCACTGAGCTTGGAGCCCAAAGTGCTCATAGCCGATGAACCGACCTCGGCGCTGGACGTATCGGTAAAAGCGCAGATTATCAACCTACTGGAAGAGCTAAAAGAGCAAATTGGTCTAAGCCTTCTATTTATTTCCCACGACTTGAGCGCAGTGCGTCATATCAGCGACCGAATTCTCGTCATGTACCGCGGTCAGTTGGTCGAAACCGCCACAGCGGACGACCTCTTTACCCATCCGCTGCATCCATATACCCGCATGCTATTGGATGCTATACCGATACCCGACCCACGCAGGCAGCACAACCGCCTCACCCTGGAACAGCATCGCAAAGCTGCTGATGCAGCTCTCGGTCCCGACCTTCGACTGAAAGCAAACGATGGTGGTGAAGAAGCACTGCTGATCGAGGCTCGTCCCGATCACTTTATTCGCTGCTATCCCGTTTTATAGGACGCCCATGACTCTGTATATCATCCGCCGCATTGGCTCGATCTTAGTGACTTTCTTTCTAGTTTCTGTGCTTCTATTCAGCCTAATGCGTGCAATGCCAGGCGGACCGTTCGACGAGGATAAGATGCCGCTCTCACCAGCAGCCCGCGCCAAGCTAAACGCGCAATATGGGCTGGATGGGCCACTGCATATGCAGTACCTGCGCTATATGTGGGGCGTCGTGCAATTGGACTTTGGCATTCCGTTCCAAAGTCCCGGAGAAACCGTCACCGACGTGCTCGCTAGAGCATGGCCTCCCAGCCTGGTCTTAGGTGGGTTGGGCGTGCTCATAGGAACGCCTATAGGTATCTTGCTGGGGTTGGCAGCTGCCCTGCGCCGCAATTCCTTGATCGACTATAGCGCTTCGCTAGTATCGACGCTAGGCATCACCATACCCATCTACGTGGTTGCGCTGATGCTAATGCTCATCTTCGGCGTATGGCTCAACTGGCTGCCGACAAACGGATGGGGCTCTCCATCGGCGTGGATTCTACCGACGGCAGCCTATGCCATTGGCTCGATTGCTACGTTCGCTCGCTTTACTCGCTCCAGCATGCTTGACGTGCTCAACCAACCGTTTATCACCGTACTGCGCGCAAAAGGCCTATCCGAACGCCAAGTCGTTTTCCGCCACGCGCTCAAGAATGCCTCTATTCCCATCGTCACGCTCTTCTTTCCCACCTTTGTTCTCACGGCTACCGGCTCCATATTCGTCGAGAAAATGTTTCGCGTGCCCGGCCTTGGACAATATTTCGTGTCCAGCATCGAAAAGCGCGACTATCCCATGGAAATGGCGCTCATTCTCATTCTGACGCTATTGGTGGGAGTGGCATATACCATAACGGATATCAGCTATACGTTGCTCAACCCGCGCGTGCGAGTGCAAAACGATGAGCACTGAGTATTCCACCCCTGCTCGACAGGCGCTGCAACGCTTTCTAGACAACCGCTCAGCCGCGCTGTCCGGCGCCGTGCTAGCAGCGCTGGTCATCATGGCCCTAGGGGCACCGCTGATAGCAAAAACAGACTACAACGACCAAGTCTTTCTCGAACAGGCGTTTTCCTTTCCTTCCCAACAGCACTGGTTCGGAGTCGATCCACTGGGCAGGGACTTCTATTCGCGGGTGGTTTACGGCGCGCGCATATCAATTGGCGTAGGCCTGGTATCGGCTGCATTTAGCCTTGCCATCGGCCTGCCACTAGGTGCACTAGCCGGCTTTTGGGGAGGGCGCATTGACTGGATCATCATGCGGCTAGTAGAGCTGTTTAGCGTGGTCCCTCCCCTGCTGATCGCCATTGTACTGGCCTCACTGCTAGGCGGCGGCACGCTCAACGTAATTCTCATCTCTTCGGGTTTCTTGTGGGTTAGCACCTGCCGATTGGTCCGTGGCCAAATCATGGCCAATAAGAGCCGAGAATACATAGACGCTGCACGTGTTTTAGGTGCCAGCGATAGCTACCTGCTGCGTCGACACCTAATACCCAATAGCATATCGCCGATCATCGTCGGCTTTGTTTTGGCCATCCCGCAGGCGATGATGATCGAGGCCTCGCTCAGCTTTCTGGGAGTTGGCATCAGCGCACCCGTACCCAGTTGGGGACAAATGATCAACGAGGGCTTGGAATACCTGTTCTTCTATTGGCACCTGGGCATATTTCCAACCCTTTTTTTAGCGATTACGGTATTGGCAACCACGCTATTCGGCGACGGGCTGCGCGATGCGATCGACCCGACACTCAAAGGCCAATGACGCATTATGCGCGCTCCCTGAATCACCTTCTTTCAAGACTGCTGTAAATCGATCGGTTGTACACCCTTCCATTTCAATTGCGCGCTAGGGCAACTCAAATATGGCTTCGACTTCGACGGCTACGCCCGTTGGCAACTGAGCGAAACCCACCGCGCTGCGCGCGTGAAAACCGTCGCCGTCCTTGCCGAAGATCTCGTGGTAGAGATCGGAAATGCCGTTGACGACTAGGTGCTGCTCGGTAAAGTCAAGCGCCGAGTTCACCATGCCCAACAGCTTAACAACGCGCAGTCCATCCAATGTTCCCACTTCCTGATGCACGGATTGTAAAATCGAAACACCGCACTCGCGCGCAGCCGCATAGCCCTGCTCAACATCCAGGTCGGCTCCCAGTTTTCCCTTTATGACGGATACGTGACCCGACGTAAAAAGCGTGTTACCAACGCGGGCAACCATGTTTAGATAGCCCTTTTCCGCATCGTCGGTAAATTCAATGCCCAGTGCGCGGGCCTTGGCTTCAGCTCCCATAAATAACGCTCCCCTGTAGAGTTAAAAGTATGGTCCTAAGTATACTCACAACGGGCGATCCGACCAATCCACCCGGCGCAGCAAACGATTGCCGACTTCTACGGACGGGCCCATAGCGAACTGACCCAGCCACGATCGCTGGCCAGGCGCAGTGCACATCCAATTTAGCTCAAATATAGCCCCCAAACCGTTCCAAGCATTCCGGCTTCGCACCCCGTTTTGCAGCAGTGAACGGGATTTGGACGTGGAAAAACCCTACGAAAATAGGGGTTTTTCCGTTTTTTTTGCGAAAAACCCCGAAAAAACCCTGTAAATAGCGATATCGCCCTTGCATTGGTAGCAATATGCGGCTAGATTTTCAGCTATCAACCACGCTTACCTGGGGAGGTAATACAATGGCTAAGAAGACCACGGCTTTGAAAGAAGCCATGACCAAAACGCAGTTGCTCGCCGAGCTCGCCGAAAATACGGGTTTGGCCAAGAAGGACGTCGCCGCCGTCTTGGACGAGCTGGCCGCTCAGGTTGAGCGCCACGTCAAGAAGGGCGCCGTCGGCCAGTTCACGCTGCCGGGCCTGCTGAAAATCAAGACCGTTAAAAAGCCGGCGCGCAAGGCGCAGAAGGGCGTGCCCAATCCGTTCCGCCCGGGCGAGACCATGGACGTCGCGGCCAAGCCGGCCAGCGTTCAGGTCAAAGCACTGGCCCTGAAAAAGCTGAAGGACATGGCCAAATAGGCTAGGCCCTACCGCATGGCAAAGCCCCCGTTGATCTCCCGATCAGCGGGGGCTTTGTATATCGCGGCTGCACCCCGTCTCCCAATTGCTTTGCACACACTCCGATACAGCCGGAATACATGCCCAACGACTTGACTTCGCATATTGGCGACTACGCTTCTTCAGAGTATTTCACCTTTCTACCGCCGCATCTAAAACAGTATGCCGAAGTCGTGCTGGAGCGCTTTTTCAGCACAGCTCCAGCGGACAGCTTTTCAGTCGACGGCATTGTGGATACCCTCTTACGGCACGTTGCTCCCCTCGACCTGCCCGACGCCGTGCGGCGCGACGCACCGCAGCTGATAGAAGCCTACTTTGAGTATGTGGACGAAGCCGGCAAGCAGCCCGGGGCCGATGCATGGGCCGCTCTTATGCCGGAGGCGGGCGCCCTTTACACGGCGCGCCTGCGCGACGACGGCAGCGTCAAGGGCCAAACCGTGCGCCATGCGCTGTCCAAAGTTGGACGCAACGATCCATGCCCCTGCGGCAGCGGAAAAAAGTTCAAAAAGTGCTGTATTGAGTTGTTGAGTTAGATCAGCGTTCCGCTGGTAGAACAGCAAGCGCAGACAAGAGAACGGACGAATCGAAAGCTGCGCTACACTTCGCTCTTTAGGGCTTCTTCGACCATTTCCAAAAGCGTGGCCATTTGCATTGGCTTTTCCAGAAAGCCTACGAAGTTATGCCCTTTGACGTCTTCCGCTTCGACATTGCCGGACAGTGCGATGATCGGTATGTGCGGGTAGTCCTTGAGTAACTGATTGGCAAGGCCCATTCCGTCCATATTGGGCATCATTATATCGGTCACAATGAGATCTGGACGCTCGGCGCGGATGCTGTCCAAAGCCTCTTTTCCATCGCTCGCATCGGTCACGCGATACTCGCTTAACGCATTGGTCAGCACGCTTCGAATTCCCTCGTCGTCATCCACGACGAGAATGTGCATCGGCTCTTCGCTCGCTCTACTGCTGAGATCGTCGAATATATCTTCCGAGCTGCGCCCATCTTTCTCAGCCAGTGACACCACGGCCAGATTGAGCATTCGTCGCAGCGAGCGAACTTCCTTCTCGCCCGTTACCCGACTGACCATATAATCGCGCGTGCGCACATTATCGCTAATGATCTTATCGGCGAGAATTTCTATGACGTTTTGGTAAACGCGCAGACGCATATCCGAGTCGTTACGCAGCAGCATTTCGAACGACGTGCGGCCGATCACGAGCACTCGACTCGGCTGGATGGACTTGACCGTAGCCGTTCGCTTGAGGCGCGTGAACATACCCATCTCACCCACCGTAGTAATGGGACTGAGGGCAGCGATAACTGACTCATTCTCGCTCATAATGCCGAGCTCTCCGGCAATCAGCACGAACATGGAATCGCTGTCGGCATTTTTTACGCACAGCGTCTCCCCCACCGCAAAACTCTTTGCCTCACAAATGCCGAAAACCTTTTGCACTTGGGTCGGAGACAGCCCCTTTAAGACCGGTATTTTTTTTAACGATTGAATAAGCGCTTTCGACTTGTCCATACGCGACCCCCTCTTTTTAAATGCGCTAGGGCTGCTCTCCCACCAGAGCGACGGGGCGAAATGAAGCGAAAAAGCGCTCGATATCCGCCCTGTTTTGCTCGACATCGATTTCGCCGCCGGCCATCAGACGGTACAGTCGCCCTTCCCGCCACAGACAAAGCATCTGCAATTCGCTCTCATCAGCAGCGCGCACGTGAACGCGCTGTGCTGCCAGCGAAGCGGAAGTATCGGCGCGCTGCGACAGTACGGTACCCTGCACTTTTTCGGCCAGGGCCGTAGCGGCGGTCTTTAACGCACTGTCGGCAGTCACCGCACTCGGCACGTCGCCGTAGGCAACAGCATACTGTACGTCTCCCCGGGCAAACATGAGAAATTGAAACTCCACCTCACCAAAGGCCAGGCGCTCGCGCAGCACGCGTTGGTCCACGCTGCCTGTTACATCGACTACAAAACCACCCCTCTCATCGCGATGCGTGCTCCACTCGGGCTCACCGCTCATCCATCCGTTTAGTTGGTAGGCGACGATGGCACCAAGCACGGCGAAGAACAGCTTGACCGATGTTCCATCGCGCCGGTTTTCTTTACTATCCGCCATGTGCTCTGCCCATTTCCATAGCTATCCGGTCAGACCCAGCTTTTCTTCGGCGCTATCCTGCGGTATATAGCCCAAGATTTCGCGCGTATGCTCAATATCAACCCAGCGCCAGCGGTTGTTGGATACACCGTAACACACGTCGAATCGCAGCGCTTCTGGCGCGTCGATCGCCCGCTGTACTAGCTGCACGATATCGCGTTGACTGCACCAGACGGCTCCTCCGCGCTCGCTGTGTGGATGGTCCTCGGCATTGACCCAACCAATCCGCAGACACAGCACCGACATATTATGCACATCCGCATAGTAGCGTGCAAGCGCCTCGCTCCACACCTTGCTAGCCGGATACAGTCCCGTGGGGCGACACGGCCATTCGTGCGTTACGACAGATGGCGACCCGGGGGGCACATCGTCAAATCGACCCTCGGCAATTGCCTTGTACGGCTCGTCCTGCTGGTAGCCCCAAGATACCATGATCGAGCTGGCCAACACCACGCGGCGGACCCCGCAGCGGTGAGCGGCTTCAAAAACGTTGCGCACACCGACGATATTGCTCGCCAGCACGCTTTCCCAGCTGGCATCCGGGCGCGGATCGGCGGCCATCTGCACGACGGTATCCACGCCTTCCATCGCGCGTTCTAAGGCGGTGAGATCGGTGAGATCGGCGAGGAAAAATCGTTCGTCGGGTATTTCACTTACGCCTTCTGGGGCGCGTTCGGAAGGATGGCGACGGCGCGCCAAACCATACACGTCGTAGGCATCGCCCTGCTGCTGTAGGTGGCGAAAAACAGCACCGGCAATCAGCCCATAAACCCCTGTAACCACAACTTTTTTGGCGCTCATGTGGGCTCCTTTATCCGCTTCTCTAAGACGGCTATGTGATCGAGTGCGCGGTACGACTGGTTGAAGTCAAGTCCAAAACCAACGACGAATAGGTCGTCAACTTCAAAACCGCAGTAGTCTACCGGCACGTCAAAACGCCGGCTGTTTCGCTTGTCGAGAAGGGCGCAAACCGATAGCGAAGCCGGTTTGCGCACTGAAAAGTGATCCAGCAGATAGCGCAGCGTCCGCCCGGTATCGACAATTCCTTCCACTAGGATTACATCGCGCCCTTCTAAACTGAGCTGTACATCTTTGACGAGACGAACCTGTCCACTGCTGTGCATGCCATCGTAGCTGCTCACATCGACAAAGTCGTAGTCTATGGCGGACTGGCTCGAGGCGGGCCAATGGCGCACTAATGCCATTAGAAACTGGGCCGCTGCGTTGAGCACTCCGACCAAAAGGGGCTGTGAATCGACGTAATCAGCCGCCAGTTCACGCGCCAACTCAGCAGTGCGCGCCTCAATGGCATCGCAGCTTATCAGTGTCTTAGTCTGCCAATCGGTGTTCATGTTGCTTAGTATAATACGGCGCCCAAAGTATTTCAGCCAGCGGCTACGAGCGCATCAAAAGTACGCAGCAAAATGGCCCGATCTTCCGCCATATCGGGTGGCATGTGTCGTTCAATGACAAAGACGCCCGCCGCCGATTCTTCTAGGTAGTTGCACATCGCACGGATGTGGAATTCGCTGCGCTGCGAACGCAAACCGCTCGTCGACAGGCGCTGGCGAATATCTGCGTGCACGTAGTATTCCAATAGGATGGGGAAGCGCTGAAGAAGCTCTTCGCTGACAAAGCGAATGCGCACGGCTTCAAAGAATGCCAGTGCCGGGACGCTCTCGGCATCCCACTCGTTCTTCTTGATTTTCCAATGGGGATCCATACGACCTCACGGGCTATGCTTACAATATAAGACATACCGCCGGAGCGTGTCGTATAGACCGAGATACACGGACAGGTTTATTCGAGGCCACCCACACCATCAGCTACAGAATGGGCGGAGCAACGCGCGGGACCCAACGCAGGCACATGCTGCGCGTGTGTTGCGGTGTATATCCGCTATATCAACTCGTAGTCTTGCCCGAAGACGATGCGCACACCGTTGCAGTCCAACAGGCTACATTCGCGGATGCCGTAGGGCTGGTCGGTAGGTTCCATTTCGACGTCGATGCCGCGCGACCGAATCTCGGCATGGTAGGAATCGACGTCGCGCACCCACATAAATAGGTGAACGCTGCCGGTGGACTGCGTGCCGTGCGTAAAGTGAACGGCGGCATTTTCGCGCCACACGACGGCGTAGTGCTCGTCGCCAAAGTCAAAGGTAAACCCCAGTGCATCGCGATAGAACGCCGCTGTCTCTAGCACGTTGGCAACGTGTAGCACGGGCGCGCCCTGCACGAACTGGCGTGGATCGCTGTGGGGAATACCGGGCATGATCGTTTCTCCTTTTGCTGGCCCCTATGCAGCCCGCCGGCACTGTGCCGTGCGATGCGGATCGGGATGGCATACAGAGCATACGACCTGACCGCCGTTGTCGCGAAAAGCGGTCGATCCACAGCAGTCGCACTGATCGATTTGCTCAACCAAGTCCGCCGCCGATAGGGTGTGATATGTAGGAAGGGTGCGCGCCTTTTGTGTTAGAGACGCGCAGAGCACCTCTAACGATGACAGCGTCATTTGACCAGTTAAAAAGGCGCTATCTAAAACGCTACACACGTCTTCCAAATCGTGCCAGGTTTGTGCTGCGTCTATGCGGGTTTGATACGACCCAAGTGAATTGCTCTCTACGGCATACATATGCACCTGCTTTCAACCCCTGTATATATGCGACATCGGTCGCAGGGGCGGGGAGGGGCGGACCCGGGGCGGCGCAGCAGAAAGAGGTGTGGGGTGCTCAATCGCCGACCGTCGGCCCGGGTCCACGGTGAATAATTATGCTTCTATCGGCTCTGGGCTTTCGCTGTCCTCGCACTCTTGATCTTCTAACGCATCGGTTTTCATGCTGAGCGCCTGCCGCACCTGTATCTCTATCCGCTGCGAAACTTCGCTGTTGTCGCGCAGGAATATACGGGCGTTTTCCCGGCCTTGCCCCAGGCGCGTATCCCCGTAGGAAAACCAGGTGCCGCTTTTGTCGATAATGCCGCTATTGACGCCGAGATCGAGTAGATCGCCCTCTCGGGAGATGCCAACGTCGTTACCGCGGAACATGATGTCGAACTCGGCTTCTCTAAAGGGCGGCGCGACCTTGTTCTTAACTACTTTAATGCGCGTGCGCCGACCAATAACTTCGTCGCCGTCTTTGATGGCGCCAATACCGCGGATGTCGAGCCGCACGGACGAGTAGAAACACAGCGCCCGCCCGCCCGTAGTGGTTTCCGGACTGCCGAACATAACGCCAATTTTCATGCGCAGCTGGTTTATAAAGAGCACGGTCGTGCCCGACTTTTGCGCAGAGCCCGTGAGTTTGCGCAGCGCCTGCGACATGAGACGCGCGTGCAGCCCCACGTGTGAATCGCCCATGTCTCCTTCCAACTCGGCCTTGGGAACGAGCGCTGCCACGGAGTCGACGACGATGATATCGGTGGCACCGCTGCGCACCAGCGTATCCGTTATCTCGAGGGCCTCTTCGCCGGAATCGGGCTGTGATACCAGCAGGTTGTCCACGTCGACACCGAGTTTGCGCGCAAACCCCACGTCGAGGGCGTGCTCGGCGTCGATAAAGGCCGCCACACCGCCCATGCGCTGCGCTTCGGATACAATGTGGAGTGCCAACATGGTTTTGCCAGCCGACTCGGGACCGAAGAGCTCAATAACGCGGCCGCGTGGAATGCCGCCAACGCCCAGCGCAGCGTCCAGGGAAATAGCCCCGGTGGGAATAACGTCGACGTCCATGGATGCCGACTCGCCAAGACGCATAATCGAACCCTTGCCAAACTGGCGCTCGATCTGATCCAAAGCGAGTTTAATCGCCTTGTCCCGATCGCCACCTTCGCTCTTGCCGACGCTGCTCAGTTTGTTTTTGCCCGCCACCATGATCGTTCTCCTATAGAGAGGGAGTGAATTGGAGAAAGCTCGCTTAGCTGCACATCTGATAACTGAACATAAAAATAGTATATCTTTGTGCAGGAATCAAGTTCTTTTTTAATTAAATTTGATTAAGCTGCTCAGATGGATATACAAAGGGCGTGCCAGTTTGGCAAAAATTACCATAAGTTTTTTATTAACAGTTATTAATGGAATTTATTACGGAACGCTGACACACGCGGAGCAAAACGATCGTGTGGCAGATCCTACGCATCCTGTGCAGAAAAGACACGGAGCACGCTAGGTGCCAAGCGCCAACTCTTCCGCCGCTTCCAACCCGCCGACACCGATCACTTCCATACCCTCTGGGCGCTTCCAGCCCTTTAGGTTGCTGCGCGCCACCAAGCAGCGCGCAAAACCCAGGCTGCGCGCTTCGGCAACCCTGCGCTCAATCTGGTTGACCGGACGAATTTCACCCCCCAAGCCGATTTCCCCCAGCGCGACCGTCTTGGCCTCAATCGGCACGTTGCGAAAACTGGAGACAATAGCCAGCCCCACGGCCATATCCACCGCCGGCTCGTCAAGGCGCAGACCGCCGACGACGTTAACGAAAATATCTTCACCCGACAGATCGTGCCCGCAGCGCTTTTCCAATACGGCAATAATAATCGACAGGCGCTTGGTATCGATTCCGGTAGCCACGCGCTGCGGGTAACCAAAGCTGGAGCGGCTTACCAGCGCCTGAATTTCGACCATCAGCGGACGGGTTCCCTCCACACTGCACACAATGGAAGAGCCCGAAACGCCTTCGGCGCGTTCAGCCAGCAGAATTTCCGACGGGTTGGCCACCTCGCTCAGGCCGCGATCGCGCATTTCGAAGATGCCTATTTCGTTGGTCGAACCAAAGCGATTCTTAGCCGCGCGCAAAATGCGGAAGTGGTGGTGGCGCTCGCCTTCCAAATAGAGCACCGTGTCGACTAGATGCTCCAGCACGCGCGGACCCGCTACCGTGCCTTCCTTGGTCACGTGCCCAACGAGGAAGACCGGAACACCCGTCTCCTTGGCCAGATACACCAGGCGCGCAGCGCACTCGCGCACCTGGGTAACGCTGCCGGGAGCACTCTCCAACTCGGGCATGTAGATGGTCTGAATTGAATCGATGACGATGGCCATCGGATTGGCGCGCTTGAGCTGCTCCAGTATCGACGAGAGATTGGTTTCCGCTAGCACTTTGAGCTCGTCGCAGAGGGCACCTAAGCGGTCGGCGCGCTGGCGGATCTGCGCCGCCGACTCCTCCGCAGAGATATAGGCAATGTCGAGACCCGCAGACGATAATTGCCCGGCCATCTGCAGCAGCAGCGTCGATTTGCCAATGCCCGGATCACCGCCAACTAGTACGACGGAGCCCGGCATAATACCGCCTCCCAGCACGCGGTCAAACTCAGAAATATCCACCCGCAAGCGCTCGTGATCTTGGCTCTGCACCTCTGTTATAGGCTGCAGTTCAGCGCGCGCGGCAGCCGCTACGTGTTCGCGTCGACGGTCCTCTTGGACCGGCATCTCTTCGACGCAGCTATTCCACTCGCCGCAGCCCGCACAGCGCCCAAACCAGCGCACTGCGCTGTGGCCGCAGGACTGACAGACGTAGGTCGAGCGTTTTTTCTTAGCCATGAGCGATCTCCACACGCCGTTGCGCAGCGATTACGCGGGGAATATCGTTGAGATCAGCGATCACATCAACCGCCTCATACTGAGCCGTCCCGTCGAGCATGGAAACGACATCATCGGCCTGCCCGTGCCCGATCTCCATAATGATGTGGGCGGCCGGCGCGAGAAAACGCCCCGCATCGCTGCAAATTCGCCGATAGAAATCCAACCCGTCGCCGCCGCCGTCCAGCGCCAGGTGCGGTTCGTGTTGACGCACTTCCGGCTCTAGCGTGGCAATATCGCCGTGGCGCACGTAGGGCGGATTGCAGGCAATCAGATCAAACAGGCGGTCACCCAGAGGAGCAAATAGATCGCCGCACAGCCATTCGATCCGTTGGCTAACGCCGCTGCGCTCGGCGTTTTGCCTGGCAATCTGCAGCGCCTCCTGCGAGATATCAGATGCTGCGACGAGAGCCCGTTCGTTCTCAAACGCCAGCGATAGGGCTATAGCCCCCGAACCGCAGCACAGGTCCAAGCAGCGCGGTGCGGAACGGTCGGCCAGGCGCTCCAATGCGACATCGACCAGCACTTCTGTTTCGGGACGAGGAATAAGCACGGCAGGGGTTACAGATAGTTCGAGATGGCGAAAAGCGGCCGTGCCTACGATATACTGAACGGGCACGCGGCGCAGGCGCTGACGCACGCAATCTCGATAGCGATCGACCTCGCCCGCATCTAGGGGACGATCAAACTGCAGGTAGAGGTCGAGGCGCTTTAAATCGAGGACGGCAGCTAACAATAACTCGGCTTGTAACCGCGCATCGGGGATGTGCCTATCTGCAAAGAAACGACTCGTCTCTTCGAGTATGTCCAGCAGTTTCCAGCTGCGCGGTGCCGACGACATCGCTCGCTACGAATCGGCTGCCTGCAGGCGCTGTTCCTGGGCCGCCAGTGCCAGCTGCTGCACAAATTCGTCGAGATCGCCGTCGAGCACTTCTTCCAGCCGATACAGGGTCAGCGTAATGCGATGGTCGGTGACGCGTCCCTGGGGAAAGTTATAGGTGCGAATCTTTGCGCTGCGATCGCCGGAGCCAATTTGCCCGGCACGCGCCGCATCGCGCTGCGCCTTTTGCTCCGACATCACTTTGTCATAGAGGCGCGCGCGCAGAATCTTCATGGCCTTGTTTTTGTTCTTCAGCTGTGACTTTTCGTCCTGGCACGCGACGACGATCCCGGTCGGCACATGCGTGATGCGCACCGCCGAATCCGTCGTGTTAACGCTCTGGCCGCCCGGACCACTAGACCGGTACACCTCTATTTTCAAATCGTCTTCGTCAATCTCTACTTCGACGTCTTCCGCCTCGGGCAGAACGGCCACCGAAGCAGCCGATGTGTGAATGCGACCCGCCGTTTCCGTCTTTGGCACGCGCTGCACGCGGTGCACGCCGCTCTCGAATTTGAGCCGACCAAACGCATCCTTGCCCACGACGGAAAATACGACTTCCTTGAATCCGCCCGAAGGGTTCAGACTGGACGACAGAGTCTCCGTCTTAAAGGCATTGCGCTCGGCAAAGCGCTGATACATGCGGTAAATATCGCTGGCAAAAAGGCCGGCCTCATCTCCGCCTGCGCCAGCGCGAATTTCGACGATGGCATCGCGGCTGTCGTTGGGATCCTTGGGAATGAGCAGCACCTTTAGCTGCCCTTCCATCTCCTCGATTTCTTCCTCTAGTTCATCGCGCTCGGCCCTGGCCAATTCGACGAATTCCTCGTCTTCGTTGGCCTCAATGATCTCATCGGCCTCTGCGCGACGCGCCAGCGCCTGCCGATAGCGAACGGAGACTTCGACTACGTCGCGCATATCGCCCACTTCGCGTGCCAGCTTCTGGAATAGGGCGGGATTTTGGCCCGTTTCCGGTGCGGAAAGCTGTGCGTTGAGTTCCTCGTAGCGCCGTTCCAACTCCAGCAATTTTTCCAACATATAACAACCCCTCGCAGTGAGAGTACGCTAGCAGTCCATCAAAGCGGGCCATATGCCCGCGCGCTGCAGCGTGCATCGGCCCAGCACCCAACCCATTTCACAACATGCGTGATTGAACTTGGTCGACGAAACCTTTGTCAGTGGCTCTCTATTCACGCCGCGTTCCGTACACGAAAAAGGTGATAAGGCACTGTCCCGGAGGAACACACCTTATCACCTTTCGATGCAATAAAGCTCGCTAAGCCTGTGCTGCACCCTCGGCTTCGACGGGAGCTTCTTCAGCCTCTTCGGCCTTCTTACCATAGCGTCGCTGGAACTGCTCGATGCGTCCGCCGCGGTCGAGCACCTGCTGGCGCTTGCCCGTGTAAAACGGGTGCGATGCCGAGCTAACTTCCACGCGGATCACCGGATAGCTATTGCCGTCTTCCCATTCCATCGTCTCTTGCGAACTGAGCGTCGAGCGCGACAGGATCTTAAAATCGCAGCTCGAATCCAAAAAAATTACAGGATGGTAATCGGGATGGATATCTGCTTTCACTTTCTTTCCTCCGAACGTTCTAACGCGAAAGATTCAATCTTTCCACAAGCAGTAATAAAATAGGCCGCGCATTCAAAAATGCAAGATCTACCTGCCAGAACTTACATCGCTAGTCGTTCATTGCCTTGAGAAATTCCTCGTTGGACGAGGTGCCCTCCATGCGCTCCATCAAAAACTCCATGCCCTCGACCACTCCCATCTGGTTGAGGATGCGGCGCAAAATCCACGAGCGACTCAGCTCAAACTCAGACAGCAGCAGCTCTTCTTTGCGCGTGCTGGTCTGCGTCACGTCAATCGCGGGATAGATGCGACGACCGCTCAGGCGCCGGTCGAGCTGGACCTGCATATTGCCAGTGCCCTTAAACTCTTCAAAAATCACTTCGTCCATGCGGCTGCCGGTCTCGACCAACGCCGTCGCAATAATACTCAGACTGCCGCCCTCCTCGACGTTGCGCGCCGCGGCGAAAAAGCGCCGCGGCCACTGCAGCGCCGTTGAATCGACGCCGCCGGTCAAGATGCGTCCCGAGTGCGGCGTCACGGTGTTGTAGGCGCGCGCCAGGCGCGTAATGCTATCGAGCAAGATCACCACATCGCGCTTGTGCTCGATCAGGCGACGCGCTTTCTCGATAACCATTTCGGCAACCTGCACGTGACGCGTGGCCGGCTCGTCAAAGGTCGAGCTAATAACTTCGCCGTTGACCGAACGCAGCATATCCGTGACTTCTTCCGGGCGCTCATCAATCAGCAAAACGATGAGCACGACTTCTGGATGGTTGGTCGTAATGGCGTTGGCCAACTTCTGCAAGAGCATGGTCTTACCGGTAAACGGAGGGGCGACGATCAGCCCGCGCTGCCCCTTGCCAATCGGCGAAAGCAAATCGAGAATGCGGGTCGTCATGTCCTTCGGGTTGTGCTCGAGCTTAAAGCGCTCAGCCGGGTGCAGCGCCGTCAGGTTTTCGAAAATCGTCTTGTTTTTGGTGACTTCGGGATCCTCGAAATTGATCGCTTCCACGCGCAGCAGTGCAAAGTACTTTTCGTCGTTTTTAGGTGGGCGAATTTGCCCGGAGATCGTGTCACCCGTGCGCAGGCTGAAGCGCTTGATCTGCGAATGGGAGACGTATATATCGTCTGGTCCGGGAAGGTAGTTGTAGCTCGGCGAACGCAGAAAGCCAAAACCCTCTTCCAGCACTTCCAACACGCCCTGGGCAAAGATCAGCCCGCTGCGCTCGGTCTGGTGTTTGAGTATGGCAAAGATCAGCTCTTGCTTGCGCAAGGCCGTAAAGTCGGCGACCTCCAAATTCCTGGCCAATTCCTGCAGGTCCAGGATATTCATGCGCTGGAGTTCGACGATATTCATCTTCTGGTTTTTGTTGGCAGGCGGCATTATATCTCCTTGCGACCTTTGCTAATTAGTGAGCACATGCAGCTGAGTGAAAGCCAGAAACCAAGCCTATACGGGTACGGTGCACAAAAGGCAATTCAATTGGGTCGGTAGGTGCGTACTGCGCGGCCGCCAACGCCAATCAGGAAACGGCAACCGCGTGCTGTCTCGTGGTTTTTAGATTCGTAAAGGGAGGTACTAACTATTATCCGTGCCCAAATAGCCAAGTACTGACAACGAGGAAAACCGCTCGTATCCCTCGTCTATACTCATCTGGGCGCTTCGGTACTCCGTTGTGCGGGATATTTTATAAATGCGAGCGGGAAGTAGGAACTATGCAAAGGTATAAATCAACTGTGCTCTTGTCAAGAGGAGTGCCTGCGGCGCAAAGACATTACGAACAAATAGCCTTTCGCCGCAGGCCCCCAATCACAGCGAATTAACCGCCATTTATCACAGAAGCATTGGCGACAACTTTACCAAAATCGTCGGCGAAGCGGAAGAAATCGCCAAAGTCGATGCTGCCATCGGGCACGATGTCAAAGCGAGCATCATAGCCAGCATCACCCGCCGACGTGCCAAAGTAGTCTGCGAAGAGGAAAAAGTCGTCAAAACCCACCTGATCTCCCTGGCGCGTAAACCACCCCAAGATCGGATTGCCTTCGCTATCTAACGGCGTTTCTACCGGAACCAAGACCGAAGTCGACTCGTCGTCGAGCGCCAGCACCCCGCCGATCGAATCAAAGACATCTGTGCCGGATTCAACTTCCGTCTTGAGGGTAGAGAGCGCATCCGTGGCGCTGAGTTCCTCTGATCCAGCATCCGGTTCCGCAATCTCGAAGGAGACAATCACGCTACCTGAGGCGAGGCCCGTAATCGTGATGCGCGCAGGGTTGATGCCCAGCAGGGCAGCTAATTGCCGAATAAACTCTTCGGTAAAAGCGGCGACTACAATCTCGTTGGCCAGGTTCAACTCGCTGCCGATGCGCATCGACGCCTTAATCGTCGTCTTGACTGCAACTTCTGAAGGCCCGCCGACCAAGACAATGCGCGCTAGGTCGGCCTCTGATCCAGCGACGACATCGACGTCCGTTTCGTTGTCCAGGTCAAAGGGACGCACCGAATAGATGTAGGAGGCGCCGTCTTCCACAGTGGCATCGACATACTCAGATACGCCCGCTGACAGCGTAGCGAGCAGCACTTCGCTGCCGCCTTCGTCTGCCCGATACACTTTATAGCCGCGCACGTCGGCCGAGGGCACCACAGCACCGCCGATAGAAGAGGTGAATAGGAGAGCATCGTCGGCCGAAAGGGTCCACGTGAGCGCCACGCTGCGCTCGCTCGCCCCACCGGCGACTAGGGCCTGTAGGTCTGTTACTGGAGACGGCGGAATATTGTCGACAGCGGCCACCGATTCGGCTGTAGACGTAAATTGCGCACTGGCCGAACCAGCACAAAGCGCCAGTATAGCAGCAAACAACGCTTTCTTCAACATGATGCGGTGAAAACCATAGTCGAGTGGATTCCGTGCAAAAGAAGCGGATATTTAATCTAAACGACCCAATTGCTCTCGGTCAAGTCTTTTTCAGACGCAAAAGAGCGATGCGCTACCAAGGTAACGCATCGCTCTCCCCATATTACTTGGGACGATTTAACGCCCCTATGCAGCCCTACATAGCGCCAGATTAACCGCCAGCGCCGACGTACGTGCCGCTCTTGCCGTAGTTATCAGCAAAGATGTAGAAATCGGTAAATTCCACTTTGCCATTGCCGTCGATGTCCGACCCCGCATTGGCAGGCGACGTCAAGCCAAAGTCATCAGCAAAGATGTAGAAATCGGTAAGTTGCACTTTGCCATCGCCGTCAAGGTCGCCATATATCTGATCGCCGTTTGCGTCCACCAGAATCTGCACGTCGCCGGGATCGCTACCGGTACCCGACAGCGCAACGCGCACTTCCGGCTGATCGGCATCGTTACTGGTAATGACCAACTCGCCGCTGGCCGCACCGGCCGCCGTCGGCGTAAACGTGACAGACGCGACGGCGGACTGGCCGCCCTCTGCGCTGAAGCTGCCCGTAGCCACTGTGAAAGCGGCATCGCCTTCAATGGCCAGGGTGCCGCTAAGCGTCAGGTCGCCGGTGTTGGTGATATTGACGTTCAGCGATCGATCGGCACCGATAAACACGCTGCCAAAGTTGGCCGGCACGGCGCCGCTAACGGCGATACCAGCCAGGTTCAGCCCGGCATCAATAGAAGCCGACACGGACACAATGGTCTCGCGCTGATTGGGATCATTGGTCAGCACCGTCACAGAGCCTGCGTAGGAGCCGTTCAGGTTGCCAACGGCCGCCGCGTCGAATTCGACGTCGATGGAACCCGTTTCGCCGGCCGCAAGCGACAGCGTAGCAGGTGAAACCGAATAGCCATCTCCGCTCGCAGAAGCCGTTACGCTGAGCACCGCCTCTGCATCCGTCGCCGTGTTGGTAAAAGACAGCGTCTCGACAGCGATTTCGTCAGCACCAACGGCGCCGAGATCGATGGAGGAGAGGTTTGCCTGAAAGGAGACGACTTCCAGCACCGTGCCGGCACCCTCGACGCCGACAAAGGCATCGGGGTTTTCCGTCAGCTGCGTCTCGAGGCTGGCAACGGCGTCATCCGCCGAAACCGTCGACGCGGGATCGTCTTCGATCTCAAAATCAATGATGATACTACCGGCGCTGATGCCGTTGATCTTGATGCGGTCGATGGCGATGCCCAACAGCTCTGCCAGCGCAGCGCGCATATCGGCGATAAACTGCTCCTGCGCATCGGCCGGCGGCAGTTCCGCATCGAGCTTGACCTGAGCGGCCTTGCTGATAACCGAACCCGGCGGCACCGCGGGCTTACCGCCCGACGGCGGCGGTCCCAGATTGATCTGGTCGGACTCGATGACGTCACTCTCGTTGCCAGAGCGATCGAGGGCCGTGACCGAATAAATGTATGTGAGACCGGCCTGGACCGTATCATCGACATAAGATACGGAACCAGCACCCACATTGGACACCAGCTCGTTTTCGCCACCGACAGGACGGCGCCACACGTTATAGCCAGCCACGTCATTGACGTTGCTGAAGACGCCACCGGACGTCAGGTCGGAACCCACGGGCGCTTGGCGCACAAAGTCAGCAGCGGCCAATCCCCAAGAGATGGTGACGGTAACCGCACCCAGGTCCGCCTCAACAGCCACCGCGCTAACAGGGCCAGGCGCGATATTGTCCACACCGGCGGCCGGCGCCGAGCTGACTGTCATTGCCGCTTCAGCCGGATTGGCGTACGCGAGAAAGGAACCCAACCCTAAAAGGGTTAAGCCCGAAAAGAACACTTTTTTGCCTCTCGACATGTCCGATATCCTCCTCATCGATGCTGTCATTTCTGTTTCCGGTGAAGGCCGGAAATAGACGCAGCTCGTTGGTCCCGGCCCCGGTAGAGGGCACAAATGGTAAAATGCTTTGAGTTTACAGCGGTGATGCGCGATACCAACTACACTAGATAATTGTCGTAAATTTATAGTAATAAACTTCAGAGTCAAGCGATTTCTCAATTATTTATGCCGAACACCTCCCCTTTTGTCGAACAGAGACGCAGCGGGGCCGATTGAGCAAAAAGCGGCCTCATCTCCCACTCTGAACGCCACCAGAAACCCGACCTCTAAGACGCTGCCAGCGTCCCTGCAACAGGCCAGATCTCGCTCTTTTGCACTGCACAACAGGTCGGGCGGTCCAAACCATCCCGAGCCCAACGGCCTTGACCCAGACAGCGGCCAAAAATATCTTAACTAACATCCTGCCAACGGTCAATAATAGGGAAAAGACTTCTCCCGAGCAATGCCCCGAATCCCCGAAGACATATTGGAACGCATCCGCGATGCAACGGATATCGCCGAAATTGTCTCAGAGCACGTTCAGCTGAGCAAAAAGGGGCGCAATCTATTCGGCCTTTGCCCCTTTCACAACGAGAATTCGCCCTCTTTTAGCGTCAGCCCCGAACGACAAATTTACCACTGTTTCGGCTGCGGCGCCGGCGGCAACGCCTTCAAATTCATCCAGGAAATAGACCGCGTCAGCTTTGTCGAGGCCGTGGCATTTCTCGCCGCACGCGCGGGAATCACCCTGCCGCAAGACGACGCGCCAACGCGCGCTGCCAGCGATGCGGCAGACGAGATATACCGAGCCAATGACTTGGCAAGCAAATACTTTCACCACATGCTGCTCAACGACAGCGCCGGAGAGCATGCACTGGCCTATCTGCGCAACCGCCGCCTGAGCGACGAAACGATCGAGCGCTTCGGCCTGGGCTATGCCCCAGACGCCTGGGACGGCCTGCTGAAAGTAGCCGGCCGGCGCGGCCTGGGGCCGCAGGTAATGGAGCGGGCCGGGTTGGCTCTGCCCAGACAGAGCGGCAGCGGCTACTACGATCGTTTCCGCGACCGCGCCACCTTTTCCATCGCCAACCTGTCTAACCGCGTTATCGCTTTCGGCGCACGCGCCCTGCAGGCAGAGCAGGAACCCAAATATCTCAACTCTCCCGAAACGGCTATCTATCACAAGGGGAACGTGCTCTACGGCTTGGCTCACACGCGCGATGCCATACGCCGCAGCGATTCGGCTATTGTCGTCGAGGGCTATATGGACCTGTTGAGTCTGGTGCAGGCGGGCATCGAAAACGTGGTGGCCACCTCGGGCACGGCGCTGACGGAAGATCACTGTCGCGCGCTGGCGCGCTATGCGCACCGCATCGTCTTGCTTTTCGACGGCGATGCGGCCGGGTCCAACGCCGCTATGCGCGGTTTAGAAATTGTGTTGGGCAGCGGTGCCGATGCGCGCGTGGTCTCCCTGCCCAGCGAACACGATCCCGACACCTTTGTGCAGGCAGAGGGACCAGATGCGCTGCTGTCCATGGCCGAAAAGGGCCAGTCGGCTCTCGACTTCTACCTCTACCAGATGGGCAAACAGCACGACCTGGGCAGCGTGCAGGGCAAAGCGCAGGCCATAGAAGCGCTCAAGCCGCTCTTGGCGCGCCCGCGCGATGCCGTGCGCCGCGATCTGATGATGCGCGAAGTGGCCCAGCGACTCTCCGTGGACGAGAGCGCCCTGCGACAAGAAATGCGTCAGGTCGTCCAGCGCCAGGGACGCACGCGCTCGGCTCCGGCGACCGAACCGGCCGCCGCTCAGGTACCCGAACCGCCGCGCCGCGAGCGCGAATTTATCGGCCTGCTGTTGCACTACCCCAGCTATATCGCGGCCACGGCGGCCGAGCTAAACGCCGAATGCCTAGAATCCAGCGCCTGCCGCGCGCTGCTCGAAGCGCTCTACGGGCGTTTCTCCAACGCAGATACGGTTGACCTAGGGCTGTTGATTGACGCACTCGAAGACGAGCGCCTGAGCCGTTTGGTAAGCGAGTGCGCGATGTTTGGCTTTTCAGAAGAACAGGTGGAAGAGCAGTGGCGCCAGTCGGTCATGTTTTTTCAGCGCACTTCGCTGCAGCGCCGCATCCATTCCACACGCCACGCACTCGTCCAAGCCGAGCAAAATGGCAACGACGATGAGGTGCTGCGGCTGAGCGGCGAACTCGTGCAGCTGAACCAAGAGCGGCAGCGCTACGCGGACGCACAAAGCTCTTGACCCTAAGTGGAAAACATCTACATTTGGTCTTTGCTTTTACGGGCCTATAGCTCAGTTGGTTAGAGCGGCGGACTCATAATCCGTTGGTCGTAGGTTCAAGTCCTACTGGGCCCACCATTTTGCCAGATGCGGGCGATTAGCTCAGTTGGTTAGAGCGCCGGTCTCACATACCGGAGGCCACTGGTTCAAATCCAGTATCGCCCACCATACAGAAACCGCCGGAGCTGCTGCCCCGGCGGTTTTTATTGTATCATGTCCCCTTACCATTCTAATCTATAGGTCAGTCGCGCCATTCGATGAGCAAATCGGGTGCGTCTCGGTCCAAGCTGGCGCCGCTAGGGCGTATCCCAATCGGTCGCATAGGCGCGCTGAGCGGCGGTTTGTATGCAATGTCTAACAGCGGCGTTTGCACTGCAGTCCCCCCCTCGTAGCGCGAGTTCATCACCGCGTCGATCATACCCGTGGCGAGCAGCGTGCGCTCGGCCGGATAGGGCACTGTTCCCGTCTGAAAAAAGCGCTGGATGTTGCGGCACAAATAGCCGAAACTCGCACCGGGACCGTCGGGCTGCAGGTAGAATTCCGTCGCCTGCACGCCGCTGGCATCGCGTTCGGCATAGGCCCAGCTCTGCACCGAGCCGTTCAGCATCAGGCAGGTGCTCTGGAAGCCGTCTACATGATCGAAGAGAAAGGCCGCCGGCCGGTCAGACCCTGCTTCGATCGCGCCCTTGCACTCCATCGCCGCCCACGCCGCATTGGCCAATTCGCCAGAAAAACGTCCTTCGTCGCGCGCGCGCCATACGGCGTCGCCCTCCAGGTACTGTGCAGAGCGCACACCGGCCTCGCCTCCAGCACGGCGTTCGGCCATGCACAGCAGCGTTTCTATCGTGTGATAGCCATAGGCTTCGATGCCGCCATAGCCAATAGCCAGCGCTTCGCGCAGATCGACGCCGGAATCGTAGTTTAGCGACGGATCGCGCCAGGCAAGGGGCAAACACGATCCGGCCATTAGCGGAATCTGCAGTTCCTCGGCTCGACGCCACATCCACAGCGCATCGCTGAAGTCGTAGGCAAAGTGCTTGTCGTTGAAAACGGGCACGGCGCGGCCGCTCTCGGCAAACACTCCGGCAATCTGCTCAAAAAAGTAACGGCGCGGGTACATGTGGCGCCCGCGCTCGTTCCAGGGATAGTCGCCGTGCTCACCGATCAGCAGCACGGCATCGACGTTGAGGTGCGAATCACCGGCGTGCAGGGCGCGGCGAATGCTCGGGTAGATGGGAATGCCGTGCGCCCGCGCTAGGTCGACGCCGATATCGCTCTCTAATACGTGGTCGATATAGAGAGAGACTACGTCGACTTCCGGCGGGAAAAAGCCCTCGTCGGTCGACATACCCTTGACGAATTTGCCGACGATAGCATCGGCGTGCGACTTGGCGTAGTAGGTTGTACAGATAGCCGCGACGCGCAGTCGCTCAGCCATCGTCCTGCATATCGCGAATGGCTTTGCACTGGCGCAAGCTCACCGAACGAGGCGGCTTCTGATAGCCTTTCCACGCATAGGGATCTACGCCGGATACGGGCAGAATATTGCGTCGGTCCGCATTGGCTACGCGCTCGCCCTCCTCCAAGCTCCACGGAAGCAGACTCCAGGCGTTGCAGTAGTGGTTTACCAACACGCGGCGGTACACGCCGCTGTGATTTTTGCGCGAGCGGTGCAATAGGTAACCATTAAAGAAGACCAACGTACCTGCCTTTACCTCGACGGGCACCTCCACGCTCTCGTCAAAACCGTAGCTCTCGGGGGCAAAGTCGAACTCTTCCGGCCTCTCGTGATCGCGCTGCGGATACAGATAGCCGGTTCGATGCGAACCGGGAATAATCCACAAACAGCCGTTTTCCTGCGTGGCGTCGTCAACCGCGATCCAAGCGCCAATCAGCGAGCGGTCGCGCGTTGGAATGTACACCTCATCCTGGTGCCAGGCCTGCCCTTGGAACTGCGGCGGCTTGACAAAGTACATCGACTGCATGCACTTAACACTGCCGTCCCACCAGGGCAGGTGCGCGGCGGTAATCTGGCTTAGCACACCGCAGATCTTGGGATGGCGCACGTATTTCTCAATGACCGGACTAACAAAGTGCGGCTGGTGAATGCACAGCACGGTCTTCAACACCTCGGCATCGTCAATAGCCTCCGAAACGGGCTCGATATTTTCACAGGGATAGCCGCCGCGCGCCACTTTGACGATGTCCTCTTTGAGCTCGTCGAGCTCGTCTGCGCTAATCAGGTCGGGGACGGCAAGGTACCCCTGCTCGATAAAGAAGTCGACCTGCTCCTGGGCTATTACCTTGGGCACGTCAATCGCCGCATCGCCGTTTATCTGCATTGCTTCCATAGCTCCACCTCGCACCTATCGTCGGATTGCTACATCGGATTAATCCCTAGAGTACTCAACGAAAAAAGTTTGTCAATCGAATTAAAATCGGCGCTGCGCGCATCGCGACCGTTGCAGTTGTGAAGCGCCAACAGGCTTTTGTACTGCCAGGCCAATCGGCCTTGAAAAAGGCACCGTTGACTCCTGACAGCCCAGCGGCAACAGCGACTTGGCTCCCAGGCCAATCGGCCATAAAACGGGGCTGCCGAGGTCTGGCCAATGCGCACGCCATCGTCTACATTTTCCGTCACCTACTACAGGAGCCCACTCATGAATAGACCGCCCGAAGAATTCAACCTCATACCCGTCGAGCAGCTGCGCGCGTTTGGCCAAGCCTGCCTACAGGCTGCCGGCATGCCCGAAGACCACGCCCAACAGCTGGCGCACTTGCTGAGCAATTCCGATCTGCGCGGCGTGCGCTCGCACGGCACGCGGGCGCTATACGGCTACTGCCGCACAATCCGCAGCGGCCGCGTCAATCCCAACCCCGACATCGCAGTCGTGCGCGAAACGGATACGTCAATCTTTGTGGACGGCGACGGCGGTCTAGGCTATGCGCCGACGATGCTGGCCACGGAGAAAGCTATTGAAAAAGCAAAAGAGAAAGGCATCGCCGTAGGCGCGGCGCGCTGCATTGGCCACTACGGCTCGGCAGGGCACTACGTGCGACGCGCCATGGAAGAAGGCTGCACCGCCTATTCGGTGCAGGGTTCCTATCCACAGTACTATACCAGCAACGAAGGCAAGCGCGCGGCCCACTACGGTAACCCGCCGCTGTGCTTTGGCTTTCCCGGCCAAGATGGCGCGCCCGTTATCCTCGACGGCGCCACCTGCATACTGGCTGACTACCAGCGCGGCGAGGAGTTCGAAGCGCTCGAGTCGCAGATACCCGCCGCCTTCTTTAAAAGCATGGGCTACACGGCCATTGGCACGCTACTCGGCGGGGCCTTTGTCGGTCAGGCCGATCCACGCGCCGAAGAAATCGTCCAGCAGTGGCCCGGCGCTCGTCTGGGCGGCCTAGTTGTCGTTATGGATCTGGGGCTCTTCGCCCCGGCCGAACAGGTGCGACGCGGCGTAGACGAACTCAACCAGCGCGCTTCAGCAGAGATGATACCCGTCGCCGGCTACGACGAAACCACGCTGCCCGGAGTCGTTGAACACCGCCGCGAAAACGAATATCGGCAGCGCGGCGTGCCCGTAGGAACGGAGGAGCTAAAACGACTCGAAGAGTGCGCCACAGAATTTGACGTGCCGATACCGTGGAAGTCCTGATGTACCGTCTATGCTGGACTTTAAACCGCACACCGCATAGCTTACATGCGGTTGCACATCGGCGCTTTGCGCGCATGCTGACCCCAAAGATCGTCCACTCCGATAAAGGAGAGTAACCGATGCCCCTCGCTCCCGAACGCTTGACGGAGCTCAAGCGCCAGGCCATTCACCTGCGGCGCCTCGTAGTCGAGTCCGTCCACCACGCCGGCGCCGGTCACCTCGGCGGCCCTATGTCGGCGGCCGACATGCTCATCGCGCTCTATTTCGAGGTGCTCAATATCGACCCTCAAGATCCGCATAAGGCGGACCGCGATCGCTTTATTCTATCCAAGGGCCATTCTTCCATCGGCCTCTATTCGGCGCTCGCCCTGCGCGGCTACTTTCCCCTTGAGGAACTCAAGACGTTTGACGCCATCGACTCGCGCCTGCAGGGCCATCCCGCCATGGATATGCTGCCCGGTATCGATATGTCCTCCGGCTCGCTGGGCCAGGGCCTGTCTCCGGGTTTGGGCATGGCGCTGGCGGCGCGACTGAAAAGCGAATCGTTCCACACCTATGTCATGCTTGGGGACGGCGACTCGCAGGAAGGCCAGATATGGGAAGCGGCCCTGGTGGCCGGACGCTACCGCGTCGACAACCTGACGGCCATACTCGACCTCAACGGCCTGCAGCAGTACGGCTGGGCCACCGAGGCGGGCTACGGCGACCAAGCCCGCAAGCCGCCGCAGGAAAACCCGCAGGCCCGCTGGCAGTCCTTTGGCTGGCACGTCCTAGAGATTGACGGTCACGACATGGATCAATTTATCGACGCCTGCCAGCAGGCCAAGACCCACCGCGACGAACCAACGGTAATCATCGCTCGCACGGTCAAAGGCAAGGGCATCTCTTATATGGAGAACGACTTTAACTGGCACTCAAAGCCCGTTACGGACGATGACCTCAAACAGGCGCAGGACGAACTAGCTGCCCAGGAGGCCGCACTAGCATGACGACCCTTCACGTTCCACTGACCGCAGGCGATGCGCTCGCCGCCCAGAGAGATGCCTTTGGCGACACGCTCGTCGAGTTAATCGATAGAGACGAACGCGTCTACGTGCTCGACGGCGATCTGGCCAATTCGACCAAGGCCGACAAAATTTCGCGCGAGCGCCCCGAGCGCTTTTTGCAAATGGGTATCGCCGAGCAAAATATGATGGGCGTAGCAGCCGGTATGGCCTCCTGTGGCCTGGTCCCTTGGCTGAGCAGTTTTGCCTGTTTCCTAGTCAATCGCGACCTCGACCAGCTGCGCGTCGTCGTGGCACAGCCCAACCTGCCGGTCAAAATTGCCGGCGCCTACTCGGGCCTGCTCACGGGCAAGACCGGCAAGACACATCAGGAAGTCGCCGATATCTCCGTTATGCGCGCCATGCCCAATATGACCGTCCTCTCGCCGGCCGATGCCGTAGAGGTGCGAGCCGCCATGATCGCCGCCAACGACAGCGACGGCCCCGTATACATACGCCTGACCCGGGACCCGGAGCCGGTCGTATTCCCCGCCGATTACAGCTTTGAAATCGGCCGCACCGTCGTGGTGCGCGAGGGATCGGACGTAACGATCTTTTCCACCGGCGCGCAAACCGTGCGCTGCCTGCAGGCAGCCGATCAGCTAGCAGCCGATGGCGTGTCGGCCCATGTGGTGCACGTGCCCACGATCAAGCCACTGGACGCACAGGCCATTGCCGATGCCGCCGCGCACACCGGTCGCGCAGTAACGGCCGAAGATCACACCATTATCGGCGGTTTGGGCGGAGCCGTCGCCGAGGCGCTAGGCGAGTTGCATCCCACGCCCATGCGTCGCATCGGCATTCGCGATACCTTTGGCGAATCGGCGGCCAACGAAGACCTGCTGGAAAAGTACGGCATTACGGCCGCGCACGTTGCCGATGCGGCCCGCGCGCTGCTATAGCCAATCTTGACCACAGATCGTTTTCGACCGTTATTATCTGCTGTTACACGGACGCGGGCGCGCCGGTTTGGCGGCGTCCGCTTTTCGCTGCGGGCATCCATGATCGTGATCGGCCATCATAAAATTGATCGCTGCGATATGTCGCGCGCGCGTGCCCTGCGATCTGCAATCATCGTACACGCATAACGCATACGATTCCCCAAGTGCACCGCATAGGTGCACTTTTTCTTTTCCGGACACCGATAGGGTCTCGGATATGCGGCATGGATAGGAGACGAGGAATCGACCATGAGAGAAGGTCTGCTACAGCTTTTAAAGCTCCAAGAAGTCGACAAGGAGTTGGAATCCCTCGAGAAGGCCAAAGACCAGTATCCCGCTGAAATCAACGAGCGCCAGTCCGAAATAGATTCGGCCGGCCAGCTGATGCAGGAGATGGAAGAGGAAAAAGCCGAGTGGGAGAGGAAGCAGCGCCAGAGCGAGCTCGATATAGAGAGCGCGAAAGTCAATCTCAAAGAGCACGAAGAACGATTTTCCGTCGTGACCAACAACAAAGAGTACGACGCGCTGCAAATGGAGATCGAGGCCTGTAAGAACACGCTGGCAGAACACGAAAGCCTGCTCCTCGACTCCATCGAGGCTATTCAGCAGCTCGAAGAGCAAATTGAAAGCGAAAAAACGGCATTTGAAGAAGTCCGTCAGGCCCAACAGGAGCGCATTGACGAGCTGCAAAAGCAGCTGGATTCAATGCAGGAGCTGGTCGATGGAGTAGAGGCGCGGCGCGGCGATGTGGCCCAGACGATTGAAAAGCGCCTGCTGACGATATACGAGCGGCGGCGCGGTCCCCGCTCCAAGCGCGTCGCCGCCGTGCGCAAGGGCTCCTGCGGCACGTGCTTTCGCCAGTTGCCGCCACAGCAGCGCAGCGAAGTCCGGCGCAGCGAACGCATCATCAACTGCGAAAACTGCGGTTCCATCATGGTTTGGGACGACGAATCCGAATAGAACAGACTGCTTTTGGAGTGGGTCGGGCGAACGCGCTATCCGTTCTATTGACGATCGGAAGTGAGGAAAGTCCGAGCTCCACAGGACGGGATGCTGGGTAACGCCCAGGGGGGGTGACCCCACAGAAAGTGCAACAGAAAGATACCGCCCGCGCCTGCGCGGGTAAGGGTGAAATGGCGAGGTAAGAGCTCACCGCATCTGCGGCGACGCAGATGGCACGGCAAACCTCATCCGGAGCAAGGCCAAATAGGGGAAGAGAGGTGGTCCGCCTCATTATCATTCCCGGGTAGGCCGCAACGAGGCGACAGGTAACTGTCGTCCCAGATAAATGCTCGCACAGCGCGCCGTAGAAAGCGCGCGGACAGAACTCGGCTTATAGACCCACTCCAACAACCCCCTAGCCGGCGCCTCGCGGTGCCGGCTATTGTCCATTTTTCTCTTTTCTCCACCCCCCGTAGCGCGTATTATCAACGTATGATGCCCAGCCTACTCATCGTCCTTCTTCTGCTGCATACGGCCCTCGGTGCCCAGAGCGTCGAGGAACCGCTCAGCGGACAAACGGCCGACGGCCAACCCATTGATGGTTTTGTCGATTGGAGCGAAAAGGTGCTCGTCGTGTACGGCAGCGCGGTGGCCCCCGACCACCTGAGCAATCCCGTGCAAAAGCGCCTGATGGGCTTTCGCGGCGCCAAGGTAGTCGCCTATCGCAACCTGCTGGAGATGGTCGGGCAGGTGCAGATCGATTCCGAGACCCGCGCGCAAAACTTTATGGTGCAAAACGACTCGATCAGCGCGCGCGTCCAGGGCATGGTGCGCGGCGCGCGCGTGCGCACGGGTTCGCAGAGCGAGAGCGCCGACGGCCTGTATCGACTCGCCGTCGAACTGCCGCTGCTCGGCCCGTTTTCTTCGGCGCTGCTGCCCGAAGCACCGGCCCCCGATGCATCCGTCAGCCATGCCCTGCCGCAGTCAACGTTTTTCCCGTCGGCAAGCGACTCGCAGAATGACGCAGACGTGCTGGCCGAAGCACCGCCGGAAGCACCGCCGGCGACCTACGTTCCGCCCAAGCCCTATACCGGCCTGATCGTCGACGCGCGCGGCCTCGATCTGCAGCCGAGCATGTCGCCGCGCATCGTCTCCCGCAACGGGCGCACCATTTACAGCGCGGCTTCTTCCGATACTGGCTACGTAGCGCAGTACGGTCTCGTCGGCTACGAAAAAAACAGTGACAGCGCCCGTCGCTCCGATCGCGTAGGCGGCGAAGAGGCCAACGCCTTTGTGGTGAAAGCAGCCGACGTCACGGGCCTGTACAGGGGCGACGTCGTCCTCGATGACTTTGAGGCCACACTCGTGCTAATGGCCGATATCGACGGCGAATTTTTGCGCACGTGCAGCGTCGTCTTCCTTGTTGGCCCAGAGCCCATCGTCATCGACGACGCCTTTATCGATTCGCTCTACATAGATGAGCCCCATCTCGACACGCTATCCAAGGGAAATTCCATTGAGCTTCCAGAGCAAACTCCACCAGGCAACGCAACAGAATAATTCCCTGCTCTGCGTCGGGCTCGACTCCGAGTTGAGTAAGCTGCCCGACTGCACCCGTTCCAAAGACAATCCCGTTCTCTACTTCAACAAGCACATTATCGATGCCACAGCCGACCTAGTCTGCTGCTATAAACCCAACTACGCCTTTTACGGCGCGCTGGGTGCCGCGGGCTGGGAGACGCTGCGAGCGACCATCGAACACATCCCGTCGCACATTCCCGTTCTGGTCGACGCCAAAGTGGGCGATATCGGCAATACGGCTCAGCAGTACGCGCAGATGTTCTTCGAGGCATTGGGTGCCGACGGGCTCACCGTCACGCCCTATATGGGCGAAGACTGCGTCGCGCCTTTTCTATCCTACGCCGAACACTCGACCTTTATCGTCTGCCTAACCTCAAACAAGGGCGCCGACGACTTTGAAAAAAAGGCGCTGGGCGAGCGTCCGCTCTACGAAGAAGTCATTGCGCGCGCGCAGCAGTGGACGACGCACGACAACTGCGGCTTGGTCATTGGCGCCACGCAGCCCGAATACTTTGCGCGCGTGCGGTCGTTAGCTCCCAACATGCCGCTGCTCATTCCCGGCGTCGGTGCCCAAGGTGGCAGCGCAGAAGACGCCGTGCGCAACGGGCAGGACGAGAGCGGGGCTGGCATTCTAATCAACTCGTCACGCGGCATTATCTTTGCCTCTTCCGGCGACGACTTTGCCGACGCCGCGCGCGATGCCGCCCTGTCGCTGCGCGACGAGCTCAATCAGCATAGAATCAGCTAGCATGGATCGCATACGGCTCGGCGTCGTCGGCTCGGGCAGCATGGCCACGCGGCGCATGGAACGCTTTGCTCAGCAATCCGACTGCCAGCTCGTCGCGCTCGCCGCACGCAATCGCCAGACTGGTCGCGAACTGGCTCAGCGCTTTGCTGCCGACCTGCACGACGACTGGCGTGCGCTGGTCGAACGCAGCGACCTCGACGCCATACTCGTCTTTACGCACAACGAACTGCATGGGGCCATTTCTACCGCGGCACTCGACAGCGGCAAGCACGTTTTTTCCGAATATCCCCTGGCGCGGCACCTAGACGAGGGAAGCGCCCTATTGGCAAAAGCCCAGCAAGGCAACCGCGTCCTGCGTCTGGCTCACAACGAACCGGTCTCTGCCGAGCACCAGCAGCTCAAGCGCGAGACCGAGATGTTGGGTCCGCTGTATTTGGCCACGTTTACACGCCTAACGCCAAGCCGCGGCGCACGCCCCGACGTGCTTTTTAACCTACAGTTATCCGGACCACCGACGCTGTTTTTTATCTACCACGTCTACCCTTATGTCGACTTATTTGGCCCCGCCTGCTGGGTTGAAAGCTCTGCCGAATACGTGGGGCTGCAGGAAAACGGCCGTTACGAGCGCTTTGTCAACACGCTACAGGTAGCATTTGAAAAGGGTGGCTTGGGCCAGTGGACCTGGGCCGGTGGCATCGCCACCAGCGAAGCGGAGGAATTTGAGCGCCTAGTTTTGCGCGGAGGCACGCTGCTCTACCGAGGTGGGGCTTACCACCGCTCGACGCCCGACGGCATTGCACAGATCGACTTCCCCAGCGAGCAAACCCACTCGCTGGAGTCGCTCTTTCTCGCCGAAGTGCGCGGCGAGAGCGACGGCTGGCGGGCCGACCTGCGCGTCGCCTTTGACGCGATGCACATTGGCCTGGCCGCCGAACAGTCGGCGCGCGATGGGTGCCGTATCAGACTCGACTAGCGCCGTTTAGAAACGCTCCTGCAGCAGGTGCGTAATGGCGTTGGGGCGCGCGTAGTAGCGGCGCGCGGCCTCGTCTTTGCCCTCCCACAACCGGCGCGGGAAAATCGTGTAATTGCTAATCGGCGGATTGCTCGCCCGCCCGCAGTATATGTGAATGGTGCGCCGTTCGCTGTCCGTCTGCCGCACGTTGCCGGCGTGATACATACCCGCGTTAAAAATGACCGCCGTGCCTTTTGCCCCTTCAATGTGGTGGGCCTCATTCAAATCGTAGTGCTCCAACGGCGGCAGGGTTTCGCTCTGGGCTGAACCGGGGAGCACGCTGAACGTGTGCGTCGTCTCGTCGACATCCGTCAGGTAGAAAGCAACGGAGACATAGTGCGTGTGGTACGGGGGACGCGGCGCTAGATTGGGCCAACCGCCTCCGTCTCGATGCCAGTGGCAGTAGGGATCTCCGGCAAAGGGCTTGCGGATGCGCACGGAGTGCTCTTCGGCACATATGTCCTCTCCCAAAATCGCTTCTAAGAGCGGCATCAGGCGCGGCGGTCGCATGCTCACGTCCATCTCTTCTCTTGCCAAGAGCATGTGCACATTGAGCGCGACGTGCCCTTCTTCGCGTTCAATCCAGAACGGGCCCGTTCGTACCAACTCTTCGTCAATAGCCGCATTGATCGCATCGACCTGGCCGGGCTCGAGCGCGTCAGCCACGACGAGATAACCCTGCTGTTCATAGGTCTCCAACAAGTCGCTTATACTGGACATAACAGCGCTCCTATAGGGCTAAAATTTAGCCGACGAGGTAACAGTAGCAGGCAGCACGCGCCCCTTTTCAAGTGCGCTGGACTCATTGATTTTGTCGGCGTCTTGTTCTATTTTCAAAGGCGTCGTCGGGGTGTGGCGCAGTCCGGCTAGCG
>JAYPJE010000029.1:0-36347 GCA_038128265.1 Gemmatimonadota bacterium
TATGCAAATCACAGCGATTAAACCGATCTTAGCGCGCTTTGGCAATCGTCCGCGCGTGCTGGTAAAGGTCGAAACCGACGAGGGCATTACGGGCTGGGGCGAGGCCTACTCGATCGGGCCCGATCTGTCCGTAGGCCCTGTGGTCGATTACTGCTTTGAATTGATCAAGGGCATCGATCCGCGCCGCATCGAGTTTATTATGATGAAGCTTATGCAGCAGTTTCGCTTTCCGCCCGGCGGCATCGGCTTATCGGCTATATCGGCTATCGACCACGCGCTGTGGGATATTTCCGGCAAGGCGGCCGGCGTCCCGGTCTACATGCTGCTGGGCGGTGCGGCGCGCGACAAGATTCGCGTCTATCGCAGCATCGGTGGGCGCGATGGAACGCAGGCGGCTGAGCAAGCGCACAAGCTGCACGAGGAATACGGCTTTACCGCCTTTAAAACGAGCCCGTATAGGCTCAATCCAGATGCGAGCCGCTGGGGACTCGTATGCCGCGAGGCGGCGCGCTACTTTGAGGATCTGCGCAAGAATACGCCCGAGGAGTGGGAATTCGCCTTTGATCCGCACGCCAAAATTTTCGAGCCCATCCTCGCGCTGCAACTGGCCAACGCGCTGGCCCCCTACGACCCGTTTTTCTACGAGGAGCCGCTGCGCCCCGAGCACATGCCGGCTTGGTCGAAGCTGCGCGCGCAAATGCAGGTGCCTTTGGCAACGGGCGAGTCGCTCTACACGCGCTTTGAGTTTTTGGATCTACTCGCCTGTCAGGGGGCTGACATTATTCAGCCGGATATCTGCGTCTGTGGTGGTCTGCTGGAAATGCGCAAAATAGCTGCGATTGCCGAGGCGCATTACGTCAGCGTAGCGCCGCACAATCCGATGGGGCCGTTGGCCACAGCCGTCAATGTGCACTTTGCCGCTTCGCAGCCCAACTTCAAGATCCTCGAATACATTCTGCCGACGGAAACCGATTGGCACGACTGGGTCGACGAACCCTATCTGCCCAAAGACGGCTATCTGGAGCTGCGTCCAGACCGGCCGGGACTCGGTGTTGAAATTAATGAGGACGCCATTACGGGCGACGAGTACGTGCACTGGGAGCGCTCGAGTCCGACGCGCCCGGATGGCTCTACGGGTTATATTTAGAACGGGCGTGACGCGGTTAAGAGAGCGGGCCGGAGGCATTTGCCTCCGGCCCGCTTTGCATGCGATAGAATGGGTCGACTAGTGGACGTCGACGTCCAGTATGTAGCGGGCCGCCGGTGAGATGCGCTTAAATGTCTCGTAGCGCAGGTAGGTGCGCTGGTCGAGCTGCTGGCCGTGCTCGCGCGCCGTAAAGTAGCAGTGCATGGCGCGGCGCTGCAGATCGCTGCTGGTGTTTGTGGTGCCGCCGTGCCAGGTGTGGCTGTTAAAAATGGCTACGGTGCCGGCCGGTGCAGTCACGTATTCTTCGTCTGGATGCGGTGCCATGGGATCGTCTAGCGCGCTGCGCGGATGCGGCTTTTTGTGCGAGCCAGGCACCAGGCGCGTGCAGCCGTTGTCGCGACTAAAATCGTCGAGCAGCCAGATTGAGTTGCAGACGTGAAACTGGCCGTCGTAGTCGGCACCCCAGTCAGCGTGCAGGCCCTGCAGACCTTCGCCGGGCAGTGCGTCGCGCGCGTTGAGCGACGAGAGCTTAAAGTCGCGGCCGATGACGTGGTGTATGCAGGCGAGCACTTGGGGATGCGTATAGACGGAGTCGAACATCGCGCCCTTGTTGACTAGGTCGGACAGCCGCCGCGTGCCCTTTTCCTGGTGGACTTCGATGCCGGCGCCCGGTCCTTCGCGCTCGCACAGCTCTTCAAAGCGCGCGCGCAGCGCGTCCAGCCATGTGCTGTCTATGATGCCGGGTAAGACCGCGTAGCCTTTCTCGTCGAGGTCGCGGCGGGTTTCATCGCCGATGGCGTCGGGCGTGGCCCCGAGTTCGCGTAGAGCCTGCGTGATATCCATACGTAAAGATCCTGGGTATAGGAGTCGTTTGATGGAGCGTTGCTCCATGGCTATGCGCTGTAAATATCTGCGCTGAGTGCCCTGTCTTCAATGGTCTAGCCGCGTTTCCATGTGACCGGCAAAGTAGGCATAGATTGCCTCGCGGTGACCGCCGTCGTGGCGCTGCGCATTGTTCGCGCTGATAATCGGTGCGTCCTCGTCCAAGTGGACCGTAGAAGGAGCATCAAACAGGGCCCACTGCGCAAGGGCCGACTTCATACCGGCTACGGTTTGGGCACAGCCCGACTCGGCATAGCGGTTGTGCAATTCGTGCGGGTCTTCCTTCAGATCAAAGAACTGCGAGTGGCGATCGTCGCGGCACCAGAGCAGCTTGTAGCGCTGCGAGCGCACCATATAGCTGTGGCCATTGCCCGACTCGGCAAAGATGTAATCGCGCTCGGGCAGCGCGCGCAGGTCCGATCCCGCCATGTGCTTGGGCACGGGGCAGCCGGCGCTCTTTAGCAGAGTTGGTGCGCCGTCTACGCTGTTGACCAGGGCCTCGCAGACCGAGCCGGCGCGCTCTTGGCCCGGATATTTTACGATTAGCGGCACCCGAATCAGCGGCTCATACATGTAGTTGCCCTTAAGCAGCAGGTGGTGGTAGCCCATATAATCGCCGTGGTCGCTATTGTACAGAATGAGCGTGTTGTCGTATAGCCCTTTCTCTTTGAGGAGCGAAACGATGCGGCCAACATGGTGGTCGATTTGTGAAATTGTCGCATAGTAGTAGGCCATCGCGCGGCGTATTTTCGTCTCGGTCATCTCGTCCGAGGGAAAGTAGCCCCGGCTAAAGGCCAGGTCCTGCGGCAGCGGCGTCGGCGTGTAGCCGGGCAGCATGCGCAGTGCGCTGGGATCGTAGCGATCGGCCCAAGAGGCCGGTGGGTCAAAGGGGTGGTGGGGCTTTATGAAGCTGGCCATCAGCAGGTTGCCACCGCTCTCCCAGGAGGCGACCTCTTCCATGGCGCGTTCGGCAATCCAGGTGGTCGAATGGTGCGCTTCATCGAGGTCGGATACGAGCGCGCCGACGCTGTCCCAATACTCGGCTGGGGCGTGCTGGCGGTACTCGCGCTCTTGATCGAGCAAGTCGACGAAGTGGCCCTGGCCCTCGGCGCGCAGCCAGCGGTGGTAGTCGTCGTCGTAGCGCCCCGCGCCATTTTGCTCGGCCAGCAGGAGCTGGTCAAAGCCGACATCGGCATAGGTCGGCGTCAGGTGCATCTTGCCAACGGCCTTGGTGCGGTAGCCCGCATCGCGCAGAACGCGCGGAAAGGTCGCCAGCCCCGAGGGCAGCGTGCAGTGATTGCTGCCGCCCAAGTGCTGGCGCACGTAGAGCCCTGATAGAAAAGAGTAGCGCGACGGGGTGCAGACTGGGTAGGGGCAAAACGAGTTGTCATAGCGCACGCCGTCGGTGGCCAATGCGTCGATATGCGGTGTGTGCACGTCTGCGTTGCCGTAGGTGCCAATGCAGTCGGCGCGGTGCTGGTCGGCTTGGAGAATGAGGATATTGGGGCGCGTAGTAGGATCTGTCATGGGCGTATAGGCCGTCTCGCTATGTGGATGGTCGCCAAAGCGGGTGCGAATGCAGGGATCGATGCGATTTTATGGGGTCTCAGCCATCAGCGCTTTGAGCGGCACGTCCTCGTCGCGCGGGATGTAATAACTCATCGCATCGTCCACCGCGCCGAGCAGCTGTTTTTGAATGGGGTTGGCACGCGCCAAAAGCGCGTCGGGCATTTGCATGTAGTCCATCGGTTTAATCCAGCGGTAGGCGTAGCCTACGAAGAGCGTTTTGCGCGGGAAGCCTGCCCAGTTATGGCCTATGGAGTGAAAGGTGCGCTGTTCAAAAATAAAGGCCGACCCGGCGCGCACGTTCATTGCTTTGGCGCCGTGCAAAAGACCCGTGTCCGGGTCGGCCGGCGGATTCCCGACCATGCGGTTAGAGCCCGGCACAATCCACGTCGCGCCCGACGAGGGCAGCGTCTGGTCGCTCAGCGCATAGGCGATTTTGAGCAAAATGCGCGGGTGGGGCTCGGCCATTTCATGCGACGAGGTGCCGCCGTCTCGGTGCCAGCCGAGTCGGTGCTTTTTTTCTTCGGAGGGTTCGGGCTGCGAGGGCAAGACGATCAGATGAGTCGTGACCATCTGAATGTTCCAGCCGAGAATGTGCCAGGCCAGCGGCGCCGTTGTCGGATGGTCGAGCAGCTGCAGGAAGGCGTCGTGATGAACGATGCAGTTGCGCAGGTTGAGTTTGCCCAACGGTTCCAGCGTGCCCTCGCGCTCGGCGCGCGCATAGAGTTCGTCGGTGGCATCGTTGAGCTCGCCAAGTAGGCCGGGAGACAGAGCATCTTCGATGAGCAGGTAGCCGTTTTGCTCAAAGAACAGGGCGTCGCGATCGTTTAAAACGGCGTATTCTGGTCGAGGCAGTGTCATAAAAGTGATCTCTCCCGTTACATGGGCGTCGATGCAAATACGGGAAGGTATTGCGCTATCGGCTGACGGGCAAGCGGGGACTTTTTTGGGGGTGTTTCTTAGATTGTCAGAAGGCGCACACGTCTGCTGTGCGTGCATTGGTAAGCGGAGAGGAGCGCATTAGATGAGTGCATTGGACGGTTTGCGCGTCGTGGATTTTACCCAGGTTATTTTTGGACCAGCGGCTACGCAGGTGCTGGCCGATCACGGGGCCGAAGTCATCAAAATAGAGCGCCCGGGGCAGGGTGATCTCGCCCGCGCCTTTGGGCCATGGCACAATGGTCAGAGTCTGCCCTTTGCCAGCCTCAACTTGAGCAAACAGAGTCTGGTGATCGATCTAAAACGGGATGAGGGCTTGGGCGTCGTCCACCGCTTGCTCGAGGGGGCCGATGTGCTGGTGCACAACTTTCGCTCCGGCAGCGTGATGGAAAAGCTGGGACTGGACTACGAGGCGCTCGAGGAACGCTACCCGCGGCTCGTCTACGCCGTTGGGTCGGGCTACGGTTCCAGCGGCCCCTACGTCGAGCGCAACAAGGGCGGACACGAGTCTATGGCGCAGGCGCTGAGCGGCGCAGCAGCGCGCTTCGTCGGGGCGCGCGGTCCGCAGCGGTTGCCCTTTACGGTAGCCGACTTCACGGGCGGCATGCTGCTGGCACAGGCCATCCTGCTCGCGCTCTTGGCGCGCGAGCGTACCGGCAGAGGCCAGTATGTGGAGACATCGCTGCTAGACGGCATGATGAGCATGCAGGCGTGGAACACTTCTAAGCTGCTCAACATCGGCGATGACGGCGAGGACGATGGTTCGGGGGGCGCGACGCATCCGCGCGGCAACCCCCTCGACGGCGCGGTATTCCAAACGGCGGATGGCCATCTGATGGTGACGGCGCTCTTCCGCCCTTTTGACGTGCTGATGGCCGATCTGGAAGAGGCGCTGGGGGCGAACGGACTGGCTTCTGACGCGCGCTTCGCCGATTTGGAAACGGCCAAGAACCATCGTGCCGAGCTGCATGCGCGCTTGCAGCCCATTTTTGCACAGCGGCCCAGCCAAGAGTGGATACCCCTGCTAGAGGCCAAGGACATTCTCGTTGCGCCGGTGCGCTCGACGGCCGAGGCGCTGGCCGATCCCCAGCTGGCGGTCAACAATATGCTAGTGGACGTTGAACACCCGCAGGTGGGGCCGACGCGCCACGTGGGCACGCCGCTGCGCCTGCGCGACACGCCGGCTACCCAGGCGCGGCCGGCGCCTCTAATAGGCGAACACAGCGCGCAGGTGCTGCGTTCCATTGGCTATAGCGAAGAGGAAGTAGAGCATCTCTTTGCCGAGGGCGTCATCGCTTGAGCCTCTGCGCTCAGCGCGCGACTTTTGTGCTATATTCAGGAGCCGTCTTTGCGCCCCACTGTTGGCGCATTGGAAGCTACCAACGGCGCGCGGCCGTGGGGCGCGTCTGAGTAGAATTGCATCCGCGTAGTAACGCATCGGATAGGCTTTGAAAGATGGATAATAGAATCGATTTGAGCGGAACGTGGGAAGCTGAGGGAGCGGGCAAACGCTTTCCGTTGGCGATTCCCGGCGACGTGCACAGCGCGCTATTGCATGGCGGTCACATAGAAGATCCCTACTGGGGCACCAACGAACTGGACTTGCAGCACCTGCACGGCGAGGACTGGCTTTTTACGCGCACCGTCTCTGTGGACGCGGGCTTTCTGCGCGCTCCTTCAATCTACCTGCACTTTGACAGCATTGATACGGTGGCAGAAGTCATCGTCAATGGCCAAGTCGTGGGTCGCAGCGACAATATGTTTGCGCGCTGCCGCTTCGAGGTGAAAGACCATCTACAAGAAGGGGAAAATAGGCTAGCGGTGCGCATTCGCTCGGCTGAAAATACAGCGATAGAGCGCGTCGACCAGATGCCTTACGAAATTCCCGGCAGCGATTATCCCGTGCAGTCGCCGCATCGCAACCTGGTGCGCAAAGTGCAGTGCCACGCCGGCTGGGATTGGGGTTGTTGTCTGATGGCAGCCGGTCTCTATGGACAAGTCTATCTGGGGGCTGCGCTGCCGGGGCGCATCGAGCACGTCTATACAGAGCAGCACTTTGACGGAGCTGCGTGCGTGCTGGACGTGTGCGTCGAGGTGCTGGCGGCCGAGGATGGATTGAGCGAGCTCGTTCTCAGCGTCGATGGGCATTCGCAGCGCGTGCCCGTGACGTTGAACGAGGGGTTTAACACGCTGCGCGAGCGCGTTGAGATTGCCGATCCGCAGCGCTGGTGGCCAGCCGGCTATGGGCCACAGCCGCTCTATGATTTGTGGGTGGAAGTGGCCGGCGACCGCGTGGAAAAACGCATTGGCCTGCGCGAACTGGCGCTGGTCACCGAAGAGGACGAGCGCGGTTTGAGCTTTGCGTTTCGCGTTAACGGCATCGACCTCTTTGCCAAGGGTGCCAACTGGATTCCCTGCGATGCGCTGCCGGCCCGGCAGACGCGCGCCGTCCTTGACGACCTGCTCAGCAGCGCTGTCGAAGCCAATATGAACATGATTCGCGTGTGGGGCGGCGGTCAGTATGAGTCGGAGGACTTCTACGATCTGTGCGACGAGAAGGGCCTGCTCGTTTGGCAGGATTTTATGTTTTCCTGCTCGACCTATCCGGCCACGAAAGACTTTTTGGCGAGCGTAGAACAGGAGGCGCGCTACCAGGTCAAACGCCTGCGCGATCACGCCTGTATCGCGCTGTGGTGCGGCAACAACGAGGATCTCGGCGCCCTGAACTGGTTTCCCGCATCGCGGGAGAATCGCGATCGCTACTTAGTCGACTACGACCGGCTTACGGAAGGTGTGCTGGGGCGCGTAGTCGACGAATGCGATCCAACGCGTTCGTTCTGGCCGTCCTCTCCCTGCGGCGGGCGCGGCGACTACTCCGACAACTGGCACGACGATTCGCGCGGCGATATGCACTATTGGCAGGTCTGGCACTCGGGTAAGTCGTTTGATGCCTACTACGACGTCGTACCGCGCTTCTGTTCGGAGTTTGGCTACCAGTCTTTTCCCTCAATAGAAACGATCAGGACCTATGCGCCAGAGGATCAGTTCAACGTCACGGCGCCCATTATGGAGCACCACCAGCGCAACCCGGGTGGCAACTCCAAAATAACCGAGATGTTCACGCGGTATTTCCGCATGCCCGACGGCTTTGCCAACTTCGTCTATCTGAGCCAGGTGCAGCAGGGACTGGCCATCAAGACCGCCGTTGAGCACTGGCGCCACCTGCGGCCCATTTGCATGGGCACGCTCTACTGGCAGCTCAACGATCTGTGGCCAGTGTGCTCTTGGTCGTCGCTTGAATACGGCGGCAAGTGGAAGCTGCTGCACTACATGGCCAAGCGCTTTTATGCGCCAACCATCGTTTCGGCATTCCAGACGGAGCGTGACGAAGTAGAGATTTGGGTTACCAACGACCCGATGCAGACCGTTGATGCGGAGGTGGGCTTGCGCGTGTTCACCTTTGACGGCAAACTTTTGGACAGCATTGACTTATCGACGCCTGTAGAGCCCGGTAGTGCTCGCCTATTGCGCCGATTTTCCGTCGACGAGCTCGCGCCCGAGCGCACCGGCGTGTTTGCCGTGCTCGATATGACCGTTGGCACGACTGTATTTCGCAACGAGCACGTATTTGCCCCCTGGAAATCGTGCCCGTTACCCGCTGCCGACGTGCAGTGCCGCGTGGTTGAACAAGCCGATGGGCAGCTGTCCGTCGTCGTTCGCACCGATGCTCCCGTGTTTTATCTGGCCCTGGACGTACAGGGCGTGCGCGGATCGTTTGAGGACAACGGTTTTACCCTATTGCCTGACGAAGAACGCACCGTATCTTTTAACCGCAGAGATTTAGGCACCTCGGCGCAGGATTTAACGGCTGCACTGAGCGTGCAGCACCTGCGTTCCACATACCTGTAGATATGAGAAACTACACTACACACGCTATAAAGCATCTATCGGTGAAGCGCCGCAATTACAGTCCGTTGTGGATTGTGCTTCTGTTCGCGTGTGTCTGGGGTAGCTCCAGTTGGGCAGAGGAATTCAACTGGGACGAGATGTCGCTGGAAGATCTCATGGAAGTGGAGGTGTTTTCCGCTTCTAAAAAGGAAGAGCCGCTCTTTGTTTCGCCTGCCGCTGTTTATGTGCTCACCGCCGAAGAAATCCACCGCAGCGGAGCCACCTCTATACCGGATGCGCTGCGCGGTGTGCCGGGCGTAGAAGTCGGGCGCATCGACGCCGGCAAGTGGGCCGTCTCCGTGCGCGGCTTCAACGACGCGCTTGCCGACAAGCTGTTGGTCATGATTGATGGACGAACGATCTACTCGCCGCTGTTCAACGGCGTTATATGGGCCGATAACGAGATTGCGCTGCAGGATGTCGAGCGCATTGAAATCGTGCGCGGTCCGGGTGGTACGCTGTGGGGGGCCAACGCAGTCAATGGCATCATCAACATCATTACGCGGACTGCTACGGACACGGAAGGTATTGTCGTAACGCAGTCGTTGGGCAGTGAGACGCGCGCCCGTGTGAGCACCTCGTACGGGCTGAAGATAGGTCCTTGGAATACGGCCTTGCGCCTGCACTACGCATCCTATGATGAGAGCATTCGCAATGGGCAGGGTGCCGATGACGACTGGTCTACCGGGCGCATTGGCTTTCGCGCCGACCGCGTCTTAGGCAATGGGGATGAGCTATCGATAGACCTGAGTGCATATAGCAACGAGGCGAGAGACAACTACCGCATACCGGTGTTCGAAGCGCCGTTTATCGAAACGCGCAACGCCGATTCGCACACGGCGGGTGCATACGCGGTTGTTGGCTGGTCGCGCACCGTATCGGAGCGCTCTTCGTGGCGTATCAAGGCCTACTTCGATGATTCGCACCGAGACACGGGCGAATTGACGGTAGGTGAACTGCACACGTGGGATATTGATCTGCTGCATCAGTGGCAGCTGAGTGATCGGCACCAGCTCGTATGGGGAGCAGGCTATCGCCAGCACTGGGATGAGTTTGAGCGGGGAGACTTTGTGTATTTTGATCCCGCTTCCCGTTGGTATAGCGTGCGCAATGCCTTTGCTCAAGACCAGTTCACCGTAATTCCCGATCGCCTAAATATCACCGCGGGCGCTAAAGTTGAGCACAACTCGTTCTCGGGTCTGTCGTTTGCTCCGAGTGTGCGAGTGGCGTGGACGCCCAATGCATCTAATACAGCGTGGGTTGCGTTTTCCCGAGCGAACCGCACGCCTGCCCGCGGCGACCAAGATCTGCGCGCACTGGGCTCCGTGTCGGAGTTTATTACACCAACGCGGCGCGATACGGTGGTGACCGTATTGCTCGGAAGCACGCGGTTTAAAGAAGAAGAAGTGCGCTCTTTCGAAATTGGCTACCGCGCAAATCTGGGCGGCCGCGCACAGGTCGACTTGGCTACTTACAGGACCGAGTATGATGATCTGCACACGAACGAGTTGGTGACTCCGCGGTTTGACGATGAACTGGATCGCGTAGTATTCCCCGTTTCGTTCGCCAATAATATGAGTGCGACGTCGCAAGGAGTGGAAGTGGCGATCGGAGCCGAGTTGGCGACAGATTGGCAGGTGAGAGCTACGTATACGCACACGGATATCGATGTGAATGTTCGGGGCACCTACGATGAGGGGACATCGTGGGAATACATTTCTCCTGCGCATCAATTTGCCCTGCGTTCATCAAATAAATGTCTGTGGGATGTATTGTGCGATCTGCAGCTGCGCTACGTCGGCGAAGTTGGAGACTATAGAGGGGGTAGGTATATTCCGCAGGCCGACGCCTACTGGGGGCTTGATTTGCGCTTTGCCAAATCGCTTTCCGAGCGCCTAGAGATTGCTCTAGTCGGTCGCGACTTGCTCTACGATAGTCACGCGGAGTTTCGCGTGCCCATCACGCCGATCGTAGAGTCCGATGTGCAGCGCGGCTTTAGCTTTTCCGTTCGCTGGACTCCCGACAGCCTGTAGCGTAGCATCGGGCATTCTTTCGATGTAGCTACAACGCCTATCGCGCCATTTCCGATCCACAAATAATAGTTGCTAATTCGCACGACGGGTGCCGTGCTGTGCAACGCGCCGTCGCAGCAGGTCTGGATCGACGGGTTTTACGATAACGTCGACCATGCCGGCCTGCAGCGCACTCTCCTTGGTATCCGACTGTGCGTCAGCCGTTAGGGCTAGGATGGGAACGGGCGGCCGCTGCTGGTCCAATTCTTCGCGCCGTATGTGCTGCGCTGCTTCCACGCCGTCCATCGTCGGCATCTGTAAATCCATCAAAATGATATCGGGTTGGTGTTCCTGCCATGCTTCGATTGCCTGCTTGCCATCGCTAGCCGTCAGCGTTTCGTAACCCCACTGTTCGAGCATGCGCTGAACCACTAGCACATTAACGGCGTTGTCATCGACTACGAGCACGCGTTGATGCGCGGTATGTGCCCCTGTGGATGCAGCGGTTGGCAATTCCGCTACAGCGGGGGCAGTATCCTCGGGCAATGGCAGGCGCAGCGTAAAGCACGACCCTTCGCCCAGCGTGCTCTCTGCCTGCAGGGTGCCGCCGTGCAGCTGGGCCAGACGCCTCGTAATGGCAAGGCCTAGACCGGATCCGCGTCGCCCGACGTTTTTCTCGCCGTGCCGGAGCTGTTCAAACGGTATGAAAATCCGCTCCAGGTCTGCGGCGCTGATGCCGGGTCCGCTATCGCGTATGTCAATGCGCCAGAAATCGGTCTTCCCGTCCGGTTGCGCGCTAATTTCTACGTGCCCACCGCGCGTAAATTTGAGGGCATTGCCGACCAAGTTGGTCATCATCTGCATAAGCCAGTTGCGCTCGCCGCAAAGCCACTGCGGCATATCGTCTGGCAGGGAAAGAGACAGCACGCATTCGGACTGATGGGCTTGCTGATTAAAGATGCTGATGAGTTCGTGAAAAGCGGCAGGAGCGTCAAAGGAGGCTCGGTGAAATTCCATTTTGCCGGCATTGATCTGCTCGAAGTCGAGGATATTGTTAATGAGCGCGAGCAGGTGCCGTCCGGCCGAGCCCATTTCTGTCAAGTACTGCATGCGCTCGCTCTCGCTGCTGGCCGCGGAGTTGAGCAACAGAGCATTGAGGCCCAGTATGGCATTGAGCGGAGTGCGGATTTCATGGCTCATAACGGACAGAAAGTCGGCTTTGGCGCGTTCGGCCTGCTGGGCGAGACTGCGCGCCTTCTCTAAATCTGTGACTTCGGTTGCGTAGGCATTGACGCTCTCGCCGCTAATCGACATGACAATGTTGAACTGAAATATTTGCTCGCCGCTGGCGATGCGTGTGATGGTGGGCTGCTGATCGGCAAATACGCGGTCGATAGCCGCTTTGAGTTCTGGCTGGTCGACGGGTTGCTGCAGCGTTACCAGTTCTGATAGCTGCGCCGCACACCCACCGTTGGCTAGAATAACAACGTGCTGGCGGTTGACGCGGAAGACCGGATTGGGGTTTCGCTGAAAAAAGCTGGCGTAGTTGGCCACTTCGCGCTCGCTGAGCGTGCGCGCGATTTTGTGAGCGCACACGGCGGCAATATTTTCTACGATGCGCAGGTGATGTGGCCGGTAAAAACCAATATCGGGGTGTTCGCTGTCGATGACGCCAATGACGCGGCCGTCGGCAATGATCGGCACGGCCATTTCAGAAAGGCGCATATCGTCGTCGAGTATGTATCTGTCGTCGAGACGGGTATCTTCGACAATTTCACTCTGTCCGCTCGCTCCAACCGAGCCGACGATGCCCGCGTTGAGCGCAATGACAATGGGCTGGTGAATTTCTCGATAGTTGAGCTTTTTGGGTCCGTAGGCCGCCTTCTGCTCCCACACCTGGCGCTCTTCGTTGAGCAGGTAGATAACGCAGTCTTCAAAACCTAATTGGGCAATGCAGTGTTCGGCGATATCCCACAGGATGTCTTCTTGGGAAGAATCTTGGTAGGCACTGCGAGAAAAGTATTCAATGACGTCGATTTGAAGAGCTAGGTGCTCGACGTCGTTCTCACGGTATGGATGCGCCGTGCGCCTTTGCTTTTGATATAGCCATGCCAAAGCCGCTCCTGCTGCGAACGCGATGACCGCTGCCAGTGCACTGACTAAATGGATCGACATGGTGTGGAGGCAGCGGTGTATGGCGCGCAGAGAGAACTGTGCTCAGGCGCGCGGGCGCCGGGCCGCTGGGGTGCGTGCGTTATGCGTCCTCTATGCGCAGCGCCCAGCGCATGCAGCCTAGGATGTGCTGGCGGAACCAATCTTCGTGCCACAGTGCGTCCGGGTGCCCTAGCGCGGTGTACATAACGCGCCCACTGCCGTATTCATGGCACCAGCCGAGCGCATAGTCGTGATCATCGCGGTTGCCCTTTTCCAGATCGACACTGTCGTTGTCGATGCGCATGAGAACGCGCGTCTTGTTGCGGTCCCACTCTTTAAACGTGTAGATCTCGTCGGTCACCTGGAAGCGCGCACCGAGCATGCTCGTGGCCGGATGTGCTTGGTCTTCGACGATGACGCCGACTTCTTGATGCCAGGGATGGCCGGCGAAATAACCGCCTAACATCTGTCCGTACTCGGGCCAATCGTAGCCGGTGTCGGTGGCGTTGTGCACGCCGAGAAAACCCTTGCCGTTGCGCACGAAATCTAAGATAGCCGCTTTTTGTTCACTGTCAAAATCGAGATTGCCCGTCGTGGCAAAGACGAGTAGATCCAGTTGGGCCAGGCCGTCGCGGCTGATTCGCTGGAGCTGATGAGTCGTCTGTACGCTCCAGCCTTGCTCGGCGCCAATCTGTTTAAATGCGACCTCGGCGTGGGGAAGGTAGCTGTGTTCGAAGCCGGCCGAATGGCGGAGCATGAGAACGTTCATACTAGTTTTCCGTGCTGTTAGTGGGGGGAATTAATCGTTTAATAGCATCGTATAGCTCGGTAACCAGAAAGGGCTTGTCTAATATAACGGCCTCTTCGCCAAATTCTTCTGGATCTGTCGCAAGCCCCGTGCAGATCAAGATCTTGGCATCCGGATCTATGTGGCGTATCTCTCTAAATAGCTCATGCCCAGACATTTCTGGCATAGACAAATCGAGCATAACCAAGTCGGGAATTGTGCGGCGGTACACGTCGAGTCCTTCTCGTCCGTTACTCGCTGAAACCGCGCGGTAGCCTGCGAGTTGTAGCATGTCCATGATGGAGATGCGCACGGGTTCCTCGTCCTCGACAATGAGAATCGTCTTCTTCACCGGCGCTGTCACATCGGCGAGGTCGTGTTTTATGGGTAGGAAAACGGAGAACGTGGACCCTTGGTCCATTTCGGTCGTGAAGGTTATCGTTCCACCCTGTTGTCGAATAATGCTTTCGACCATAGGGAGGCCCAAACCAGTGGCTTCGTCAATGGACTTAGTGGTAAAAAAAGGCTCAAAAATCTGCACGCGCGTATCGTGATCCATGCCGATGCCGTTGTCTGCTATAACTATGCTGATATAAGCATGCGGATCGTCGGGCAGGTGTTCAGGACTCTCGCGTGCTTTGATGCTAATTTGTGGTGAGCGGTCCGTAACGGCAGTGACGGCATCGCGCGCATTGAGTAAAATGTTGAGAAGTATTTGCTCGAAGTGATCATTGTCAATTTCTAAATTCGGCAGATCACCGGCTATATCCAATGTGACGTTAATGCGTCGGTCAAAAGTGCGCTGAGCCAAATTGACAATGTGGCGGATACAGCGTTCGGTATTGATAGCCTCTAAGGCTCGGCTCGACTGTGGGCGAACGACAACCATTAGCTGGCGCACGATTTCGGCCGCGCGTTGCGCAGCGCTTTCGGCGTGGTCGAGCATCAACTGCCGAGAGGCAATGTCCGTCTCTATTTTAGACATGCTGAGATTGCCCAAAATAACCTGTAGCATGTTGTTAAAATTATGGGCAATACCGGTTGTCAGTTGGCCAACGGCCTCCATTTTCTGCGATTGACGAAGCAGCTGTTCTTGCTCTTGTCTGTGCTGCATATCTCTAAGGCGGTAAAACGCCTCATGGACCACAGGTGCAAACGCTACGACGATGTCGATGTCGCGTTGGGAAAACGCATTTTCTCGCTCGCAGCTGATAGCCAAGGAACCGGCGCCGAAGGGCACGTCGAGTATTGAACCTTTGGCATGTGGCTGTTCAACATCTCCACTAGCAACTTCGCTCTGGGTGCGTCGGTAGACGGGAGCGCCTATTTCTAAGAGCCTCTTCAGTGAATCGGGCAACAGGAGCGATTCGCTCGTTGTGACTTCACCGTCGGAATTAGCTTCATAAGAAGCAAAGCGAGGCGATTGTAAATTAAAGAAGTTGATGCTGAGGAATTCAAAGCCAATAAATCGGCTCAGCTCGGAGTGACAGGACACTACGGCTCGCTTCCAATCGTCTTCGCGTGCCATATCTAAAATGGCATCTCGCAAGCGGTCTTTCGCTTCGGCTATTTGCTGCTGAAGCTCATACTCTACTACAGCTGCTTCCAGCTCAGCGATACGTGCTTGCAGTACTTGAGCGTTGCTGTGTTCGCCGTTGATACTCATGTGGCATTTAGCTTTGTTTATAAAAGCGGCTTCGCTAAACGGCCGCATCTACAATGGGGTAGATGGCTAAAATCCAGAAGCAGAAAATAGCACAAAACGGGTAGATATAAAAGCGTTATTAAAAACGTTGTCTATGCTGTGGGAATAGGTGATTCCATTTCCATGGCCAGGTTTAGAGCGACAAATGTTAGTTGCCAAATCGCCCGTTCAATCATTGCGTTCCCAATGTGCTTCGTCCATGAAGTGGCACCTAGAGGCCGGCGCTGCGAAAGCTCGTTAGGACTTCATCGGTTATGTTTGCGCAGGCCGCGCGCACGTTGCGCTCTAGCTGGGCCATATTGAGGCTGCCGATTGGGTGGCCGTGAATGCGCTCTTCCCGCAGGCAGAATTGCAGCGCCAAATCGAGCAATTCGACGTCGTGCTCTGTGCACCACTGGCGCATGGCATCGGCTCGGCGCTGGTCATCGCCCCACTTGTCTTTGGGAACAAAGTGCTCGACCGGCACGCCCGTCAGCCAGCCGCGCATGATGGACCATCCATTGAGGACGCCCAAGTCACGTGCGGCGGCGGCTGGTAGAATATCGTCTGCCGCCGTCTGGCGCAGCAAATTGTAGTCGCTGAAACACAGCAGAGCTTCGATGCGCCCCGACTCGATGGCCGCCAGATGGGCTGCGTGCGGGTTCATGCCGTAGCCGATAAAGTCGACTAGACCGAGTTGGCGCGCCTGTTCTAGTCCTTCCAACGAGCCGCCCACTGCCAGCGTCGGTTCGACGTGCGGCGGGTCGTGTATGAAGAGTACGTCGAATTTTTCAATGCCGAGAAGGGTTAACTGGTCGCGCACGTCGGCCAGCGTGTGCTCGGCGGAATAGTTGGGGTCGCCCTGCCCGTAAAAACCCCATTGGGCAGCGCTGTGGTGGCAAACGCGCCCGCTAATGATAATCTCGCTGCGGTCTATGACGCCCTCTCTGAGCGCTAGGCCGAGTTTGCCCAGCGAGTTTCCGTAGCAGCGCGCGCAGTCGAAGTGGTTGACGCCGATATCGACAGCGCGACGCATTAGATCGAGCGCCTCTCGCTCGCTTACGGGACCGAAGTTGTCGCCAAAGCCCTGTGTGCCAAACGGAACAACGGGAATGGAGAGTTCTGTTTTGCCCCAGCGCCGTCGCGGGCAGGCGAGTGTTTGTGGCATAGCTTGCTCCACTATTTGTGATGTCTTCTCGTTTGCCGACGCATGGTGCGACGCAAGCCGGTAGACGGTATTCACTTCACAAGATGTCTGCGTCGTGTTAAGTTATATGCATGCTTGAAGAATGGAAAGATTGGTTTTCACTGCAGCGCAGGAGCACTCCGCGTGTGAGTGTGAACTGGATGGCAGACGTTGAAATACCCAACACGGATCCGCTGCACTACACGGGGCTGCTCGCACTAGATCTGAGCACTCAGGGTATTCGCTTGGAGGGCGGCGACGCCGAAAGTGTGCGCCAACTGCTCTCCGATGATGGCAAGGCTTGGATGAAGCTGCGCTTGAAGGGGCTGACTCCACCGCTGCCCCGGGTGCAGGCTGAGCTGTGCTGGGGCATGGGTGAAAAGCCGCATTTTCGCACGGGATGGCGCTTTACCAGCATTGATTCGCACACCATCCAACTAATAGAAGTGTATGTGGCCGATCACATAGAGGACATAATAGAAGAAGATTGAGCGGCATCGCGCTAGGCGGCCGCTCTTCCACAGACGACAATGGGGCGGTGATCTCTCGAGAGATCACCGCCCCATTTGTATTGGTCTTAGTTGGCGTCTTATTCGCTATCTGCTTCGCCAAAGCTAATGCGTTCTTCCGCCAGGTCGATCATCGCACTCGCAGAAGCATTGGGTTCAGAGGGAACGCTCTCAATGTTGATATCGCGCGCTTTGCGACTCACGTTAATATCGCGTGCGCGCACGGATAGCGAACGGCACGTTACAAAGGCGTTATCCTCTTTTTCCAAGCGGAGGGCCACTTCTCGCGAAAACATGGAATCCAGCATATTTAAACTCCCGACAAATAGTGCGCTGCTACACGGGGTAAAACATTTTTAAACAGCACAATAACATAACGTATACGTTGTTGGAGTGCAAGATGTTAGTCTTCTGCTAGACGCGCTTCGACGACCAAGTCCAGGTCGGGAAAGCGGCGCTGTAAATAGCCGTTGCCCTCGCGCAGAATACGCGTCTGTTGGGGTACTTCTCCGTAACCGGCGTGAATTTGCTCGACGGCCTCCATGCCCTCTATTACGCGTGCAAATGGCACAAATCCCATATCGTCAAAGTCGCCGTTGTCGCTCAGATTGACGAAGATCTGCGTCGTGCGGCTGTTGGGCGTGTCACCGCTGGCAAAGGCAAGTGTGCCGCGCTCGTTGAGCAGATTTGCGTCGTCGTCGGGTAGGGTAGCATCGTACCAGCGACTGGCCACTTCTGGTAAGCCGTGTAGGCCGAACTGCACTAGGCGTTTGGGTACGACGCGAAAAAAGCGCTGGTCGTCGAAAAAGCCGTGCTTGACCAGATTGTAGAAGCGGTCCGCTGCGTTGGGTGCCCATGCGCGCTGCACCTCGACGCGAAAGTTGCCCGTGCTGGTAGAAAAGTGCACGGCATAGCGCGCGGGCGCCGCTTCGTCTAGTTGGGACGGGTCCATAAGGGCTGCCAGATCGGGTCCCCGGATTTGGGTGGCACCGGCTCTGTCCAGCGCGGTGGCAATATCGTCGCGGTTGGCTGCGCGCGCCAGCGCGAGAGCGGTGCTGCCCAACGAGGAGCGCCGATTGGGGTCGGCGCCGGCTGCCAGCAGGGCGTTGACGATGGCGATGTCGCCGCGTTTGCTGGCGGCCATGAGCGGCGTGCTGTCCGTCGCATCGCCAAGGTTGGGGTCGGCACCCCGCTGCAGTAACAGCTCAACGGTGGCCACACTGCCGCGCGCCGCCGCTTCGCTTAGCGGTGTCGTCACGCCGCCGTTGATGTCGGGGTCGGCGCCAGCCGCTAGCAGGGCTGTTACCATCGCATGGCTCGATGCGGCGTGTTCCAGTGCGATATAGCCGCCGCTGACGGCGTGCACGTCCATACCCGCCAACAGAAAGAGCGATACGGCATCGCCGTCTTCCTCCGTTAGCGCTTTGGCGAAGTCGTCACGTGCGTAGCTATAGCCTTTTTCGACGAGTTCGCGTCGTGCCTGCTTAGGTGATTTCTCGCAGGCGGTTAACAGGGGTGCGGCAGCGACGAGCAGGGCGCAAAGAATGCGTTTGTACATGGAAGCTCTCCGTTATTGGCGGCGGTATCCTACGCGGCACCGCTTGCTCAGATCGCCCAGTACTTCCACAGGTCTTCAGAAATATCGTAGCGCATCGCTTCGCGATCGGCGTGATGCCAGCGCGAAAATAGGCCCAGTCGCGGTCGCCGCTGTATGTTGGCCGAACCCGTATGGCAGAGAAAACAATGCCAAAAAATGACGTCGCCGGCCTGTGCGGCAAATTGCTCGGGTCCCTGCGGTGACGCTTCGGAAAAAACGCCCCAGGTGCGTTCTTGCCAGTCGCTGCGCTGGGTGAAGCTGCCATCGATATGGCTCGGATGCTGTAGAAAGTATTGGTGGGTGGTGAGGTGGCTCTGTGGCCAGTAGACAAAGGCGCCGCCCTCCGTTGCCACGTCTTCCAAATAGGCGGTGGCACCCAGCATGAACCCGCCGCTCCAGCCGCCGGGTCCGTATCCGTCGATATGGCCTGTGGAGGGCATTTCCCAGTGCCCATCGCTGCGCGGCCACTGCACCAGCATAGAGCCACCACCGCCGGCAAAGCGGCCGCCACCGAGCTGCTCAACGACGTGCTTCATCTGCGGTAGGTGGCCAAAGAGCGGATCGGTGCTGAAGCCGTCGATGACGTAGTTGTCGGGCCAGCTGGCGGCATTGTTGGGGTTGGCCGCGACGTGGTTCCAAAATTGCTCGTTCCACGCGTCGATGTGCTCGGTATCGATGAAGTCGGGAAGGACTACAAAGCCCTGCTCTTTGAAATGGGCAATGTCTCTATCTGTTAGCAAATTCACCTCTCTGTAGTTGACGTGCTTCGAGTGGGGCCGTGCGCCTCTGCGCTCACTCACCGCGCGTTCAGCGCCTGCAGCACCGCTTTTAAATAGCCGAGGTCGTAGGCTCGGGCCTTGTGGCCCCAGGCGCTGTCGCCGACCACCCCCAGCGGATGGTGCGCCAGTAGGGGGCCGTTAAAACCCGCCCTTTTGAGCGCCATTATGGTGCGCGGCAAATGGACGTCGCCCTCGTCGAGAAAGGACGGTGCGCCGCTCTTGGCATTGTGGGCACGCGCAATATGAACGGGGTTACTGAGGGTGCCTAGTGCAGCTTCCGGGTCATCGCCCAGATCGCTTAGGAGCAGATCTAAACCCATGCCGGCCGGTGCGCTACGGCCCATCCACGCCAACCCCACGCCGCACTCGGCGGCCGCCTGCAAGGCGGAATCCATTCCCGGCGGAAACTCCGCTGGCGCCGCGTCCTCCATTTGAACTAGGGCACCGCCGCGGCCGGTTGGCCGGGGAGTGCTCGGTGTGCCGCTCGGCATTGCGCACCCAATAAGAGCGATGCCGGCATTGGCTGCTGCGCGCACGGCAGCGATCGCGCTGTCGGCATTTGCCAGGGCGAAGCCATCAATTCCGGCTAGGCACAGCCCCGTTTTTTCGACGCGATTTTTCAATGAGACCAGCGTTTTTTCGTCGCAGTGGTCAACCTGTGCCAGCACGTGTCCAATGCCGAGCTGCTGGGCGAATATGAGCTGGTCGTCGCGGCCAAACTGCACGCTCAGTGCGATGTGCATATCAGGCACCTCCCGCTTCGGTCAGCGTTTGCACCAGACCCCTCAAGTAGCCGACTTGGAAGGCGAAAGAGCGGTCGGCATGGTGGTTGTCGCCGATGACGCCGGGGCAGTGGTCGATGCGAATTACGCCCTCGTAGCCGACGTCGTTGAATGCCTTCACGGCCTCGACCATATCGATATCACCTTCGTCGGGAAATACTTCGTCGAAGAAAGGCACCTGGCCGCGCGGATTGCGAAAGTGGGCAAAGAAGATTTTTTGCTGGCCGCCAAAATGGCGTATGGCGCTGACCACATTCATATCGACCATCGTACCGATCGTGCCCATGCAAAAGCCGAGACCGTTATTGGGGCTGGGCACGCTGTCGATTGCGCGCTGCAGGCCATCCCAGCTGATGAGAATGCGCGCCACGCCCATAAAGCTGGGGACGGGGGCATCGTCTGGATGCGCGGCGATTTTGACGCCGGCCTCTTCGGCTACGGGTACGATGCGCTCGAGAAAGTAGATCAGGTTGGACCACACTTCCTCGGACTCCATATCGCGGTCGGGAATGTGGGGGTACGGATGGGGCTCTGGGCCTTTGCCCAGCCAATCCAAGCAGGCAGCGGGCATGCGTTCGGCCAGCTCCATATCAAAGCGCGGGTAGCGCGCTCCACCGCGTCCCGTCGGGCTGTACTCGGTGCGCAGACCGCCCAGCAGCATCCACTGGTACTGCAGCACGCCAATGCCCGCTTCGCCCATATTGCGGATGGATTGGCAGACCTTGTCAATCTGCTCATCGCGGCCCTCTTCGCCGAACATGACTTTGTTGTAGCACAGCGGAGGCAGGTTTTCAATGACGTCCCAAACAAGACCATTTTTCGCGAAAAAATCTCTCCGCTTGAGCAGGTCATCGCGTTCGAGAATGCCGTCGGGCGACGGGCTGGCGCCGCTGACTACGTGCGTTAGGCCGAGCTGGCGAATAAACTGCATGTGCTCTTCATCGCCGCCGCTCTGTAGCGCTATCTTCATGGGTTCCTCTGGGTTGTTTTCAGGCGGAGCGCGCGGTATGCACGCGTCGCGTTTGGCGCGGGGAATTATAGTGCAACGGAGCGGCGTCCGGCAAGGGGCACATCAGTTATTTTGGTCGCTGCGCTCCAGAGAAAGTCGAACTTTTTGCTGCTTTAACGAGAGGATTTTCAACGCTGTCTCGTGTTGGATTTGCTCGCGTGTGATGGCAAAAGTGCGCCGGCCCAGGCGCGCCAGGTCGGCGTCGATGACGAGGGTGAAGCGGCCGTCGGCAGCCAGCAAAAGCTCGCGGCGCGCTCCCAGCACCTCGATTTCGACGCTGTCGGGTTCGATGGATGCGATGTCGAACTCACCGGGCAGGTTTTCTATGACGACGGGCACTTTCAGCGCGGTGCGCTCTTCGGCAGCACCGGGTACTAGGACCAACCAGGCCGCCAGCGCCATGCAGAGCCCGGCTCCCGCTTCCAGCGTTCTGTGCAGTAGGGTGCGTGGGCGCAGGGCGATCCGCGGCGCGCTGCCGGGCAGGTGTGCTTCAATGGCTTCGCGCAGCTGATCGGGCCTGTCCAGCACGTGCAGGCGGCCCGCAGCTGCGACAGACAGTGTGCCGCGCTCTTCGGAGACAACCAGGCAAATGGCATCGCAGCGCTCGGCCAGTCCTAGCGCGGCGGCGTGCCGCGTGCCGCCGGGGCCCAACTCCTGGCGGTTTTCCGACAGGGGCAGGTGAACGGCAAAACGCGTTATGCGGTCGTTTTGCCAGAGCACGGCCCCGTCGTGCCCGGGCGAATGGCTGTCAAAGAGGCTGATCAGCAGTTCTTCGCTTGGCTCGGCATCGAGAGCAATCCCGCCTTGCAGGTGGCGCTCTATTGGGTCGCGTCCCGGAATGACGATGAGTGCACCCCAGCGGCGTTTGACCAACTGCTGCAGCGCCCGCACGAGCACGGCGGTGCGGCCCGCATCCGGTTTGGGTATTTGGCGGCGCAGTCCCAGAACGGCAATGCGCTCGAAGAGGCGGCGTAAATCGTCTTGGAACACGACGACGAGGAAAATGACCAGTGCGGCAAAAAAGCCTTGGAAAAACCAGGCCGTTAGCTGCAGCTCCAGCTGCAGTGCTGCTAGGTAGAACAGCCATAAAAAGAGCAGGCCGACCAGCGCGAGTATGGCGTGCACGCGGCGTGCCCAGGCAATGGCTCCCCAAATCAGCAGGCCGACAACGCAGATATCGACGAAGTCTTTGAGGTGTATGTAGAGCAGAAGATCGTACATGGCGACGTCGGGATATGGGCAAGTATAAGCCGAAGGTCTCCAGGTGGACAAGCGGTAAAGTTGCCAACCGGCTCGGGTCGCCGCGCTGGCCGGTGGCATTGGAAGCCCAGGTAGGTGTATTATCGCGGTCGCGTGTTTTGCCGGGTGCGTAGGCGCGTCGTCGCATTCGTCCTTCACGCGAGAAAGCTGTTTTTTTATAATCTTCCGTTGCCTATGTTGTATACCGCAATTGAGCGTCTTAGAAAGGCAGTTGGTTACATGGACTTTCTCTTCCGCCGCAGCTACCGCGGCGCACTTAAAATGGTGGTGCTCGACTGGGCGGGAACCACCGTCGATTTCGGCTGTTTTGCTCCGGCGGGTGTCTTTGTGCGCGTATTTGCCGAAATGGGTATTGAAATCAGCATGCGCGAGGCGCGCGAGCCGATGGGCTTGCACAAGCGCGATCACATTCGCGTTATCTCGCATATGGAGCGCGTCGCTGCAGCGTGGATTCAACAGCACGGTCGCCCCTGTGGCGAAGCCGATGTAGAGGCGATGTTTGAGCGCTTTGTGCCGCTGCAGTTAGAGGTGCTGGCCGATCACGCCGAACTCATTGCCGAAGTGCCGCTAGCTCAGGCCAGCTTTCGCCGGCGTGGACTAGCCATTGGCACGACGACCGGGTACAATCGGGAGATGATGGACGTGCTGGTGCCGCGGGCCAAGCGCCAGGGCTACGAACCGGATCACGTCGTCTGCGCCAGCGAAGTCCCGGCAGGGCGACCGGCGCCGTGGATGGCGCTGCGCAATGCCGAATATCTGGGCATTTATCCGCTGGAATCCTGCGTGAAAATAGGGGATACGCCCTCGGACATTTCCGAGGGGCTCAATGCCGGTATGTGGAGCGTAGGCGTGCTGCTGTCGAGCAATGAGCTGGGTATGAGTCCGGAGGAAATTCGCCGCACGAGCACGGATGAGTTGGAGCGGCGCAAAGAGTGGGCGCGTGCGCGCCTGCAGGGCGCCGGTGCCCACTTTGTAATCGACTCATTGACGGATATCAACGCCGTCCTCGACGAAATTGAAGCGCGCCTTAGGGCGGGAGAACGGCCCTGAGGCGCCGCCATTTCATAAAGTGCGCCGTCGCCGGTAGCGCGCTGGCGCTAGGCCATCCTTTGCGAGGGTGGGCGCGCGCGCCCGCCGTGGAGAGCAGCGATATGACGGGTTGGAGCGTAGCGGAAATACAGCAAGCCATGCGCATGGGTGATCTCAGCGCTCGTGCGCTGACCGAGGCCTTCTTGCAGCGCGTGGCCGATATAGATCGGAGTGGTCCATCGGTTAACTCGATTATTGAGCTCAACCCGCAGGCACTCGACATCGCGTCGACCCTAGACGCCGAACGGGCCGCGGGCACGGTGCGCGGGCCCTTACACGGCGTGCCTATTCTGATCAAAGACAATATCGATACGGCCGATTTGATGCAGACGACGGCCGGGTCGCTGGCCCTTGAGGGCCACAGGGCGGCGCGCGATGCCTTTGTCGTGGAGCGGCTGCGTGCGGCCGGTGCCGTTCTGTTGGGCAAGACCAATCTGAGCGAATGGGCCAATTTTCGCTCGACGCGCTCGACGAGCGGCTGGAGCAGTCGCGGAGGACAGACGCGCAATCCGCACGTACTGGACCGCTCGCCCTGCGGTTCGAGCTCGGGGTCGGGAGCGGCCGTGGCCGCGCAGCTGTGCGCCGTAGCGGTGGGCACGGAGACGGACGGTTCTGTCGTATGTCCTTCGACCAGTAACGGCATCGTCGGCATCAAGCCCACGCTGGGTTTGGTGAGCCGCTCGGGCATTATTCCCATCGCACACAGCCAGGACACGGCCGGGCCGATGGCGCGCACGGTCGCCGACGCGGCGACGTTGCTCAGCGCCATGGTTGGCGTCGACGCGCGCGATGCGGCGACCGCAGCGGCAGGGCGTCTCGGTCAGGTTGACTACGCGCAGTATTTGGACGAAGGGGCGCTCCGGGGCGCACGCTTGGGCATTGCGCGCAATTTTTTCGGCTTTGATAGCCGAGTCGATGCGGTTATGGAGGAAAGCATAGCCGCGCTACGTCACCTCGGTGCAGACATCGTAGACCCCGTTGATTTGCCGAAATCGAGCGCGTACGACGAGAGCGAGTACGAGGTGCTGCTCTATGAGTTTAAGGCCGGTATCAACGCGTATTTAGCCGGCCTAACCGGCGACCGCTGGCCCCAGACGCTAGAGACCTTGATCGCCTTTAACAACGCGCACGCCGAGCGCGTAATGCCCTACTTTGGGCAGGAGATTTTTCTACAGGCCCAGGAAAAGGGCCCACTGAGCGATGCGGTTTACCGCGAGGCGCTGGCCGCCAACCATCGCCTGTCGCGCGGAGAAGGCATCGATGCAGCGATTGCCCGCTACCGTCTCGACGCCATCGTTGCTCCGACGGGTGGGCCAGCGTGGACCATCGATCTGGTCAATGGCGACCACTACGGTGGAGGCTGTTCGAGCCCCGCGGCCGTTTCGGGCTATCCGCACGTAACGGTTCCCGCCGGTTTTGTGCACGACTTGCCGGTGGGCCTCTCGCTCTTTGCCGGCGCGTGGAGCGAGCCGCGTCTCATCGCGCTGGCACACGCCTTTGAGCGGGGAACACAGGCGCGCCGCACGCCGCAATTCCTGTCGTCTGTGGGCCTCTAAGCAGCGCGCGTGCCGGTTCGAAATGCGGTGTAACGCTTGCCGTTTTGTCGGGGCGGGGAATATTCATCTGGATATGTTCATTCCTACGCTACAGGCAAATGGAGTTGCGCCCCATGTCTCATCGACCTTCCGACTGCCGCGGTCCTTCCCTCAAGGTGGGCACTGCACTGCTCGCCGTGCTGCTGTGTGCTGCCGGCGTGCGCGCCGAAACGGCCAAGGTGCATTCGCCCACGGTTGAATCGGTCCGCCTGCTGATCGAAGAATCCATTCGACTCGGTGTTCCCCTTTACAACAGCGGCCAGCAAGAGGCCTGTGCTGCCGTGTACCGGACGGCACTCCGATCGCTGCAGCTATTGGCCGGCGTATCGGTCGATGGGCCGCGCCTAGAGCGGGTATTGCGCACGGCCGAAGGGCAGGAGCCCGATCGCAGCGCGTGGACACTGCGCTATGCGCTCGACGATATATACGAAACAATCAGAGAGGGGAATTCGTTGGCGAAAGGCGATTTTGAGCTGGATTTCCCCGCCGGTCGAGGCGGTGCGTGGTATGCCGTCAACGACAACGTCATGGGGGGCGTATCGCAGGGTGGATTCGCGCAAGGCGATGCGGGTACAGGTTTGTTTGCCGGCCGGTTGTCGATGCGCAACAACGGCGGCTTTAGCTCCGTTCGCACGCGCGTCGAAGGCGCTGCGTTGGCTGGCTATGATGGCATTGAAATGCGGGTGCGCGGCGACGGGCGCACCTACGCTCTGCTGGCTAGCGACGAAGGGGCGCGCGGCTCGTGGCAGCGCGCGTTCACCGCGCCGGAGCAGTGGCAAACCGTTCGCGTGCCCTTTGATGAGATGGCTCTGTCCATTCGCGGTTGGCGCCCGAATACCTATCCGCCGATCAGCGGTCGCCGAGTGCAGACGCTGGGCTTTATCATAAGCGATAAGGACGAGCGGCCGTTTCGGTTGGAAGTGGACTGGATGCGCGGCTACAGCGAAGAAACCAGGGCCGTCGAGCAGTGATATATTCCGCATCGAGCGGCGCGCGCTCTGCGCCGCTAGGGCGTGTCGTTGGGGTTTTCGTTCTGGGCTGATGCAGCTCTTCGACGCAGCAGTTGAATGGCCAGCAGGACTAACGGGGCGCCGTGAAAGAATAGGTCGAAAATGTCAATCGGCCTGCTCAGCGTGCCGTCGAGCAGCATACGCGTCTTCTCTAGCAGATGCGGCTGCGGCTGGAAAGGTGCCAAGCCGAGCAGCACGGCGACGATAGCCAGACCACTGGTCGGTATCAGATCTAGCCACTTCCAACTCCATCGAATCATGCGTTGGGATTCTCCATACCAATGCCTCGCTCGCGCCGTGCGGCTGCCTCGGCCAAGGCGGTCGTGCGCCAAGCGGCAAATTCCTCGGTATCCACAGCGTCGTGCAGGGTCGCGCGGCGGCCGTAGGGCACGTAGTTGCCCAAGTGCCATAGCGTATTGCGATAGAGGCAAAAATCGCCGGCGTCGAGGTGCAGCTGCACGGCACCGGGCATACTGCGAACGTAGTTGAGACAGGCGCGTTCGCGCTCCGTGCTGCTCATATCGTCGAGGACCGGTCGGGCGATGGGGCGGTCGGGAAAGCGCTCGACTTCGCCGGGCAGGTCGCGTCGCAGATGCGAACCGGGCACCACCCACGTGCTGGAGTCGGCGTAGAGGGCGCAGTTGACCTGGTTGAAATAGCGATCATCGAGAAAGTGCGCGTCCCAGGCGCTCAGATCGAGTCCGCTGACGTTGTCGCGCCAATCGCGGTGCCACTGGGTGCAGTAGGGCTGATCGGCCGGTTCGAGCAGTATGCCCAACACGTCGCGGTTGCCGTGCGCGTGCGCCGGCGATAGCAGTCTGTGAATAGCATCGTTGAGCGAGGCCAGCTCGGCGTAGTCGACAAAGGCTTGTTGCTCTATTTCAAAGCGCCCTACCGGCTGCAGCCGCTGCACCTGCGGGCCATTTTGCTGGCGAGCGATAGTGCGCGCTGCGTCGGCGGCACGGCGCAGGTCGGCTACTAGCCCCACAGGCAAGACCTGGCGGAAGACGGTATAGCCAAGCGTGCGGTATTCTTCGATGTGCTGGTCACAAAAGGCAAAGGACATAGCGCGTGCCCCCGCGTTGGTATGCTGCGTGTGCGCATAGTTTAATGGGTGTATCGCACTGCGTAAAGGAGCGAGCGAGCGGGTCAAATGGGTTGGCCGCGCTCGGCCTTTAGCGCACCAGCACCAGCGCTCCGCTAAAGGCCGCATCGCCGCCGCGATCGCCGTTGGCCACTATGCGGTATAGATAGGTACCGCTGGCCAGGCGCTGGCCAGCGACGTCGCGTCCGTCCCAGCCAACCTGGGCAAAACCCGCTGGCTGGTCGAATGGACCAAGCCGCTGTACTAGGCGACCGCTCAGGCCGAAGACTTCAATTTCGACTGCTGCTGGCTGTGAAAGCACGTAGGTGAAATGTGCTTCCTCGCGCACCGGATGCGGGTAGACAAGGGCATTGCGCACCTGCAGCGCGTCGTCGACATACAAAGTTAGGCGCTGCGATCCCAGCGTCTGCTCGCCGCGCAGCAACCGCGCCTCTAGGCGGTGCGCATGCGGCGCTAGCGCGGGTCGGAACAGCTGGTGCGCTATGGCGGGGAAAGCGTCTATGAGCGAGTCGGGTTCGACGACGGCGCCGTCGATGCGCACTTCCAATTGCCCGTCGCGTACGTCCGGCGCAGAAATCAGTAAGCCCTGTCCGGCGCGCAGGGGATCGCCGCTGAGAAAAGGGCGATTGTCTGGCCAGAGAGCGATGTGGATTGGCAGGTGCCCTTCGACAAAGAGCGCGACTCGGCGGCGATTGTCTGCTGGGTCCACGTCGGGCTGCGCACCGCCGACCTCGGCAAATAGGTGCGCGCCTCGTGGCGGCAGCGACAGGCTGTCCACGCGGACGACGTGCGTTTGACCGCGCGCCAGGGACGGCAGGACGATTTGGCGAATGGGCTCCCGGCGATCGCTCTGCTCTAGGGTGAGCACGGCACCCTCGGTGCTGCTGTCCGACAGGTTGCGCACGGTCACTTCAACGCGCAAGCCGCCTGCCCCTTCGCGCCCTTCGGCGCGCGCAATATCGAGCGACGGGCGCGGGGTGAAATCGAGGTCCCATTGGGCTAGCGCAGCCTCGGGCGAGTCGAAGCGCGCGCGCAGGCGGATGTGTGGATAGGTGTTGGCATCGAGTGCGCTCAGGTCGATCGGGCCGGGGGCCAGGTCGCTCCATTCTGGCAGCGGCTGCCACTGGTCTCCGTCGGTCACTTCTACATCTACGCGCACGTCTCGACCGTCAAAAGACAGCGCGTGCCATTGGGCGACCGGTCCTATGGGTGTAGACGTCAGCGAGCCGCTGCGCACGCGCTCCAGGCCGCCGTAGCGAAAAACGGCCGAGCTGAACAGGTCGCCTAGCCAGACCTTGTTGTTGATCCAGTCGTACTGTCCGGTGATAACGCGCGTCACCTCCTGGTCGCTCTGCCACTCGTCGATAAAAGTGCCATCCTCGGCGTCGACCATGCGAATGCGGTGCTGGCCCTGCCATTCGATAAAATAGAGGTGCTCACCGTCGGCTAGCACGCCGTCGGTCCACTCGTAGGTAAAGCCGTTTTCCGTTGGCGGCGAGGTAAACTCGCGCAGCAAAGTCCACGCCTGTGCGGGGTCGAAAACGCGCACGCTCCAGGCGTTGCGCGCGCCCAGTGCCGTGCTCATGGCCACGTTGTATATGTATTGTCCATCGGAGGTGATGAGCGAGTGGCCATCCTCTACGCGGCCAAACTTCCACTCTAATAGGCCGTCTGGCACGGCGACGGTGTCGAGTGCACCGGTTGCCAGCGACAGTCGCTCGAGCTCAAACGCCTTGCCGCTCTCGTTGTATATGTAGCCATCGCTGTGGTATGTCGCCGAAATGCCGGCCGTTGTCGAGTCGCCAAAGGTACCGAAGTTGCCGGTGCGAAAGGTGTCGTTCAAACCCGTTCCAATGCGCGTAAAGTAGTCGCTGCCTGGATATACGGTAGAATCGTCGTTGTACCAGCGCTTGGCGTAGAGCCAGGTGCCATCGGTTACGACGATGCCTGAGCCAGCGTGGTCGCGCACGGTAAAACCGTCTTCGCGCGTAGTGCTGTCGGGGCGCAGGGGCAGCGGTTGGGAGGACAGTCCCAGCCCATCGCTGCGCAGGGCAAAGGAGGCGTCGGCGTTGAGCGAAAGCTGGGTTCCACGCTGACGCCAGCGCGGTCCGGCGGTCGCGTTCAGGGAACGCATGGCGCTCCAGGGGCCGGGTACGCCGTCGGCGTGGAGGCGCACGCGCCAGAAATAAGTCGCGCCGTCGTTCAGCGTCGGACGGTAGGCGGCCAGGTGTTGGCTGGGTTCGATCAGCGGCGAGCGCGTGGCGTCGGCAAAGTCGGCGGCCGTAGCCAATTCAAATTCGCAAAAATATGGGCTGCCGTCAGCGGGCACGACTGCTTCCAGCGAAGCGTCGGCAGCGTCCGTGGCGGCGTTGTCGGCGGGAAAAATTGGCGTAGCCATCAGCGGTGCCAGCACGTCTACGCTGCGCGACAGGGCGTTGTTGTTTTCGTCGATTTCAGCCACGCTGCGTGCGCTATCAACAAGCAGCTCTAAACGCACTGGGCCGCGGCGTGCACCAACGGGCCAGGCAAAAGACAGCGTGCGCTCGCCGCCAAACGGCGGTTCTACAACGCGCTGTAGCGTGTCGGGCACATCGCTACGGTCATCGTATAACAGCAGATCGACGCGCAGGCTATCGCCGCCCAGGCGTCCGTAGTTTGTCAGCTGAGCACTGACTTCTACCGTGCTGTGTCCGCGCACCGGCTCAGCGTGCAGGTCGAGTGCCAGCACGGCGTAGTCGGGTGCAGAGGGCAGCGCTAGTTTCTGTGCCGGATCGCCGAGGAGCTGCATCGTAAGGGCGGCATCGACCCAACTGGAGTGTGCGCTCAGCACCTGAGCTTTGGCGATGTCGAGCGCCGCGCCAAAAGAAGAGCCCTCAGAGCCCAACAGCGCGTCGTAAAAGCGATCGCCCAGCAGGTCATTTTGGGCGACGAAACTCTTGGCGCTAGCGGAGATGTAGGCTATGGCACCGCCTTCTTGACGGTTGGTAAAGGCTTCGGCCAACCCCGTAACTGTGGGGTTGGCAAAGAGGCCGTTGAGGCAGGACAGGGCCAGAACCAACGGCAGGTGACGCCCGTTTTGCACCTGGGCTAGATAGCCCCAGTCGGGCAGGCTCAGCGTAAAGAGCGACTGCATGGTGCCCGGGCTGCCGTGGCCGTTGAAGTTGAGCAACAGCGCCCCGTCGTTGAGCGCGTCGAGAAATGAGTTTCCCGTTGTGTTGGGAATGGCGCCTTCGTCGGGGTTGTAGATCTTGATTGACTGCAGGCCTACGGGTTCGGTATAGCGCGCGGCTAGCGAGTCGCTGGGCTGAGAAAAGATTGCCTTGGGATGGTGGTTGGCCAGGTAGATGGCGCGCGTGCGCCAGGCGCCCGGAGTTGGTGAGTCATAGGCGATTATTTTATCGACCACGGCATCGGCTTCGGCCGGCGAAGAGGCGGCGAGTCGACCAATCGAAAGGTCGGGCAATAAATCGTCGCCGTCGACCAGGGCGTAGAGAAAGTCGCTGGGGGCCAGGCCCCGCCCGCGCGACTGGTAGTAGATGCTCGGCACGAGAGCGGGTCGACCGCCGCCAATAATGTTGCGGTAGTCCCACGTATCGTCGCCTAGTAGGAGAACGTAGCGCGGCCGCTGCGTCCAGCGATGGTAAGCGTGTTCTATAAAAGAGGCGATGGCCTCGGCGTCCATTAGGCCGTAGTTGAATTCGTCATACAGGTCCTGACTAGAAATGGCTACTGCGCTCAGACCGCTAGCGCGCCGATGGTCGGCCAGGCGCTCGGCCGCATCGGCTAGTCGCGGATCGCTGATGATTAGGTAATCGGCACCGGCAAAGCCGCGCCAGTTGGATGCCGTGTCGCGCGTTCCTCTGGGACGGAGAAAATGCGTGCTGTCGGCCATGACGTAGTGCGCTTCCCCGTCCGTGCGATCTTCGAATGTCGCGGAGTACGTCCCATCGCTATCTGCCACGGAAAAATCGACTAGCCGCGCAGCGGAATGCAGCTCGAAGATTTCTATGTGTGGGTGCGTGAAGCGCTGCGCCTCTATGCGATGGCCTTCCGAAGAGGGATAGGCGAATTCTAGGTAGCCAACGTGGGCAATAAAGCGACGAAAATAGTCGATTTCAAACCAGTTGAACCACATCAGATCGAACTTGGCCTGATCGGCGAATACCTGTAGGAGGATGCGGTTGCGCCCTTCTTTAAGCAGGCTAGAGTTCACCTTTGCTTCGCCGAGAAAGTCGACCATACCGCTACCGGCAGCCCCCCACACTGTATCGACCAGAACTTCGCGCGCGTTCAGCTTGAGCACGGTGTGATGGCCCAGGTCGGATGCGCCGTGCAGCGCTACGCGGATCTGGGCATCATACTCGCGCTCCATATCGGGATAGAGCAGGTCGCCGGGAAACTCTGCGGCGGAAGGCACGTCGGGCTTCGTCGCGGTGAGCGGCTTGTTGTTGAGCGTCCAAAACCAGTGGTCGCGCTCGGCGTTGGGCGCCGACGCAAGCGCATCAAAATACAGGTCGCGTTCAAAGTGTTCGGTATGCCAGAACGAATGCACCTGCGGAAACGTCCTATCGGGCGCACCGCTGCGTTCGGTATAGCGCCGTCCTGTCTGGCTGCCCCAGGTCAGCCAGTAGGCATTTTCTCGCCCGTAGAGACTCTCGTGATCGCGCTCGTCGCGGCGAAAGCGCCCGTGGAAGAGCAGGTAGTCGCCTTCGTTAAAGCGGCCATCGTCTTCGCCTACAATGTGGAGCGGCTGTTCCTCACCCCGATAGAATAGCTGCAGCGTATGGGGGTCGATGGCGTCGACGTCGGCCATACGCGTCAGCCAAGCTCGGTCAATCCGATAGAGGCCGTCGGTCTCGACGCTTATGCGGATCCACGGCTGCGTTGCTTCATACCAGGCATCTTGGGCTGCTTTAGCCAGAGGAGTGGGTGCGGCAAAACCGGTAGTTTGATCTGCGTTGAGAAACGCGGCGTAGATCTCGTCCAAAGCGAGCGCGGTCTTTGGAGTCTTTGCCCTGCGCCCTCCAACAAAGCGTATCTCGATGCGTAGATGAGTATAGACGCGCAGCGCTCGACGATCGGCGTCGTAGCGATAGGGATGCAGCTGTAGGGCGTGGGCGGGTATACCGCGCAGTAGGCCGACGTAGCGGCTGGCGACCAGGTCGGGTGGTGCGTGGGGCTCCATCTCGACGTCGGTGAACTCCTCGTAGTCGGCGCTGCGCACGCGCACGTCTAGCTGGGCACCGGTAGGTGCGGCGACTAGCCGGCTGACAAAGGGCAGCTGCGCCGAGTCGAGGCGCGCCAGCCCGGGCGGTGTCGACGCCAAGTCCGCCGGTAGAGGGGGCGGAAAAAAGTCCAGCACCAAGCCATTACGATCGCTCTCCAGCACGTTGACTAGCGGACGTGCCGAAGCTTCTACAGCTGCCACACAAATGAGCAGCAGAAAGAGTAGCGGTATGGGGCGTTGGGCTGAAACGCGCAAGAGATGGTCGCTCAAAATGCAGTCGTTATCGGTCGAGTGGGCGGCCCCGGCGCTCTTCTGGCAGAACGCTGTGCTCTACGGTAGAAAAGGGGTGCGCTATAGGTCGCATCGCGGCGTTGAGCCCGCCGACAGTGGGTAGGCGACAACACATGCTTTTAACTAAGGTTTTCCCGCTAAAAAGTCCAGCGCGGATCGCCGCTTAGGGGGGCGAATTCAAACGCGACAGACGCTTCGTGCACGCGGCGTGTTCCCCGTCAGAGCAATGTTGACAGGGATCGTCGATGAGTATACTATCATTGGGCTGCGCCCGCATAGGGAGCCCGGAATGGAAAAGGAGAACCGATCATGACCGATACAGCAAAATTGATACTAGGAGACGCGAGCGTCGAATTGCCCATCGTCGTCGGTTCGGAGGGCGAACGGGCGATCGATATTTCTAAGCTGCGCGCCGAAACGGGATACATCACGCTGGATCAGGGGTATGGAAACACCGGTTCCTGCCAGAGCGACATCACCTTTATCGACGGCGAAAAAGGCATTTTGCGCTACCGCGGCTATCCGATTGAAGAGCTAGCGGAAAAGAGCACGTTTATCGAAACGGCCTATTTGCTCATTTGGGGCGAGCTGCCCACGCAAGAACAGCTGCGGAAATTCAGCGACCTGCTAACCGGCCACCAGATGCTGCACGAGGCTATTCGCCGCCACTTTGATCTGTTCCCTTCGAGCTCCCCGCCCATGGCCGTGCTGTCTTCCGTGCTCAACGCGCTGAGCTGCTTCCACCCACAGCTATTGGAAATCACCGACGATAATTCTTTCCAGGAAGCCGTGGCGCGCATTATGGCTAAGGTGCGCACGATAGCGGCCTTTTCTTATCGCCATGCTCTGGGATACAACATCGTCTATCCGCATCCGGACAAAAAGTACAGCGCCAACTTCTTGCACATGATGTTTAGTCAGCCGTACAAGGACTTTGAGCCGGACCCGGTGATCGTGCGCGCGCTAGACACGATCTTACTCCTGCACGCCGATCACGAGCAGAACTGCTCTACTTCTACTGTGCGCATGGTCGGCAGCAGCGAAGCCAACCTCTTCGCGTCGGTTGCCGCCGGGGTTTGTGCCCTCTGGGGTCCGCTGCACGGCGGTGCCAATGTGGCCGTTGTCGATATGCTCGAAAGCATGATTGCCGAAGGCCTGTCTGTGAAGGACTTTGTTTCGCAGGTTAAAGACAAGAAGAACGGCATTCGCCTCATGGGCTTTGGCCACCGCGTATACAAGAACTTTGACCCGCGTGCTAAGATCATCAAAAATATCTGTGCCGAGGTGCTGGCCAAGCTCAATATAGACGACCCAATGCTAGCTATGGCAGAGGAGTTGGAGGCTGCTGCCCTTGAGGAAGACTACTTTGTTTCGCGCAAACTCTATCCCAACGTCGATTTCTACAGCGGCGTTATTCTGCGCGCCATCGGCATACCCAAAGAAATGTTCACGGTGATGTTTGCGATCGGTCGCATGCCCGGTTGGATTGCCCAGTGGCATGAAGAGAGCAAGTTCACCAAGATCAGCCGTCCGCGCCAGGTTTATACGGGAGCGGAGCAGCGTGCATATGTGCCGATGGCAGAACGTTAGTCGCGCAGTAGATATAGACGACAAAAGGGCGGAGCGCTGTGCGCTCCGCCCTTTTGTCGTTCTGATATGATAACGAGGCCCCTTTGCGCGCGCCCGTCTCTGAGTATGGGCGTGCTTTTTTTACGCGTCGCGGCCGGCGGCAATTTCGTCGAGCAGCGCTGTGATGCGCTCCATATCGCTCTCGAGTGCGATCAGCATGTCGTCGCTGGGTGGGCTATCGTCCCTTTGGCACTGATCGTAGAGCGCTGTAATTTTCTGTAGAGTGGAATTAAAGCCGAGCGTGGCGAGCGGGCCTTTAAATGAGTGAATCGCCTGGCCGATGGCCGCCTTATCGCCGGAGGTGAAGGCTTCGCGTGCCTTTGCCAGATAGTTGGGGCAGTCAGAGCGGAAGATATTTACCAGCTGCATCATCAGCTCAGTATCTCCTCCGCAGCGCTCCAGCACTTCCGCTCGATCAAAGGTTACATGCGCCGTCGACTGCGGCTCTTCCCCAGGCGTTTTCTCTGCGTCTAATCCCTCGTCGACGCTCTCGTCGATGGTCGAATAGATTATTTCGAATAGGTCTTTGGGACTTATGGGCTTGGAAGTGCAGGCATCCATGCCCTCCTGGATATACTGCGCGCGCCGTTCCTGCATGGAATGTGCAGTCAATCCGATAATCGATAGGTGAGGCAAGCTGTGCTCGGCTTCTCGCTGTCGGATCGCCTTTGTCGCTTCCAATCCGTCCATTACGGGCATCTGCACGTCCATTAGCACGGCGTCAAAGGCGCTTTGAGCGCTCAGCTCTACAGCCCGTTGACCGTTTTCGGCGACCACGACCTCGTGCCCTGCTCTCTCGAGCATGGTGGTGATAATCGTCTGGTTGAGGACGTTGTCTTCGGCGAGCAAAAGGCGCAGCGGGCGCTGCGACTGCGGCCGTGCATAGGGCGTTTGCCGCGCAACGGGATTGATGCCTTCTAACTGCAGGAGCGCATTAAAGAGGATGGACTGCGATATGGGTTTGCGCAGAACGATATCAATGTCTGAGCTGTCGTCGCTCGATTCGGTGAACACCTCTTTGGCCGAGGTGGACAGAATAACCTTTACTTGCAGTGTCTCGTCGGCTGCTATGTGCCGCGCTACTTCCAAGCCGTCCATTTGCGGCATCATCATGTCGAGTATAACAATGGTGAAAGGATCGCCGTCGGCTGCGGCCTGGCGCAGCGCATCGAGCGCCTTTGAGCCACTGTCTACCTGGTCGGCGCGTAATTCCCAACGATTGAGCACTTCCATTAATATGCGTCGGTTGGTCTCCGTATCGTCGACAATTAGAATGCGCTCGAGCGAAGAGCGCGGTGCGAGGGCGCCGTCTTCCGCTGCATGCGACCAGCCCTTCAAGCCAAACTGGGCCGTAAAGTGAAATGTGCTGCCCACGCCCTGCTCGCTTTCGACCCACATGGTGCCGCCCATGCGCTGTACGAGCTGGTGGCCGGTCGTAAGCCCCAAGCCCATACCACCATGCTGTCGAGTGGTTGAAGCATCGGCCTGAGTGAACGGGTCAAAAATCGTCTTTTGCTGTTCGGCCGGTATGCCGATTCCCGTGTCGCGCACGGAGAAATGGATCTCTGCGTTGTTGCGGGCTAGACTAACGCACTCGACGCGGAGTTCGATCTCGCCCTCGTTGGTAAATTTGGTGGCATTGTTCAGCAGGTTGAGCAAAACCTGACGCAGCCGACGCGGGTCGCCCACCAGGCTATCTGGCACGTCGATGGAGATATGGTAGGTCAGTTCAATGCCGCGGTCGTGGGCTCGCAGGGCCGTGGCGTTGCACACGCCCTCAATCGATTCGCGCAGGGCGAAGTCGACGTGCTCCAAGGTGATGTCTGAGTCCGTTGCTTCGGAAAAGTCGAGTATGTCGTTGACGACTTGGAGCAGGGAATAGGTCGAGTTTTTGACGATAGTCAGGTATTCGCGCTGATCGTCTTCGAGTGGCGTTTCCAAAACCAGTTCGGTCATGCCGATGATGGCGTTCATCGGCGTGCGGACTTCGTGGGTCATATTGGCCAGGAACTGGTTCTTAGTCTGCTGAGCGGCATTGGCCATCGCCCGCGCCTCTTCGGCCATCATGCGCGCCTCTTCCATTTCTAGGCGTGCAACCTTGAGCTCGTCCAGGTGGACGCTGTCAGCTGGCTCGTTTGGCTCGGCTGGCTCGCTTGGCTC
>JAYPJE010000029.1:36447-50709 GCA_038128265.1 Gemmatimonadota bacterium
TTGGCTCGGCTGGCTCGCTTGGCTCAGTTGGCTCGCTTGGCTCGCTTGGCTCGGCTGGCTCGGCGCTGCCGGTAGATACGGCTTCCCGTTGGCCAAGGGCGACGGACAAGCCGCAGAGGACCAGGCCATAGGAGAGTATCTTTAGTACGTGTGCGGCTCCAAACATCGCATCAAAGGGCTGCTGAGAGAGAGCCATAAAGGCCGCTTGGGCACCGATACCCACAACGAGTGATAGCACTAGCCAGTACTCCAGCGCCGAGGTGCGCCAGCCGCCCGCGCGGACGTAGCCGAACAGGGCGAGGGCGAAAAACAGCGCCGGGGCCAGTTCGCCCGGTCGGCTGAGCAAGGAGTCGTCGAGCTGGGCGGGCGGCAGGTCGAAAAACGTAAAAAAGAACACATTGACTAGCGCCAGACCGGCGGCGCTGAGCAACGCAGTGCTCGAACTCGGGGCCCCAGCATCGGTCGATTGCGCAGCGCGCCTGAGCAATACGTAGATGACGAAGAGATATTGAGCTAGGAAGAGGCGCGACGCCGACCAACTCCAATGGGACAGGGCTTCTAGGGTCGATGCGAAGTGCTGCGACGTTGCGAATACGTGGTAGGCGTCGAGCAAGGCCGTGGCGAAAAAACCGAAGCCGAGAAAGAGCGAAACGGGGCTACCCTTTACGCGATTGTGCAAGAGTGCGAGCCCGGACACGGCGAGGGCCAGGCACACAGCCGTCCACTCCATCAGCGCATGGCCGAAATCGTCTCCGAGCCATTGCACGGGATGCAGAGCTACCGATGCGATGACCAGCACAACGGCAGTCAATGCGCACAGGGTGAGACGAGGATGCGAAGTTGGCATTAAACCCAATGGGGAGAAAAGGTGTATAATAACGCCAGATGCGGAGAGGCCGTATGATGCACCGGGGATCTACCGCCCTACAATGACCGTCTAACATAATACAATGGGAGCTTGTATGTCTAATAAAATAAAGGTCTCCACAATCGGTGCAAAGGCGAGAACGAACCACCCTGGCACGGGCAAAGCGGCCGTGGAAGGCATGCTGGCACACTGGGAAAATCGCTTTGCACAGGTATGGCCCGATCAGCCAGACCTCGTCGTCGTACCCGAGTGCTGTGACCGCTATCCAGCCCACTCGACGGAGGAGCGCCTGGCGTACTATCGCTATCGCGGTGATAGCGTTCGCGACTTCTTTGCCGAAATGGCGCGCGCGCACCGCTGCTACATGGCCTATGCCGCCGTGCGCGAAATGGCCGATGGCAGCTGGCGAAACTCCGTGCAGCTACTCGATCGCCAGGGAGAAGTTGCCGGCACCTACAACAAGAACTTTCCCGTCATAACAGAGACGACGGAGGCCGGTATTCTCTGCGGAGCCGATGCGCCGCTCATAGAGTGCGACTTCGGCCGCGTTGGGGCTGCGATCTGCTTTGATCTGAACTTTGCCGAAATTCGCCAGCGCCACGTCGAAGCGCGTCCCGACCTGCTGCTTTTCCCCTCGATGTATCACGGTGGTATCATGCAGGGCTACTGGGCCTATGCCTGTCGAGCACACTTGGTTACGGCCGTCTGCGGTCTGCCCAGCGCCGTGCTGTCTCCGGTGGGGCACCAGGTCGCCAGCACGACCAACTACTTCGACTTTGTCACGGCTGAAATTAATCTCGATTGCGAGGTGGCGCATTTGGACTTCAACTGGGACAAACTGCGCGCGATGCGCGCGCGCTATGGGACGGCGGTCTCCGTTTTTGACCCCGGATATCTGGGTGCTGTGCTAATAAGCAGCGAGAGCGCAGAGCGCAGCTGCGCAGACTTGGTCGCCGAATTCGATATCGAACTGCTGGACGACTACATGGAGCGTTCAATGGGCCACAGGCGCAATCCCAAGCACGTAGAACGCGCCCTGTGAAGTACTTTCTGCGCGTTGGGTTAACGAGTGGTACGAGTACTGCTGTTTGTTTTGGTGTGAATTACCCATCCTATCGAAAGGAGCAGGTGATGCAGCCCAGAATTAGCATTCGTCGCGAAAAGGTATCGGAGGAAACAAAGAGCCATATCGCTCAGTCGTGCAGCAAGTTGGAAAAGTACTGCGATCGGATCGTCGATTGCGAAGTGATCATCGATAAGGCCAAAAAAGGCTATATGGCCGAATTCATCGTCAAAGTGCCTCAGCAGACGCTAACGGCTACCGGTGCGGGCGACAATCTCTACAAGGCCCTGGCCGATGGGGGAGGCAAGCTAGAGGGACAGCTGAAGAAATACCACGATAAACAGGTCGCATACTGAGGAGTGCATCTGTTGAACAGGCGCCGGACCAAGCAACGGGTCCGGCGCTTTTTTGTGATGGGGAGTAGAATAGTGAGACATAGCGGTCTCATTTGGCGATGTGTCGAGACTCAAAAGTCCCTCGCGGAGTGAATTGTATGTCTTGCCAATGCCCACTATATTAAGACCATTCGCGCAACGCTGACGAACGGTCGCACGGATCGGTTCGCGCATCGCCACAACCCCTAGATCATACAATTGCCCATGATTGTCGGTATTCCCAAAGAAACACATCCAGGCGAACACCGCGTCGCCTTAGTGCCTGAGGCCGCCGCCGGCTTGGTCGGCTTAGGGCTGGAGGTCATCGTAGAGAGCGGCGCCGGTGCGGCTGCCGGCTTTGTCGATAGCGCCTACGCAGAGCGCGGTGCCGCGCTGGTCGAAGGGCGCGCCGATCTATTTGCGCGGGCTGATGTCGTGCTACAGGTGCGCACGATGGGAGCCAGCCCTGAAGCAGGGCGCGCTGATCTCGAGCACATGCGCGAGGGACAAATTGTTATTGGCGCTGCCGAGCCGCTGGGCGATATAGCGCCGCTGCGCGACATGGCCCAGTGCGGCGTGACGCTCTTTGCCATGGAACTCATGCCGCGCATAACGCGCGCGCAGAGCATGGACATCCTCTCGTCGATGGCCACAATTGCCGGCTACAAGGCCGTGCTGCTGGCGGCCGAACACCTGCCGCGCATGTTTCCCTTGCTGATGACGGCGGCCGGCACCCTGACACCGGCGCGCGTGCTTATCGTTGGGGCCGGCGTGGCCGGCCTGCAGGCCATTGCTACCGCGCGCCGCCTTGGCGCCACCGTGCAGGCCTACGACGTGCGCGCGGCGGTGAAAGAGCAGATAGAGAGCCTCGGTGCCAAGTTTGTCGAGTTGGATATCGACGCCGGCGATTCGGAGGATGCGGGTGGCTATGCCAAGGCACAAGACGAATCGTTTTACGATCGACAGCGCGAGGAATTGGGCAAAGTTGTCGCCGAAAGCGACGTGGTGATAACAACGGCTGCCATTCCGGGCAAGCCTTCGCCGCTGCTGGTGACTGCCGAGGCGGTGCGCGCCATGGCGCCGGGTTCGGTTATCGTCGACTTGGCCGCCGAGCGGGGCGGCAACTGCGCGCTTAGCAAAGCCGGGGAAAAGGTAGTTGAAGGGGGCGTGCAGATCATCGCTCCGCTCAACCTGCCCGCCAGCGTTCCCTACCACGCCAGTCAAATGTATTCGCATAATATTACGACATTTCTCAAGCATTTGTACGACGCAGAAGAGGGCATCACATGCGATGTGGAAGATGAAATCACGGGCGCGACGCTGGTTGCTCGCGGCGGCGATATCGTACATCCACGCCTGCTCGAAAGCATCGCCAAGGAGGACTGATGGAAGCGCTCGTCGCCGCATTGACGGTCTTTGTTCTGGCCGTTTTCATAGGGTTCGAAATCATCACCAAAATACCGCCGACCCTGCATACGCCGCTGATGTCGGGTTCCAACGCCATTTCGGGCATCACGCTGGTCGGCGCGTTGCTTTCGGCTGGTTCCGAGCACTCTCAGCTGGCCACCTGGCTGGGCGTAGCTGCGGTGGTATTTGCAACCGTTAATGCCGTGGGCGGCTTTATGGTCACGCACCGCATGTTGGGCATGTTTAAGAGGCGAGACTAGACCATGCATTTGACGATGATCAACTTCGCCTACCTGGTGGCTTCAGTGCTTTTTATTCTCGGGCTGAAGGGACTGACGCACCCGCGCACGGCCGTGCGCGGCAACCTGCTTGGGGCACTGGCCATGCTGCTGGCCGTCGTCGCTACGCTGCTCGACCAGCGCGTGCTGACCTTCGAGTACATCTTCATCGGCATCCTAATCGGTTCGCTGATCGGCGCGCTGCTGGCCGTGCGCATACCGATGACCTCTATGCCCGAGTTGGTAGCCGTTTTCAACGGCTTTGGCGGCATTGCCTCAGTGCTGGTTGCGGGTGCAGCCCTGCTCGAAACGGTTGGCGTGTCTGTGCCATCGGCCCAGTTTACCATCTCGACGTCGGCGTCTGGTATCATTGGTGCGGTGACGTTTTTCGGCAGCATAATCGCCTTCCTCAAGCTGTCCGAGCTCGTCAAAAAGAGCTGGGCGGGCGGTGCGGTAAAGGCGCTCAACGGGGTGCTGACCATCGCCTGCATTGCCGCCTCTGCATGGCTGGTGCTCGAGCCAGGGCGCATCGACGCCTATTGGGTCGCCGTTGCCATCGCCTCGCTGCTGGGGATCTTTCTCGTCGTGCCAATTGGCGGCGCCGATATGCCCGTCGTCATCGCCTTTCTCAACTCGTGCTCGGGTCTGGCTGCAGCGGCCACCGGCTTTGTCCTGGGCAACAACATTCTCATCATTGCCGGATCGCTGGTCGGTGCTTCCGGGCTGATCTTGACGCAGATCATGTGCAAGGCGATGAACCGCTCGCTGGGCAATGTGTTTTTCGCTGGAGTCGGCAACGAGGCCGCTGGGGTAGGCAGTGACGACGAGGTCTACGCCGGCAAGGTCAAATCGACTTCCCCCGAAGAAGTGGCCATGCTATTCGACACGGCCCGTCGCGTGGTCATCGTGCCGGGTTACGGCATGGCCGTGGCACAGGCCCAGCACGCCGTGCGCGATCTGTCCAACGAGCTGGAAGCGCGCGGCATAGAAGTAGAATACGCCATTCATCCGGTGGCCGGGCGCATGCCGGGGCATATGAACGTGCTGCTGGCCGAAGCCGAAGTGCCCTACGACAAATTGGTGGAGATGGATGCGATCAATCCGTCTTTTCAACAGACCGATGTCGTGCTGGTGATCGGTGCCAACGACGTGGTGAACCCGCTGGCGCGCCAGGCCGATTCGGGGCCGATTGCGGGCATGCCAATATTGGACGTCGACAAAGCGCGCACGGTCGTGGTTATCAAGCGGTCCCTGAGTCCTGGCTTTGCCGGCATTCCCAACCCGCTCTTTGCCGCAGACAACGCGCTCATGCTCTTCAAGAGCGCCAAGGAAGCCGTGCTCGATCTGGTTACCGCGGTGAAGGAAAACTAGGGTTTGAGCCGAGCCTGCTCTCCGCAGGGCCATGCTGTGCGGCGCTGTTGCTCAGCGCGTGAACTCGTTTAGACGTAGCAGACTTGACATATAGGAGACGTCCTATTAGCATGGAGACGAGATCTTGCGAGGTGTGCTGATGAATCGTCTTTCCGCTCTCTTAGTCGTTGTATTCTCCGCCGCTACATTTGCTCAGGAGACCGTCTTTTTTGCCGAATCGCCCCATGCTTCACTGGGGCGGACGAGGCAATTACTCGACGCGGCCGACCTGCGCGTGCTGATGCCGTTGGGCTATACATATACGGCCGAGCGCGGTGCGTTAGACGGGCGCATGGGGGTGGTGGAAAACCGCGTGTACGTGCGCACCGAGCGCACTGCAGCCGGCAGCCAGCAATACGCTATAGAGCTAGCCATTAGCCGCAGCGCCGGCGGCCAGTACGAATTCGCCCTGCACGGGCACCGCGATAGCAGCGGTACGCAGTTGGTCAATCCCGATCTACCCGATGTGCACCGGCGCGTCAAATCGCTGCTCAAACAGGGAGGGTCGGCCCGCCGCACTCAGGTGGAGTTGGCCTACGAGATGTTTCGCCTCGGTCATATAGAAGCGGACCGCGCCTTAGGGCTGCTCAAGGCGCTCGGTTACCACACGATCGAATTCGAAGAGAAGTCGAGCAAGTCCGATCGCTACGAAAAAATCTTTGAGCTGGTGCAGGACAAAGGTGCCAAGCTGCCTTGGGTTATCAAGGTGGCCAACGCCTCCAAAACTAGCCTGCTCGAAGACGACCCGCTGGGCAAGAGCAAGTCGTCGTCGTCTTCGCGCAAGAGCACGGATGGCGCCCCCCAGCTGGGCGGCTCTCACCTACACAATACGACGACGGGCGCGCCCGAAGAGCGCTTACTGCTAGTGTATGATCGCTACGACCCCGAGCCCTTAGAGGAGCTAGTCAACCTGCTACAAGTGCAGGTCGACGTGCCGGCACAGCAGATCGTCATTGAAGCGCTGGTCATTGAAGTCAATACCAGCAAGCTGCGGGATTTAGGCTTCGAGTGGAGCGGATCGAAGGGCTCTGGCCAGGGCTCTTTTGAGCGCTCGTCCGTTTCCGGTAAGCGACTGGGTACGTTCCTCTTTTCGCGCGACGGCTTCGGCGACTTTCTCGATTTTCGCACCTCTATTGAAGCGCTGGCTGAGCGCGGCGATGCCGAGGTGCTGTCGAGCCCTTCGGTGCTGGTGCTGAACGACCGCCAGGCGCGCATTCAGGTCGGTCGCCAGATTCCCATCGTGCGCACGACGGCGACCACCTCGTCGGTGGCCAAGGGCATCGAGTACTTTCCCGTAGGTATCGTCCTCAACCTGCGTCCGCGCATCGATCGAGAAAATACCCAGGTCACCATGCAGATCGAGACGATCATCAGCTCGATCTCTACCGAATCGGCGGCGCGGTTAGAAGCGGGCGCTGGGCAGGGCATCGAATTTTCGCCCATCGTCGATAACCGGCTGGTCGAGACCTATGTGCGCGTGGCCGACGGCACGCCCTTTATCATCGGCGGCTTGCTGTCGACCGAGCAGCAGCAGACCAAGATCGGCATGCCCTTCTTTTCGAATATCCCCGTGCTGGGCCGGCTGGTTTCGCGCGAGCGCGTAGAAACCGAGCAGCGCGAAGTGATCGTGGTTATTACACCGCATATCGTGCCGCTCGAAGAGATGAGCTTCAGCTATTTGATTCCCAAGGACTCCGACCTCTTTGATCGCTTTGACACCAAGCTCTTTCGCAATGCCTATCGAGTGCGCGACGACGACGTGTGGGACCTGAAGTTTATCGCCCAGAGCCCGGTGCTTGAAAAGCTGGTGCAAACGGTGCGCGTGCAGGCGCAGGAAAACGTCATGCTCAAGCGCCAGCAGCCCTTCGAGGACGTGCTGGCCGGTCGCATTCCCGGTGAGGAAGTGCTGGTGCGGCGCATGCTGTACGAGATCGTCGGCAAGCTCGATTTTCACCAGGAGGTCAATCTCGACCAGGTGTTTTTCTTCACGCCCCCCGAAGACAACCGGCACGGCGAGAGCTTTAGCGATGACCTAACGCTGCAGGACCTGCTGCCCAGGGCGATGGAAACGCCGGAAAATGCCGTTGTATTCAAGTACGAGGCGCATCCACAGCCAAAGGAAGGACAGGCATTTAGCCTGCCGTTAGCTGCGGTCGAAGAGGCGGTGTTGGAAGGCAAGAAAGACGACCTGCTCTGGGATCTCAACGTCTACGACGACCGTGCACAGGCGGCGCAGTGGGCCATGGTACTGTCCGATGAGGAAGACGTCGAACGCCTGCGCAAAGTGCTTATTCTCAAGCGCGTGCTCGCGCTGAACAAAAACTTGGGCCACACGCTACAGGCCTTTCGCCCCGGCGTGCAAATCCTCTTTCCCACGCGCGAGGATATGCGCAACCGCTACCACCTGATCGACCGCGAAGTGGCCCAGCTTTTCTACGAGACGAAGTATCCCTACCAGGTGGCGCAGCGCCAGCTCAACGAGGCCGTGCGCCGAGTGCAGGACGTGCTGGGAGAATGGCAGCCATGAAAACATACGCGCTACTCTTGCTGACTGCGCTGGTGTGCGGCGCGACGTTGAGCTGTTCTGAGCCGGAGAATATCGTTAGCAGCAGCACCGAAAATGGCCAGTTCCGCCTGACGCTCGAAGCCGATAAAAACTGGGTGCGCCCGCGCGGGGACTTGCCGATACGCGTGCGCCTCGAGCGCTTGGGCGGTCCACCTCGGGAAAGCTTCTTTGGCGAAATAGAGCTGATCGCAAACGGCGGGTCGGTGTCGCCCTCCTCGTTAGACGTGGAGTTGAGCGCGCCCGACAGCACGGGTGCCGGCGGCGAGAGCGCAATTGAAAGCTGGGCTGTTTTTTCGGCCTCGTCGAGCGGTTCGGTCGCCGATCGCGCCGATATAAGCGCCTTTTTCGGCGATGCGCTGGCCACGCTAAAAATCCGCGTAGTACCGGCCGCCGAGTAGAGCCGGCAGGCGGCGTGCGGCCGTCACTCCACGAAGATGGCGTCGTCGGGCCAGCTCTTCGTAATAAACCCCTCCTCCATATTGACCATCGGCAGGTAGTTGTGTAGCCGCCGGATCGGATCGAGCAGGCGAATGGTCCGCAGTTCCTGTATCGAATCTTCGCCGTGGTTTTTCTGCAGCGAGGGGATGATTTTCCCCTGCACGTTATCGGCCACGTCGCTGTCCGATTCTCCTTCGACGACCATGACCAGTGCGATGTGGCCATCCATCTCGGCGATGTAGCTGTCGCGTATCAGCTCGCTAAAGACGTTGGCGACATTGGGCTCTGAGCGTATTTCCTGCACAATCTGTCCGCGCGTAATACCCAGCTTGAACTTAATGAGCAGCATGTGCTGTGTGGTGAAACGACCCGTTCCCGTAGCTTGCGTGTCGACGCCGGTGTAGTAGGTCAGCACGCCGGTGCGTTCTAACCGCGCCCGCTTGCGGCTGACGGTGCGCACGGGCACGCCGGTCAGTGCGCTGATGCGATTATCGGATGAGCGGGGATTGCGAATGAGTGCGCGAATGATTTGCTGTTCTTGCTTGTCTAACTCTGACATGGCCTAAATACGCCCTTTCTTTGTCCTGAATATGCAATATTAGGTCATAATCTATGAAAGTATAAAATAATTGTAAATGTACTGATGCGAAAAATGGCAAATTGCTGATTGACAAATGTATCCGGCGCCCTATATTATATGTCCTCAGACAAAAAAGACAGAAACGCTCCTGTCCACTACCTGCCCGAGGCTCCCCGCCAGTTCCTTGGGTACGGATCTGCGCCCGCAAGGGCTCGCGCATACTACGCACTGCAAGCGGTCGGCGTTGTTGGGATGTCCCAGGTGGGCAGCCCCAGATCTCGTATTTCCCGCGCGGGTCGTATTGGGCACGTTGGACTCAAGACGGCGAAAGGTTAACGATGAGCACGATTCCCGGACACCCTTCTAAACAGGGCCTGTACGATCCACGCAACGAACGAGACGCCTGTGGGATGGGCTTTGTCGTCAACATCAAGGGCGTCAAATCGCACGCCCTGGTCCATCAGGCGCTCGAAGTACTCGTCCATTTGGAACACCGGGGAGCCTGCGGCTGTGAGCCAAATACGGGCGATGGAGCCGGCATTCTCATGCAGGTGCCGCACGCCTTCTTTGCCGGCGTCTGCGATTTTGCGCTGCCCGAAGCCGGCGCGTATGGGGTCGGCATGCTCTTTATGCCGAAGGATGGTAGCCAGCGCGCCCTGTGCGAAGACATTCTAGCGCGCGTCATCGAGGAAGAAGGGCAGGAACTGCTGGGGTGGCGCGACGTGCCTGTCGACAGCGGTGACCTAGGTGCTACGGCGCTGGTCGGCGAGCCGCTGATGCGCCAGGTTTTTATTGGTCGCGGCGAAGGCGTCGGTCCCGATCCGCTGGATTTCGAGCGCGCGCTCTACGTTATTCGCAAGCGCGCGGCCAATGCCATTCGCTACAGCGGCAAGGTGCCCACCTACTATGCCGCCAGCTTTTCGGCGCGCACCATCGTCTACAAGGGCATGTTTATCTCGCCGCAGGTAGAGCCGTATTTTCCCGACCTGCTCGATCCGCGCGTAGAGTCGGCCATCGCGCTGGTGCACTCGCGCTTTTCGACCAACACCTTTCCCAGCTGGCAGCGCGCCCATCCCTACCGCTACGTCATTCACAACGGCGAAATTAACACCGTACGCGGCAATGAAAACTGGATGCACGCCCGCGAGGGCATGCTCGAGTCAGCGCTTTTTGGCGACAAACTCAACGAGACGTTTCCCGTTATTCACGAGGACGGATCCGACTCGGCCAAATTCGACAACGCACTCGAACTGCTCTACCTGGGTGGCCGCTCGCTGCCGCACGCCGTTATGATGATGGTGCCCGAGCCGTGGGAAAAGCACGAGAGCATGAGCGACGAAAAGCGTGCTTTCTACGAGTATCACTCCTGCTTGATGGAGCCGTGGGACGGTCCGGCCTCCATCGGCTTTACCGACGGCGTGGTCGTCGGCGGCGTGCTCGACCGCAACGGCTTCCGCCCCTCGCGCTACTACGTGACAAAAGACGATATCGTCGTGCTGGCCTCCGAGACGGGCGTCCTGAGTATCCCGCCGGAAAACGTGGCCTACAAGGGGCGCCTGGAGCCGGGCCGCATGCTGCTGATCGACACCGAGCAGGGCCGCATTATCAGCGACGAGGAGATCAAGCACCAGATCGCCAGCGAGCATCCCTATCGCCAATGGCTGGATGACCACGTGATACATCTGGAGGATCTGCCCGAAGCGCAGGGCAAGCCGCTGCTCGAGACGCACGCCGAAGTGCTGAAGATGCAGCAGGCGTTTGGCTACACGTTTGAGGATCTGCGCGTGTTTCTCAAGCCGATGGTGCAGGTGCTCAAAGACCCGATCGGCTCCATGGGCAACGATGCGGCGCTGGCGGCGCTGTCCGACAAGACGCAGCTGCTGTTCAGCTACTTTAAACAGCACTTTGCCCAAGTCACCAACCCGCCGCTCGATCCGCTGCGCGAAGAGCTCATCACGTCGGCCGAAACCAAAATTGGCCCCGAGCGCAACCTGCTCAAGCCGGAGCCCGAGAGCTGTCGCCAGATCACGCTGGACCGACCGATTCTGAAAAACGCCGAGCTCGAAAAGCTGCGCGAGGTGGACCTCTTTGGCCACAAGGCGGTCACGCTGCCCATCTTTTTCGATCAATCCGCGGGCGAGGCCGGGTTGGAAACGGCGATGGATGCCCTGTGCCGCCAAGTCGATGAGGCCATTGCGCAAGACAACAATTTGATCATTCTGTCCGACCGCGGCGTCGACGAGACCAAGGTGCCGATTCCGTCCCTGCTTGCCGTGGCCGGCGTGCACCACCATCTGGTGCGCAACGAGACGCGCACGCGCGTTGGTCTGGCCATTGAGTCGGGCGAGCCGCGCGAAGTGCACCACTTCTGCTTGCTGCTCGGCTACGGCGCCCAGGCGATCAATCCCTACATGGCATTTGAGAGCCTCAACGACATGGTGCGCGAGGGCATGCTCGACGAATACACCTATGAGGAAGCCGAGGAGCGCTACGTATACGGCGCGATCAAAGGCGTGATCAAGGTGATGGCTAAGATGGGCATTTCGACCATCAAGTCGTATCGCGGTGCGCAGATTTTTGAAGCGATGGGACTCGACCAAGAAGTCATCGACAGGTACTTCACTTGGACGACGACGCAGGTCAAGGGCATGAGCATTGAGGGGATTGCGCGCGAGGCACTCGAGCGTCACACGCACGCCTTTCCGCCCATTCAAACCAACGGCAGCACCCTTGGCGTTGGCGGTCACTACCAGTGGCGCAAAGAGGGTGAGCACCACCTCTTTAATCCCAAGTCGATTCACCTGCTGCAGCGGGCAGTGCGCAGCGATGACTACGAGGTCTACAAGCAGTACGCCGAGCAGATCAACGACCAGTCAGAGCGCATGGCAACGCTGCGCAGCTTGCTCGATTTGAAAACGGTCAACGAGCCGATCCCCCTCGACGAAGTGGAGCCGGTCGAGGCCATAACGCGCCGCTTTAAGAGCGGCGCCATGTCCTACGGTTCAATTAGCCAAGAGGCGCACGAGGCGCTGGCCATTGCCATGAACCGCCTCGGCGGCCGCAGCAATACCGGCGAGGGCGGCGAAGATCCGGCTCGCTATACGCCGGAGCCCAACGGCGACTCGAAAAACAGCGCCATCAAGCAGGTGGCCTCCGGCCGCTTTGGCGTGACGAGTCACTACCTGACGCAGGCCAAGGAGCTGCAGATCAAGATGGCGCAGGGCGCCAAGCCGGGCGAGGGCGGCGAGCTGCCCGGTAAGAAAGTCTATCCGTGGATTGCCAAGGTGCGTCACTCGACGCCGGGCGTCGAGCTTATTTCGCCGCCGCCGCACCACGACATCTATTCGATTGAGGATCTGGCACAGCTGATTCACGATCTGAAAAATGCCAACGACCAGGCGCGCATTAACGTCAAGCTAGTATCCGAGTTTGGCGTTGGCACGGTGGCCGCAGGCGTAGCTAAGGGCAAGGCCGACGTCGTACTGATCTCCGGTCACGACGGCGGTACGGGTGCCTCGCCGCAGACCTCGATTAAGCACGCCGGTCTGCCGTGGGAGCTCGGATTGGCCGAGACGCACCAGACGCTGCTGCTGAACAACCTGCGTTCGCGCATTGTCGTAGAGACCGACGGTCAGCTTAAGACGGGGCGCGACGTAGTGATCGCCGCGCTGCTGGGTGCCGAGGAGTTTGGCTTTGCCACCACGGGGCTGGTGGCCATGGGCTGCATCATGATGCGCGTATGCCACCTCGATACCTGCCCGGTGGGCGTGGCCACGCAGAATCCAGAGCTGCGCAAGAAGTTTACGGGCACGCCGGACCACGTCGTCAACTTCCTGAAGTTTATCGCCCAGGACATGCGCGAAATCATGGCCGAGCTCGGTTTCCGCACCATCGACGAAATGGTGGGTCGCACCGATCGCCTGGAGCCGAAAAAAGCTATCGCCCATTGGAAGGCGCAGGGTATTGACCTGACGCCGATTTTACACCAGCCGGAAGTCGATCCCGAAGTAGGACGCTATTGCACCGAGGCGCAGGACCACGGCCTGGCCGACTCGCTCGACCAGACGACGCTGATGGCGCTGTGCAAGCCCGCGCTGGAGGGGGGCGAGAAGGTGACGGCTACGCTGCCCATCAAGAACATCAACCGCGTGGCCGGCACGCAGGTCGGTAGCGAAATCACGCGTCGCTTTGGTCCCGACGGTCTTCCTGACAGCACGATTCACCTCAAGTTTCAGGGCGCGGCAGGTCAGTCGTTTGCCGCCTTTACGCCGCTGGGTATGACCATGGAAGTCGAGGGCGATGCCAACGACTACTTCGGCAAAGGGCTGTCGGGTGCTCGCCTGATTCTCTATCCGCCCGCTGGCTCGACGTTTGTGTCGCGCGATAATATCATTGTCGGCAACGTCGCCTTCTACGGCGCGACCGCTGGCGAAGCCTATATCAGCGGCAAGGCCGGCGAGCGTTTTTGCGTGCGCAACAGCGGCGTGAAGGCCGTCGTCGAAGCGGTGGGCGACCACGGCTGTGAATATATGACGGGTGGACGCGTGGTTGTGCTGGGACCAACGGGCCGCAACTTTGCCGCCGGCATGTCGGGTGGTATCGCCTACGTGCTGGATGAGAGCGGCGACTTTGCCGGCCACTGCAACCCCGAAATGGTCGATATCAATGCGCTGGAAAGCGAAGAGGATATTGCCGAATTGAAGGGCATGATAGAGCGCCACGTGCAGTATACGCAGAGCGCGCTTGGCCGGGAGGTGCTCGACGCGTGGTCGCAGTACCAGGGCAAGTTCGTCAAAGTAATGCCGCGCGACTACCGCAAGATGCTCGACGCATTCAAACGCGTCGAAGAGCGCGGCCTGACGGGCGATGAGGCGGCACTGGTCGCCTTCCGCGAGGCCATGGCCGAAGAGGCCTAGTAGAGCAGAAAGTGCACCGGGCTAGACAAAGGAAATACAATGGGTAAGCCAACTGGATTTATGGAGTATCAGCGCCAGCTGCCATCCGATCGCTCGCCGCTGGCGCGCCTTGAAGACTGGAACGAATTCCACGACCACATGTCCGAGGGAGATATGGCGGAGCAGGGGGCGCGCTGCATGGACTGCGGCATTCCGTTCTGCCATCTGGGCGACGTTGTCAGTCAGGGAGACAAAGGGGCGGGTTGTCCGATCAACAACCTGATTCCCGAGTGGAACGACCTGGTCTATCGCGGCCGCTGGCGCGAGGCGCTAGAGCGCCTGCACAAGACCAATAACTTCCCCGAGTTTACCGGTCGCGTCTG
>JAYPJE010000030.1:0-50253 GCA_038128265.1 Gemmatimonadota bacterium
TTCTCGGCGTCGGTAAGATGCTGCTGCTGCGCTATTCCGGCTGTTTACCGGGCGTGCGACTGTGTGTGAGCAGCGCGAGAGCGTATATTCACCATTGGTTTGCGAGACCAACCCATGCACGAGCGAAAGGCCTATTGTGCAACCGATTATTATTGGCGCCGGGCGCGGCAGTCGCCTCAACGCGCTGACAGACGAACAGCCCAAGTGCTATGCGCCCATTGGCCAGCGCCGCATTCTCGACTGGCTGCTGCGCGCGCTGGAAGAAGCCGATCTACCCGCACCGGTGTTTATCGGTGGGTATCGCATTGAGCAGATTCGCACCGACTACCCCCAACTTGACTTTCGCCACAACGTCGACTGGCCCAACAACAATATTCTCGCCTCGCTGTTTTACGCTGAAAGCGATATGGATGCGGGCTTTATATGCTCGTATTCCGACATTCTCTACCGATCTTCCGTCGTGCAGCGTGCGCTGGAGCATCCGGGCGATATTGTGCTCTGTGTCGATACGGAGTGGCGTGCTCGCTATGCCGATCGCAGCCAGCATCCGGAGGACGATGCCGAAAAAGTGCTGAACGAAGGCGATCGCATTGTGCGCATAGAGCGCAGCATAGCATCCGATGCGGCCGGCGGAGAGTATATTGGCGTGGCGCGTTTCAGCCCGCGCGGTGCCCAGCAGCTACGCGCCTATTACCACCGCGCGCGCGCTGCCCATGCCGGAGCCGTTTGGCGCGACGGAGCGCCCTTTGAGAAGGCCTATCTGATTCACCTGTTCCAGTTCATGATAGAGGATGGGGTCGACGTGCACATGGTGACGACGGACGGTGAGTACATGGAAATTGATACGGAAGAAGACTACGCGCTAGCCAATGCGCGCTGGCCGCGAGAATACGGAGTCTAATATGTCGACGGTTAATCACTATGGAACCCTGTTTCCCACGGCGGTAGTTGGCTCGATGCCGCGCCCGGATTTTGTGCGCGAGATCGTCACCGGAGGCCGCGCAGAAGAGGCGGATCGTCGCACCGAGCTGATGGATCGCGCCGTGGCCTATATCGCCTCTCTGCAGGAACAGGCGGGTCTCGATATCGTCAGCGACGGCGAGTGGCGCCGCGCGTCGTATATAGGCGTTATCGCCGAATTGGCGCACGGCTTTACGCTGGGCGAAGAGGACGGGCGGCCGTGGACGATCGTAACGGATGAAATCGCCCCCAAGGCACCGGGTTTCATCGCGTCGGAAGTGCGTTTTCTCAAAGGGGTGACCGAACGCCGCATCAAGGCGACGCTGCCGGCGCCGGCGCTGCTGGGTGAGCGCATGTGGGACGCCGAAAAGTCGGCGGCCGCCTATCCCACGCGCCGCGCCTTTGTCGAGGCCTGCGTGCCGGTGCTGCGCCGCGAATTGGAGCTGCTGCGCGACGAGGGGGTCGACGTCGTGCAAATCGACGATCCCCACCTGTGCCTGCTCGTCGATGACGGGGTGCGCGCCGGCTACGAAGACGCCGACGCAGAGGCGGCATTTTCCGCCGAGATGACCAACGCGGTGGTCGAGGGCATTGACGGCGTGCGCCTTGCCGTGCACCTGTGTCGCCGCGCCGGTGCGCGCGTGCGCGGCGAGGCCAAGCACACCGGCGGCTATGGCCCTATTATTCGCTATCTGAATGCGCTCAAGGTGCATCATCTGACGATGGAATTTACGGCGCCGGGCGCGGGTGATACAGAGGTATTCACGGCCCTGCGCGACGATTTTGAAATTGGCTTGGGCTGTCTCGGCGTGCATCCGGGTGAAGTCGACTCGGTCGAGCAGATCGTCGCGCGCGTAGAGCAGGCGCTCGGTCATGTGCCGGCTGAACGGCTCGTGCTCAACCCCGACTGCGGTTTTGCGCCCGGATCGGCTGCGCGCGTAGATGTCGATGAAGTCTACGAGAAGCTGCAGAATATGGTCGAGGCGGCGCGTCGCTTGCGCGAAAAACACGGATAGAGCAGCTGTTTTTTGCCGCATATATTTCCTTGAGTAGCATCACCCCCCCTTCTATATTGAGCGTCATGCAATGGCTCATGCGTTATCTATTGGTGGCGCTGCTGGGTGTGTGTTCGCTCTCTGCTGAGGAGCTGCGCTTTGATTCGGCAGCCGACTGGCGGCGCTGGCACCTGCCCGGCAATGCGGTGGAGGTGACGCCTGCCGGCGTCGTGCGTCCCGTTGCCGTGCTGCGTCACGCCAACGCCGTGCGCAATGCACGCGCCTTTGGTGGCGGCATTCGCGGCGTCGGATCCAACCCCGCGCTAGCCAGTGCCGTTATCGACGGCGATGAGGCCACGGGCTGGCGTCCAGACCTGAGCAATTTGCGCGACGGTGGTTGGATAGAAATCGACCTGGGACGGGCCGTATCGGCCGAGTGGATCGAACTCGTCTTCGATGCGGAGCAGCCTCCGTTTGAGCTCTTTGAGCTGCTGATTTCCAACGGTGCGATGATGCGCGATGAGACGCGCTCCTTTATCGAAGGTACCCTGGTCTATCCCATTAGCCAGCGCTACGTCGAAAACCGACGCCATCGCGTGCGCTATGCGTTGGAAAATCCGGCTCAATCGCTGGTCAAGAACGTGCGCGTGCAGGTGCTGCAGAGCCCGGTCGGCGCGCGCTTGACCGAGGTCGTGGTGCAAAGTTTCGGCGATAATTTGGTGTTGGGCGCCATCGAGCGCGGCGGTGAAGTGGATATCGCGGTAGAGGTAGATGATCCGCTGGCCATTAGCAAGGGCCGCCTGCTGGCCGCCGTCGATGGGCTGGTCACCACCTCGTGGTATCCCACGGGCCGAGAGGTCAACGCTGAAGATACCTACGCCCATATAAAAATCGACTTGGGTGCCGCCTATCGGATCGACCTGCTGCGCCTTATTAGCCGCTTGGGAGGCGGCTTTGACTTTCGCTTTTACGAGCTCGAAACGTCGGACGGATCGCTGGCGCCGGACGGGTCGCTCGTTTGGCAAAAACACTTCTCCGGCGTGCAGACCAACCTGCCGTCTCGGCAGGGCTTAGTCGACCATGCGTTTGCGCCGCTGCCAGCGCGCTTTGTGCAGGTGCGCTGGAAGTTTTGGGACAGCAATTGCCAGAACGGCTCGGCGCAAAACACCGGCTGTTTCGCCTCTGGGCGCACGCAGGAAGTGCAGGTATTTGGCGAGGGCTATCCGCAAGAAGTGCGGCTGCGCTCGCCTATTCTCGACCTGCAGGGCGACAAAAACGTGCATACGCTGCGCTGGGCGTCGACGAGCGCCGACGGCGCGCGCGTCGAATTGCGCACGCGCTCGGGTAATTTGTTAGAGAGTCGAACGGCGTTTTACGATCGCGATGACAAAGAAATTACCGAGAAGCAGTGGAATCGCCTTATTCCCTCGTTTCGCGGCCGCGTCGATACGTCGTTTGTTGTCGGGGGCGACTGGAGCGCGTGGAGCAGTTCCTATGCGCGCTCGGGGCAGGGTTTCCTATCGCCGTCGCCCAAGCGCTATGCGGAGGTCGAGGCGCGCCTGGTTGCGGCTGACGAGGGGCGTGCCGCGGCGGCGCTCGACTGGGTAGCTCTCGAATTTTCCACGCCGCTGGCCGCTGAGGTACTGGGAGAAATCTATCCAATACAGGTGGAGCCCGGCGTTGAAAAAGAGTTTTCCTACTTTGTGCGCGCACCGCAGAGCGCGCGCGGTTTTGATAGTTTAGCACTGGAGTCAACTGCGCCGCTGCGCTTTGTAGGGGCCTATATCGAAGACGAAAAGGTCGAGGTGCAATTGGCTATCGAGGAGCGGGGGTTTCGCGCCCGTTTCCCGCGCCGCGTGCGCCAGGACGAGCTTGTAGAACTGCGTTTTGTCGCCGCCGTGTTTCTACAGGCAACGCGCTTTGATGCATTTTTGCAAGACAGTGCACTGGGCGCGGAAGTGCGCCAGCGCGTCGAAGCGGGCGATGCCACCGAACGCGTAGAGAGCAGCGCCAATGCGGTGCGCCTGCCGCTCGATGGGGCACTCTTTGCCAATGCGCATTTCAGCGCGCGCGTGATTACGCCCAACGGCGACGGCATTAATGACGCGCTGGAGGTGAACATAGACTTGGTCAATGTGCTGGAGAGTCGTCCGCTGTATCTGGAGATCTACGACGCCGGTGGGCGCAGGGTGCGCACCGTTCGAGGGGCCGGTATGGCCGGACCGCAGGCGCTGGTTTGGGATGGAGGGGATGAGAATGGGGCGCAGGTGCCGCCCGGCATATACGTCGCGCGCCTGCTAGCCGAGGGCGACGCGCGCGTTCAGCGTGTGCATCAGACCGTTGGCGTGGCCTACTGACGCGTGCAGATACGGGGCCCAGTGCGCGGTAATTCGCTTATATTTGCAGCATGCCGAATCGATCTATAAGCAAGCGTCGCCAACCCGTCGCCGAGCCATCGCACGCCCTGTGGATCGCGGGTTTTTGCCTGCTGTTGTTAACTGCTGCGCCCTACGCGCTAGGCGACGCGCTCATCGAGTTAGAGGTTTTTGTCGCGCAGCCGCTGCTGCGCGTTATTGCGCTGCTAGGCGCCGTAGCCTGTTTGGGGTGGGCCATCCGTCGCCACCAATACTCCGCTGTCGCCGTGTACGCGCTGCCGGCCCTGTTCATTTGCTGGGAACTGTGGGGCACGCTAGGGCGCGCGCCGCTGAGCGATGAGCCAGCAGGTCGCAGTCGCTATCTGCGCGTATACAGTCAAAATATTGGGATGGAGTCGCCCGAAAAGTTTATCGGTCTACTCGCAGTTGGCAACTACGACCTAGTGCTGCTACAAGAGGCCTACGCCGGACACCGCAAAGGATGGGAAGTGCTCGCCGAGGAGCTCGGCTATCACCACACCTACCAAATGCTGCGGCGCGATGCCGGTATGGGTGCTTTCTTTATGAGCCGCGTGCCGTTGGAGCCGTTGACCTCGCTCGCCGTACAGTCTTGGGGTCGCACCGTCCGCTATATTCCCGGCGTGCAAATCGAATTTCGCAAAAAAAAGATCGATGTATACTCGGTGCATTTGGAATCGCTGCCGCTCGTCGAGGGCCAGCGCATGATTATGGGCAGCTCGGCGCTGCGTCGCCGGCAGGCTGAGGCACTCGCCGAGGTGGTAGTGGCTTCCCAGCAGCGCGTTATCGTTGCCGGGGATTTTAACTCCACGCCGATCTACCGCTCGGTCGCTCCGCTGCGCGCCGTGCTCGACGACGCGTGGATAGAAGGTGGCTGGGGCTTTGGCTTTACCTACCATGCAACCGTACCCATAGCGCGCATCGATGCCATTCTCCAGCGCGGATTCGACTGCCGCTATGCCGAAGTTGTGAAGGCCTCCGACAGCGATCACCGCGGCGTGTATGCCGTTTTTGAGCTGGAGAATTGAGCAAGGTATTGGCGTGGCCATTGCGCTGATGTGCGTCGCTATTTAGTTATCTGCGTGCGCACGATCGATCCATTTTCACATTGAATAGCGAGTTTTCTATGTCTGAATACGTTCGAGCAATACCCGCAGAGCCCTCCATTCTAACGACGACGGTTGGTTCGTACCCCGTGCCCGAGTGGCTGGTGGCGCTGCCCAGCGAGCAGGCCGTAGCCGATGCTACCCGCGTCGTATTTGATACGCAGCGCCAAGCCGGTGTCGACCTGCCGACGGACGGTGAGCTGTACCGCTTCGATATAAACCACCCAGACACCAATGGAATGATTGAGTATTTCGTGCGCCCAATGGGCGGCACGCGCTCGGCATTTGGCCGCAGTGAAGTCGAAGAATTTGCCGCGATGCAGACGATGGGCTTTCGCGCCAAGCCGGCAGCTGTTATCGACGAAGCGCTGTCCGAAGGGTCGCTCGACCTGCTGTCTGACTGTGCGCGTGCGGCGGCCGTGGCGGGAGGCCCCTTTAAATTCACGCTGACGAGCCCATACATGCTGGCGCGCACGCTACTCGATCACCACTACGGCGATTTCGAAGAGATGCTAATGGCCGTCGCCGGCGTGCTTGGCGCGCAGGTTCGGGGCTTGCCCTGCGCCTGTGTGCAGATAGACGAGGCGAATATTCCGGGCAATCCGGATCACGGTCCAATGGCTGCGCGCGCGATCAACGCCGTGCTCGATGAGGTCGATGAGGGCACGGCGCGCGGCGTGCACTTTTGCTTTGGCAACTACGGCGGCCAGACAATCCAGTCGGGCACGTGGAAGGCACTGCACGCCTTTCTCAACGAACTGCACTGCGACCACCTGGTGCTTGAGCTGGCGCACCGGCCGGACGACGACCTACAGGCGCTCAAAGAAATTGACCCGCGCATTGCGCTCGGGATAGGCGTGGTCGATATCAAGGTCAACCACATTGAGAGCGCCGAAGATATTGCGCGATCCATTGAGGCAGCCGAAAGGGCGGCCGGCCCCGGTCGCGTGCGCTACATCCATCCAGACTGCGGTTTTTGGATGCTCAAGCGCTCTATTGCCGATCGCAAAATTGCGGCGCTGGCGCAGGGGCGCGATCTGTATTTGGGTCGGTAAAGCGTTCTGTGAGAGTGTAGCGGCCAGACGCACATAGCGCGTCTGGCCGCTTTGCGTTTGGCGCGCTAGCGCAAGTATCCCACTGCTTCTTTGGCAAAGTAGGTGAGAATCATATCTGCACCCGCGCGCTTGATGGAAGTTAGCGTTTCCATGACGGCTTTTTCGCGGTCGGCCCAGCCGCGCTCGGCAGCGGCCACCACCATGCCGTACTCGCCCGAAACGTTATAGGCGGCGAGCGGCACATCAAAGGCCTGGCGCGCCGCGGCGATGACGTCGAGGTAGGCCAGTGCCGGTTTGACCATGACGACGTCGGCGCCCTCTTCGATGTCGAGGGCGATTTCGCGCAGCGCTTCGCGCGCGTTGGCCGGATCCATCTGATAGGTTTTCTTGTCGCCCTTTTTGGGTGCCGAGTCGAGCGCGCCGCGAAAGGGTCCGTAAAAGCACGAGGCGTACTTGGCCGAATAGGCGAGAATGCCTACGTGGCTAAACCCAGCGTCGTCTAATGCCACGCGAATGGCGCCGACGCGCCCGTCCATCATGTCGGATGGGGCGACCCAGTCGACGCCGGCTTCTGCGTGCGATAGGGCCATTTTGCACAATACGGCAATGGTTTCGTCGTTGACGATCTCGCCGTCTACGACGAGGCCGTCATGGCCGTGGTTTGTATAGGGGTCGAGCGCGATATCCGTTTGCACGCAGAGTTCGGGAACTTCTGCTTTGATCGCGGCGATGGCGCGCTGGATTAGGCCGTTGGGATCGTGCGACTTGGTGGCCATATCGTCTTTTTCTGCCGAGTAACCAAATAGGTTGACGGCCGGTATGCCCAGGGCGTAGACCGCGCTGCACTCGCGCACCAGTTCGTCGACGGAGAAGCGGAACTGGCCGGGCATCGACTCGATGGGCTGGCGCTGCTTCTCGCCTTCGGTTACGAACATGGGAAAGATAAAATCATCGGCGCGCAGCGCCGTTTCGCGGACGAGGCTGCGCACGCTTTCCGTGCGGCGCAGGCGGCGTGGCCGGTGCGTGAGTTCCATGGATAGGGCTCCTGTAGGTGATCCGAGTCGATGCGATAGTGGGTGTCGGTGCGTCCGCTGATAAGGATAAGCAAAACGGACTGCGTGCGCTCCTGTGCTGGGACATACAACGCTTTGGCACAGAACGCCGTTAGAACGTACTTTGTCGATTGGACACTTTCCGCTAGGATGGACTCCGTGATAATACGCATTGGATTTGCACTGGCCCTGCTATGTAGCGCCGCACAGGTCGGGGCCAAGACGCTCGTAGAGCAAGCCTACGCTGCGGGTACGCTCGATTTGGGTACGGCCCTGCTATATCAGATGCAGGGAATGCGCGATGTCCAAAGTCTGCCGCTCGAATATCGGCAGCAGCCGCGGCGCGCCGTGTGCGGAACGCCGCACGTGGTGCAAGCCGTTTCTGCCGTGACCCATCTGGATGCGGCGTACGGACAGCGATTGGGTAAGATCGTGCAGCGCCGTCCCAGCGCCGATCGGGATGCGATCTCGCCCAGCGGTCGCTTTCGCGTGCACTACGATATCGAGGGAGCCGAAGCGGTCGATGTAACGGATGACGATGGCAATGGCATTCCGGACTACGTCGATCTGACGATGGTTGTGCTCGACAGCGTCTGGGTCCTACAGGTGGAGGAGTTCGGTTACAATCCACCGCCCGACGATGGCGGGGTCGATGGCGACGAGTACGATGTCTACATCGTCGATTTGGGACGCGGCGGTGCCTATGGCTTTACGTACCCCGAAGCAGCCGGCAAGACGTCGCCGAGCTATTTGGAAATCGACAACGACTACGCCAATCCGATATACCAGCAGACCAAGGGGCTCGACGCTCTGCGCGTGACGATTGCACACGAATTTCACCACGCGATCCAGTTTGGATACTATCAGGGCAGTGACAGCATTTGGTGGCAGGAGAGCACTTCTACGTGGATGGAAGAGGTCGCCTACCCCGAAGTGGACGATTACCTGCAGTACTTGCCCAGTTTTTTGGGGGCACCGCAGCGCGCGCTCAACTCGGGTAGCCGCGTTGGCGCCGACTTTCACATCTACGGCACGTCGATTTTCTCGCTTTTTCTCGACCAGCGCTACGGCCGTCACGTCAACCGGCTTGTTTGGGAGGAAATGGGGCGGCGCGGCCATGCGCGGCTGGAGAATTTTAACCGCATGCTGCTGGACATACAGCCAGGCGGTTTGAGCGTGGCGCTGAGCCAGTTTGCCGTGTGGAATTACTTTACGGGCATCCGCTTCCGCGAGGGCTACTATGCCGAGGGGCAGAAGTACCCGCTGGCGCCGACGCGCGATATCCGCGTGGACGAGGGCGTCAATGGGAGCGACGAGTACGAACTGGATGCAACCGGCACGGCCTATGTGCGTCTCAAGCCGGAGCTGCGCGGGGGCGGCGTTGAGCTGGCCTTTCGCCCGGGACGTGGATCGTGGCGCCGCCATCTTCTGCTGGTGGGGGCGGACAGCGTGGCCGTGCAGGCGCTGAGCGAAGAGCAAACGAGCGTAGTGGGTTGGGATCAGTACAGCGAAGTCGTTATGGTGATCACATCGGGTGAGGAATCCGGTTTTGCCTACCCCTATGCTGTGGACGCGGTCTACGATCCCGAACTAACAGATATGCCACCGGCGCTCGCTTCTACGCTGCGTCCGCCGCTGCCCAATCCATTCCAACCGCGAGTAGACGGCGAGGTGCGCTTCGTATTCGACCTGGCCCAGGCCAGTGAACACACGCGCCTGTCGCTCTTTGCGTCGGCCGGCGACTTAGTCTGGCAGAGCGATTTGGGGCCGCGCGCGGCGCGCCAGGGGCACTCCGTGCTGTGGAACGGACGCAACGCCGCCGACAGGCCCGTTGCCGCCGGCATTTACTATCTCGTTTTGGAGACCGACGGTCAGGTGGCACGGCGCACAATGGCCGTGCTGCCGCCCGACTAGCGGCTAGTCGGCGCCGGCTGGACTATGAAGAGCAGGACAGCATGGAGCACCCGGCGCGATGCCGCGCCCACTCGGGCCGCTTTTGCGCGTGCTGTTCGTTTTCCGGCTGCTCGTCGTAGGGGTGGCGCAGAACGTCTAACAGCTCGTTTACGAGAGAAAAATCGCCCTCTTCCGCCCGGTCGATGGCCAGCTGCGCTATGTAGTTTCGCAGCACGTACTTCGGGTTGACTGCATTCATTTTCACAGCGCGTCCCGACGGCACCCCAGCGCAGTAGGCGCGCAGCCAAGCGCACAGCCGCTGCTTGTACTCATCCGTCAGCTCTTCCGGCGCATAGTAGGCTGCCAGCAGCGGTGCCATCAGGTCGGCATCGTCACCGCCCACTGCGTTCTCCGCGTCGACTTTGGCCAATCCGCGAAAAAAGAGCGTCATATCGGTTTCGACCAGTGGCAGTATAGCGTGTAATTCTGCCGCTAGGGCAGCGTCATAGCCGGCCAGTCCCAGCTTCTGTGCCAGCATATCGCGCCACTGTCGCTCGTACTCAGCGCGGTAGGAGTCGAGAATGGACTGCACCGATTCGACGTCTTCGACTACCGGTAGAATGGCCTGTCCCAGCTGTGCCAGGTTCCAGTGGGCGATGGGCGACTGGTAGCCAAAGCGGTAGCGTCGTCCGCCGGCATCGGTGGTGTTGGGCGTCCAATCGGGATCGTAGTTTTCCAGCCAACCATAGGGGCCGTAGTCGATGGTCAGTCCGAGAATGGACATATTGTCCGTGTTCATTACGCCGTGCACAAAGCCCACGCGCATCCAGTGCGCCATTAGCAGAGCCGTGCTATGCACGACTTCCTCATACCATCGCAGATAGATTTCCTGCGATGGGGCACCCAGATGGGGGAAATCGGTGCAAATGGTGTGGTCGATCAGCTGCTGAAGCACCTCGTGCTCGCGCCGTGCGGCAAAGATTTGAAACGAGCCAAAGCGGGTAAAAGAAGGGGCGACGCGGCAAACGACGGCGCCGGGCTCGGCTTTGGGGTGACCGTCGTAAAACATGTCGCGCACCACGTCCTCGCCGGTGGTTACCAGGCTCAGCGCGCGCGTCGTCGGCACGCCCAGATGGTACATAGCTTCGCTGCAGAGGAACTCGCGCACCGAAGAGCGCAGCACGGCCAAGCCGTCGGCCGTGCGCGAGTAGGGCGTAGGGCCGGCCCCTTTGAGCTGCAGCATCCAGCGCTGTCCCTGTGCGTTGACGATTTCGCCGAGGTTGATCGCTCGTCCGTCGCCCAGCTGGCCGGCCCAGTTGCCAAATTGGTGGCCGCCGTAGCAGGCGGCGTGGGGGTCCATAGCGGGCAGGAGGCGGTTGCCGGCAAAGACTTCGGCAAACTCGGGCGTTTCGCAGAGCGCAGGAGAGAGGCCGAGAAACGCGGCTACCTCGTTGGAATAGGCGACCAGACGCGGTTGGGCAACGGGCGTGGGGTGCACGCGCGAATAGCATGCTGCCTGCACTTGGCGCACGTAATTGTCTGCGATGGGATCGGCCGGCAATGCGCTGGTGAAGCGATTGTCAAAGTTCAGGGCCTGTTCGAGTGGTTCGATGCGCATGCTGATTCAGCCAGATAGAGGATTGGATGGTCCGATGCGCGTTGGCTATGTTAATGCCGAGCCTGAGAGCGCACGGGTGTCGCAATAGATAGTATACGATTCGCGCCGTTGTGCGAAAGGTGTTGGCCCTTAGAATGACGCTGCTAGGCCAGTCCAATTAACCGGGAGAGATTCTATGGTTCACAAGATCCACAAAATTGCCATTATCACCGACGATATAGAAGGCGCCGTGCAGTTCTACACGCAACAGCTTGGGCTGACAGTAATGGAGCGCTTTGCCAACGAAGACGACGAAGACTACGTCTTCCTAGACGCGGGTGGGATCATACTCGAACTGATGCCGCAAAAAACGATGGGGGCCGAACCGGGCTTTCACCACATTTCATTCGAAGTAGACAGCGTCGACGACAGCGTGGAGGAACTCAGGGACAAGGGCGTTGCGATTGTGAAAGAGCCGTTCGACGTAGGCAGCGGTATTCGTCTCGGCTTTTTCGAGGGACCCAACCAGATGAACCTCCAGCTCTATCGCCGCGAGAAATGAGAGGACCATGCGCATAAAACGGGCCAATCGAGAGGAGATGAAGTCGCTGTCCGGCGTGCACGGCGGGGCCGGCAGTATTCTCTTTAACTCGCTGTGGGACCGGGCCGATTTCGAGACGCCCTTTGCCTTTGTTCACTGCGCGGTCTTGCCGCCGGGTACGGGCATCGGCTACCATCGGCACGACGACAGCGAGGAGGTTTTCATCACCGCCGACAATGCGGCGCAGTTTACCCACAACGGCCGTACGGCCAGCGTCGAGGGCGGCGCGACAGTGCCTCTGCGCTCGGGTGAGATTCACGCCATATACAACCACACGCAAAGCGAGACGCGCTGGTTTAACGTGCACTGCGTGGTGCCTGGCGGCACGCCAAAGTCGACGGATTTGGGCGACGATCGAGCCAATGCCGAACTGGAATCAACGGATCGAATACCGCTTGGTCGCCTTGATCGCAGCGCGCTGCAGTACCGTCAGATACACGGCGGCAAAGGAGCAGTGGGCCGTCGCCAGCTGTGGGGGCCGGCCGATTTTCGCAGCAACTTCTATGCGCTGACGCACTACCTGCTGCCACCGGATACGAGCATTGGCTACCATCGCCACGACGGCGTTGAGGAGTGCTATATTGTCCTGGCCGGCAGCGGTCGAGCGACAGTCGACGGCCAAACGGCCGACGTGGGCCAGTGGGACGCGCTACCCAATCGCCTCGGCGGTGCCCACGGCCTCTACAACAGCGGCACCGAGCCGCTTGAGCTACTGGTCGTTACCGTGTCGGCTGAAAAGGGCCAGTTTGACGCAGCGGATTTAGATGATGATCTGAGCGCGCGCTGAAAAGATGCCGGCGTGTTCTGGGACGGTTGCTCTCAGAACACGCCTATTTTTAACGCTCGTTAGTCAAAAAAACCCAGTATATCGACGGCGTTTTCTCTGGCTACGTCTTCGTCCAGAGTCAGGCCCAGGCCGGGCTTTTCTCCGGTGGCGATGTGGCCGTCTTCAATCAGTGGTCCTTCTACCACCAGATTTTCCCATACGGCGTTGTCCAAGTGGTGAAACTCCAGCGCCAGAAAATTGGGCACGGCAGCGCAGACGTGCGTCATGGCAAAGGTGCCAACGGGTCCGCAGATATTGTGCGGTGCCAGCGGCATGTAGTAGAGATCGGCCATTTCGGCGATGCGCTTGCCCTCGGCTAGCCCGCCGGCCTTGGCCATGTCGGGTGAGACGATATCGGCGGCCTGCGTGTGGATCAGCTCGCGGAAGCCAAAGCGCGTATAGAAGTTTTCGCCGGTGCAGATTGGCGTGCGCGAAGCCTCTTTGACTTTTTTCATCGCCTCGACGTTTTCGGCTGGCACCGGATCTTCCAGCCACAGCAGGTCTAGGCTTTCGAATGCCTGCGCTACTTTGATAATGTCGACCGGCGCGTAGGCCCAGTGGGCGTCGATGGCCAAATCCGTGTTGCGATCGAGCGCCTCGCGTATGGCGGTCACGACTTCGACGTAGTGGTGAATGTGGTCGTTGCTAATGCTGCGGTTGTAGGGATCGCGGCGGTCGGGCAGCGGGTCGATATCAAACTTTATCGCCGAAAAGCCGCGTGCCTCGACTTCCTTGGCCTTTTGCGCATAGGCCTGTGGGGTTTCGTCGTCGCCGGCGTGGCAGTCGTTGTAGACGCGCACTCGGTCGCGAAAACGGCCCCCCAATAGCTGCCAGATCGGGCAGCCTAAGGCCTGTCCGGCGATATCCCACAGCGCCATTTCGATGCCGCTGATCGCGCTCATAACGGCGCCCTGATAATAGCCTGAGGCAGACATGGAACCCATCATGTCGCGAAAGAGTTTGTCGACGTTGAGCGGGTCTTGGCCGATGAGTGCGCGGGTCAGGCGCGGGTCTACTGCGATTTGATGGACGCCGGCGCCGTGATAGGCCTCGCCGAGGCCGACTAGCCCACTGTCCGTTTTGACGCGCACCAACACCCAGGGAAAGGGCTGTAGGAGCAGCGTGCCAACGTGCGTTATTTTCATAGTATCTCCTCCTGCTGGCAAAGATAGAACATATGGCTGTGCGTGCCCACACCGCTTGGCACACATACCGCATGGATCTACATTTCACGCTGCACGAACGGTCGCGCACTGCGCACAACGCATGGGAGCACGTCGATGCCCGTTACGATTAAAGACATAAAAACCATTCTCACCCGGCCTGAAGGCACTCCGCTGGCCATCGTTAAAGTGATTACTTCCGATGATGGCCTCTACGGACTGGGCTGCGCTACCTTTACGCAGCGCATTCGCGCCGTGCACGCGGCGATCGAGGAGCATCTCAAGCCGTTTTTGCTGGGCCGCGATGTCGACGAGATCGAGCAGGTCTGGCAGATGTCCATGGTTAACAGCTACTGGCGCAACGGACCGGTGCTCAACAACGCCATTTCCGGCGTTGACCAAGCGCTGTGGGATATCAAGGGCAAGCGGGCCCATATGCCGGTATACCAGCTGCTGGGCGGCAAGTGCCGGGAGGGGGCTGCCTGCTATGCGCACGCCGACGGCAACACGCCGCAGGAGGTGGCCGAGTGCGTGCGTCGGGTGCAGGAACAGGGCTATCGCTACATCCGCGTGCAGCTGGGTGGCTACGGTGGATTGGCCGGCGATATCGTTAAGCCCGAGGGGGCGCCGGAGGGCCATTACTTCGATCGCAAGCAGTACATGCGCGCTGCCCTTGAAATGTTCGAATGCGTGCGCAACGAGGTGGGCGATGAGGTGGAGCTGCTGCACGACGTGCACGAGCGGCTGACGCCTATTGAGGCAGTGGGTTTTGCACGCGACGTCGAGCAGTTCAAACTGTATTTCTTGGAAGATCCGCTGGCGCCGGAAGATTTGGAGTGGTTTAAGAATATTCGTCAGAGCTGCGCCACGCCGATTGCCATGGGCGAGCTATTTAACAACCCGCGCGAGTGGCAGCCGCTAATAGAAGGTCGGCTGATCGACTTTTTGCGCATGCACGTTTCGCAGATGGGAGGCATTACGCCGGCCCGACACGTGGCCGCGGTGGCTAATATGTACGGCATACGCACCGCTTGGCACGGACCGGGCGATACGTCGCCGGTAGGACACGCGGCCAACCTGCACTTAGATCTGTGGGCACCGAACTTTGGCGTGCAGGAGTGGTACCGACCCGAGTTGGCGCGTCGCAATCCACAGGGGGCCGTGCTCAACCAGCGTTCCTACGATATGTTCCCCGGCCTGCCCGAAGTGCGCAACGGTTACATGTATCCAAACGACGGCCCCGGTTTGGGGATTGATATCGACGAGGACATGGCGGCGCGCTTTCCCCTGGCCGAACGCGTTGGTCGCGGCGAACCGGCACGGCTGCCCGACGGCACGCCCGTGCGCCCCTAGCGCACGGCTTCTCGCCAGTTGACGATATAGCGGCACAGCGCCTTGCCGCGCTCCGATAGGGCGTTGTAGCGCTCCAGCGGCAGCGCGTCGTCGGATCCGCCGCGGCGAAACCACGGGGCAAAATAGCCGGCGCTGGTCATAATGCGCGGGGCCTGGGCGCTGTTGGCCGTGCCGCCGTGCCAGGTGCGCACGTCGCGCACGATGGCCGTGCCGGCCGGCGCACAGACGGTGGCCGTTTTCCAGTGCTCGGGCTCGTCTTCCAGTGCGGGTGGTCGCACCCGCGTGCGCTGCGTGCCGGGCACAAAGCGGATAGCGCCGTTTTGCACCGTGAAATCCGTCATCAGGTAATTGACGACGATAAAGGGGGCCGGTAGATCGTAGATATTGACCTGTCCCTGCGGGTCGGCAATCACGTCGTTTACATCCGAGTGCAGGTGCTGGATGTTGGCTCCGGGGTGTGAATAATCGCCGCCGGCGCCAGAGCACGTATAGTCCTGGCTCTCCCAGAGGGCGTCGAGCACGGGCAGCACGGTGGGCAAATCGACGAGCATGGCCCATTCGGGATGGTGGATTTGCTGGCCAAAGGAGTAGCGCGCGTAGCCGCGATTGGCCGATTCAAAGGGCGTGGCCTGATGCTGCTCTTGTACGATGCGCAAAGCACCTGCTTGAGCAAAGGACAGCTGCTCCGAGCTGAGCGTGCCGCTCAGGGCGACAAAGCCATCGCGCGCAAATAGCCGGCAGGCGCGCTGTATGTCGTGGCAGGGAACCAATTCGATATCGAGCATGCTGCACTCCTCCGCGCAGTGCATGGACCAGGGGCGTGGGATGTAAGCCGTGCATAGTAAAGGCAAAGCGATACGTGCACGCCAGCGTTAGACCAACTGCCGGCCACGGCGCGCGGCGGGCATAGCCCGTATTGCCACCGGCAGGGCAGGGCGATATACTTGCCCCCGATGGAGACAAGCACGCTTTCTACACGCGATCGCCCCCCCACACAATCGTCTCTACAGCGCGGAGTCTCGCGCCGGGCCGTGGGCATCGGTTTGCTCTGCTGCACGGCCATTTCTCTTGGTGAGTCCTATGGCGTGCTCGTGGTGCGTGGATCGGCCATGGCCGCCGACTACTCTACGGGCGCCGCGCTCGTTCTGTTTTTCCTCCTAACGCTGATCCTCAACCCGCTTGCGCGGCTGCTGACCGGTTCGCAGCTACACAGTCGCGAGTTGGCGACGGTCTACATTATGATGATCGTCGCTGCGGCAATCCCATCGTGGGGATTCGTGATGAACTTGATTCCCTTTTTGGGCGGCTTGTTCTACTATGCAACGCCGGAAAACGATTGGGCCAATATCATTCACCCGCACGTGGCCGACTGGCTGGTGGCGCAGGACCGCGCGGCTATACGGAAGCTCTTTGAAGGAGCGAGCCAAGGTGAGCGGGTTCCTTGGAGTCTGTGGCTACAGCCGCTGCGCGCGTGGTTTTTCTTTATTCTGAGTATCTACTTTGCCACGCTGTGCATCTTGGTGATGCTGCGCAAACAGTGGATGGAGAACGAGCGCCTGCTCTTTCCGCTGGCGACGCTGCCGATTGAGCTAGGGCGGCAAGAATCGGGCAAATGGCTGCCGCCGCTGCTGCGCAACTATCTAACGTGGATTGGTTTTGCTCTGCCCTTTGTCGTTTACGGTATCAATGGCCTGCACTCGTACTTTAGTTTTTTCCCCTTTGTCGAACTCAACACCTACGTGCGCTTTTTGCGCAATGCGATCGGACTCAATCTGCGGCCGCGCTTTGAGGTGATCGGCCTGTCTTACTTGCTGAGCCTAGACGTTTCCTTTGGCGTGTGGTTCTTTGCCTTTGCGGCCATACTGCATTCGGGTGTCGAACGCATGCTGGGTTGGAGCATTGGCCCCGGTCAGCCCTATTCGCTGCCGGCCACGGCGAGTGTGGCGCACTTGGCACAGGGAGCAATGTTCTTTTTGGTGTTTTCCAGCCTGTGGTCGGCTCGTCTTCACCTGCTTGCCGTCGTGCGCACGGCGTTTGGCCGCGGTCAGCCCGTCGATGACAGCGGTGAAATGTTGTCGTATCGCACGGCGGTATTCGGCTTTCTGCTGGCGTCGGTCGTGGCCGTCGTCTGGCTGGCGCAAACGGGTTTGGGCTACGGCAGCGCGCTCTTCTACTACGGGCTGTGCATGGTGACCTTTATCGGCCTGGCGCGCATTGTATCGCAGGCCGGTCTGGCCTACGGCGTATCGCCCGTAGCGCCGCCCGTTTTTATCGTCACGGCGCTGGGGCCCGGCGCGCTGGGACCTAGCGGTCTGACGGCGCTGGGGATGAACTTCCCCTGGTCGGCCGACCTGCGCACCTTTGTCATGGCTTCGGCGGCGACGGGCCTGAAGATTGCCGAAGTGACTCGCCTCGAATCTAGGCGGCTCTTTGTGGCTATTGTACTGGCCATTTTGGTCACGCTCGTCTCGGCTACGTGGGCGGTGATGACGCACGCCTATACCTACGGCGGCATCAATCTGGGCGGATGGGGCTTTGGCGGTCTGACTCAACTGACGGGCAACTGGATTGCCCATAATATTCTCAATCCAGAGGGTGTCTACGGCTGGCATTTGGCCTACACGGGGTTGGGCGGTGCGCTAATGGCTGCCCTGACCTATATCAAGGCGCGCTTTGTCGGCTTTCCCATTCACCCAATTGGTCTGGCCTTGGGCTATACCTATCCGATCAGCCAGATCTGGTTTTCCGTCTTTATCGCCTGGCTGCTCAAAGCAATTATTCTGAAGTATGGCGGCGCGAGAGGGTATCGCATGCTGCGGCCTTTTTTTCTCGGCATGGTGCTAGGCGCGTTTGGCGCGGCCGGGCTGTGGCTCGTAGTTGATGCGCTGGGCGGCAACGCCAATTGGTTTACGCTGTAGGACGCTTCGCTAGGGGAGTGGGCTCGAAGCCGTCGTCGCTGTGGCGCGCTTTCTACGGCGCGAACTTGTCAACGCACGCGTAAACCGTAATTTAGTGTCTGTCGCATTTCTTCCCATGCATAACAGGAGACCTTCACCCCATGAAATTCGAAACGCTTTGCCTGCACGCCGGCCAAGAGCCGGATCCGACGACGCTATCGCGCGGCGTGCCCGTTCACCGCACGAGTTCCTACGTATTCAAGGATACCGAACACGCTGCCAATCTGTTTGGCCTGAAGGAACTGGGCAACATCTACACGCGCATTATGAACCCGACGCAGGACGTGCTGGAACAGCGCGTGGCTGCACTCGATAGCGGCATGGCCGCGCTGGCGCTGGCTTCGGGTACGAGCGCCATTTTCTACAGCGTGATCAACCTGTGCCAGGCCGGTGACGAAATCGTTGCGGCCAACGACCTATACGGTGGCACCTACACGCAGTTCAACGACATTCTGCCGCAGTTTAATATCAAGACGCACTTTGTCGACCCCAAAGATCCGGAAAACTTCGCCAAGGCGATCACGCCCAAGACGAAGATGCTCTACTGCGAAACGGTGGGTAATCCGGCGCTCAACATCGCCGACATTTCAGCTATTGCCGATGTAGCGCACGCGCACGGACTGCCGCTGGTCGTCGACAGCACCTTTACGACGCCCTATCTGCAGCGCCCCATCGAGCACGGTGCCGATATTGTAATACACTCGCTGACCAAGTGGCTCGGCGGCCACGGCACGGGTATCGGCGGCATCGTTGTCGACTCGGGCAAATTCGACTGGCAGTCGGATAAATTTCCGCTGATGGTCGAGCCGGAGGGCAGCTACCACGGCGTGCGCTGGGCCTACGATTTGGGTCCACTGAGCCCGCTGGCCTTTATCCTGCGCATGCGCGTCGTGCCGCTGCGCAACCTGGGCGCCTGCATCTCGCCCGACAACGCCTGGATGTTCCTGCAGGGCATTGAGACGCTGCCGCTGCGCATGGATCGCCACTGCGACAACGCCTTGGCCGTGGCCAAGCATCTGCAGGGCCACAGCGCCGTCGAGTGGGTGCGCTTCCCAGGTTTGGAAGGCGATCCTTCGCACGCGCTCAACGACAAGTATCTCGATGGCAAGGGCGGCGCCATGGTCGTATTTGGCATCAAGGGCGGTGCGGCGGCCGGCAGCAAGTTTATCGACGAACTCGGTCTCTTTTCGCATTTGGCCAACGTTGGCGACGCCAAGAGTTTGGCCATCCACCCGTCGACCACCACGCATTCGCAGCTCGGTGAAGAGCAGCAGCGCGCCGGTGGTATTACGCCTGAATTGGTACGCCTGTCGGTCGGCTTGGAAAACGCCGACGACTTGGTCGCCGATATCGATCAAGCGCTGGCCAAAGCAACGGCCTGAGGCAGAGTTGCCCTTTCAGCAACGCGATGAACGTGGAGTCGGGTCCGTCGCGACCCGACTCCCCCCTGTTGCCTGCCCACAGCCCCGCGTGCTGCGCAGCGGCGCGGCGTTTGGGCCGGTGACGCTGTCCTACGAGACGCACGGCCAGCTCAACGCCAACCGCGATAATGCCATCCTGATCTTTCACGCCCTGTCTGGCAGTCACCACGTGGCCGGTCACACGACGGCCGTGCCCGGTGTGGGTGCGCGCTGGAACGAAGAGTGTCACGTGGGCTGGTGGGATCGCTTTGTCGGCCCGGGCAAGGCGGTCGATACGGATCGCTTCTTCGTCGTATGCGCCAATTATTTGGGAGGGTGCTATGGCTCTACCGGTCCGTCGTCGATTGATCCGCAGAGCGGACGGCCGTACGGCGCGCGCTTTCCGCACATTCGCGTGGCCGACGTGGTCGACGCGCAAATGCACCTGCTCGATCATTTGGGTATTGAGAAACTGCACGCGGTGATTGGCGCTTCGCTCGGTGGGTTGATGTGCATGAGCTTGGCTACGCGCTACCCCGATCGGGTAGGTATCGTCATTCCCATCGCCGCCAGTCTCGACGTCAAGCCGCTGCAGCGCATCCACAATTTTGAGCAGATTTGTGCCATAGAACAGGATCCACACTTTTGCGGCGGTGATTACTACGACGGCCCTGCGCCAGAGCGCGGTCTGGCACTGGCGCGCATGATTAGTCACAAGACCTACGTGTCTCTGCACACGATGGAAGACCGCGCGCGCCAGGAAGTGCAGGGCGATGGCGACCGGTTTTCCTGGTATCCGCTGGCCGATCCGCTCGAGTCGTATATGTTGCACCAGGGGCGCAAGTTTATCGAGCGTTTTGATGCCAACAGCTACGTGCGCATCGTCGATATGTGGCAGCGCTTTGACCTATTGGCCGAGGCCGGCGCGGACTCTCTGGACGCGCTCTTTGCCCGCTGTCGAGCGCAAAACTACCTGATCTTTAGCATTGATTCAGATGTGTGTTTTTATCCGGAAGAGCAGGAAGAAATGGCCCGCGTGCTCAAAGAAGCGGGCGTCTACAACATGCGCATTACGGTGCACTCAGAGAAGGGCCACGATTCGTTCCTGCTAGAGCCCGAACTGTTCACACCCCACTTATCCCACGCGCTAAACGCCTAGGCGTATCGCTCTGATCAGTCGGTATCGGGCCGCGGTGGATTGGCCCAGTGGCCGGATGGATCGGAGCCGCTGACGACGATGCCCTCGCTCTGCCAGTTGAGCAGCGAGCGCACCTCGGCTGCCGCGTAGCGCAGCGTCAGTCCGCCGCGGCGGCGATTGGACGCGTTGATACCGGAGCCGTGTAGAAGCAGGTCGCTGTGCAGTGAGAATTCGCCTGCCTCTAGGGCCACGTCGACGGGTTGGCCAAAGCGCTCGGCGTCCTCGACGGTTTGGTTAAGCACGTTGTTTTCGCTGGCATCGCTGGTGCGGTATTCGATATGACCTTGGGCGTGCGATCCCGGTATGAACTGCATGCAGGCATTTTCCCGATCGGACTTATCAATGGCCAGCCAGCAGGTGACCGTCTTGGAAGGCGTTAAGGGCCAGTAGGAAGCGTCCTGGTGCCAGGAGACCGTCTTGCCGTCGCCGGGCATTTTGCAGAAGAAGTGTACCCCCCAGCAGACGACGTCGTCGCCGATGATGTCGCGCACGTAGCGCAGGATGCGCTCGTCGCAGGCGATGTCGTAAATCCGCGCGTGCTTGATGTGGCCGGATATAATCGAATAGCTATCGGCACCGGCTGCATGCACTGCTTCCAATAGCCCGTCGAAATAGGCGCTGAGTTCGGCTGATTCCGTCGCTTCTGAACGGCGAAAGGGCAGTAGATAGCCGTCGCGGTTATACTGCTCGACTTGGTCGGAAGTGAGCGCACGGGCGCGCTGCGGGTCGCTCGGCTTAAAGCCCAAGTCGCGCTCCATAGCCGCTAGCATATCTCTGTCCGGCATCGTGCGCGGCGTCATATCGCGAAAGCTCTTATTGCTCATGAAATCTCCCCCTTCTCTAGGGTGCACCCGCTGCCGAATGCGCGGATCTATTTAAAGTCAAAAACGGTTTTCCACTCTTCGTCGAGGCGCAGGCGCGTTTCAAAGGTCGTGCCCTTTCGGCTCTTAAAGCCGCCAATGACGTCGGTCTTGCCTTCTCGGATGAGCGTTTCTACCTGCTCTTTGGTCAGCTCCTTGCTGGCGACTACTTTCCATACGACGAAATCGCACCCCTCGCGGTAGCGGTTGCAGCCAAATCCCTTGCGGCCTTCGACGATGTGGCCCTGTTCGCATTTGGGACAGGGTAACTGGGGGAAAGCACCCGATGGGGTCGGCGTGTCCGGTGCAGTATTCGGTGCGGCGTAGGATGCTAGCGGCGGCGGCCCGTCCATAGGCGGCGCTTCTTCCATGGGCGGGGGCGCCTCGTCCAGCGGTGGGGCATCCACGGGCGGTGGTTCGCTGCTGGGTGGGGGCGTAGCGCTGCCCGGGTGCTGCGCGCCGCCTGCCGGCTTGCTCTCAAAGTCGAATACCACTTTGAATTCCTCGTCGAATTTGAGGCGTGCGGCAAAGGGTTTGCCGGCCCGGCTGGTAAATCCCTCCAGCCATTCGGTCTGCCCATCCGCCAGCAAGTCTTTCGCGAGCTTAGGCGAAATGTCCTTGCCGGCCGTTTTTTTCCATATGGTCAGACTGCAGCCCTCCTTATAGCGGCTGCATCCATAGGCTTTGGGGCTTTCCCGCACTTCGCCCTCTTTGCATTTGGGACATGGACCCAACACCACGGCTTTACCTCCTCGCGTTCGTTTTCTCTTGCCTCTGCTTTTGCCATCTTGCTGCTGGCGCGCCTGGGATACCTGCTCGGGCGTCAGCGCGTTGCTCTCGGCCACCTGCGGCACCATGGCTCGCACAAAGTCGGCGATATCCCGATAAAATGCATCGCCTTTTCGGGTGCCTTCTTCCACTTCTTTTAGCTGCTGCTCCCACTGGCCCGTGAGTTCGGGACTGCGCAGCGGTTCGGCGACCAATTCGATCAGTGCGCGGCCCTTTTCCGTGGCGCGCAGGGCCTTTTTTTCACGCCCTATATAGCCACTGCGCAGCAGGCGTTCAATGGTGTCAGCGCGCGTGGCCGGCGTGCCGAGCCCCGACTCCTTCATCGCTGCGGCCAGTTCGTCGTCGTCGACCTGGCGTCCGGCGTTTTTCATCGCCGTCAGCAGCGTGGCGTCCGTATAGGGACTCGGCGGTTTGGTTTCCTTCTCCCGCACCTCCATGCCGATCACGCCGACCGTCTGTCCCTGCTGCAGGGTAGGAATGGCCTGCGCATCGTCTTCGGGCTCATCGTCCTGCCGTTGTTGGGATGCGTTGGCGCGCCGCTCGACGACTTTCCATCCCTCCTGCCGCACGATGCTGCCGCGCGCGATAAAAGCGGCCTCGCCAATATCGAGCAGCACGGTTGTTTCTTCGACGAGTTGGTCTGGAAGAAATACGCCTACAAAGCGCGTGACCACCAGTTCGTAGACCTGGCGCAGCGCGTGCGAGAGGTTGGCCGAGGGGCGCTGGCCAGTGGGAATAATGGCGTGGTGGTCGGTCAGCTTGGTCTTGTCGACATAGGCTTTGCCCAACTTAAAGCCGCCCTGCAAACGCGCCAGTGCCTCTTCGGCCTGCGGATGCTCCAGGCGAGCGAGGATGCCCGGCAGCTCAGGCACCATGTCTTCGGATAGATGGCGGCTTTCAGTGCGCGGGTAGGTAATGAGCTTGTGCGTCTCGTAGAGCGCCTGAGCGTATTCAAGCGTTTGCGCGGCGGTGAAGCCGAAGCGCCGATTGGCGTCGCGCTGCAGGTTGTTCAGGTCGTAAAAAGGCGGCGGGCGGTTCTTCTTGGTTTTTTTTTCGACGCTGCGCACGGTGCCCTCTGCGTGCGCACTGAGTTCGCGATAGAGGCGTTCGGCCTCTTCCCGTCGCTCGATGCGCGTTTGGCCATCGCGAATAAACTTGGCACTAAAGCCCTCGGCGATTTGGGCAACGAGCTCGTAAAAATAGGCCTTTTTAAAGTCGGCGATGGCCCGATCGCGCTCGACGATCATGGCTAGCGTAGGCGTTTGCACGCGGCCGATAGTGCACAGCACGCTGTTGTGAACGGTATAGGCGCGGGTGAGGTTCATGCCGACCAGCCAGTCGGCCTGGGCGCGCACGCGCGCCGCATCGGCGAGTGCGTCGTACTGGCTGCCGGCGGCCAGCTGGGCAAAGCCGGCGCGAATGGCCTCGTCCGTCAGACTAGAAACCCACAGGCGCTTAACGGGCTTTTTACAGCGTGCGTGCTGGTAGATCAAGCGAAAAATATGCTCGCCCTCGCGTCCGGCGTCGGTGGCGCAGATGATTTCGCTCGTCTCCCCGTCGTTGATCAGCTTCTTGATGATCTGGAACTGCGCCGACGTTGATTTGGACGTGCGCAGCTTCCACTTTTCCGGCAGCATCGGGAGTTGGGCAAAGGACCAGCGCGCGTTCCACGGCGGTCCGTACTCGTCGGGCTCGGCAAACTGCACGAGATGGCCCAACGCCCAGGTGACGATGTAGCCTTTGCCCAACAGGCAACCCTGTCCCTTACCGCTGGCTCCCAGCACGCGGGCAATGTCGCGCGCCACGCTGGGTTTTTCCGCTACGACGACCGTAGTCATGGCTGTGGATCTGCACTTGGCGTGTGCTGGGTGCCCGTTCGGGTGATTGCGAAGGTGGTCACTGGCGCGCGCGTGCCTCCATCTTGCGGAACAGGTCGCGGAAGATCGCGTCGCGGTTCACACCGGTAGCCACGCGGACCAGATGGCGGCTGCGGTCGGTGCTGTAGGTATATTGGTCGGTCAAGACGGGGCTGTGCACCAGTTCGCTCGGGACCCAAGCTGCGTCCAGGAGCCAGCCGGGTGCCGATATGTCCCATATTACCTTGGACCAGCCGTAGTGGTCTTTTGAGTAATCTTTAAAGATCTCTACGAGGTAGTCGCCAATGGCGCCGCGCCCGGCTACCAGTGTTTCCAATTCGGGGACGGTGGTTAGCAGGTGCGACGCGACGGCCTGACAGGGAATTTGCACCAGCGGCACGCCGCAGTCGAAGAGTAGGCGCGAGGCGTGGAGATCCTGCTGCAGGTTAAATTCGCGCGCCGAGGGCCAGTGGTAGGGCTGGCCTCCGAGCCAGACGACGACGATGTGCTCGGCGATGGACGGATCGATGAGCAGAGCCGAGGCCACGTTGGTAATGGCGCCGATGGCCACGACGTAAAGCGGTTCATCGCCCTGGCGCGCGCGCATTACCAAATCGTGTGCCGCATCGCTCTCTGCGGGTGCTTCTGTGCCCTGCAAGAAGTGCGTTGACCCCTTGTATACAAAACCATCGTGCGCGGTATCAAGCCGTTCGAGCAGGCGCAGAATTTCCTCGTAGCTCTTCTGCATGCCGTCGGCTGGCCCGCTTGAGCGCCCGTTGTGAAAGGGCGCTGCGTAGATCGCCTCGACGTGGAGCCGGTCGGGCGAAAGCAGCGATTGCACGACGGCGAACTGGTCGTCGATTTCGTTGTAGGTATCCGTGTCGAGGACCATGCGCACCGGCCCGCTGGGCGGACTGAGCCGTTCGGCGCGCAGGGCGGGCGAGAGGTGGGGAAATTCCATACGGGTTCCTTCCGTTGCGTTGTAGAGGCGTGTCGCGCGTGCCGCGCCGCGGACCGGTCTAAGCGGGCTGATGCGCGGCAGCTTCCAGACGCTCTTCGGTCCACGCCTTGAGGGGAATGTCTTCGTCCTGCGGTCGCCAATAGCGCGAGACGGGATGCACGTCGGGATCGTCGCCCGCATAGTTGTCGCGGCCGGTGCCGAGCTCGCCCAAGAGCTGGCGTTCAATCGGCGAGGCATCAGCCAGCACCTCGGGTTTTTGGTGTTCAAAGTCGGAGGGTCGCATCCACCGGTGGTGGTAGCCGAAGTAGAGACAGCGCCGCGCGCGCGCGGATAGATTGGGCGTTAGGCAGTGCCACAGGGCCGTGCGCCAGACTAGGGCCGTGCCCGGCCGCACGTTGACCTCGACGATGCGCTCGGGGTCGATGATGCGCTCTCCGTCCCGTTCGACCCACGGCGAGGTGGCATGGCTGCCGCGCACTACGCAGATGGCCCCGCTGTTGTGCTGTGAGAGATCGGTCAGGTAGTAGCCGATTTTCATTTCCATGTAGGGCACGGTTTCCCCGGCTGCAGGCCAGCCAAAATTGGGTCCATCGGAGTGCCATGGAAAAAAGCTCTCCTTGCTGCCCAATAGCTGTTCGGCATGGTCCCCGTCCATCGGCGGGCGCACGTCCATATGCGAGGTGCGCAGCTGAATGTTGTAGCCGATGACGTCGACGACTAGCGGCAGCAGCCCTTCGTGCGTCATCAGCGCCTTAAACGCTGGGTGGGCGGCGACGATATTGCGCATCTGAAAGGCCTCGCGCTCGCCGAGGCTGCGCTCGCTGCGATACTTCTCGTAGAGTTCGTCGACGACGGCCAGCAGGTCGCTCACTTCGCTCTCGGACAGAGCGTCCTCCACTAGGAAGAAGCCGTCTTCGTCGTACTGGCGCCGCTGTTCTGGTGTAAGGGCAAGGGCTCCTTCGGCTCTCGTGCTCATGCGCTTATCTCCGGTGTCGGCGCGCCGACGGCCAGGGCGCCGTCGAGCAGCAGTGGTTCGGCATTGCCCCACAGCCGCGATCCGTCGGCTGAGGTGATGGGTTCGCAGGAGTACTGCGCCAGGTAGACGCGGCGCATGCGATCGGTCGTATTGGTGCCGCTGGAGTGAAAGTTGACGCTGGTAAAGGCGACAATGCTACCGGCCGGCACTTCGGCGGTGATACCGGGATCGGAGCCGAAGTAGCCGACCTTGTCGTTGCTGCCCTCTTCGACGATGTGCTGCACCCACGAGCGGATTCCAGAGCGCGAAAAGGGCAGCAGGTGCACCGTGCCGTTGGCCTCGCTCATATCGTCGAGTGCACACCAGCAGGTTAGGTAGGGTTTGTGATCGGGGTAGTTGACGTAGCCCGAATCCTGGTGCCAGGAAAACTTCATGCCGGTTTCGGCGCCCTTGATGACGTATTGCTCCCAGAATAGGTAGGCGGTATCGCCCAACGTAGCGCGGCACACGTCGGCCATAAGCTCGCTAAACAGAAAGGCGCGCAGTTCGGGCTGCTCCTTAAAGCAGTTGGCGACAAAGTAGCGGCTGCCGCGATGGTTGATGCCGAGCGTATCGGAGCCTTCGGCGTCCATGCGCGCATCCATGCGGTCGATGGCCTGCTGGCACTGGCTGCGCAGCAGTTCGAGAAAGTGTTGCGGTATGGCGCGTTCGAGGATCATATAGCCCTCGCTGCGGTAGAGATCGCGCTGCGCCTGGCTGATTTCGATGGTGCTCACGGCGGCTGCTCCTGAAAGGGAATGGCTGATCTCATTTTCGCTCTTTTAAAACCGATGGTCAAGGGAAGAGGAAGGTGCGTCGTTTGACATTGAAGTTGGCCGCAGAGTACACTTTGACGAGACTAAAGTGCGCCCTCAGCATAGGTATGGCCGACCGTTTTCAGCAGCGGGCGCGCGGAGAGGAGGAATATGCTAAGCGATGAACAGATGAACGACTTTGATCGCGACGGTTTTGTGATCGCGCGCGGAGTGCTCAACCCGGAGCGCGACCTCGATCCGGTTATGGTTGAATACGAGCGCGTGCTCGACGCGCTGGCGCACGACCTCTTTGCCGATGGCCAAATCGATTCGCGCTACGACGACCTGCCCTTTGGTCGGCGTTTGTCGCAGATCTACCTAGACGCCCGCAAGGTCTTTTCTGGGCACTTTGACTGCACGCTGTCGATGGTTTCCGTGCGCGAGGACGCGCCGATCTGGGTGGGACCGGCCGTCTTCCAACTGATGCGCAACGAGCGCGTGCTCGACGGGCTGGAAGACCTGATCGGCGGCGAGATTTACTCCAATCCCGTGCAGCACGTGCGCATCAAGCCCCCCGAGCAGTACTTGCCGCACGTCTATCGCGACGAGCGCACGGGGCGCGTGGCCGGATTTGGCGTCGGCGCCACGCCGTGGCACCAGGACAACGGTGTAGTGCTGCCGGTGGCCGATGCGACCGAGATGATCACGGTGTGGATTCCCGTCACCGACGCAACCGTAGAGAACGGCTGTCTGGAAGTCATTGCCGGTAGCCATCGCGCCGGTCTGTTGGCACACTGCCCGTCGAGCGGTTTGGGCTTGTCGATACCGGACGAACTGCTCGCACTGCAGCGCGTAGTCACCTGTCCCATGCAGCGCGGTGACGTGCTATTTATGCATCGGTGCACCTGTCATTCGTCGCTGCCCAATCGCAGCGACGATGTGCGCATCAGCTACGATCTGCGCTACAATCCCACCGGTCAGCCGACGGGCCGTGAAGTCTTTCCCGGTTTCATCGCGCGCAGCCGCGACAACCCGGCCTCCGAGCTGCGCGATGCAGAGGCGTGGGCTCAGAGCTGGTACGAGACGCGGGCGCGATTAGCCGGTGTCGAGCTGCCGCTGCACCACCGCTGGCACAGCGCAGAGCCGGTCTGCGCATAGCAGCAGAGTGCCACAGTCTGCCTGGTGAGAAACGATGTGTTTGCTCTCGCGCGAGATGCATTGCGCACACGCGTTGTATTGCCGTGCAGGCCAAAGCCGACTATCTTGCAGCGGCGTATGTACTACTATCGCGGAGTGACTATATGGAAGCCAATTTGACCGAGGACGCGCAGGAAAAGCGCCGCATTGCTTGGCATCGCACCAAGATTGATCGCCAGCTGTTGGCCGATCTCAACCAGCGCAGCGATTTCTGGGGCGCACTGCAAACGCTGGGCTATTTAGGGACGCTGGTAGCGACCGGTGCGCTGGCCTGGTGGTCGACGATCTACTGGCCTTGGTATGGAATGATGGCCGCTTTTTTTCTGCACGGCACCTGCTACGCCTTTATCATCAACGGCTTTCACGAGCTCGTGCACAGCAGCGTGTTCCGCACGCAGCCGCTCAACGTATTTTTTCTCTACGTATTGAGCTTTTTGGGCTGGTATAATCCGGTGCACTTTTGGGCGAGCCATACGGAGCATCACAAGTACACGCTGCATCCGCCCGACGACGGCGAGGTCGTGCTGCCGGTCTACCTGACGCTGAAGGGCTTTCTGCGCGGAGCTTTTGTCGATCCGCTGGGGGCGTACCACCGCATCCGCGGCACAATTCGCCGCGGCTTTTTTGGCCATCTCAATCCGGGCTGGGATCAGGTGCTCTTTCCGCCGGAAAACGTCGAGGGCCGTCGTCGCCTCGTTCGCTGGGACAAAATTATGACGCTGGGCCACGTTTTGCTAGTAGGTGGTTCGCTCTATATGGGCTGGTGGCAGCTGCCAGTGCTGGTAACGCTGGGTTCGTTCTATGGAGGGTTTCTCTTCCTGCTGTGCAACAACGCGCAGCACATCGGTCTGAGCGACAATGTCCCGGACTTTCGCCTGTGCACGCGCACGATCATTCTCAATCCCATTGTGCGCTTTCTTTACTGGCACATGAACTTCCATATTGAGCACCACATGTATGCGGCGGTGCCGTGCTATCGCCTAGGGCGTTTGCACCGGGCTATTCAGCACGACTTGCCGCCGTCGCCGGTTGGGTTGGTGGCTACCTGGCGCGAGATTAGCGCTATTCTCAAACGGCAAAAAGAGGAGCCCGGCTACCAGCACCGTCCCCCCTTGCCCGACGTGGCTGTGGCCGGATAAGCGAACGCGAAAGCGGCGGCGGGCTAGCGCTCGTCGTCGTTTCCTTTTGCGGCGTTGGGACCGACGACGGCCGTGCGCATCGTGTAGTAGTGGCTGTTGTAGAGCGCCTGGTCGCCGCTGTCGCGAATGTGGCCCCACATCGCGGCCGTCAGCGCACGCAGCACCCCGGCACACTGCGGATCGGCGGCGCGGTTCTGCGTTTCGTGTGGATCTTCCGCCAGATTGTACAGTTCGTCGAAATCGAATCCATTAAACGCGAACTTCCACGCGCCGTCCCAAAGGACGCGCTGGCTCATCACAAAGCGATTGCCGTGGTTTTCCGCATAGCCCGTGGTGTAGCGATCGGCCAGCGTGGGGTCGGCGCACAGGTCGGCAAAGGATGCCGCATCGGTGGCCGGCAGCGGATCGGCTCCAGCCCACTCCAATAGGGTTGGGCCAACGGCGTGCAGCCCGACGCGCGCCGGCGTGTCGACGCCCTGTGCAATGCCCGGCCCGGCTGCAATGAGGGGTATGTTGTAGATCTCCTCGAAAGCGCCAAAGTTGTGCCCTTCCATACCGTGTGACCCGACGTATTTGCCGTGGTCGGCAGTGACGATGACCACGGTGTTTTCCAACTGTCCCGATGCTTCCAGATAGTCGATGAGCAGGCCGAACTGCTCGTCGAGCTCGGAGATCCTGCCGTAATAACAGGCCAGCGCCGTGCGCCACTCGTCTTCGCTTGCAGAAGCGAAGATCTGCTGCTGGCGGCGATACCAGTTGGGCCGATCGGACAGGTCGTCGCGCAGCGTTGCCGGCAGTTGAATCGCCGCGTGATCCATGCGCTCGAACGCCTGGCGCGATACCACCATCGCCTCGTTGGGCTCGTAATAGCTGGCGCAGCAGCACCACGGCTCTTGGTTGCCCTCCCGCTGCTGCAAAAAGCGCAGCGCTTCGCGCGCCGTTTGGCCCATGCCGCGCTCGGCCGGCTCGACGTCGGTAACGCCGTAGTGGAGGATGGGATTGTAGCCGTCGGGGCCTTCGAGGTAGCGCGTCAGCGTCGGATCGAGCGGCACGTCGGCGCCGCCGCCTCGCTTGGAGTGGCTGCGATGGGCGCTGCGCCCAAGCACGCGGTGGGTCTGCCAGCCAAATTGCTCGAGTGCGTCGCTGCGCTCGATGTGCCACTTGCCAAAGTAGCCGGTAGCGTAGCCTGCCCGCGCCAAATGCTGCGCCCAGTGCGCCCTGTCGACGCGCAGCAGGCACTGGTCGGCGTCAACGACGTGCTCTACCTGCAGCACGCCGTGGTTGTGCGGAAGGAGGCCGGTCATCAGGCTGGCGCGCGCCGGCGAGCAGGTCGGCGAGGGCGTGTAGGCGTTGGCAACGCGCATTCCGCGCGCAGCTAGGCGGTCGAAGTGAGGCGTATGCCCAGGATGGCCCGGCTGCAGCAGACGGCCCTGCACCCCGTCCATTATGAAGAGCAAGATATTGGGTCGGTTCATGCCAAGTATGGATAGGGCCAAACGGCCCTGCGCGCAACAGCACGGCGCTAGTCGTCGCGCAGGCTGAGTGCTACGAGGATGCCGAGGGCGGGAAAGAGGGCGATGACAGAAAACACCTGCTGGTATGCGCTCAATAGGTCGAGCGCGGCGTCGATATGCTCTTGCAGTAGCACACCGCTGAGCGCTGTGCCAATGGCCGAGCCGAGAAAACGACACATGCTATAGAGCCCGGCGGCCGTGCCCGTCTCGGCCTGTTCTACGCCGCCCATGACGACCTTGTGCAGCGTGGCCAGCATAAAGCCGGCCGACAGGCCGTGTGCGCTGAGCGCGGCACCGATATGCCAGAGGGTGGCGCTAGCCGGCAGCTGCGAAAATGCGAGCAGCACGCTCGTTTGGCCCAGCAGGCCCATGACGACCAGCCAGCGGCTGCTCCAGCGGTCGGCTAAGCCGCCGGCGATGCGCACGACGACGGCCATGGAGCCAGCACCGATCATTAGCATGCCGCCCAGCTCGGCGGGGCGAATGCCCTTGATATCGACCAAGTAGAGGGGTATCAGAAAGCCGATACCACCCATCGAAACCATGCGCATGGACGCGCAGAACGTGCTGCGCAGAAACGTGCTGTTGGCAAAGAGGCTAGGAGCGACAAAGGGATCGCTTCGCCTCTTTTCCCACCACAGGAAAAGGGCCAAAAAGACGAGGGCAGCAGCGATCAAGCGCACGTCGTGCAGCGGGGCGATGCCGGTGAGGGCGCGACTCGACAAGTACAGCACTAAACTGCTGGCGGCGGCGGCCAGCAGCACCATGCCTCCCCAGTCAAAGGTGCGCAAGAAGGCGAGGGTATCGATATGTTCGCCGTGCACGCGCGCTGGAATAAGTCGATACACGACCGCAAAGGCGATGAGACCGCAGACGAGCGGAGGAGCGAAGGCAGCGTGCCATCCCCAGATCCCGACGAGAAAACCGGCAATCAGCGGTCCGAAAAAACCCGTTGTTGGGCCGACCGTGCTCCAGGTGCCCATCGTGCGGCCGCGCGTCTGCGGCGGGAAGAGCGAGGCGATGAGGCCAATGCTCAACGGCATCATGCCGGCCAATCCAACGCCTTGAATAGCGCGTCCGACCAACAGGTGAGGTATCGTTGTGGACGTTAGCACCAGCCCCGTGCCCAGCGCAAAGGAGGCGATGCCAAAGAGGAGCAGGCGACGCGCGCCCAGCCCATCGCCTAAACGCCCGTATACGGGCATGAACAGCATAAAGGGCAGGGTGAAGCCCACGTCGATCCACGCGGCAATGTCGGCGGTGAGCGAAAACGTGTCGCGCACGATGGGCAGGGACACGCGCGACATAGTAGAAAGCATGGGCATGAGCATGGCCGGCAGCATTAGCCCGAAGAGAATGCGGCGGTCGCCGCCCTGCGGCTCACTCATTTGCGGTGCGAGAAAGGACGTGTGCGCAGGGCCAACGCGGTTGCGTTCGCTCTGCGGATTGTAGACGGTCGCTATAGGACAACGGGATGCCTACGATTTTCTTGTGCCGCGCGGATGGCGCTGCGTAGAGGCGCGTGCGGCAACCCGGCAGCGCACGATGGCCTGCACCGAGTCGAGCCCATAGCGCACGGCTTCGCAAAGGAGGCGCGCGGCCGTAACGCCGATTTGCGTGAAGGGCTGGCCGACGCTGGTTATGCCCAGCAGGCTGGCGTAGGAGTGGTCGTCAAAGCCGATTAGACCCAAGTCGCGGCCGGGCTTGATGCCGAGGCCTTGGAGCACGCCGTGAATGGGCACGGCCGATGGGTCGTTGGGCATGAGAACGGCCCATTCGCCCGGGCTGAGAGAGTCGAAGTTGATCGTGCGGTCGAGAATTTCTGCGTGAATTTGGGCGCGTTCGGGTTTGATGGGATTCCAAAAGTCGCCGTAGGCAGATCGCAGCAGATCGATGTCCTCTTCGGAGGGCAGAATGAGCGCGGAGCCCGCTACCTGCTGTGCGCCCAGCAGGCGCTGGTGCTCCCAGGACATGTCGAATAGCGGCATGGCGACGATGCGCCGGTAGCCCGCTTCGAGCAGGTGGTGGGCAGCGGCCCGTCCGGCTTGGCACTCGTCGATGCAAATGCGCGGTGCCGATCCCTGCATGCTGGAGCCGGAAACGACGACGTAGGGCAAGTTGACCTGCTCCATGAGGGGCGGTATGCGGTTGCCGTAGTCGTGGCCAGCGCGTATGTCGACAAAGACTAGGCACTGTGCGCCGCTGCCGATTGCGCGCTCTACGCACGCCAAGATGGGCCCGTCTTCGGTCTCCGGTTGGCCGTGCAGGTTAAAGATTTCGGCACTGCCGCCGAGCTGCGTTATTTCTCGATTAAAGCCGCGCAGGGTGCGCGACGACCACGAATCGAGATTTTCCCAGTTTTCTTGGTCGCCCATATCGATGTGGAATGAACCGATGATGCCAACGATTGGTGCATCAAAAATCGGCGTGCCATCTACCCCAGCCCCGTCGGCAATGCGCGCGTCGACTTCGGAGTCGGTATCGAGCACGGCCTGAGCCGATTCGGATACGAAGGTGCCGCGGCGGTGGCTGGCCACGAGCAGCCCTTCTTCGAGCAGGGGTTGGATAGCCTTTTGGATGGTCATCAGGGCGACGCCGTACTCGTGCGCTAGATCGGCTCGACTCGGCAGCATAGAGCCCGGACCCCAATCTTCGGATTGGATGCGGGTGCGAAGATCGTCTGCTATTTGCAGGTATACAGGTTGGGCAACGCGTTTTTTCATCGCAGGGGACTTTCTTGTTGACAGGTATCACCTTATCCCATTTAGTAGAATAAGAGACGCCTAAATATAGGCATAATAGGCCTTTTGTAGTATAGTTATTCTACTTTAGAGTATTATTTGTGCTGTTTATCTCAACCATGGCCGGTAGAGGGAAGATATACAATGTCGCCGCATGACTCCGTTTTAGTCGATAGAGCGCGCTTTGGCGATGCCGAGGCGTTTGGCGAACTGGCCGAGCGCTATAAACCGCTCGTATACCGCGAGATACGCCGCTGTTTGCAGCATAGCGATGACGTGGACGATTTGGTGCAAGATGTGTTTTGCAAGGCCTTCCAGCAAATTGGCGGTCTGCGTCAAGTGCAGCTCTTTCCCGCCTGGCTGCGGCGCGCTGCGGCCAATGCAGCCGTCTCCTGGGGGCGGACGCACCAGCGCCACCAGCGCCTGCAGGACAAGGTGATTGCCAGCCAGTACCGCTTTCAGGAAAACCCGGAAATGTCCTACGAGCGCCATCAGCGCGCCGAGATGCTGCAGCGGTGTTTAGAAGAGCTGCCGGACAATGAGCGCCGCGCACTCCAGCTGTACTATGGCGAGGAGTGCAATTACGACCAGATCGGTGCTTGCATGGGGGTCAGTGCCGCTTCCGTAAAGATCTATCTTCGCAAAGGACGTCAGCGCCTGCTAGCGCGCTGGCGCCACAAGAGGCTCCTGCCCGCCTGAAGGGCACTTCGTGCGTACATGCGCAACGCACGTGGCCGCCGCCGTCGGATCGCTTCATCGCAACCCTCCAAGCGATGCCGACGGCGGTTTTTTATTTTCTTACCAGCGCTGCATGCGCGTAGTGCCAATCCTCCAGGTGGTTGAGCAGCACGCCCGAAGTCCACGTTTGCTCGCGTCCCAGCGTAGAGTGGATGTCGAGCAACTTAGCCGGAATGTGTTCGCGCGTTAGCAGCCGCTCGTTGAACTCTGCAATGGCTGCCGTGTCTGGGTTAGTGCGCTGTCGCACCCACCCTTCAAATTGCAAGTAGGTCGGTAGGTTGTCGCGGAGAAAGGTCAGGGCGTCGTCCTGGTCTACGCCGAGGGCGTGCAGGCAGCGCTGGTCGAGGCTGCCGTCGGCGCAGTCCGGATAGTCGGGATGCAGCAGGCCTTTGGCGCGCAGACAGGTTTTCAGCCAGGTGCGCGGGAGCTGGCAAATGCCCAGTGGCCCGCGGTCGATGCTGCTCAGCATCGGCGGCATCGCGGCGCCGAGGTCGCCGTGCAAATCGCAGCGGTGAAACAGCTGCCAGTCCTGCAGGCAGTTGAGCAGGGCCGCCGACGATTCCGTCTCCGCGTCCTTGTCCCAGCCGATGTCGGTATATACCTCATCTATTTTGGCGATCAGGTGCGTGCGCGCACGCAGGGCATTATTCCAGCGCTCTAGGTGCACCGGATGTGCCTGTCCGTTGTCGCTGACCCATGCTTCAAACTGCAGATAATCGGGCTTTTCCCCGTGCAGAAAGGCCAGCGTTGCATCGCGGTCGAGCTGCAGCAGCTGTATGACGTTGAGATCGAGACCGCCGGTGCAGTGCGGGTAGCTCGCATCGAGCTGTCCGCAGGCGTGGAGCAGGTTTTTCCACCACAGGCGCGGCAGGTGGGCCGCACCCAGCGGTCCGGTGCACAGGGAACTTAGCAAGGGTATCATGGGGCACGGCCTTTCTATAGGGCAATAGGGAATACAACATAGGTTGGATGGGGCGTTACATACAGCAGGTATGGGAACCTAAGGACGGATCGGATAGGACTATGTTGACAGCAACGGCGCAGATGGAGGAAAGAGGGGTGAGCGATGAAAGAGTAGAGCAGTAGGGCAACGATAAACTGTATTAGCTGGGGAAGCGAACCTCACGCAGGGCTGTGCGGAACTGGTCCAACAGCTCTTTGACCCTGTCCGTCTTCAGCTCAATGTCGTCAAAAACCTCTTCTCGCCCCATCTCCTCTATCTCAAAGGCCGCTTGCGCCAGCACTTCTCCACCGAGATTGGACACCATGCCCTTGAGTGTATGCGCACTGCGTCGCAGGTTTTCGGCATTGCGACTGGCAATGGCATCGTCCATATCGCTGAGCAGCTGCGGGTAGGAGCCCTCAAAGAGCTCTATCACCTGATCCAACAGATCGTTATCCCCTGCGAGCCGTTCGCTCAGTTCGCCGATGTTGACCGGGGAATCATTGTGTTCGCTCATGTGCCACGTCTTTCTATTTGTCGAGCGCGGGCCAGCGTGTGGTACAGGCAGTATGCATATGCGAAATAGTATGACGCGTAAAATACAGTCGAGGGGAGGAGGAGTCAACATATCGGGCGCGCTACGAACGCAGTGCTCTTTTCAACGCACGGGTCATTTGATATGTTGATGTCAAATTTCAACGGCGCAGGAGCGTCACACATACTTATGGCACATGCATCGGCCGATACGGCAACGGAAGAAGAGATCGATAGCGAAGCGCTGTCCAAGCTCATACCCCGTTTTCACGTCGTGTTGCTCGACGATAACGATCACACCTACGAGTACGTGGTGGAAATGCTCTGCAAGCTCTTTTGCCATCCGCGCACAACGGCTTGGCGCATGGCGCGCGAGGTCGATAGTCAGGGGCGCTCCATTGTCTGTACGACCAACAGAGAGCAAGCCGAGTTTAAGCGCGGACAGATTCACAGCTACGGGGCGGATTGGCGCCTGCCCAGAAGCAAGGGGTCTATGTCGGCCACTGTCGAACCGGCCGAGTGAACGCCGCGACAGGTGGAAACCCGTCGACGGTGTTTGTCGGGGTCTGAGGGCGTAACATCACTGCTCCACACATCGTGTTATCACCCAATTATAGGAGATTCACATATGCTGACAAAGGAAGGATGTCGCGCGCGCCAAGATCGGCTGCGGCGGCGCTTGAGCGAGGCCAAGATCGATGCGATCGCCATCGTCCATCCGCTGGAAGTCTACTACTTTACGGGCGTGCTCTTTCCCGAGCAATTTCCCGGGCAGCCGGTGCTGCTGTGGATCGAGGCAGCCGGATCGAGCTGGATGATCGCACACAGCGATGCGGGCGAGCCACTGGTTGACGCCTGCTACACCTATGTATGCAGCGTTGGCGGCACGATCAATCCCTATATGCGCACGCAGATGGGCGAACTGGTAGCCGAGCGCCTGCAGGCACTCGGCAGCAAGGCATCTCGCGTTGGCTATCAGCGCGAGTTTATGCCCAAGATACTGGCTGACCACATCGAAAAGGGACTGGGAACCGCGCCCGAATGGATCGATATGGACGAGGGGCTGCACCAGATGCAAGAGGTCAAAGACGACGACGAAATCGCCCTGATCCGCAAGGCGATCGAAGTCGACTTAGCGGCCTATACCGCCGCGCAAAAGGCCATTGCGCCGGGCGTAAACGAGCTGGAGGTCCTCGGCGCGGCCCAGCAGGCGGCGCACTTGGCCGCCGGAGAGAAGGTCTTTCACGACGGCGACTACCAGTGCGGTCAGCTGGGGGGCTTTGCCCGCGATCGCCCCATCGAGGAGGGCGAGCTCTACATCATCGACGCATGGGCAATTTACCGCGGCTATTGGTCCGATCTGTGCCGCACCTTTGCCGTCGGCGAGCCTACCGAACTACAGGAGTCCATCTACGAGCACCTGCGCGCCTTCCACGACCAGATTGGCGACCATTTACAGCCGGGCAAGGACAGCCGCGACTGCGCCAAGGCGATGGATGCCTACATTCGCGAGCATCCGGCGCTCAAGGACGCCGGGCTCGGGCACCACGGCGGGCACACCATTGGGCTGCGTGCGCACCAGATGCCCGATGTGAACGCCACCCGGGGCGGCATTTTTCAGGTGGGCAACGTCGTATCGATCGAGCCGGGCTCTTATATACCCGAGGCGCGCGCCGGCGTGCGTCTGGAGAATATGTATCTGATCACCGAGGCGGGTCCGGAGAATCTATCCGTATATCCAATGGAGATTCGTCTGCAGAAATGAACGGAGCAGACGACGCGGATATCCTGCACTTTGCCACCGAGCTGGCGCGCCGCGCCGGCGACGGCATTGTCCAAGCGCGCCAGTCGCGCTCGCTGGCACTGAGCTACAAAGAGGGCGCCGAGCTGCTGACCTCGGCCGATTTGAGCGCCGATGCGCTGATTCGTTCGCGCATTGAGTCGGCGTTTCCCGCGCATGCCATTCTGTCGGAGGAATCGTCGCCAGAGCTGTCCGATGCCGATGCCCTGCGCGGCCCGCTGTGGATCATCGATCCGATCGACGGCACGGTCAACTACGCCTATAACCAGCACCAGGTCGCCATTTCCATTGCCTTTGCCGATGGGGGGCAGGTGCGCGCTGGCGTGGTGCACTGTCCGTTCCAAGGCGAGACCTTCAGTGCGGTGCGCGGCGGGGGCGCGCAGCTCAACGGATTGCCAATCAGCGCTAGCGACTGTGGCGAGCTGGCGCGCGCGCTGATTGGCACGGGGTTTCCCTATGATCGCGACGGGCGGGTGGCCCTGCTCGAGCGCCTGCGTAAGGTGCTCTATGCATGCCGCGATATCCGCCGCATCGGCTCGGCTGCTGCCGATATTTGCTGGGTGGCGATGGGGCGCTTGGACGGCTATTACGAGACGATTAATCCGTGGGATTTTGCCGCGGCGGCGCTGATTGCGCGCGAGGGTGGTGCGCGCGTTGGCCACGTGGGCGACGTGCCGGCTGACCAGCTGCAGGAGCTGTGGGGTCAGGAGCTCGTCGTAGCGGCGCCGGGTATTTACGACGCGCTGCGCGCGCTGCTGCGCGACTGACGACGGCAGCGTTCGCTGCAGTAGCGCACGTCTTCCCAAGCGCGCGCCCATTTGCGCCGCCAGCGAAAGGGGCGCTGACAGACGGGACACATCTTCTCGGGCAGGTGTTCTTTGCGCGGTTTTCTCATATTACAAAGGGCTTTTGCAGCGGTTTCTGCATAAGAGAGTATCCCTTCTTTACAATGGAGTGCAACCATGAAAATCAGCGATATCAAAGTCTTTCCCACCTGGGTCGGTAGTCGCAACCAGCTCATTGTCAAAGTGGAGACCGACGACGGCTACTACGGCTGGGGCGAGTCGGGTCTGTCGGGGCGCGAGTTGGCCGTAGCCGAAGCAGTCAAACACTATCGCGAATTTTTACTCGGCCGCGATCCGCGCCAGGTGGGGGCGCTGTGGCAGGAGATGTATCGCAGCCAGTACTTTGAAGGAGGACGCGTGCTCACGGCGGCCATTTCGGCCATAGACATCGCGCTCTACGACATCATGGGCAAGGCGCTGGGCGTGCCTGTCTACCAGCTGCTGGGCGGAAAGCAGCGCGATCTCATTCCCTGCTTTGCCACGACGGGCGCCGGGTCTCTGGAGGGCTTGGTTGCCAAGTGCAAGGAGCTCATCGAGCTCGATTGGAGCGTGATTCGCGTCGGCGGTGGGGCCAGCAAACAGTACGATGATCCACGCATATACGAGCCGCGCGAAACGATTGGCATCACGGCAGCGTGGTTTAAAGAGCTGCGCGAGGAGTTGGGCCCAGACCCCGTGTTGGGCATCGACTACCACCACCGCTTGACGGTGGCCGAGACCGCGTCGTTCTGTCAGCGCATGCCCGCCGGCACGCTCGACTTTATCGAGGAGCCGATTCGCGACGAATCGCCGGAGGCCTACGAGAGTTTGCGCACCATGGTCGATATCCCCTTTGCCATCGGCGAGGAGTTTGCCAGCAAGTGGCAGTTCCTGCCCTATCTCGAACGCGGCATTACCCAATTTGCGCGCATCGACATCTGCAACGTCGGCGGCTTTACCGAGGCGATGAAGGTCGCCAGTCTGGCCGAGTCGCACTATATCGACCTGATGCCACACAACCCGCTGGGGCCCATCTGTACGGCCGCGTCGGTGCATATGTCGGCGGCCGTGCCCAACTTCGCCTGGCTCGAGCACCGCGTGACCCCGGGCGAGCAGAGCAAGTCCCAGGACGAAGACCTGTTTCCGACGCAGGTCCAATTGGAGGGTTCGATGCTGGTGGTGCCCGATGCGCCGGGTCTGGGCGTGGAGTTCAACGAGGAGCTAGCCGGCGAGCAGGAGTTTAAGTACTGGGAGGCGCCGCATCTAAGGCGCCGCGATGGGTCCTATACGAATTGGTAGCGCACATCTCGCGTTGGCAGGCACAGAGGCTGCACAACAGGCGGGAGAGGCGCGCCGCAACGGGAGGTTGATATCGTGCGCGACATTACGTCGTTACTCAATGAAGCACTGCCCGAGCTCGTCGCGTTTCGCCGCGACCTGCACCAGCATCCGGAGCTGTCGTACCGAGAGGAGCGCACGGCGGCACAGGTGCTGGCGCAGCTGCAGAAAATCCCCGGCATCGACCTGCGCACGGGAGTGGCCGGCACCGGTATCGTCGCCACGCTGGCGGCGGATCGCGATGGCCCTTGTGTAGCGCTGCGCGCCGATATGGATGCCCTGCCGATCGAAGAGCAGGGGACAATGCCCTACCGTTCGCAGGTCGTTGGCACCATGCACGCCTGCGGCCATGACGGGCACACGACCTGTCTAGTTGGAGCGGCGCAGGTGCTGGCGGCGTGCGTCGACGAACTGCAGGGCCCGGTAAAATTTATTTTCCAGCCAGCCGAAGAGGGGGGCGCCGGCGGCAAGCGCATGTGCGAGGAGGGCGCGCTAGAAGGGCCGGACGTGGCGGCTATTTTTGGCCTGCACGGTGCGCCCGATATGGAGGTGGGCCAGATCTTTCTGCGCACCGGTCCCGTGTTGGCCAGCGCCGATGAGTTCGAAATTGCCGTCGAAGGGTTGGGTGCCCACGCTGCCTTCCCGCACCAGGGCATCGATACGGTGTATATCGCGGCGCAGATTGTGGTGGCGCTGCAGACGATCGTCGCGCGCAATACGGATCCGCTCGACAGTGCCGTCGTCACCGTTGGTCACATCGCGGCCGGATCGGCCAGCAATATCATTCCGCAGACGGCTCGGCTGGTCGGCACGGTGCGCGCGCTGAGCGAGGAGACGCGCCAGCAGACCATGGCGCGCGTGCGCCAGATTGCTGAACACACGGCCGCTGCCTTTGGTGGGCGCGCCGAAGTGCGCTTTGCCGAGAATGGATACCCAGCCACGCATAACGATGCGCGGGCGCGCGCCGTTGCAGAGGAGGTGGTGGGCGAAGCCTTGGCGGAAACAATTACCGCATTGGAGCGGGAAAAGCCCATTATGGGCGCCGAGGACTTCGCTTTTTACGGCCAGCGCGTGCCGGCTTTTATGTTTGGGCTTGGCCTGCGTCCCCAAGGTGCTTCGTCCTATCCCATGCTACACCAGCCCGACTTTGATTTTAACGACGATGCCATTGCGCACGGCGTGCTGATGCACGTGGAAATTGCGCGGCGCTTTGCCCAAAAGTGGGGTGCGTAATGCGCTTCTTCTTTACGTCGCAGGGCCGCACGGGCATGCTGGATGCGGATGGCAGCGGACTGCGCTACTTTGATTTCGACGTGCCCCTGCAGCAGACTTGGCAGCCGTGTGCGTTTTTTTCTGACGGGCGTCGGGTGCTGTTTTTAAGTATGGAAGAGCGGCGCGACGGGCCCGGCCGATCTTTTGCCGAGTACTATCACAAAACCCCCACGCACTGTTGGGTCTACGATATAGAGTGCGACACTTTAGATGAGGTTTTAACGCGAGAGCGCCGCGCCGTCTTTGAGACGCCGCAGCTGCTGATAGGTGACGATCGCCTGCTGCTGCAGGTGGTGCGCGATGAGGGAGGGCAGGTGTTTAACGTCGCGCTCGACGGCACGGACGCGCAGCCGTTTACGCAGCTGGGCGAAGGACTGCCCTACGGTTTTTCGGCCAGTCCGGACGGACAGCGCATGGCCTATCACTTGGCCAGTCCGCAGGGCTATCAGATTTGGACGAGCGATGCGTATGGCCAGCATCGCACGCTGGTAGCGGCCGATCCAGAGCTGCTATTTTTCGGGCCGCAGTTCTCGCCCGACGGTGCGTGGCTGGCTTTTATGGGCTGTCGGTTCGCCAGCGATCCCGGCCACGATTGGGCCGACGTGTATATCGCGCGCCCCGATGGCTCGGAGCTGCGCGCGCTTACAGAGGGACAGCAGGTATGGTTTGCCGCCACCTACGGACCGCCCATCCGCCGCGGAGGGGGGTCAAACTTGGTAGCTTGGGAGGATGATGGTACGCTGCTAGCGCCCCGCCGGTCGCCGTCGGCTCAGGTGCCGTGGGTCTATCAAGCCCATCGCCCGGACGTCGATCACTTTAATCGCGAATTTCAGCCGGAAAGAGCGAAAGGGGGCGTGCAGATCGCGCGCTTAGATATTGCCACGGACGCACAGCAAGCGCTGACGCCGCTGCGCGACGGCACCTGGGACTTTCGCGCTAGCGCTTCGCCCGATGGAACCAGGCTGCTCTTTTGTCGAGCTGAGACGGGCGCATCGCCTGGCGTGTGGGTGGCCGATGCGGGGGGCGCCGATGCCCGCCGAGTGACCAGCGGCCTGGACGGCGAGGGGGCCGATCACCCGCGCTGGGTACCGCACATAGGCTGACAGAACGCCGCGTTACAGTTTGCTGAGCGTCAGCTGCAGTCCCGCGTAGTAGTAGTCTGCACAGGGCTCACACAGCGAGTGCGTAACTTCGCTTGGTGGGTCAGCAACCCACTCGGGAACCCAATCCCACTGCGTGCTGCTGCCTTGTCGACGCACTTTGCGGCAGTGAGAACACTGCGCTATGAGCCCATTGATGTTCAGGTAAACGGCTTTTACCGGCTGGGCAGACACTTCTGAATGGGCGCGCTCTTCAATCAGGTGATTGATTACCACTATCCCTTTTTTTGGTAGGGGGTATGCGCTCTGCTTAAAGCGTCTGTAAAGACTGGGGCTGGAGCAGTCGTAGTCGTGGTTCCACGTGTTGCGGTTTCCCATGACCATCTTATAGGCATCCAGGTAGAATTGGCGCAGCGGCTCGCTCATGAAATCGCCTATGAAGGTGCCAATGCCCGTGAAGGTGTCCTCGCACGGACCGCCGTTGTCGCACCCAAACGTCAGATAGGCCGGGTTGATGTAGGCTAGTTCCATAGACGAGTCGAGGGCAAAAGAGGGATCCGGGCTGCCTTCAAGGAAGGCGAAGTTTGCCTCGCGCAGAACATCGGCAAATCCGGGGGCGATCCGATTGGATGGTATGGTATCCATAGTCATACACCTCTGTAGACGTCGTCCTGTGGTTCGTACGCCAAATACTGGCGCGTGGCGTCTAGATTCCACGGCATATCGCGGTTGTTTGACATGCCGTGCACTACAACACACCCCCCCGGCCACGTGCTGCCATCGGCTTCAACGGCGCGCTGAAAGAGCTGGCAAAAGTCGCGGTTGGAAAGCCACATGCGCTTGTACCAGCCGTCGGTGGGACTTTCCTGCTGTCCGCCGTGGGCCTGCGTCGGCGTGCCAGCGGCCGAAAGCGTGTCGGGGCGATTGGCGCCGGGCTGACACCAGCCGATGCGCACGCAGGCAAAGGTCGTCGACCCGTTTGCCCGCCGACCCAGCGCCTGGCAGTGGCGTTCGCCAGTCCACTTAGCCGTGGCATAGACCGTCGAATCCATATCGCGTTGGCCTGTGTGCCAGAGGGTGCCGACGCCGGGCTCTAATTCCGGCCGCAGCGCACCTGCGCTCATGTCGCGGTCCTTGTAGCGGCCCATGACGTGGTTTGACGTGGCGAAGACGTAGCGCTCGACGGTCTCGCTGTCTGCGGCGGCGTGTGCCGTATTGAAATTCATGGCTGCCGACGCGTCGACGTCGCTCCACGAAGCCTCTGGAAAAGGGTTCTGCGCCGCAAAGTGCACTACGGCTTCAACGCGATCAAACGCATCGCGCCAGCGCGCGTCATCCCAATCCGTCAGATCGCACGCGACGAATTCGATGTCCACCGTGCGGCCATTCGCCGCGTCGCGCAGCGCGTCGCGATGCGTCTGGTCAGCCTCTCTGTAGTCGAGGGCAATCAGGCGCGGTGCCGTGCTGTGGGCGGCCAGGTGAAGCAGCAGCTTCCAGCCGAGGTTGCCCAGCGCGCCGGTTACGCCAACGCTGCGCGTTGTTTCCGTCATTAGGCTATGGCAGCGAACTTGAGGCACACGGGCCGGGGCACGCTGGCCACAGCGCCGGTCGTTTCCAGTGCGCCCGTATTGGCGTCGATGCGGAAGGTGTGGATGTCGTTGGTATCTTGGTTAGCTGCTAGCAGATAGGTGCCCGTCGGATCAATGGCAAAGTTGCGCGGATTCTTGCCGCCGGTTGGCTCATAGCCGAGCACTTCGAGCTGACCTGTAGTGTCGTCGATGGCGCAGATGACCAAGCTATCGTGGCCCCTATTGGAGCCGTAGAGAAATTTTCCGTTGGGATGCACGTGGATATCGGCCGTGTGGCTGGTTCCCGCAAAGTCGGCTGGCAGCGTTGAAACCGAACCTGTGGCCGCTAGCGTGCCGGCCTCGGCGTCGTAGTCGTAGGATACGATCGTATTGCCCAATTCGTTGATGACGTAGGCGTATCGATTGTTGGGATGGAAATCAAAGTGGCGCGGACCCTGCCCGGCCTCGACCTGCATAGAGGGCTGGCTGCCGGCGACCAGTTTGCCGCTGCCGTGTTCAATCTGGTACATCACGATCTTGTCCATACCCAAATCGGGCGCAAAAGCGTGCGCGTTGTTGGGCGAAACCACGATCGAATGGGCGTGCGGTTCGCCCTGCCGGTTGGGATTGACGCTGGAGCCTTCGTGCTGGACAAAGTCACTGGCCTCGCCGAGCGAACCGTCCTCGCGCACGGGCAGGATGGCCACGCTGCCGCCGCCGTAATTGGCCACTAGGACGTAGCGCCCCGTCGCATCTACGCTGACGTGGCAAGGGCCGGGACCGACGGTCGATTCGGTGTTGAGGTGGGTCAGCGAGCCGCTGGCCGAATCAATGGCGTAGGCGCCAACGGCACCGCCGGGCCGCCCGTCTACCTGGCCGACCTCGCCGATGGCATAGAGAAAGCGGCGGTCGGGAGAGAGGTCGAGGAACGAAGGATTTTCAATTTCGCCGTGGGTGCTGATGGGCGATAAGGCACCGCTGGCCATATCGAGGCGCTGAACGTAGACGCCCTCGCTGCCGCTGTTTGAGTAGGTTCCGATATAGACGAAGTAATCGCTCATGTCGTGGGACTCCGTAGTAGTAGTGTAGATGAAAGAGCATGCACAAAGCGCTATTGCGGGCGCGTTCGAAGCACCTGCTACGGCGCGGCTACCGCTTTGCGGTACCCAATTATGTATGCGATGAGATTCGCGTAGTCAATGGCAACGCGTGCGAAAAGAGAGCCTCAGTGCTGCGCGCAATACGTTCCACGTAGCGCAAATAAGGGTGCTCTACTTTCGCGACATACCCTTGGTAAAGACCTTGCCTTGAATAATTTTATGCGCCGGCTTGCCTTCCATCATGCGCTGTCGAGCAAATTCTTGACCGCACTGGGGGCAGGTGCAATCGCCCGCCGTGTAGTCTTCCGCAATGCGCTCGACGAGGCATTTTACCAGGCCACCGCGTCCGCCCTTGTAGTACTTGTAAAGCAGCGTCTTGCAGCCTGCACAGTGTATTGATATCGTGCGGATATCTTTGCGTGCCAATAATTTGTCTCTTATACAGCTGGGAACAGCTCGCCCTCGATGCGCTGTCCCTCCTGCAGATTGAGCGGGTCCGTTACGACGTGGTTTTTGGCCACGTAGGTCGTCGTTTGATCCATAAAGATGACGACGTGCGCCACGCGCGGTTCGTCTGTCTGGTTGGGCACGGCCATGTGGGCGCAGCGCGCGTGGTGAAAGGTGCAGTCGCCCGCCTGTAAGGGCAGCGTTACGCGCTCCTCGTACTCCAGCTCGGGGCACTTGCCAAACAGATCGCGTCCGTCGAGCAGGTTCTGGGCCGTCAGTTCCGTGTGTCGATGGGAGCCGGCGATAAAGCTCATACAGCCGCGTTCCACCGGCACGTCGCACAGGGCGATCCACGCCGATAGGGCATTGGGCGAGTTGGCGTGTGGCCAGTAGGGTTGGTCTTGGTGAAATTCCGTAGCGACTTGGTTATTGGGCTGCTTGATGAGAATGTGGTCGTGCCAAAGGCGCAGGGGCGCGCCGGCCAAGCGCTGCGCGACGGCACCCACGTTTTTGTGCAATGTGAGTGCGCGCATGGCATCGTCCTCGCGCCAGACGTTGACGTGCTGGCTGAAGACGGGTCGATTGCGTCCTTGGTCTATGCGCGCGCTGGCTGCCAGTGCGGCCTCGTGAAAATGGGCGGCTTCTTCCTTGGAAATAATGCCGGGTATTTTTACAAAGCCGCGCTGGTGGAAGCGATCTATCGTCTCGTCACTGAGCGTTTCGGGCGTCGTTTGATACATATCATAGCCTCTGTTCAAAGCAAGTGTATACGGCAACAGGTCGGGCGTGCACTCGTGGCAAACGCGAGAAATCTATTCTCGCAGGACTATTCCGTCCAGAAAGCTAATGGCAACGAGGTGCTCTTGCACGGCATCGATATCGCGTTCGTCAAAGTAGCCACGCTTGCCGTGCGACACCTCCCACGATACGCGCAGCGTCGGATTGAGGTGGGGCATGGCAAACGACGCAGCGTCTTTTAGCGCATCGCGAAAGGCGCGCTGGCGCGTGCGGTTGTCCTGCCCTGGGCCTTCCAGCAGTGGAGGAAAGAGCGGGTCGTCGCTCTTGAGTTGGGTAAAGCTCGTTTCACCGGGTAGAGCCGGACGCTGGCGGCAGGCCGTCCTATAGGCCTCTACGTCAAAGGCACATCGGCTGTAAAACGACGCGGCATCCAGCGTGCGCAGGCGGTGCGTGTTAAAGTGCTGCTCCTCGTCAAACTCAAAAATAAAGCTATAGGGCGCGTCGAAATAGGCATCCACCCGCATGGGGCCAAAGCGCAGCGCGTTGGCGTGGGCGTCTATGCGCGACGCCAGCGTCCAACGCCCTTCGACAAGGGCTGCATAGACGGCTTCGAGATCACTCCATATGGCCGCGTACTGTGCCCGGCTGGGTACGCTAGGCAGCCAGTCGAGCGTCGCCTCTAACGCAAAGGTCGCCGGCTGGCCACAGTGCGCTTCCAGTAGCTGCGCTAGTCGTTCAGCTATGCCGCGCAGTTTTTCTCCGCGTCCGCTCATTGCACATAGACGTGCCTAGTGGAAATGCGCGTCGGCGGCGTGCATTTCACCCAGGCCCTTTCCATGCGTCATGCGCATGAGCTCCCTTTGCCGCTGCGTTAGACCATCAAACCACTCGGGCGGAAAGCCGTCGTGCGGATCGAGCTGAAAAAGCAGCATGTGCTTGCGGTAGTGGCCGAAGAGGGCGTGGCGACTGCGGTCGCTGGTATTGGCGCCGCCGCCGTGCCAGCACTGGCCGTTAAAAACGATGACCGAGCCAGCCGGGGCTGTCGGTTGGATCTCGTGCTTGACGTCAAAGCCTTCCGGCGGCGTGACCAATCCGCTGCGGTGCGAACCGGGCACGACGCGCGTGCCGCCGATTTCCGGCGAGAAATCGTCGAGCATCCACACGGTATTCATCATAACGGGCGTGCCCATATTGAGCATGGTGCCGGGAATGTCGCTGTGCAGGCCCTGATAGCCGTCGCCGGGGCGCACGATGCGCGAGTTGAGGCTGCCGAGAATGAGCGATCGCTCGAGAAAGTGCTCGAGGATGGGCAGCACGCGCGGATGGTCGATGCACTGGTGAAAAATGGGATCGAGCACCGGCAGATTGGACACGTGGCGCGCCGAGCCGCGGTGCGCGTGCTCGGTGCCGACTTCGCGTTCGCAGCGAATGAGCACTTCGCGCATATCGGCCGCTACTTCGCTGCTGAGCACGTTTTCCAACAGCGTAAAACCGTAGACTTCGACCTCCGTTATAGATTGCTGTATTTCGTCCATAGATAGACTCCCAGTGGTGTTTAGATGATCGTACGTAGAATGGAGCGCGCACCGGCTGCGGCGTTATTGCCGCCGGTGCATCAGCTGTCGAGCACGTCGGCGGCATAGGCAAAGAGCGCTGGGTTACCGCCCGTGTGCAAAAAGACCACCGGGCGATTCGCGTCGAGCTGTCCTTCTCGAATGTGCTCAAAGAGCGCGGACATGGCCTTGCTCGTATAGACGGGATCCAGCAAAATGCCTTCGGTGCGCGCCACCGTGCGCAGGGCGTCGAGCCCGGCGGGCGTGGGCAGGCCGTAGCGCTCGCCGACAAACGAGTCGTCGTTGTCGAAGTCGCTGCCGTGCAGTTGGAGATTCAGTCCCAAACGCTGGGCGCCGCTGTTGGCAATCTGTGCCATTTCTTCGCAGCGCTGCGGCACGTCTTTCATGGGACAAATACCGCGCACGTGCATGGCGCTCTGCAGGAAGGATAGGCCGAGGCCGACGCCGGCCTGCGTCGTGTCGAGCGCGCAGAGATAGAAGTGCGACGGGTCGATATCGAGGGCACGACACTGCTGGACCACTTCTAGCGCCGACTCGGCGTAGGCGATGGCGTCGAGGTCGATGGTATCGGCCTGGCGCGGCCAGTAGACCTTTTTGCCCAGGGCCTCCTGCTCGGCAATTTTGGCCAGTATGGCCTCCTTTTGGGCGGCGTGGTCGTATTCGCGCATGACGGTGACGTGCGCGCCAAGCAGGCGCTGCAGCAGGTTGTTGCCCTGCTGGTCAACGCGGTCGACGGGGCGCACCGGACGCAGAACGAGGTGCAGCTCTAGGCCGAGTTTGGCGCAGGCAGCCGACAGCTGTCGGCAGTAGTTGCTCTGCACGGCCGATCCGGCGACAACGGTATCGGCCCCCTTTTGCAGCGCATCGGCCAGGGCGAACTCGAACATGCGCGTCTTGTTGCCGCCCATGGCCAGACCCGTCAGGTCGTCGCGCTTGATGTATATGGGCGGACCGCCGAGGTGGGCGCTGAGGCGCGGCAGGTGTTCCAGCGGCGTCGGGCGCACCGACGCTAGCGGCACGCGCGGTAGCTGGGCTATGGCATCTGTGAGCTGCGCTTCTCTCTCCGTCATCTCGCATCCTCGTCGAGTTTGGCATCGCGCCGGTTGAGACCTGTTATACGGGCCGATTAGTTAGCAGAATGCGCGGCTGGGTGTCAAGGAGTAGCCAGTGGAGGAGCGGGCAATAACACAGCGCGCCCCCTGCATGGCAATACAGAGGGCGCGCTGCGCTGAAAAGAGAGATAAGGAATATGATGAAGGTGGTATTATGATCGACCGAAAATGGCAAACCTTGAGTTATTTTAGGTCGTCGGACGCCCTATTCTTCGCAATCCTCCAGCTTTTGCCACAGTCCAGCGCACAGCGGCAGGAAGACGCCGTAGCCCAGGATCAGGCCATATAGCATGGTGAGAATACATATGGCCATACCGGGCCCCAACGCACTCGGATCGTCCATGTTGTTCAGCATGATAACCAGGCCGACAAACACGCCTAACATACCCGATATCAAAGCTATGGACTTGCCGCGCTCGCAGGCGGCGATGCCCAGGAGAATGGCTTGGCGATTGGGACTGCGCGAAAAGACGGCGCTGATGCTCGCGTCGCGACCGAAGGAAGCGATCAGGCCAGCAGTTGTCAGGCCCACTACAAAGATGAAAGACTGAGCATCTATGAGCATGAATGGCGAGGTAAAACCAAGGGCGAGTGCGGCGAGCAGAATGATGAAACCCAATAGGCGCATGGTAGACCTCCTCTCAGGTGTTGTTGAGTGAGTTGAGCATAATGACGAAGCTGGCGACTGTGAGAAGTGAGCCAATGACCAGCACCGCCATATCGAGCCCGTTCTCCGGCTGAACGGCTTCGGCGCCGTGTGCGGGCATCGCATGCGTCTCAATGCCGGCCTGTAGGGGCAGCAGGAGAAAGTAGGCGAGAAAAACGGCGTAGAGTACGCCCAATAGGGCCGTGGCCATGCCGGCGCCCAAGGCGCTCGGATCGTCGACATGCCTTAGCATCGTGACCAAGCCGGCTATAAAAGAGACCAACCCACCGACCAGCGCGGCGTAGCGGGCCGTGAGCAGCGCCTGCAGGCCGGTTTGCAGATCGGACTCTGCCCGCTCATCTGGGGATAGAGCAACCGTCAGTGCCGTGCCTGTTTGCGACCCAGCGGAGGCCAGAAACCCCCAATGCGCAAAACCTGCTACGAGGATGAGCGCTGGGACGTTGACGAAAGCGGAGACATCGCCCATGCCTATCAAGAGCAAGGTTAGGGCAGATGTATAACCGATTAGTCTGTAGACTCGCATCGTATACCTCCACGGAAGAAATGGGTGGGAGCGCCGAAGGTGCGCTTAGTGGTTAGCTATATGATAGTGAGAGCATATAGCTATGCCGCGCCAATCCATCCCTAAAAACGCTAATAATGAACAAATATCGGCTGTTCCCATGCCGTGGCGACTGCGGACAGACTTGGGGTGTACTACCGGACGGCATACTCCGGAAAGAGCGCGTCGTGCATATCGGCGCACTGGCGCAGGTGCTGCATGCGCTCGGGGCTGGCCGTAGAGAGCATGGTGGGAAAGTACATGCCGCCGCCGGTGTTGACCTTATAGCCACCGGGTGAGTGAACGCTGACGTACTGGCGCAGCGTCTCGACGTCTTCCGGCGTCGAGCAGGGGCGGGTCAGGTTCATGGTGAACATGCGCCGCCGCGTCGAGCCGCCAAACGAGGCGTGGTAGAGGTCGTGGTTAAAGATGACCAGATCGCCCGGCTGTGTCTCCAGCGCTAGATTGCCGGGGATATCGCGCGGTTCGACGCCAAACAGCTCGCGCGATTTATTCAGGTCGAGTTTCTGCGCGCGGATAAAGTGGTCGGGGTGATGGCTGCCGGGGATCACGCGCAAAC
>JAYPJE010000031.1:0-49971 GCA_038128265.1 Gemmatimonadota bacterium
TTTTGGAGGGGTGGCGCGAAAGTGTCTATCCCGGCGGCTGCTCGCACGCCGGCGAGTTGGAGACGTCGATGCTGCTCTACCTCTCGCCCGAGAGCGTGCGCAAAGACAAGATCAAGAGCGAGATTGCGTATACCAACAAGCGCGGCTCACAGTACCTGTGGACGGATCTCTTTGCTTCGGGACCGATGAATATCGTCGAGTGGACGAGTCAGTATTCGAAGAGCGGCGTCATGGGCGAAGCGGAGAAGGCCACTGCCGAGAAGGGGCGCCTCGCATTTGAGGAGGCGAGCAAGAATCTGGCCGGATTTGTCGAGGAATACCACGGAATGGAGATCATGCAGCGCGAGCCCAAGCAGGCGACGCCTCCGACGTTCCCGCTGTCGTTTCCTACGGACTGAGATCCAAATATGGAGGAGAGCCGTATTGCTGCCCTAGAGCGGCGATACGGCCTCGTTATCTACGCGGTAGCGCGCCGCACAGGCAGGGCACGCCGTTTCGCCTAGTGGATCGGGCAGGCGCACGCCGCAGCGGCACACCCAGCCGATCCGGCGCCCCGGCACGCCGACGACCAGGCCGTATGCGGGGATGTTGGATGTGACGACGGCGCCGGCACCCACCATGGCGTACTCACCGATATCCCAGCCACAGACAATAGTGCAGTTGGCGCCTAGCGTAGCCCCGCGTCCGACCCGCGTCTGGCGAAATTCATTTTTGCGCTCGATAAAGGCGCGCGGGTTGATAACGTTGGTAAAGACCATGGAGGGTCCGCAGAATACCTCGTCTTCCAGCGTGACGCCCTTGTAGACGGAGACGTTGTTCTGTATTTTGCAGCCGTTGCCGATCTGCACGTCGCGGTCTATATAGACATTTTGGCCAATATTGCACCCCGCGCCGATATGAGCGCCGGACATGACGTGGCAAAAATGCCAGATAGACGTTTGTGCACCGATGTGCACGGGATCGTCGACCTTGGCAGTCTCGTGGACGAAGTACTCAGCGGACATGTGGACTCCATTCGGGTGAAACGCGTTGGGAATGCAGCGCACGCCAAATATACGCACAGGTAAAGGGAGGATACAGTATGAAACTGGCCACATTTAGCGCCGGCGGTCAACAGCGCTTGGGAGCGATTGTCGCCGATGATTCCGTCGCCGTTGATTTGGCGCGCGCCGAGCAGGCGCTGGCGCGCAAAGAGAAGCGCACGGCACACGCCTTTTTCGGCGATATGCTCAGCCTGCTCGAAGCGGGTAATAAGGGCCTAAGCGCGGCCAAGAAAGCGGCCAAAGCGGCCGAGGCCAAGCTCGGCAAACCCGACGGCAAGACGTCGTTTGCCCTGTCGCGCGTTCGGCTGCGTGCGCCCGTGCCCAACCCGCGCAAGGTCTTCTGCCTGGCCGGCAACTACCAAGATCACATCGAAGAAGGCGGCCGCGCCAAGCTAGCTATTCAAGACAAGGAGACGCCGCGCGTCTTTATGAAGCCGCCGACCACGACCGTCGTCGGTCCCGGCGATAAAATCCTCATTCCGCCGATTGCCAACTCGATCGATTGGGAAGGCGAGTTGGCCGTTGTCATGGGCCGCACGTGCAAGGGGGTCAAGGCCAAGGATGCGCTGAAGTACGTCGCCGGCTACACGGTAATGAACGACGTTTCAGAGCGCGAGCTGCGCATCAAAAAGCGCACGGATAGCCGGCCGCGCGACGAGTGGTTTGACTGGCTTAACGGCAAGTGGCTGGATACCTTCGCGCCGCAGGGGCCGTGGCTGGTTACGCGCGACGAGATTCCCGATCCGCAGGTGCTCGATATCAGCACCTTTATCAACGGCGAGCGCAAGCAGCACAACAATACCGGCCAGATGCTCTATCCGGTCAATAAGATTATCGAATATATTTCGGCGATCATAACCCTGGAGCCCGGCGACTTGATTAGCACCGGCACCATCTCCGGAGTCGGTGCGACCACCGGCACCTTTATGCAGCCTGGTGACAAGGTGCAGGTGGAGATTTCTCGGATTGGCGTGCTGAAAAACAGCGTGGCCGCCAGCAAGAAATAGTCCTACTTGGACAGTGAGCAAAATGGGGCAGAGGCCGCAAGCGGCCTGCTGAGCCGCGCCTTTGCGGTCCTCTGCCTCGTCTACTTCCTCAACAGCTTTCTATCGGCGCCGTTTTCCGCGCTCTTCCCCGTTTACATAGAAGCCGACCTAGCGCGTCCGCCGTGGTTTACCGGCTATCTGCGCGCACTGATGCTGCTGCTGGGCGGGATCTTTGCGGTTATTGCCGGCCGTCTCTGCGATCGACTGGGCCTCAAGGTTACGCTGATCATCGGTCTGGCCGGCTCGGCGCTTACCGGCCTCGTATTTCGCACGGGCGATCCGGCTGGCCTGTCGCTGTTGCTCTTTCTGATGGGCGCGGCTAGCGGTCCTTGGTCGACGGCGGGCCAGAGCATCCTCATTCGCGCCGTTAAGCCGACGCATCTAGGCGTGGGCGGGGCGCTCTATTTTCTCAGCAACACGCTGGGCAATTCGCTGGGTAGCCTGTGCGTGGGACTGGTCAAGACAGACTGGTCGTTTGCGCAGATCGGCGTGGCGATGAGCGCGGGCATGTTGGGCGTCATTGCTCTGGCGGGCCTGCTGCTGCCTGGCGATAGGGCGCCGACAGCGCACAGCCAGGAGAGGGATCATGCCTCGCTGTGGACGGCCTACAGACCGCTGCTGCTGCGCGGGGAGATTTGGCTGCTGCTGAGCCTGCGCCTGACGATTACCACATTCTGGGGCATGGCGACGCTGGCCATGCCGCTGATGATCTATCGCGTGGGGCAGAGTGAGGCGCTGCCGGCCTATTTTGCCTCCGTTTCGCTGGTTGTCGCCGCGGCGTGTCAGTTGGGTACGGGCGTGCTCAACGACCGATTGGGCCATAAAAAGCCGCTGCTCTTTGCCGCCGCCGGCATCTGCCTGAGCGCGCTGGGCATGGCGCTCTTTCGCGATTCGCTGCCCGGGCTCTTTGTCTTTGGGACGGCGCTAACGGGCACGGCGTGGGCCGTATCCACCCTCATTCCCAAGCTGATTAACGACGTGGCCGGCCCCGATGAGAAGAATCGCTTGGTTGGCCTGGGACATATGGCGTGGAGTGCTTCGATGGTCAGCGGCAGTCTGATCGGTGGCTATTTGATCGACCTGCACCCGGCGCTGCCCTTTGTTATTGGTGCACTGCTGGCGGCTGGCGGAACGTTTGGCGCTTGGCGCCTATGCGTCTATCTGGACAACAGGAGCAGCGGGGCTTAGAATAGGGGACCGCGTTAACCCAAACAAGCGCTACGCTCCGTTGCCTACCGGCGGAACGGGCGCACGGCCATGCAAAAACTTCGCCTATTATTGGTTACGCTATCGCACTTCTGCGTCGATAGCTATGCCACCCTGCTGCAGCCCGTGCTGCCCTTGCTCAAAGCCAACTTGGGTCTGAGTCTCGCGCAGACGGGCTTTCTGGGCACCATTGTTTCGATCTGCAATATAAGTCAGCCCTTGATGGGCCTGTGGGCCGACCGCATGGGGCGTCGTTATCTGGTCATTGCAGGGCTGCTGCTGTGCTCCATTTTTTCGCCTCTGATGGGCGTGGCCCCTAGTTATGCGCTGCTGGTGATCGCGCTGGCGCTTGGTGGCATCGGCGTGGCCGCTTTCCATCCGCAGGTCTTTTCGCTGGCCGGCGAGTTGAGCGGCGAACGGCGTTCGTTCGGCTTGGCGCTCTTTATCTTTGGCGGCACGATGGGGTTGGGGCTGGCCCCACTATGGTTGCCGCTCTACGCCGAGAAGATCGGTTTGCAGGCTCTGCCGCTGGTCTCTATTCCCGGTTTGCTCTTTGTGCTCCTGCTGATTCGCTTTGTGCCGCTGGACAATCCGCACTTTAGCGAGGGGCGCACAGCGGCCAACTGGCGCCTGCTGGGGCGACATGCCGGACCGCTGGCGCTGATTACGCTTATCGTGGTGATGCGCTCGGTAACGGGTTTGGGCTTTGGCACCTTCCTGTCGCTGCTGGCAGAAGAGCGCGGATTGGATCTGGTTATGGGTGGGGTTGCGCTGGGCATCTACAACATCGCCGGCGTCGTCGGTGCGCTCATCGCCGGTTATATGGCCGATCGCATCTCTCCCAAAGCGATTGTCTGCGCCTCGCTCTTTCTCTCCGCTCCGCCACTCTACGTCTTCGTATCGACGGGTGATGTGATGACCGGATACCTGCTGCTGGCGGTGGGTGGTGGCCTGTTGCTGGCCTCCAATTCGATTATGGTGGCCCTAGCGCAGGAACTCGCGCCAGAAAATTCGGGACTGGCCTCGAGTCTGCCGCTGGGTCTGAGCTGGGGGTTGGCCAGCACCAGTCTGCCGATCATCGGCGGAATGGCCGATCAAATTGGCGTTGCCGAAACGCTGAAATACCTCGCACTATTGCCTGTATTAACGGGTGTATTTGCCCTCTTTTTGCCCTCTGCAAACAGGAATTGATATGGCTGATAGACTGCTCTTACTGACGCGCGAACAGAAAGAATCCTTTGACGCCGATGGCTTTTTGCACCTAAAGGGCTTTTATGGTGCGGCGGAGATGGAAGAGATGCGCCGTCAGTTTGCCGCGTTGGTAACGGATACGGAAGGGCGGCCCAAGAATATGAGCTATGCGTTTATGGACAGCCCGGAAGGCTACGAGCCCGATGCGTACAATCCCAAGAATGTAGTGGGGATGATGGATCAAACGCTGGCCAACGACTACTGGTTTGACCAGTTTACCGAGCCGCGCATCGTGTCGGTTATGTGCGACTTGCTGGGCCCCAATATCGATTTTCACAATGGCAAAGTGCGCAACAAACCGCCGGGTTTTACCTGCGCGCAGGGCTGGCATCAGGACTGGCCCTACGAGCGCCATTCGCATCCCGACTTGGCCGCTGCCATCACCTATCTCGATCCGACCGACTTTGAGGCGGGAGCGACGGAAGCCGTGCCCGGCAGCCATCTTAACGGAGAGTGGCCCACGCAGGAAGGAAGCCACACGATTTCCGATGCGGCCGTTCCCGACGGTGAGCACGTCGTGGTGTGCGCCGAACCCGGCGACGTATTGGTGATCCACGTGCTGGTCGTGCACCGGGCGGGTCACAACTATACGCCGCGCGCGCGCCATGCCATAATCAATGAGTACAAGACGGCCGAGGCGATTGACCAGTGGAACAATCGCTGCGCCTTTGCTGGCCTGCCGCTGACGCGCAACCGCCGACTGCTTATGCCGCGGGTGTCGGCGTAAAGAGTGCGGTCAGGCATTGTGATCATCCTGAACAGTTTCCCAACGGCGAGCGCAATATGAGCGCCGTGCATTTGCCGTGCGATCGGCACGCAGATTTGTGTACCGCTCGTGCCTACTAGCTCATAGGAGAACTTCATGTACGAAGAATGGAAACCGATTTATACGGCGCTGGTCTGCGATATAATGGACCAGCTCGGCCGGCGCGATCAGGCGATGAGTTACGATATTCGCCCCAGCCATCCGGACGCGCATATTGCCGGCACGGCGGTTACGCTCGACGCCTATGCCAACCATCAGGCACACGATGATCCCTACGGTCAGATCTTTGCCGCCTACGACGTGGCCAACGCGGGCGACGTATTTGTCGTGGCGACCAACGGCGAATGCCGCTCGGGCCTGTGGGGCGAACTGCTGTCGACCGCGGCTAAGGCCCGGGGCGTCGAGTCGGTGGTGACCGATGGGCTGGTACGCGATATCCGCCAAATGAATGGCATGGGATTTAACTGCTTTAGCAAGGGCTATTCGCCGCTCGACTCGGCCGGGCGCATCGTGCCCGAGTCGGTTAACGAGCCGATTCTCTGTGGTGGGGTGCAGGTGTATCCCGGTGACTTCGTGCTGGCCGACTACGACGGCGTCGCCGTTATCCCGGCGGCGATAAGGGACGAAGTGTACAAGAAGTCGATGGAAAAATTGGAGGGTGAGAACACGGTGCGCGACGAATTGGCCTCAGGGCGCTCACCGCGCGAAGTGTTTGACGAGTACGGCATTCTTTAAGCGCGCTCGTGCGGTGCCGTTGCGCGTTATAAGCTCGTGCGAGTTATTGAGTCGACGGTGTCGCGCAGCTGTTTGGGGTCGATGGGCTTTTCGACGAATGCGTTGAAGTTGTAGTTGCGCAGCGAGTCGATGTCGAGCGCACCCGACGTGGCGACAATGGGCAGGTCGGGGTAGAGCGTGCGCAAATTCATCAAGAGCGTGCATCCGTCCATCTGCGGCATGCGAATATCGGTTATGACCAGGTCGAGCGCCCGCGCACTCATGATATCGAGCGCTTCGCTGCCGCCGCTGGCCTCGTAGACTTCGCAGTGTGCGAGAATTTGCCTGACCAGCCAGCGGCATTCGGGCTCGTCGTCGACGACCAGAACCTTGGGCAGTTCCACCGCTTGCACCGACTGCAGCTGTGCGGTTACTTCGCGCAGCTGCTCCTCCAACAGTTCGATTCGATCCCTAAGGTGCTGTTGCTGTTCTGTTTCGCCCTGGCGATTGCGCTGCTGGCGCTGGCGAGTGAGGATCTGCGTCATATTGCGGTATATGGCCAACTGGGCGTCTCTGTCGCTGTCGAGGACGTCGAGAAAGAGCTGGCGCGCGATGGATAGTATGTGGCAGGTGCCCAGCGTCTGCACGTCGGTTGAGAACGTCTGGTCGGACAGAATTTCTACACCGCCGATGAGGGCAAATGCGCGCAGGCTGTCCGCCTCTGCTGCGTCGGAGCGCCGCCGCGAGCATTCCCCCGAGCAGAGAATCAGCAGCTCAGTAGGCGAATCGCCGGCCGAACACAGCACCTGCCCCGGCTCCTGGATGCGGTGTTCGCTTACGGCCAGCAGCGCGCGCAGGGCGTTGGCTGAAACGCCGTCAAAGAGATCGATTCTGCCGATTACCTGTACGAGTACGTCGCTGGGTGCTTTGGACATAGGGTTCTGCAGTGCGTTTTTGTAGTGGACGTACACAAATATAAGTAAACCCGAAGATCTGTCAGCCGTGCCGATTACCGTGCGATAGTTGCCCAGCTATCTAAGCGAACCAATAGGAAAACAGGTTGGCGCGCTTCATGCGAAAGCGCAGGCGCACCGCATGTCCGCGCAGCGCCGCTAGCGGTCGATCAAAGCGCAGTGCCGTCTCCGTGCGGTCTTTTACCATCGGCAGGGACGTATAGCCGGGCAGCGGTGATCCTACATCATCGGTCACTTCCACTTGGATATAGCCGCGGCTGTCGGCGTTGACGCAGAGCTGGTCGCCTTCCACGCTCAGCGGCTTGGTCAGCAGCGAGCCTTCCGCATCGCCTGCCTCTACAGACACAAAGCCGTCGCGGCGCAGCGTCGCCAGTCCTATGGCCGAAGCGTGGGTGCGCTCTACGCGCGCGAATTTTCGGCCGGTGTGCGGGCCCTGCACGCCGCCGTAGTAGAGATATATTTGGTCGTCGACGGTGATGAACTGTTGGCTGATACGGACCATGCCATCTTCCCACGAGCCGCGTTCGCCCAGGCAGAGAAAGGTCTGCCGGTCGAGCACGCGCTGCCAGTGAATGCCGTCGCGACTGCAGGCCAGCGAAGTGTCGATACAGCCGTCGACGCCCTCGCGGTAGACCCACACCATGCCGATGTAGATACCCTCATAAATGCTGAGTGGCATGCCGTAGAACTGTGTGCCCTCTTCGTCCCACTCATCGGCAGCAAAAACCGTATGCGGCTGGTCAAAGTGCACGCCGTCGCGACTCTCGGAGCGGGCGATGCGGCGTCCTCCCGATCCCATGCGTCCAAAGGCTACGTAGGCGGCGAGGCGCTCGTCCCAAACGAGCGACTGCGTCGTATCGCTGCCCAGGGCGATGACCGGATTTTCCTCGCAGTTTTGCCAGTGAATGCCGTCTGGCGAAAAGGACATCCACATGCCGTCGCCGTCGCCCTGTCCCCAGATTAGGCGCCCCTGGTGCTCTACAAAGGTGTCCGTGCCGCCGTGTTCCCAGTAGAAGGCTTTGTAGCGCCGCGCTGGATCGGCGTCGTGCTCGTCGTAGAGCAGAGCAAAGCCCTCGCAGTTGCTGCGTCCTACATCTATTAAATTATTGGCCGTCGAGCCGGCAAAGTCGACCTGGTTTAGCGTCGGTTTGTCCCAGTGCACTCCGTCGCGCGATTCGGCGTAGCCCAACAGCGTGCAGTTGCCCAACGCGCGTCGGCCGCGAATCTGCACGAAGCCGTCGGCCTGTGGTCCGGTCAGGTACCACATTCTGAACAGCCCATCGCCCGGGTCGCGCAGCGCCGTTCCATAGAGCGAGGCAAAGCGCTCCCACGGGTGCTCGCCCTGAAGCACGGGGTTGTTCGGATGGCGGTGCGGGGCGTGCATGCGGCGGTGTAGGTGCTCCATGCGCGTTACGTCATGGAGGTCGAGAAAGAGGTGTCTATAGCCCATGGAATCGGTCCTTTTTGGCCAATATGTCCCGCATGTGCGCTTTCGACAAGGGGCGAGGAACGACGGGGTAGCGCCCGGTGCGGAGCGGCAGCCGAAAGAATCGGTCGTTTAAAGGACGTACTTCTCCAATAGGCGACGGTAAATAGCCGCGAAGTCGGCGCGCCCGTTGTCCTTATTGTAAAAGTAGCAGAATGGGTTGGGATTCAGCTCTAGGATGCGCAGTCCGTCAGCGCCGTTGATTAAATCGACGGCGTAAAAGCCCAAATGGACTGCGGGTGCAATGGCGGCGACCAGTGCGCGCATGGACTCCAGTACGGGCCCCTCGGCAACGCGGACGGCGTGCCCGTCGTCTTGGTGGAGCGGGTTGAGGTCGGTGCCGCTGCGCGCATCGCTCTCCTTGCCGTAGGCCAAGAGCAGTTCGCCCTCTGTTGCCACGGCGCGGAACTCAGCGCCGGGGACGTATTCCTGTATTAGAATGATATTGTCGAGGTAGGTGCTGTTTTCAAAGAGGTGGTGCAGGCGGTGCTCCAGCGCTTCCGCGCCGTGTTCAAGGAATACGCCCTGGGCTAGCGAACTCCGGTATTTTTTAACGACCAAGGGGAAGGTAAAGTGTTGACCTATATCATCGACGATATCGCGGATCGTATGATGCGTTTTGTAGCGATCAAAGCGCGGGTCGGCCAGCGGGTTAAAGACCTGCTGCGTGTGCGGAATAGGTAGACCAACGCGCGCAAAAATTTCGTGCTGGAATGCTTTGTCCTCTGCGATACGCGCTCCCATATAGTCGTTGAACGGGTGCTTGTTGCGCCAAAAGTACAGCGGTCGCTCGCGGTGGGTTAGGCGCATGAGGGAGCCTTCATCGCTGTAGGGCTCGCACGGCAGGCCCAACTGTTCGCAGGCCATTTTGAGGCATTCCAGGTTTTCCAGCGCCATGTCTTCGGTGATGCCGTCGCGCTCACAGGGCAGGTCAAAGAATTCGCGTGCACGTGCGACGAGGAAGAGCGATCCGGTGACGCATAGCGCGCCCCGTTCTCCGGCTAGCTGGCGACCGCGGTGCAGCGCTGCCGAAAAAGACGGCACGACTTCGGCCGTTGTGCCGTTGGGCACGTGCTGCGCCAACGCGGCAGCCGGCACCGCTTTGGGATGGTCGGAAGCAGTGAGCACGATGCGATCGGCTAGCGGTGCCAGCGCGCGCAAAAACGCACCCGCCTCGTGCCCTGAGCCCATGCCGATGACCAGCGTCCAACGCGCGCGGAGGGCGCGCAGGGAATCGGCTAATGCTCCAGCAGCCTGCGGGTTGTGAGCTCCGTCTAGCATGATTAAAGGCGTTGTGCTGGCCCGTTCAAAGCGCCCTGGCCACGCGTGCTCTGCCACGGTGCGCTCGGCGCTTGCTTGCGATGGTGCCAACCCCATGCCGCGTGCCGCCGCCAGGGCGAGCTCGGCGTTTTCTCCGTAGTACTGAGGACGCTCTGGCACGGTGCGAACCGGAGCCGTATGCAGCGCGATTGCGCGTTCGGCGCAGGTGCGTTGGAGCAGCTGCATTACTTCGGGGTCCTGGGCTATTGTTGTATACAGCGCGCGCCCGCTGCGCGCTATATGCACTTTATCGGCGGCGATTTGCTCTAGGGTGTCGCCCAAGATGCCAACGTGGTCTAAGCCGATCCGCGTCAGCACGGCGGCGTCGGCATCCCAGGCGTTGGTTGCGTCGTAGCGCCCCCCCAGACCGACCTCAAATACGGCCCATTCGCAGCGCGCCGCCGCAAAAAAGTGCGCAGCTAGCGCTGTCAGCGCTTCAAATTTGCTGAATGCGCCGAGCCCTTCGCGCTCAAAGTCGCGCGTGGTATCGTACAAGTTACCTACGGCGGCAGCCCACAGGTCTTTGCTCAAAATCTCGCCGTTGACGCGGATGCGCTCGCGCTGCGTATGTAGGTGAGGTGAGGTGTAGAGTCCTACGCACAGGTCCGACTGCTGGACGAGCGCGGCCAGTAGACTCGACGCTGTGCCCTTGCCATTGGTGCCCCCTACGATGAGCGTGCGGAAGGAATGCTGCGGGTTGCCTAAACGCGCCAAGAGCGCGCGCATGCGGGGCAGGTAGTCTTCCAAGGGGCCGCTAGGCTGTTGTCCCGTCTCCCAGTCGGGCAGCGTATCGAGGAAGCGCTTGGCGCGAAAATAATCCATGCAGATGTTTACCTACACATAGAAAAAGGGGTGACCTGAACGGTCGCCCCGAGACCCTGTCATCGCCCGGCTGCGTGCGGAACTCATCCGCCGCGCGTATGCATCTCTCTGTGCGGATCTTCGCGCAGGTCTTCTATGGCAAAGAGCGCGCCGCGCGCAGGATCTTCCAGGCGGTGTTCGGCGCCGCGATCTTGACGGCCGTTCCACGTCGCGCGCACGTAGTCGATTAGTGCATCGCGCTGTTCCGGTGCACGCAGATAGGTGCGCAGGTCGTGGCCTTCGCCGGCGTATAGGCACAGATACCACATGCCGTCGGCGGTCAGGCGGCTGCGATCGCACGTGCCGCAAAACGGTTCGCTGACCGAAGCGATAATGCCGAAGCGCGTGCCGTCTTGCAGTTGGAACCTCGCCGCCGGTGCCGCCCCCTGTGGGCCATCGGCTGCGATCGGGCCGTAGTGCTGCTCTAGCAGAGCGAGTATATCGCGCCGAGTAACGACTTCGCCCTGCGACCAGTGGGTGGCTCCCCCTACATCCATGTATTCAATAAAGCGAACCTCAGCGCCGACGCGCTTGCCGTATTCGATCAGGTCGACGATTTCGTCGTCGTTGAAACCGCGCATTACAACGGTGTTGATCTTTAGCGCGTCGAATCCCGCACCAGACGCCGCGTCGATGCCCGAGAGCACGGACGCCAGCGCGTCGCGTCGCGTCAATTGCTCTAGGCGTTCCCTCCGCAGCGAATCTAAGCTGACGGTGATGCGCTGCAGTCCGGCACGACGCAGGGCCTCGGCGCGCTGGGCCAACTGCGTGCCGTTGGTCGTTAGGGCTAGGTCGCCAATAGATGGCATATCGGCTATGCGCGCGACGAGTTCTTCTACATGCGGGCGCAGTAAGGGTTCGCCGCCCGTGATGCGCACGCGATCGACACCGAGTTCGGCAAATGTGCTGACTGCTCTCTCAATCTCGTCAAAGCTGAGTATGTCGGCCTTGGGCAACCAGGCGTAGTGCTCTTCGGGCATGCAGTAGCGGCAGCGCAGATCGCAGCGATCAATAACGGATACGCGCAGGCTGCGCATTGGGCGCTGTAGGCGATCGATGGAGGCGTTTTCCAAAGCAGTATGAATTCTGGCGGCAACCACAGTGTGTAATGTGCAAAAAATTGGGTCGAAATCAGATTTTTGAATATAGGTATTCTAAGCGTTGGAGCAATTTTAAGGCGTGGTATGCCGGTGTGATGCATGCGAAATTACAATGGGAGAGTACATCGGCTCCTGTTTTGTGTATATTATTGTCCATCGCGGTATTCGCTCGACTGATTTCGCATCGCGATATTCGCTCTTTTTGGATTATAAAGTCAAGTTTTACAAGAACTTATCTCTTTTTGAGTGGAGCGCGGTTCCCCAAAGGTAGGATAGGTATTGTATGGTTGCTAAGATATTGATCGTCGAAGACGACGAGGCATTGCGCGAGAGCTTGGTCCTCGCGCTGAGGACGTGTGCGGATCCTCCCATGAAGGTCTTTACCGCCGGTGATGGCAAAGCGGCGCTGCGGATCATAGAAGAGGAGGGAGACATCAATGTGGCGGTGGTCGATATCTTTATGCCCGGCGTCGACGGGATCGAATTTATCCGCACGGTGCGAAAAACGCAGCACGCCCTCAACACGTTGGCCATTTCCGGTGGGGCCGTGCACATACACAGCAACTATCTAAACTCGGCGCGTTTCTTGGGTGCGGCGGCCATTCTCACAAAGCCCTTCCGCATGACGCAATTTCAGGAAGCCGTAAAAAAGCTGCTCGATGGTGCACCGGAGGCGGCCGAATAGTATGGGGCTCTACGTGCGCGTTAGCTGGCGGTAGTGCACGCGCTTGGGTATATCGGCTTCTACGCCAAGGCGCTGGCGGCGGTTTTCCTCGTATTCTGAATAGTTTCCCTCAAACCAGTAGACTTGGCTGTCGCCTTCAAAGGCGAGTATGTGGGTGGCCAAGCGATCCAAAAACCAGCGGTCGTGGCTGATGACCAGCGCGCAGCCGGCGAAGTTCTCCAGGCCCTCTTCCAGAGCGCGCAGCGTGTTGACGTCAAGGTCGTTGGTCGGCTCGTCGAGCAGGATTACGTTGGCACCCTCTTTGAGCATCTTTGCTATGTTGACGCGGTTGCGCTGCCCGCCCGAAAGTTCGCCAACTTTCTGCTGCTGATCGGCGCCGCCGAAGTTAAAGCGGCCCACGTAGGCACGCGAGTTAACCGTGCGCTCGCCCAGTTCGATTTCTTCTTCTCCGCCGGAGATCTCCTGCCAAACCGTTTTGTCGGGGTCGAGCGTTTCACGCGTTTGGTCGACATAGGCTAGCTGAGCGGTGTCGCCTAGCTTGAGCACACCTTCATCGGGTTGCTCTTGGCCGGTAATCAAGCGAAATAGCGTCGTCTTACCGGCCCCGTTGGGGCCTATAATGCCGACAATGCCACCGGGCGGCATTTTAAAAGACATATTTTCAAAAATGATGCGATCGCCATAGGTCTTTTTAAGGCCGTCGGCATCTACGACTACGGAGCCCAACCGCGGCCCCGGCGGGATATAGATCTGCAGTTCTTCGTTGCGCTGCACGCGGTCTTGGTTGAGCAACTCCTCGTAGGCGCGCAGGCGGGCTTTGTTTTTTTGCTGCTTGGCGCGCGGCGTCATGCGCACCCACTCCAATTCGCGCTCGAGTGTTTTCTGCCGCGCACTCTCGCTTTTCTCCTCCAGGCGCAGGCGCTCCTGCTTCTGTTCGAGCCAAGACGAGTAGTTGCCCTTCCAGGGAATGCCGCGCCCCCCGTCCAATTCCAGTATCCAGCCGGCGACGTTGTCGAGAAAGTAGCGATCGTGCGTAACGGCGATCACCGTGCCCTGATACTGCTGCAGATGTCCTTCTAACCAGGCCACCGTTTCGGCATCGAGGTGGTTAGTCGGCTCGTCAAGGAGCAGGATGTCTGGCTTGCTCAGCAGCAGTCGGCACAGCGCTACGCGGCGTTTTTCACCGCCGGATAGGTGGTCTACTACTTGGTCTTCGGGCGGGCAGCGCAGGGCGTCCATGGCCATTTGTAGGCGGCTATCCAAGTCCCAGGCGCCGGCGGCGTCGAGTTGTTCGGCGACGGTGGATTGGCGCTCGATCAGCGCGTTCATGGCGTCGTCGTCCATCGGTTCGGCAAATTGGTTGTTGATTTCCTCGTACTCGCGCACGAGATCGACCGTGGCCTGCACGCCTTGTTCGACGATCTGTCGCACCGTTTTGCCGCTTTCCAACTGCGGTTCCTGCTCCATATAGCCGACCGTATAGCCGGGGGAAAGATCGGCGTTGCCTTCAAACTCGCCGTCGACGCCGGCCATGATGCGCAATAGGGTGCTCTTGCCGGAGCCGTTCAGGCCGAGAACTCCTATTTTGGCGCCGTAGAAGTAGGAGAGTGAGATGTCTTCTATGATTTTCTTGCGGTTGTAGTGTTTGCTTACGCGCCGCATGGAATAAATAATTTTTTCTGCTTCGCTCATGACCTTTTCTCCTGGAGTTCTCTATAGGCTTCAAACACAATAGACAGGTCGCGCTTCGCCTGCACAAAGCCCGAAATGGGTGCGCGCGATGGGTCGTCTAAACAGGCTAAAAAATCGCGCGTCTGTCCTTCGTACCCCATCAGGTCACGCAGACCTGGAAAATAGATTCGCTTGCGTGCGCGCGACTTGAGGCGCACGTAGAGCCCGTTGCTCTCAAATAGGATATACCCTGCGTCACCGTCGATGCGAGAGTGCTGCAGAACGCCTTTGGTTGCACTGAATGCGTCCCACGCGTAGTGCAGTTCGGCGCGCAGCCCGTCGGCGTATTCCATGCACACTTCGGAGCGCCGCTCGGCTCTATCTGGTTTCATACCGGGAAACTGTGCGGTCACGCGCTGCGGGGCTTGTCCGACAAGAGCCGATATAAGTGCCACAAAGTGTATGCCGCCTTCGAGAAGTGCGCCATAGCCGCTCTTCCATCCCGAGGCCTGCTGAGTAAAACACTTGCGCACGCGGATGGACTGGAGCGAGCCGATAAACCCCTGGCCGATGATCCACTGCAGGAGCTTTAGCGAGGGCTTGTAGTAGTAGTTTTCGGCCACGACAAAAGGAATGTTGGGGTGGGCGGCCAACGTCTCTTCCAAAGTGGCTAATTCACTCGGGTTGGTGCACAGCGGCTTTTCTACGAGCACGCCTTTGCCGTGCTGCAGGGCCGCTGTCGAATGGGCGATGTGGTGCTCGGGTGGCGTGCAAAGCACGACGCCGTCGATGTCTGCATCGAGCGCCTGCTCGTAGCTATCGTACACCTTCGCGCCGTTAAAGGATGCGCAAAAGGCCTCAGCGCTTTCGCGCCGCCGGCTGACAAAGTGCAGCTCGGCGCGTGCGCGCAGGTGCTTGGCATGAACGTTGGCGATGGTGCCGCAGCCAACGATGCAGATTTTTTTTGCTGTGCTGTCCAATAGATGCTCGCGTTGCTCAGTGGGTCAGCATGGCCTCCGCTACGCGCAGGGCGTTGGCGGCAATGGTCAGGCTGGGGTTTACGCCGCCGGAGGTCGGCATAAACGAGCCGTCGGCGACGAATAGGTTATCTACGTCCCACACGCGACCGTTTTTGTCCACCACGCCGTCTTCGGGCGTATGGGCGCTGCGCAGGGTGCCGACGGCGTGTGAGAACGAATCGATGGCATACGTGTAAGAGGCTAGGCCACCGGCCTTGCGTAGGACCCGCCGCGCGCGCTTGAGCAGGTAGTCGCGGCGCTGCACGTCGGCGCGGCTGTAGGCGTGTTCGATTTCTACTGTGGGCAGGCCCCAGGCGTCCGTGTGCGCGCTCAGGCGCACGCGGTTTTGCAGCTGTGGCTCGTCTTCGGCTATGCAGAGCAAGTTCTGCATCAGGGGGGCAAAGAGGCCGGCTATCCAGCGGCTGCCCGGCGGTGCGTGATGGCGAATAACTTCCGGTGACGGCGTGTAGATATCTTGGATCACGCCGACGGCCGTGCCCAACTCGCTGCGCAAATCCTCGTAGAAATCGCCAAAGCAAAGCTGTTTGTGGAAGACCTGCTGCGGATTGGTGCGAAAGGGAAAGACGTAGCTGCATACCGCATTGCAGTGGCGCATGAGGTTGCGCCCGATCAGCGGATGTTCCAATCCCGAGCGCATCAGCAGCGCGGGGCTTTGTATTGCGCCCGCGGCAACGATGACCAGATCGCCTGCCGCGCGCTGCGTCTGTCCGCTGTCCGCGTCGGCGTATTCTACGGCGCGCACGCGCCGGCCCTCTATCTGTAAGCGCTGGGCGATGGCTCCGCTGGCAATGTGCAGACCGCGCTGCTGCGCATCTTGCAGGATCGCCGTTGCCAAATCGTTTTTGGCCTCGACGCGGCAGGGAAAGCCGTCACAGGTATTGCACAGCACGCAGCGTGGGCGGCGCTCATCGCGAAAGTTGATGGCCAGCGGAATGGGGAACGGGCGATAGCCGAGGTCGGCCGCCGCTCGCTGCAGGCGCTGGGCCGGTTCGCTCAGTTCGATCGGTGAAAAGGGATAGGACGTTAGATCGGGCGGTTCAAAGGGGTCGACGCCGACCGCGCCGTGCACGCCCAGCAGCGCTTCGGCGCGCGCGTAGTAGGGGGCCAGCTCGGCGTAGGAAATGGGCCAGCGGGCAAAGTCTGCTTCTCGCAGGCGCAGCGAAGCACCGCCGTAGAACACCGACTTGCCGCCAACGGTTTCGTTGGGATAGACATCGCTAAAACGGCGGGCGCCGTACTGTTTGACGCGGATCGGCGTGGGGCCGCGGTAGCGCTGCTCAATCAGGATCTGCCGCTGGTCCAAATCGCCTCCGTCGCGGTGGGGCCAGCGACCGCGCTCGAGCAGCAATACCTGGCGCCCGGCATCGGTTAGCGCGGATGCGACCAGAGCACCGCCAAATCCCGAACCGATAACTACCGCATCATAGGATGCCGAGTTCATGAACGTAGAGCAGCACCAGCGCCGCGATAATGACCAGCGCCGCGTAGTGAAAGCGCTCGCGCGTATCCAATTGATGTTGGATGCGCGGCAGGTCGGGGCGAAATTTACCCGACATATTGCGCTGGATATAGGTTTTGTAGTACTCGACGGAGAAGCGTTCCAAGCCGCCGTTCATATAGATGAGGAAGCCCAACGGCAGAGGGTTTTCCGGGTCGGCGAGAAAGTAGAAAAGCGGGCTAAGCAGCGCCAAGACCATGCCCGATCGCTGAAATTTGAGCGGCTTAAATCCCTCAAACGGCGCGTCCTTATAGGCGCCGCCCAGAGCCACGATGCAGCCCGTTCCGTAGGCGACGGCTAGGTATCCCCAAAATCCACTGATCGCATAGTCGACGAGCAAGAAAGCGAATACGATCGCGACGATGACGATGCCGACCCCGTGGCGCAGCAGGTCGCTTTCGACATGGCGCCCGAAGAAGGTTATGCGCGATGGGACAAAGTACTTGTCCTGGTCTTCGGTGCGAAAAAATCCCTTGTAGATCTCGGCGAGAAAGCGCTCGATGCCCATGACCAGAAAAAACAGCTGCACCAGGTCGAGGTGCTGCACGCGCGCTTGGAAGTGGGGGAGGAAGTAGAGCGGCAAAAAAATGGCGATGTGAAAGTAGACGCTGCGCGGGAAGGTCTTTGGCTTGAACCCTTCGTAGGGCCCGTCTTTAAAGGCGCCCCAAAGCGATGTGTACAAGCCCGATACGACGATGACGAAAAATTGGATGGCGAATGACATGCGATTTCTCTAAGGATGGATACCGCATAGATATTAGGCCAGATGGGGCCGTGCGGCAAGATGTTCTCTTGCTCGCGCGCGTCCGTTTGGTTTCTTTTACGACCCCCCTATTCGAAAGGAAAATCCTATGCGACTCGGCGTCTGCGGTATGATTCCCAGCGAATTTGTTGAAACGGGCGCGCACGACTTAGAGGCAATACGGGCGCTGGGCCTCAGCGGAGCCGCGTTCCACTACGCCGGCGACAAGCTAGCCCAACTCAGCGCCGACGATCTGCGCGGCGTGCGCCAGACCTTTGTCGACGCCGAGATGGACCTCGTGCAGTTTGGCATTGGCTTTGGCGAGTGCCTTTTCGATCCGAGCGCCGAGGTGCGTCAGCGCGTCATCGATAAAATTGAGCGCGGCATCGAAACGGCGCGCCAGCTCGATGCCATGGGATGCCTCATTCGCACCGGCAGCCTCAATCCGGCTGGATCCTACGTGCCGGACCGGGCCAACCGAACGCCAGAAGCGCGTGCACAGCTAGTGGATACGCTCAAAAAAGTTGCTGCCAAAGCCGAAGCCGAAGGCGTCGACGTCGTCATTGAAACGCACGTGCTGACGATTATGGGGTCGCCCGAAATCAATAGAGATGTGTTGGCAGACGTCGGCTCGGCGCGCATGAGCGTTGTTATGGACTACGTCAACCACTTTCAAAATCTCGACCAGGTCTACGATAGCACAGCCCGGCTCGAGCATATTTTTGCCATTATGAATCCTATTTCCGTGCTCGGTCACTGCAAGGATATCAAGATGAGTCCCGGGCTAGTGCTACACATCGACGAAGAAGTGCCCGGCGACGGCGAACTCGATGTGGCGACGGCGCTGCGTCTGTGGCATGAGGCCCATCCCGACGGATATATGCTGCTCGAGCATTTGCCCAACGAGCGCTATCCGCACGCGGCGGCCAACACGCTGAAGATCATAAGGGAGAACGGCATTCCGCTGCACTAGCGGCGAAAGCTCTTTCTAGGTGGAAGTAGAACGCCGCACTTGGAAGTCCCCAAGTGGCCCGGACCAGCCAAATTGGTCCGGGCCCTTTTTTATCCCATCTACGCGGACCAGTGCGTCGTATAGACGATGATTCTCTTGCTGCGCTGCGGTCCATGTACTACTCTATGGGTCGAACGCACACGCACTGAAGGGGAGCGCCATGCACTATCGCACGATGGGTCGCACCGGCCTAAAAGTTTCGGAAGTTTGTCTTGGCACCATGACCTTTGGCCACGGAACCGACGAAGCGGAGTCGAGGAAAATCGTCGACTTGGCGTTTGAAGCCGGCATCAACTTTTTCGACACGGCCAATACCTACGGCGACGGCGAGTCGGAAGTCCTGCTGGGCAAAGCGCTCAAAGGCCGTCGCCGAGAGGCCGTCGTCGCCACCAAATTTTTCAATCCGTTTGGCCCCGGTCCCAACGATTCAGGTATGTCGCGGGTGCACATCATGAACGCCGTCGAAGATTCCCTGCGCCGCTTGGGGACGGATCACCTCGATCTGTATTACATCCACCACGTCGACACGCAGACTCCGCTCGAAGAGATGCTGCGCGCACTCGATGACCTGGTGCGCCAGGGCAAGGTGCGTTACACCGCCTGTTCCAACTACGAGGCATGGCGTCTGATGGAGGCGCTGTGGATTAGCGACTCGGAGGGCTGGACGCGCTTTGACTGCTACCAGCCGCAGTACAGCTTGGTCGTGCGCGATATCGAGGAAGAACTGATTCCCGTATGTCAGCTCAAAGGCCTGGGTGTGGTGGTGTGGAGTCCGCTAGGCGGTGGGTTCCTCTCCGGCAAGTACCGGCCGGGCGAGCGCTCGGTGGCCGGCAGTCGCTCCGAAGAGGGCTGGGCCTATCCACAGCGCTACTTTGCGCCCAGCGCCGACGATTCGCTGGCAGCCCTGCTCGAGGTGGCCGAGGTGATGGAACGCTCGCCGGCGCAGATTGCCCTGCGCTGGGTGCTGGAACAGCCGGCTATCACTTCGGTGATTATCGGTGCGCGTACCGTCGAACAGGCGCGCGACAATATGCTAGCGGGTTCGTTTGCGCTGGAGGGCGAACACCTGCAGCGCCTGAACGCCGTCTCTGAACTGCCGCCGCGCTACCCGCGCGCGATGGAAGAGAATATGCACGAGCGGCGTAACGACGCCGTCGATATGCCGTCGCTGTAGGAGCGTTATGCGACTGGCCAACAAGGTTGCCCTTGTAACGGGTGCTGGCTCGGGCATCGGGGCCGCCTCGGCCCGTCACATGGCCGGGGAGGGAGCTGCCGTGGCGCTGGTTGGCATTCCCGCTGACGGTGTAGAGGAGGGCGCTGCGGCGCTGCGGCGCGATGGCTATCGGGCGGTGGCCATTTCCACCGATGTAGCCGACGCAGGGCAGGTCGAGTCGGCCGTGCAACAAACCGTTGAGGCCTTCGGCCGTCTCGATATTGCCGTGGCCTCTGCTGCCGTGCAGTATCACGATCGCGATCACACGCTGCACGCGCTCGACGAAGCGGTATGGGACGAAACCCATGCCATTAACGTTCGCGGAGTGATGCTGACGTGCAAGCACGCCGTAGCGCAGATGCTGGCTCAGGGCGAAGGTGGATCGCTGATTATTATTTCTTCTGTTACGGCGATGGACGGGGCCTCGCCCAACGTGTCGTATCTGACGGGGAAACACGGTTTGCTTGGTCTCAACCGACACATTGGACGGCACTATGGCGCACGCGGGATTCGCTGCAACTGCATTTGCCCCGGTGCGCTGGAGAAGACGCCCAACCACGACATCCACCCCGACCCCGAGGGACGCGCCGCTCGGCTCAAAGCGTCTATACCGCTGGGCAGGACCGGCACGCCGGAGGACATTGCTCCGTGGGTGACCTTTCTGGCCTCAGACGAGGCGCGCTACGCCAACGGGGCGCACTTTCTGGTCGACGGCGGACTGAGCGCCTAATGGTCAAACGGCGCCAACGGATAGATGCATACGGTGGCCCCAGCGCGCTATTGCGTGGCCTGTCAACGCGCGTACCTTGATAGTATGGACCCTTTCAAATCCTCGGTGAATATGCGTTTGTTCGGTGGGCTGCGTCTTGTTGTCTTGTGCGCGATTGCCTTTTGCACCGCAGCGGGCTGCGGCAGCGTCGATGAAACGCCTACCGCTTCGGGCGACGCCGTTCCCACGCCCGAGAATCCAGCGACGGCGACGACGAACTATCCGGGCGGGGCGCTGCGCGAGCAGTACCAGTATTTCTTGCAGGACGACGAATCCATTTGGCACGGGGCATACAGCGCTTTTTACGAAGACGGCGCTGTCGAAGTGACCGGTTTTTACGCCCACGGGCAACGAGATAGCACGTGGGCTTTTTTTGATGCGACGGGTCGCAAGACGCTGCAGCACACGTGGAATAGAGGTCGGCGCTGGAGCGGTCCGTTTATTCTATACTGGCCCAACGGACAAATCAGCGAGTATGGTTTTTATCGCGAGGGGCTCTGGCACGGTGCCTATACCAGCTACTTTCAGAGCGGCCAAGTCGAGATTCGCACCCAGTATCTGGACGACCAACTGCACGGCACCTACATCGAGTTTTACGAGACGGGGACGCGCAAGCTGGTCGGTTCGTATGACAATGGATTCAAAAGCGGCCTGTGGACCCACTACGACGAGGCCGGCATTGTCACGCTGCGCGAACGCTACGAAAGCGGCCAGCTGCAGCAGGTGGAGCAGACGCGGGTCGAGACCTATGAAGACGGCACCATAAAGTCTACTGCTCCGCTAACCGATGGCGATATCGACGGTGTCTACAGCGAGTATTGGCCCAACGGTGCGCGCAAAGAGGAGACGGTCTACGTGCGTGGAATTCGCCACGGCGAGAGCGTGATATACTGGGATAACGGCGTCGTGCGCGAGACGGGGATCAACAGCAACGGTCGCAAGCAGGGCGTTTGGCAGACATTTACGCGCACGGGCGAGCTCTCCATTCGCGCCTCCTACGCTCAGGGACTGCTCAGCGGTTCTTACACATCGTACTATCCCAGCGGTCAAATCCAGTGGGAAGGGACCTACAGTCGCAACCTCAAAAACGGCACGTGGACCAACTATTCCTCTTCCGGGCAAAAGCGCCTGGTGCAGTTTTGGGTCGCCAATCGCTTGACCAGCGGAATTGATTGCCGCGCCGATGCCGAAGCCTGCGAATAGGGGGGTGCGCCCGCACGGCCATCCGCTTTTATCCAATACATTGAGAAAACGCATCTATGCGTGAGGCTATGCGCGCTAAAACGGGTGAGCTACACGTTCACATCGGTGGGTGTTTAACGGCAGAAGATCTGTTTGAGTTGGGGCGCGATGCGTTTGAGCAGATCGACTGGACGCTCTTTGTAGACAGCTTTGAGAAAGCCTACGGTGAGCGGCCGGATCCCGCTGCGATCTATCGCCGTGGTCTTGACGGCAGCGGCGCTGACGCGCTGCGTCCCTACTGCGTATACGGCGCAGAAGAAGGCGGTGACTTTGCGCGTTTTCAAGCGAAGTTCAATTTCAGCATCTGCGTATTTCGCCACTGGTGGCACGTTCTTTCCCGCGAAGGAGAAGTGCTGACGCGGATTTTTGAACAGCACCGACGCGAGGGCGTGCGCTACGTAGAATACCGAGCGATGGCGCCCTTTGGCGCAGAAAACCCCGAGGGATTTATTGATTTCCATGCGACGATGGCTCATGCCATAGGCAAGGCGTGCGGTGACGGCTTTACGGCGCGTTACCTGATTAGCTTGCCGCGCTGGCAGCCGCTGGAATCGTACGCGCTGGTGCGTCGATTGCTAGCCGAACGCGCCGATTTGCAGGAAGTCGTCGTCGGGCTCGATCTCTGCTATGTTGAAGAGGGCTATCCCCCGGAGTCGACGCGGTCCTTTTTTCGCCAACTGCACGATGACAATGCCGCACAGCCGGCCTACCCGCTCGAAGTCGCCTATCACGTTGGCGAAGTGTTTTTTGATAAATCGCTGGAGAGCGCCGTGCGCTGGTGCCACGAGGCGGCCGAGCTAGGAGCCGCACGCCTGGGTCACTGCACCGCGCTCGGATTGGACCCGGGCAGCGCGGTGGCGCGTCAGCCCGCGGCGCATACGAGCGAAAGGGCATCCGAGCGCGTGGCGCAGATTGACTACGATCTGCGCTATCTCGACGCGCTGCGCGCCTATGGCGTCGCCGTCGACGGCGATCGGTTAAGAGCCGAACGGAGTGCGCTGGCTGCGCGTCCGGAGCAAATGCATTGCCGTCCCTATGCGCAGGAGCGCTTGGAGGACGTGCGCCTGCGCCAATCCTTCGTACTCGACCAACTGGCCGAACGGGCGGTTGTCGTCGAAACCTGCCCCACCTCCAATCTGCGCATTGGCGCCGTGCCTTCAGCCGATGTACATCCGGTGCAGCGCTTTCTCCAGTCTCGCGTGCCGCTGGTGATAGGTGCCGACGATCCCGGCGTCTTTGGCTGCACGTTGGGAAGCGAGGTCGACTGGGTGCTCGAGTATGGGGGCCTGGAACGGGAAGCGCTGGATGCGCGCCTGGGCGACCCGCTGCGCCATCGCTTTGGCAGGCGTGGCCGAACCCAATCGCCGGATTAGATACCATCTACTGCTGGACAGATGCCGGCGCATTTGGCTTATTGTCGCCCGTACTCCTTCCGCGAGGTGTCCGATGAAAATAGTCGATATAAATGTCATACCGTTTAGCGTTCCGCGCCGTCCCTTTCACGCCGGCAAACTGCTGCCCGAGACGACCATTACCCAGACGCTGACGAAGGTCGTTACCGACGAGGGAGCCGAGGGCTACTACTTCGGCGGTTCGGGGCACGGCGATATGGATGGGATGTCACCGGAGCAGCGCGCCGTGCTCGAGGGACGCCTGAAAAATCTCGTCGTCGGCCACGATCCCTTTGACCGCGAAAAGTTTTGGCACTGGATGTGGACGGCGCATACCATACCCGAAAACTTGATGAGCGTGCTCGACATGGCGCTGTGGGATTTGCAGGCGCGCCTATTTGGCGTGCCGCTCTACAAACTGCTGGGTGGCTGTCGCGACAAGGTGAAGGCCTACGCCAGTACCTATCCCAATATGGGCAGCCCACAGGAGTATGCCGATCACGCCGCCGCCTGTCAGCAAGAAGGCTATACGCACTACAAGATACACCCCTACTATTTTTGGGATCCGGAGACGGGCAAGCCCGATCCCGGGCGGCCTTCGCATATCAAGCAGGACATCGAGGTGTGTCGGCTGGTGCGCGATGCCGTCGGTCCCGACATGGTTCTCAGCTACGATCCATGGGGAACTTACCGCACCTACGAAGAGGCCTATAAGGTCGGTCGCGTGCTTGAAGAGCTCGATTTTTACTGGTATGAGCACCCGATGCCCGAATACCGCGTCGCTCCTTATGAGAAGCTGTGCAGCGAGCTGGAGATTCCCATTCTCTCGCCGGAAATTGTCAACGGCAGCATCTACTCGCGCGCCGACTGGATCCTGCGCGGCGCGTCCGACATGACGCGCATCGACGTGCTGCGCGGCGGCGTGACGGGCGTGAAAAAGATGGCGGCTATCGCCGAGGCATACGGAATCAAGTGCGAAGTGCATATGAGCGGCTTTGCCAACTTGCAGCTGCTCGGCTCGACCAGCGAAGATGTCTGCGAGTACTACGAGCGCGGATTGGTTGCCCCCGGCATCGACTGCAACGATCCGCCGCCCTACCTGAACGCCTTGGGCGATCCACTCGACGCAGAGGGCTACGTGCATCTATCATCGCTGCCGGGCATGGGCTACGACATCAACTGGGATTATATAAGGGATCATCAGGTATAGCGGCACGCGCGTTCGGGCACTATCTGTCGGGCCGTCCCTTTTACATGCATATCTCAACCAGGAGGAACCTATGGCGCGCATTGGCATCGTCGGCTTTGGCTATCTCGGCTCGTTTATATACGAACAGATTCGCACGCGCCCCGAGTTGGGGTTGGACATTGCCTTTGTCTACAACCGCTCACCGGCGCGTCTGCAGGCGGTTGCGCCCGAACACATCCTTGGCGATCTGGCTACTTTCGCCGAACGCGATCCCGACTTGGTCGTCGAATTGGCGCATCCCGATATCAGTCGCCAGCACGGCGATGCCTTCTTGGCCAGGGCTGACTACATGCCGCTCTCGCTCACCTGTTTGGCCGATGCCCAGCTGGAACAGCGCCTGCTCGACACGGCGCGCAGCAGTGGAACGCGCCTGTGCGTGCCGCACGGTGCCGTCATCGGGCTGGATGCGCTCAGCGAGGGGCGCACGATGTGGGATGACGTGTCCATCACTATGAAAAAGCCGCCGCGCAGCATCGATTTTTCTGACTGTCCCGACTACAGCGCCGAAGACATAGAGGGTGAAACTGTGCTCTACGATGGGCCAACGCGCCAGGTTTGCACGCTGTTTCCGCGCAACGTCAATTCGCATGCGGCCACGGCACTGGCCGGCATTGGCTTTGAGCGCACGCGATCGGTATTAGTGGCCGATCCGCAGCTCGACGTATCGCTGATCGAGCTCAGTGCGCGCGGTCAGGGCGTGGAAATAGACATTCGGCGCGCCAACCCGATGCAGGGGGTCAGCGGCGTGTTAACGCTGATGTCGAGTCTGGCCAGTATTGGCCGAGCTAGCAGTCCGCGCGACCCCCTTTTTATTTGTTAGCCGATGGATGGCACGAGCGCAGTATAAACGCATGGAGAAGACGGCATGCACATACAGCCCGATATACTAACGCTGTGCGATGGCTCGACGGCGACGGCTCAGCAGTGGCCGCGCCGCCGAGCCGAGCTGTTCGATGCAATCGTTCCCCACCAATACGGCGGCATGCCGCCACAGGTCGAGGGAGTCGAATTGGTCGAATATTGTTCCAATAGAATCCGCGATTGGGATGGGGTGACGTATGCCACCTACGAAGTGCGTTCGGCCTTTGCTGGTGGGGAAGAGCACAGCCTGATGCTGTCTCTGTGGATACCGCCCGGCAAGGGCCCTTTTCCCGTTGTGCTATGCGGGGATGGGTGTTGGCGCATGTTCAACGACGACGTCGTGCGCCAGGTGCTGGCCCGGGGCAATATAGCCGCCTCATTTGATCGCACGATCGCCGCTGCTGACAATAAAGAGCGCTTTCGAGAAACGGGTCTCTATCGGCTGTTTCCCGAAGCCGAATTTGGGGCGCTGTCGGCCTGGGCATGGGCCTACCATCGCTGCGTCGACGCGCTGCTGCAGATACCGCGCGTGCGAGCCGATGCCATTGCTATTACCGGGCATTCGCGCGGCGGCAAAACAGTGCTGCTGGCTGGGGCAACCGACGAGCGGATTGCGCTGGTCAACCCCAACAATTCCGGCATTGGCGGCGCCGGACTCAACCGCTGGAAGGGGTCTGGGTCCGAGACCGTCGACAGCTTTTTTCATTCGGGCAATATTTTTTGGTTTGCCGCGCCCTTTGCCGAGCACCGTCACCGGGACGGCGCGCTGCCGTACGATCAGCACTTTATGCATGCGCTAATTGCGCCGCGCCCGCTCCTGCTAACAGAGGCGTACGAAGATCGCGCTACCAATCCGCCGGGCACCTATGCCGCTTGTCGGGCGGCACGCGGCGCCTACGAACTGCTCGGCGCGCCGGATCGCATTGGCTGGGCGTTCCGCGAGGGGGGGCACGCGCACAGCGCAACAGACTTTGCCGCGCTGCTAGATTTTATGGATCGGCACCTGCACCAGCGCACCGTGTCGCGCAACTTTCAGCGTGCGCTATTTCCGGACCTGGATTCGATTCTGCTGCCGGTGGAAGATAGCTCTGAGCAGTAGAGGGACCTTGGCTGAACGGAGACAGACGCGCGCGTTTGACTGCTGCGAGGTGCGCTGTTCTGCTAATAATTAGACGGCTGTGATGACATGCGAAGCGCGCAGTGATACCCACTTACTTCTGCAAGTGTCGATCGGCAAAATCTAGAAAGCAGCGCCAGTCGAAATCGGTCACGTCGTGCCCTCCCGAGCGCACGTGATAGCCGATGCGCCCCATACGCGCGGCGTCGAGTTCTGGCATGGTATCGATAGGCAACCCATCGTCGCACAGCAGGCGATACACCGGATCGGCGTGCAATGCGCTGAGAAATTCACCGCGCGGATCCGACCAGCGATCTTCAACGGCACTGGCGACGTATACGGGGCGCGGCGCGGCTAGGGCAATGAGCATGTGTTGATCGACAGGTAGCGTTTCTTCCCGGCCGTTGTAGCGACGAAAGTTATTGCAGAACCAGTGGGGAAATGACGTGTTGATGCGTTCAACCGTTTCTCCGTAGCACCGCCGCGATAGCGCTGCACCGCCGCATCCGGATTCGTTGGAAATAACCAGCGCAAAGCGCTCGTCAAGCGCCCCGGCCCACAGCGCCGTCTTGCCAAGGCGCGAATGCCCCATAACGGCGACGCGTCGATCGTCGATCTGCTCGTCGAGCTGAAAGTAGTCGAGTGCGCGACTGAGTCCCCAAGCCCAAGCACCTATAGTGCCCCACTCCCCGTCCCTAGGCTGCGTTTGGCCGGCATCGTAGAACAGCGGATGAATACCGTTGGCATAGCCATCGTCGTAGTCTGGATCGAGGTCGCCGCAATAGGCCGTAGCCAAACCGTAGCCGCGTGCGAGTATCGCGTCGAGCGCCCAGCGCGAACTCAGCACACCGCGCGCCGCTTCGGTAGCCCGATGGTCGACCACGCCCTGACCCGTTTCGCGCATCCACTGAGTAGACAGGCGAATGGCCGGATCGGCGTGAATGCTGTGGTTGCCAAAGAAGTTGAGCCCTAAAAAGGTCGGCACGGGGGCGCGCTGACCGGCGGGCAAAAAAACGAGCAGGTCCATCTGAGGCCCGTCGGCACCAAAACGAAGAACTATCTGGCGACGCACGGCTCTTCCTTCGAGCGCATCGCCCTCTTCAAAGACGTCGACGTGCACGGTCGGCTGGGCGCTAGGAGTCAAGCCGAATACGTGTTCGGTGAACAGTTCGAGCAATTCGCCGCGTCGCTTGGCCCTCCAGGTCTGCGCATCACCGACCGGCGTGCCGTCCAAACAGACCAGTGGATCCGGCAGCCGATACGCCGGCACCTGTGATTCGTCGTAGTTTGTCACAAACGCACTCCTTTTCATTGCTGAAGGCAAGGAATATAGCCGTTGGAGCGCCGATGGGCGACTAGGTGCACTGACCGTTGGCCAATCCGCTAACCGCTGACTGCATGTCCGGTGGTCGTCCAGGATGCTTTTCCATACTTTACAGTGCCTCGTATACAGTTCGTCACGCGCAGGCAGATTGCCCAATCGACGACCCACGCTCCGCGGCGCACGTGCGCCAGCTCTCTCACTCGTACCGGCGTATCGCATGGCGTTTTTCCAACTGGATGACATCTGTAAGTCCTACCCGGGCGCTGTTGCACTGAAAGGGGTTAGCCTCGCCCTAGAGCGCGGACAAATTGTTGCGCTTATTGGAGAGAATGGCGCTGGAAAGTCGACTCTCATCGAAATTATTGCCGGCGTAACAGCTCCCGACAGCGGCCGCGTATACCTGAACGGCGCCGCGGTGCAAATCGCCAGCCCAGAAGCCGCGCGTGCAGCGGGTATTGGCGTAGTGCACCAACACAGCCACCTGCTACCGGATTTGAGCATTGCCGAAAATCGTGCACTGCGCTGCGGATATCCGCGCACTCGCTGGGGCGCGATAGACTGGCGCACAACAGAGGATGAGGCGCGCGTGGCTTCAGGCCTGTTAGCCCCATCTGTAGATATCCTCCGGCGCGCAGGCGCGCTCAATGCCGTAGAAAGACAGCTTGTTGAGCTGTCGCTGACTCTAGCGCAAACGCCTCAGCTTCTCGTACTCGACGAACCAACCGCCGCCCTGCCGCAGCGCCAAACGGAAGCGCTCTTTGCACAGGTGCGCGCCTATGCAGATGCGGGCGGAACGGTGCTCTTTGTCAGCCATCGTCTGGAAGAAGTCTCCGCCCTTTCACAGCGGGTCATTGTGCTGCGCGATGGCGCACTCGTCTGGCAGGGACGCACGCTCGAAACAGATCGCGCCGCGCTGGTTGCAGCCATGGTCGGGCGCCCGGTCAATCCATCCAAGCGCCCAGCGCGCCAAGCTAATAGCGAGCGCACCGTCTTGCAGGCAAACGCGCTACGCGCTTCTGACAGCGCGTTCCACGGCCTAGACCTGGCGCTGCACGCGGGCGAACTGTACGGCCTTTACGGCCTAGTCGGCTCCGGACAAAATGCACTGTGCCAGGCCCTTGCCGGTCTCCTACCAGCATACGGCAGCATCGACCTCGATGGGTGCGAGCTAGCGCCCCTCTCTCCCGAGCAGCGCGCGGCCGCTGGGCTGGCATACGTTCCTGGTGACCGACGGGCACAGGGTATGCTGTATGCGCTGAATGTTGGAGAAAACATCGCGCTGGGTTCGGAGGGTAGCGGATGGATCCACCGGCGCGAAGAGGCGCAGCGCGTGGCCCGTATCATGGATCAGCTGCAGGTGCGCGCGCACAGCACAGCGCAGCCCGTGGGCCAGCTATCAGGGGGAAACCAGCAAAAAGTGCTGCTGGGACGCGGGCTGCTGCGCACTCCGCACGTGCTCATTGCAGAGGAGCCGACGCAGGGAGTCGACGTCGGTGCTAAGGCGGAAATCCACGCGCAGCTGCGCACCCTGGCCGAGCGTGGAACGGCTGTCCTATTCGTTAGTTCCGATATAGAAGAGGTGCTCTCATTAGCCGATCGCGTCGGCGTTATGCGCGAAGGAGCGTTGGTTGATGAATGGCCTGCGGCCGACGCGCAGCGCGAAAAAATAATCGATCGAGCGCTGCCGCGCTCCAATCGCGCACGCGAAACGCCACGTCACCAGACGGCTATAGAGCCACGGCGCCTCACCGCGCTATTTCTGCTCAACGCGCTCTTGGCCGCAACGAGTGCAGCGCTGGCACCCGACGCATTGCAAAATGCGCTGGACGTCGCTCTCAACAACGCCGTGCTGCTCATCGGTGCGCTGGCCGTTGGCTGCGTTATCATGGCCGGATCCATCGATATATCCATCGGCTCGCTGCTCGGCCTGAGTGCCGTCCTAGCGGGCCTGAGCGACACGGCCGAACTTCCCATTGCATGCACGGCCGCTGTCGCCCTAGCGGCCGGCGCGCTGGGCGGCTGGCTCAATGGATGGATGGCCGTCCGCAGCAAAGTACACGCTATCGTCATCACGCTGGGAACGATGGCAATCTACCGCGGACTAATCGTCGAATGGAGCGACGGGCGATGGATCCTAGGCCTATCAGACGGACTGCGCGACGTTGCACACGGTTCGTTACTCGGCGCTCCCTTCCTGCTGTGGGCGGCTATTGGAGCCTGGATAGGAGTGGCCATTCTGCTGCGTTTTAGTCGATTCGGTCGCCTCATATACGCCTTGGGCAGCGACCAACAGGCCGCTCGCTACGTCGGTGTCGCAAGCCACCAAATCCTCCCGTGGACCTTTGCCCTATGCGGCTTGCTCATCGGTGCGGCCGGGCTACTGCAGGCGGCTCGCTACGGTCAGGTGCAGACCAATGCGGGCCTCGGTTTTGAACTCAAGGCCATTGCCGCTGCCGTTATCGGTGGGGTCCACATCGCCGGCGGGCGCGGCAGTGCGCTGGGCATAGCGCTTGGCACGCTGCTCATTGGCCAACTAGCCAATGCGCTCGTCTTGCTACACGTTCCGGCCTATTGGGAAGGCCTTTTTCTCGGCGCGGTCATTCTCTCAACGCTGGTGTTAGAGCGAGGCAAGGACTCACAGTGAAGCGAGAATTGGGTCTTTTGCTGGCGCTAATCCTCCTCTTGGCCGTAATGGGCACTCTCTCCCCATACTTTCTGCGCGCGGGCAATTTACTTGGCCTGACGCGCCATCTGGCCGAGGTTGGCATCATCGCCTGTGCTATGACGCTCGTCATCGCCACGGGCGGCATCGACCTCTCGGTGGGATCCCTGCTGGGTTTATCGGGCATCGCCCTGGGCTATGCTAGCCAAGCTTGGGGACTGCCTGCGGGTATCTGCACAGCCCTGGCTGTAGGGCTATTGGGCGGGGCGCTCAACGGCGTGTTCGTCGCGCGTTACCACCTGCCGCCGCTGGTTGTAACGCTGGCGACTATGGCCCTTTTCCGCGGGTCAGCCATGACCATCAGCCAGGCCCGACCGGTTTCGGACTTTCCGGATGCTTTTGCCGCACTTGGCCAAGGCGAACTGGCCTGGCTACCGACGCAGCTGTGGATCTGGATGGCCGTCTATGGAACCTGCTGGATGGTGCTGCAGCGCATGGGTATTGGGCGTTACCTGCTGGCCATTGGCGACAGCATTCGCGCGGCGCGCGCTGCCGCGCTGCCGGTTGCCCACCTGCTGCTGGGGACCTATGCGATGACGGGGCTACTGTGCGCCCTAGCCGGTATCGTCTACACATCGCGCGTATCGACGGCCCGCGCCGACGCCGGCGTCGGACTCGAGCTAGAGGCCATTACCGCTGTAGTATTGGGCGGCACGCACATTACGGGTGGGCGCGCCAGCCTGTCGGGCACGCTGCTCGGCGTGCTGCTGCTCGGATCCGTGCGCAATGGTCTTAGCCTGGCCGGGGTGTCGTCCGTCTGGCAGACCATACTCGCCGGCGCCATTCTCATAGCCACAGCCGCGCTCAACCGGCGCTTGACAGACCGAGACACAGCCCGTTGACTTTGCCCACTCGCAAAAGGCAGGAGGCATAGCGTTGTTGAAATGGATCCTATGTGGGGCATTGGCGCTCTTGTGTAGCTGCGCCGCCCAGGAACGCGATGCGCAAACGCTGCGCATTGGCATGATGCCCAAACTAGTCGGCATCGACTACTTCAATGCCTGTGAACAGGGCGCGCGCAGCGCCGCAGACGAGCTCGGCGTCGAGCTGGTATTTGACGGCCCGTTAAACAACGACGTTGGCAAGCAGGCCGAAATGCTGGACACCTGGATGGCCCTGGGCCTCGATGCCATTGCCGTTGCACCCAACGATCCACAGGCGCTAGCACCCACGCTCAAGCGGGCAATGCAGCAGGGCATCAAAGTGTTGACATGGGATGCCGACTCGGCTGGTGAGAGCCGCCACTACTTTGTCAACCAGGCCACCTATAGTGATATCGGCAGCGGTCTTGTAGATATCATGGCCGAACAACTAGGCGGCGAAGGCGACGTGGCCATCGTTACCGGATCGCTGACGGCGGCCAACCAAAACATCTGGATGGAGTGGATGAACAAGCGCATTGCAGCGGCGGCTCCTGGCCTCAATATCGTCGCCGTGCGCCCATCCGAAGAAGACCAGCAGCTGGCCTACCAAGTTTCGCAGGACCTGCTCAAGGCCCATCCCAATATCCGCGGGTTATGGGGCATCACCTCGGTCGCCTTTCCCGGTGCGGCGGCCGCCGTGCGCGATGCGGGCAGAGGAGGTGAAGTGGCGGTCGTGGGCTTGGCCACGCCCAACGGCATGAAGGAATACGTGCACGACGGCACTGTCAAAACGGTGCTGCTGTGGAATCCCGTCGACCTAGGTTACCTAACGGTGCGCGCTGCAGTGACGGCCGTGCGCGACGGCGCGCTAGGCGAAACGCTGGATGCCGGACGGTTGGGCAACGTGCGCGTTCTCGGTGATCAGGTGCTCTTAGGAGCCCCCATGCGCTTTGACCGCGACAATATCGACCAGTTTGACTTTTAATAGGTCGGGAAGCGTTGATTTTTTCCGCCAACCACATCCACGTCGCCCGTGAACTCACAGCGCATCGCAGAGCCTAGCTTGCCTCCCCTGCGCTTGGGTTTTTTGGCCTCGCACGGCGGCTCAAATGCCCAGGCCATTTTTGACGCCTGTCGGAAAGGGGCGCTGCACGGCGAGGCCCGCGTGCTCATCAGTAACAATTCGCGCGCTGGCGTGCGCGATCGCGCAGAGCGCGCCGGCGTGCCGTTCTACCATCTGAGTAGCACTACGCACCCGATTCCGGCCGAACTCGATGCGGCGATACTCCAAGCACTGCGGTGCCATGGCGTAGAAGTTGTATGCCTGACGGGGTATATGAAAAAATTGGGCGCGCAAATGCTGGCGGCCTATCGCGGGCGCATCCTCAATATCCATCCGTCGCTGCTGCCCAAATTTGGCGGACGCGGCATGTACGGAATCCGCGTGCACGAAGCGGTGTTGGCCGCTGGTGAAGCGGAGAGCGGTGCTACCGTGCACCTAATTAGCGACGAATATGACCGGGGCTCCATACTGGCGCAGGAGCGCATTGCCGTATGTGCCGGCGATTCTGCCGAGGCGCTACAGGCGCGCGTTCTGGCAGTCGAACACCGCATCTACACCGAAACGCTGCAGCGCATAGCCGCGGGTTCGCTCGCCCTCGAAGGACTTACCAGGCGGTAGAAAGCGCTGTCTGCTTCTACATGTTTTTTGCTACTCTTTTCGCCATGATTTGTTAGTTTGTTTTAATGAGTAGAACAATTTTAAGTCGGCGATTTCATATGCATGAACACTGCTGCCAAAAGGATAGCGAACCCATGAACGGTACCACGCGATGATTCACCTGCCCGTTTTCTGCGTCGTTGCGTTGCTCATGGCCAGCAGCGTCCAAGCCAGCGAACAAACGGTTGTCCTATTCGGCAACTTTAGAGGATCGCTCAACCTCATAGACGATCCGCGCTGCGGAGCGGCGTACTGTTCAGAGCAGGACGATCACAAAGGCATCAGCTTTCGCAATAACGCATCGGTTCTGGGCCTACGTGGCTCACACACGCACGGTAATAAGACGGCCTACTTCAAGTACATATTGCGCGCTCATAACGACGAAATCTTTGCCAGCGGCGCGCTCAGTACCATCATCTACCAGGTTGGCGCAAAAGGCTTCTGGGGCGATGTGTCGCTCGGAGTGGGTTCTACGCCATACAAAGCTGCGGGCATGGCGCTCGATCCGTTCTGGGATACCTCAGCTTCAGCGCGCGGTTTTGACGGCCCGTCTGTCGGCTTTTCAGACCTGACTTGGGGCTTCACCAAAAACTTGATTCAGTGGAATAGCGCACAGCTGTGGGAGTCGCTGGCCGTTTCCGCAGCGGTCGTAGTTGACGATAGCAACGCAAATGCACACGATATCAATATCGGCGCCCAGCAGCGCATCGGGGGGCTGGACTTCGGCCTGCAGTTTTTGCGCATGAGCAGCAGCCATCCAACGGCCAAAAGTCTCCGCGCTGGTCATGCCGTGCGCGCGTGGAGTCGCTGGCCTCTCTCTGATCCGCTCACAGTAGGTGCCTCGTTGGAACGCGTTGATTACGAGCGAGTTGAAGGGGGGGGCGACCCTCTGCAGCTGCACTATGCACTAAGCTTTACCTATAAGCACAACGACCATCGCTGGGCACTAGCTATCGGACGTTCATCCGCCGAAGAGCAGCCCTACCTGCACGGGTCGGGCGGGTCGATCGGATGGTTTCACCAGTTCATGCCCGGCGTAGAGTTATACGCGCTATCCAGCTATGTTAAACGCGCCAATGGAGAAGCGGCACGCCGCATATCCTCTTTGGGCGTGACGTACAGCTACGCCGACTAAGTAACTCCGCTTACAATGGCCTCGCCAAGAGTTGAGCCGTAAATGAGTGAATCTGCTGCCCGCTTAACCGGTCTCTACGATCGGCTCTCAACCTACGTTCCCGTCGCGGTTCTGCTAGCTGGTGTCCTATTATCTTTCGCGCTAGCAAAAGACGACTACGACCGAATAAACAGCGACGCCAAAGCACTCACTAACGAACGGCTGTACAGGGCGAAGAGCCAGCTTGAACAAGCGCTCAACGAGCGGCTCAACGTGTCCTATGCACTAGAGGCATTCGTCAAAATAAACTCGCACGCCTCTCTGAACGATGCGGCACAATTCGTCTTTGTTAACGAAGAGGCCCTATTCAAGAGCAAGTTTCTACAGCACGCCGATGCGCTATCGGAGCGCACGCGCGGACTTATGTCTATACAGCTAGCGCCCCAGGCCGTCGTTACCTACCTGACCAACGAAGAGCGCAACAAGGCGGCCATCGGACACGACTTACTGATGGATCCCAACCGGCGCGAACAGACGCTGCGCACCATCCAAGAGCACAAGCTCATTGTTGCAGGTCCCGTAACGCTCAAACAGGGCGGCGATGCATTCATAGCGCGCCTCGCGATCTTTACCGAGGCAAATGCCTTTGACCCCGCCGCATATATGCGTCAGCGCGGCCTATCGGAAAAACCCGACTGGCTGGACGAAATACCCAGCAATTTCTGGGGCTTGGCTACCGTACTAATCGATGTCAATGTCCTGTACGAAGAAGCGCAAATAGATACCCTAATAGAAAGCACAATGTTCGCTCTGCGCGGGCGCCACGGTCTGGGCGAGAGCGGCGAGGTATTCTGGGGCAACGAAAGCGTGTTTGATCACCCTACGGCGGCGGTGCCGATCTTGTTGCCGGCCGGCGAGTGGATTATCGCCGCAGTGACCCCGTTTAGGTTGGACTGGTTGTCTTTTGTCAACTCGCTCTTGACACTATTCGTTGCGCTATTGCTGTACAAACTGGTTGTCATCCAGCGACGACACATACAAATACAGGCCGCTTCCGAAATAAAGAGCGCCATTCTCGCCAATATAAGCCACGAGATGCGCACACCGGTAAACGGCATTGTCGGCATGAGCGAATTGCTGATGGCCGATTCCGCTGCGGCGGCCCAATCCGAACAGCTAGAGGCCATTCGGCACAGTGCGCTACACGTTGCTGACATGATCAACGACGTTGTTGATATGGCCGCTGTGGAAATCGGGCAACTGCAATTGAGCGCGGAAGCGTTTGAACTGGGCGCAGAGTTGCAATCGATCGGTTCCTATATGGCGCCGCATATTGCCTCCAGTGAAACGCAGCTCGTCTGCCCTGTAGGCCAAAGCGAACCGCTGCACGTGCTGGCCGATCGCAGACGGCTGAGACAGGTACTCGTCAAGCTCATTGACAACGCCATTCGCTTTTCAAGTGCAAGCCGAATAGAAGTCGAATACAGTGCGTTACGCCGCACATCGGACACCGCTCGCGTGCGCTTTTCCGTGCGCGATAACGGCATGGGCATTGAACGCGAAAAGCAGCAGTTTCTTTTGCAAGCCTTTACGAGAAATGACATGTCCGGTACGGGCCAGCACGGCGGTTTAGGTGTTGGCCTCAGCATCAGCCAAGCTATCGTGGGAGCGATGGGTGGCACGCTAGAAATCAGCGGTGACGAAAGGACTGGATCCACCTTCTTTTTTACGCTGGATTTACCCATCGAGGCAACGGCCGAACGCGTCGATGGGAGCGACTCAGCTCAGGCCATTCCAAAGGATATATCTACCTCGCTGCGCCTTGCACTTGTGGTGGACGACAATTCCGTAAACAACTTGGTCATGGCGGCTGCCATGCGATCGTTCGGCTTTGAAGTAGAAATGGCGACCAACGGCGCACAAGCGGTGGAAAAAGCAGAAAAAAGTACATACGAATTAATTCTAATGGACTGTCAGATGCCCGTTATGGATGGCTACGAAGCAACGAAGGCCATTCGCCAACAGCAGGCGAAAAATGACAACGGAAATCGCCCGCCCATCATTATCGCCTGCACGGCCAATGCGCTTGAAGAAAACCGCACAAAGTGCCTGGAAGTGGGCATGAATGATTTCCTAGCCAAGCCCGTACAACGCGACGAGATCGCGCAGGTGCTCCGTCGGCACGGACTGCTGGCCTGAGCGATTCTTAGTGCCGGCGATTTTATACCATATATTTCAAATATGCAGCTGCGTGGTTGTTTCGTAGTTGTGCCGCTAAAATATCGCTAATATGTGGATACTATTCTGGACAGGATTAAAAAATTGGAAAGAGATAACGGCGTAGACGGCGTAGATGTCCATGCACTTTTCGAGCGCGTGGCGTATTCAACGCGCAAGTATACCACGGGTCAGTTAACAAGCAGCGTTATGCACGAACTCGGCCAGCCGCTGACGGCTATAGTCGGCCTAGCTGAGTACCTGCATATGTGTTGCCAGTCGGGGGATGATATCTCCCGGGACGAGTTGCTAGAATCGATCGGTGAAATCGTCGCGCAGAGCACTCGAATGGTAGAGATGGTTCGAGCCGTGCAGCGCTTTACCCGCAATGATTCTCGCGCCGTGCCCAAGGATATCGAGCTCGAAAGCCTTGTGGCAAGCGTCGTTGATGTATTGGACGTTCAGTTTAGTTCGCGCGGTATTGACCTAAACGTCGATGTCGGAGCATCCATTCCCAGCATCTGCGGTGCGTTTACCCCGCTGCAAGAGGTGTTGTATAACTTGCTGTTCAATGCTCGTGAGGCGATTGCAGCGCAAGGTGAACAGGGTGGGCAAATCGATGTGGGGGTGCATGCTTCCCCGGATGGGTTTGTGCTCCTATCCGTGCGCGATAGCGGAGAAGGCATTGACAGAGCCATACAGCAGCGCATTTTTGAGCCGTTTTTCACCACCCGCGATACCTCTCAGCACGCCGGGCTTGGCCTGAGCGCGGTGCAACACATCGCAAAGCGCTACGGCGGCCATGTAACCGTCTCGTCCGAGCCGGGGCAAGGCGCCTCCTTTACACTCCACTTGCCGTCGACTGCCACGGTTTAGCGACGACGCGCGGGTCGTTTGCGCGGGCGCAGTTCCGCTGGCTGCGTTCCCGAGGCCATTTTTCGCGGCCCTTGCACGCACCGCCCATTCGCTGCTTTTTTTTCCTATGCGCATTGCTATACTGTGTGACATTCACGGAAATATCCACGCCTTTGAGGCGGTGCTTGCGCGCGTTGCAAGTCAGTCGCCTGACGCGCTTATTATCGCTGGCGATATCGTTGTCGGATGCGCCGACTCGGACCTGTGCTGGCAGCGTGCGCTCGATATGGACTGCGCGATTCTACGCGGCAATCACGAGCGCTACCTCTGTGAGCTGGCGCGCGGCCAAGCCGACCCGGCTTGGCAGGACGATCAATATGCGCCAGCGCGCTGGAGCTGCGACCAACTAGGTGTCAATACGTGTTGCGGCTTTGCGGGTCTTCCCATGCAGATCCAACCGGCAGAGGACCTGCTTGTCGTGCACGCTTCGCAGCGATCGGATCGCGATACGGTGCGTCCCTATATGGACGACAACGAACTCCAGCGCATGTTTTGCGCCGCGCCGCCTCGCCTCGTCGTGCGCGGCCACAACCACTACCCGCAGACGCAGCTGTGGTCGGGTGGACGCATTGTCACCGCTGGTTCGGTTGGATTGCCGATGGACGGCAACCCCACGGCCCAGTACGCGCTCTTGGATCGCACGGCTAATGGTTGGGAGGTTTATCACCAATCGGTTCCATACAACCGGGATGCGGCCATAGCGCGTTTTTACGATACGGGCTATCTGGCGCAGTGCGGTCCGATTGCCGAGCTTTTTCTGCGCGAGTTGGTATCGGCCTCGCAGCAGATCGTTCCCTTTCTCAACTGCTACGAGCGCTGGAAAAAAGAGGAGCCCATCTCGCTCGATGCGGCGTTTGGCCGCTATATGGGCAGCGCGCACAGCGCGCAGTGGGAGACATTTCTATGATTGAATACAATCCGGACGATCGCACGTTTGACTGCCCGCCGTCGCTGGGCGATGCGCAGATCGTGGATTTTTGTCGCGATGGCTACCTGCTGCTGCGCGGCGTCGTGCCCGAGGAGACAAACCGCCGCACCGTCGCCTGGCTCAACGGCGAACTGCCGGCAAGTCCCACCTCGATCCCGTCGGGCATGAGCGCGCAAGACGTGGAGCGCATCCGCGCGACCCACGAACCCAGCACAATTTTCTTGGAGGAGTGGTTTCTGCGCGACGTGCTGCTCAACCCCGAGCTGGTCGGCGCAATGCGCTCGCTGCTGGGGCCGCATGTCAAGTTACCGGTATTGGCCAGTCACCACGGCACGCAGTGTCCTCAGCCGGCGCAGGGATGGCACCACGATGCCGACCGGGTCTTTGGCCCCGAGCTGCACTTTGTCGAGGTGTTCTACTTTCCGCAGGACACGCCCGTCGAACTCGGTCCGACTGAATTGGTGCCGGGCACGCACATTCGCCATACGGCGCGTCGTGCCGAAGACGGGGGTGTTTTTTCCGATGGTCCTGCCGGCACGCTGGGCATCCATCACCAGAGCATTCTACATCGGCGCGGCGCGTCCACGGCCAGCGGAATCCGCCATATGCTCAAGTACAATTACTGGCGGACGACGGCTCCGCGGCGCAATTGGATTGTAGAGAGCGACTTTGATATGCGTACAGCCCATTTCGGCGGCCACGAGCAGGCGCGCTATGCGGCACATATGTACTACTGGCTCTGTGGGCGTGGCGATGCATTTCGCACGTTGGGTGGCCAGGCGTGGCCCTGGCGTTCGCCCAACCAGATCGGCCCCTCGCCTGGCTTTGAGCCCAAAGAAGGCTACGTGCCTGATTGGTCCGGTGCGCGTCCCGATGGATATGCCCGCTAGATCGCTTCCATTTGCCTACCAACCCCGTAATGCGGAGTGCGCCCATGTCTTTTAACGTCAGTCAGCAGCAGGTCGAGCAGTTTCGCGCAGATGGTTTTCTACTCGTCGAGGAACTGTATAATGCCGAAGAGATGGAGCTCTTGCTTCAGATCGGCAAAAGCGATACGGAAAAGAACGAAATGGTGCATGCGCCGCGCGATGCCCAGGGGCGTGAGAGCAAACTCTGGCTAACTTCCGATACGGAGCGCAGCGATATTTACAACGCGATCTGTCACGGTCACCGCATGGTCGACACGATGGAAGCGCTGATGGGCGACGAAGTATACCTATATCACTACAAGATGATGGTGAAGGAGCCGCGTATCGGCGGCGCTTGGGAGTGGCATCAGGACTACGGCTATTGGTATAACAATGGGGCCCTCTATCCCGATATGGCTTCCTGTATGATAGCCGTTGATCGCGCCAGCAGCGACAACGGTTGTCTGCAGGTGCTTAGAGGATCCCATAAAATCGGTCGGATTGAGCACGGGCGCTACGGCACGCAAACGGGTGCACATCCCGAGCGCGTAGCCCTAGCTGAGGCACACCTCGAACGGGTTTATTGCGAAATGAATCCAGGGTCGGCGCTGTTTTTTCACGCCAACCTGCTGCACTGCTCCGATGCCAACGAGAGCGAAGATCCACGCTGGTCGCTCATCTGCTGTTACAACACTCGCCATAACCCATGTGAAGATCGACCTGGACATCCCAGCTACCGGCCGCTGGAAAAGTGGGATGACGCGCGCGTGGTGGAATTGGGGCGCGAACAGTATCAGGCCATGCAGACCCATGCGTGAGGCAGACGGCATTTGCTGGCTGTGTTTGAGGACGCCATCCGGATGCTCGGCGTGCGCACAGACTGCGCCCCAGCCGCGCGTACCCGCCGAAGGTCGATCTATTTGGGCTGGCGAAGCGCCGGCCGGCGCCGCTACAGTGTAGAAAGCCAATGGATATGGATCCTACCGACCTGCCTGCAACGCTGCATACCGACCCTGCGCCGATTCCCGATTCGGTTTTTGTCGCTGCTGGTGCGCGCGTTATCGGCGACGTTCGCTTGGGCGCGCAGTGCTCAATTTGGTATAACGCCGTCGTGCGCGGTGATATCAACTACGTCGAGATTGGTGCGCGCAGCAATATTCAAGACAGCTGTATTATACACGTGACCAACGCGCAGCCCTGCGTTGTCGGAGAAGATGTAACGACCGGACACGGCGCCAACCTGCACGCCTGCACGGTGGAGGAAGGGTGTCTAATCGGCATTGGTGCCATCGTACTTTCCGGTGCTCACATCGGTCGCGGCAGCATTGTCGGGGCTGGCGCCGTCGTGCGCGAGGGCGAAGTGGTCGAACCATTCAGCCTGGTCGTCGGCGTGCCGGCCCGGCGCGTTCGCACCTTGCCCGAGTCGACCTATGACACGCACTGCCGCTGGGCGCAAAAGTACGCGGCGCTGGCGTGCGCCCACCAGAGGTCCTCGTGACGACCTACGACTTTTCCCGCGCCGTCGGTTTGCCGCAGCGCATTTTTTTTGCCCTCTGGGGCATGGTCCAACTGGTGGCTAGTTCAGTCGCCTTTCAGCGCGGCGGCTTTGCCTACGGTCTCGGCGTGCTGCTGTTTGGAATCGCCGCGTTTAGCGCAGCGATTTTTGTCGTGCACCGCTTTAACCGCCACCGCATCTCCGTTGGTGATGTAGGTCTCGTTGTCGAAGAAGGCCCCACCCGCGCGCGCGCCGTACCGTGGGATCATATTGACGAAATAGCGCGCAGCGGGGAACGCATTGAAGCGCTCTTGAAAACCCGCTCGAATGTGCTGTTATCTCCTCTGGCGCTGGACGGCGAGCACGGTGTGGGTCGACTCAACGCGCTGTGGTCAGAGATGCGTTCGCATGCGGCGGAGCGGAGCGTGTCGATACGCGAGGACTGATCGACCTTAGCGCAGTATATACGGGCGCTATTGGGAGGGGGTCCTGCGGTATATCGATGGCTGCTCCCGATATGGGAGCAGCGTAGTCTTACGCGGCGGTATCGCCATTAGAGAGGAATGGGTATATGACGGATTCACAGGCGGCCAGTGCATTTGCTTTGATTGGCGATCGCTATCACAATTCTGACTATATTCGCACCGCGCTGACCAAGACGCTGGTCGAGGGTATTGGCCTGTCCATTGACTTTTGCGATGACGTGCGCCAGCTCAGTGAGCGCACGCTGTCGCGCTATGCAATGCTCATTGCGTTCCGCGACGGCATGGAGTGGCCAGATGGATATGGCGCGGGGGCTTCGTACCCCGGCTACGACGGCAGCCACTTGCAATCCGATCCGCCCTTCGAGCCGCCGCCGGCGCGCATCGTCTACTGGATGTCGGACAGCCAGGGCCGCGCCGTGCGCGAATTTGTAGAGGCGGGCGGCGCCGCGCTCCTGTATCATAACTCGACCTATATCGCCCCCAACTGCCCCGACTTTCGCCACGTGCTGGGCGCGGCGACAGAGGGCCATCCCCCCGTGCGGCCGTATCGCGTCGAAATCGCCGACGGCGATCATCCGATCACACAGGGTGTGCGCGACTTTGTCGTTACGGATGAACAGCACTATATGGTCTACGATAAAGACCCCCAATGCGTTCTGGCGCACAGCGTCAATGACGATGGCCACGCGTTCAATGAACTGGGCGTGCGCTGTCAGGCCGCTTGGGCATACGACTACGGCAAGGGCCGCGTGTGCTACCTCGCGCCGGGCCATACGATCGAGGCGTTGTGGAACCCCGAATACGTAAAAATGCAGCAGAACGCCGCACGTTGGCTACAGCGCCAACTATAGTTTGCCATTCGAAACGGCTTGCCGTGCGGAACTTTCTATATATCTGCGGTTGAGTTATTTTTAATCACTGGACAATTCGCGTTTACTAGGTGATGCCACAAACTACATGTCGAACAACAAAATAAATATCATCGTGTTAAATGGGGCGTCCTCTTCTGGCAAGACGTCGCTGGCCCGCGCGCTGCAGGACATATTCGAAGAGCCCTATCTGCGCCTCGGGACCGATATTATTCACGCTACGCTTCCCGATCGCTTTCGCGACCGTCGCGACGCACAAAGCGAGCGGATGGTGCGCGATGCGATTACCGGCATGCACCGCAGCGCTGCCATCATGGCCGATGCCGGTAACAACGTCATTGTCGACACGGTGATGATTAACCGGGTTAGCGTCGGCGAGTGTGCACAGGCATTGGCGCGCAATCGCGCCTTTTTCATTGGCCTGTTTTGCAGCGATGAAGTGCTGAGAAAGCGCGCTGCGGAGCGCGGAGAGGGCATGGTCAATATCGCTCTGCACCAGGCGCGCCACGTGCACAAGCACAGCATCTACGACCTCAAGATCAACACCGAGGGCAAGCCGCCAAATATAATGGCCGAACAGATTAAAAATTTGGTAAACAGCCGCACCGAGCCCGAGGCCTTCAAGCGGTTGAGCTCCCAGCACAAGAAGGGCGGCTCGTAGGCCGGCTAAAATGGATCTGGCTACGCAGGGCATTGCCGGAGCGGCCGTCGCCCAGGCCATAGCGCCTGCTCACCTCGGTCGTCGCGCCGCTCTGGTTGGTCTGTGCGCGGGCCTGTTGCCCGACGCCGACGCGCTGATCTACAGCGCGCGCGATCCCTTGCTGCAGTTGGAATACCACCGCCATTTTACCCATTCTCTGATTTTTATTCCGTTTGGAGCCGCGCTGGCCGCCCTGCTGCTGTGGCCGTTTCTGCGCCGCAAGCTGACCCCCAAAGAACTCTACGCATACGCCTGCTGCGGCTATGCGCCCGGCGGCTTGCTCGATGCCTGCACCAGTTACGGCACCCATCTGTTCTGGCCCTTCTCTGCCGAACCCGTAGCCTGGAGCATTATCGCCATTGTCGACCCCGCTTTTAGTTTGGCGCTGGCGGTGCCGCTTGCTATGGGGCTGCGGAAGCTACAGCCGATGCGCATCGGGCTCGTGTTGGGCGTAGTCTATCTGATATTCGGCGTTGTTCAGCACCAGCGCGCCCTGACCCTTGCGCGCGATGTCGTTAGCGCGCGCACGCACGCATCTCAGCAACTGCTCGTCAAGCCAACCGTAGGCAATTTGCTGCTGTGGCGCAGCCTTTATACGGTGGGCGATAGCGTCTACGTCGATGCGCTACACACAGGCGATCCGCCGCGTGTCTACCCAGGGGGGGCGGCGCGCCTGCTGGATGTAAAACGAGACCTGCCTTGGTCTGCAAAGGGCTCGCGCTCCCACAGCGACCTGGAACGCTTTTCCCGCTTTTCTCGTGGATTTGTCGTCACTTCCCCGCGCGAGCCGAACTTCTTCGGCGACGTGCGCTACGCCATGCTGCCCACCAGCCTCGAACCGCTGTGGGGTATCTACCTAGAAGCGTCGGATCCCGAACGGGCCGGCCGCTATGCTGCGCGCCGTGCGCTGAGTCCGGCGCTGCGCGATTCTTTTATCACCATGCTGCGCGGCAATTCGCTCTAGTGATTTGGATGGGTAGATCGTCGCCGCTTTTCCGGGGTCTTTTCGCCGCTCGTCTCTCATCGTAGTTTAGTTCCGCACACGCTTGTAACCGGCGATCCTTGCTGCACAAGGAGCACAACAGGGAGATAGTCATGTCTAACTACACCGTTCGCGCCACACACTGCGACTATACCGCCAGCGATGAAGAGGTCTATCAGGCGCTCGTACGCGCCACCGACCCCCTCGCCGATAGTTGGGAACGCCTGGCAAAGGCTAAGCGCATTGGCATCAAGATCAACCAGGACAAGCCGGTCGATCGCTGGGTGCGCCATGAGGGCCAGCTACAGCAGTTGGTCAGCGAAAAGGTCGTGCGCGCCTGCTTGCGCCTGCTGCGTGAGCGCACCTCGGCGGATATCGTCTGTTCCGACGTCAGTTTTTACGCGATGTATCAGGGGACCAATCCGCAGGAAACGGGCACGGCCCTGCCGCTGCTAAAGGAATTTGGCGTCGAATATGTAGACTGCACTAAGCCGCCCTACCGCGTCCAAGAGGTGCCGGGCGGTGGTCAGATGTTCAAGCACTACGTGCTGCCCGAAAGCGCGCTCGACGTCGACGAGTTTATTTCGCTAGCCAAGATGAAAAACCACGCCTTTATGGGAATCACGCTGAGCCTGAAAAACCTCTTTGGCCTTATGCCGGCCGAGCCCGAGTGGCACACGCGCACCTACTTTCACCACTTGGTGCGCATGCCCTATATGCTCGCTGATTTGGGGCGCATCTTTAACCCGGTGCTCAATATCGTCGACGGGTTGGTTGGACAGGCGGGCCAAGAGTGGGGCAACGGCCTCGAAGAGGGCCCAGCGCGCACGGCCAATACGCTGGTAGCGGGCAACCACACCATCGCCACCGATGCCTGCACGGCCCATCTGATGGGGCACGATCCGCTGAGCGACTGGCTTACGCCGCCGTTTCTACGCGACCGCAATTCGCTGCTGGTGGCTGCCGAGGGCGGCTTTGGCACGGTCGATCTGGGTGAGATCGATTTCCACTCGGAAGTTGAAGGGCCGGTGGGCGCGTTCTATTCCAATGCGACCGACACGCATGAAATGGTCGTGTCCTGGCGTCGCACGACCTGCGAGCAGGGACTCTACTACCGCGACAATATGGAGCACTTTGTCGAGCGCTATGCCGGCCAATACGTCCTCTTGCAGGAGGGGCAGGTGCGCTGGCACGATAGGGTAAGCGATCTAAAAGGCAGTCGGCGCAAACTGTCTGGTGATAGGCCCGAGCAGGCGATGTGGCTCAAATACGTCGACCCCGAAGAGGCCGAGGGCGAGCATTTCGAGGTGTACGAGCACGGTCTGGCGCATCTGCATACCGCCGGCATTCAGGCGGCGTGATCGCCATGCAACAGGAAGCGTTTGACGCGCACGTGCTGCGCATGCAGCTGGATGGCTACACCGTGTTGCCGGATGTATTCAGTGCCGAAGAGTGCGACCGGGCGCAGGAGGAGTTAGAGCGCTTGGCCGCTGCGGGCGATCCGCCCGCGTTGGAGTGCCTCTTTAACAAGGCGCGCATCTTTGAGCGCGTCTACCAGGTGCCGCACCTGCTGCGGTTTGTTCGCTATTTTCTCGGTGCAGATGCGGTGTTGAGCGGATGCTATGGCAGCATCCGCCGACCGGGTGACGGCGATGGCGGCCTGCACTCAGATGGCGCCATTACGGGCCATAATCGCCGCCAGTCGATGGCCGACGGCGATGGGGGACAGCGCATTATTAGCCACGTCCTCGGCCTCAATGTCATCACCTGTATCAGCGAGTTTAGCCGTGATAACGGCGCGACGCACGTCGTGCCCGGGAGCTGCAAATGGCCGACCCTCGACATTCCCTCGCCCCCGGTGCCCGGTTTGCGGGTGGTGGAAGCGCCGCGCGGGTCGGCGCTGGTGTTTAATATCAACACCTGGCATGGTCCTTCTGCTCATCGGGGGAGCGCCAATCGTTATGCGTTGCTCACACCGTGGCGGCGCTGCTGGCTGCGCGGCGAATACGACTTGGCTTCGATGGTCAATCCCGACGTGCTGGAGCGGGCCGGTGAAGAGGGGCCTAGGGTATTTGGCGTCGGCGCGCGCATACCCTATTTGGAGGGATGGCAGTGGGATAGGTCTACGGGTGCTCCGAAAGCGGAGTGGTCACACCTGAAACGCTAATAAAAAGGGGCAACGCACAGCCGTGCGTTGCCCCTTTTGCGCGTCGTAACGCGTCCTTTACTGGAGCACTATGACCCCATCGGCGGCCGGCCCCTTCTGGCCCTGAACCACTTCAAATTCCACTTTTTGGCCCTCGGCCAACGTGCGGAATCCATCGCCGCGGATAGCGCTATAGTGGACGAAGACGTCGCTGTCGTTTTCGCGCTCAATAAAACCAAAGCCCTTGGATTCATTGAACCACTTAACGGTGCCAGTTTCGCGATCTGCCATGAGCAAATCACCTCCCATTAAATGAGTGTGTTGGGCGTTCAAACCAACGATCGGTAGGGGATCTACTTCAGGCGGATCAGATCTACGGCTGGTAGGATCTACTTCGGACCTTCGGTTAGCAATCTACTACTCGGGTTGGAACGGCTGCCAACTATGTTGAATATCTCGCTCGGTGGCGAGTGGCTACAATATACGTCGATACGTTTCGGAAATCAATTGCCTTGTAACGGCGGTTTTTTCATGCGTCGCCTTCGTCAAACGCCCTGCGTATGGCCGCCAGTAAATCCTCTGCCTGCACAGGTTTAGACAGCGTGCAGAGCGCGCCCATTTCCATCGCTCGATCCTCCGTTTGCTGCGAGGCGCCGGAGAGCACGATCACCTGTACGGCAGGGGTATGGGCACGCACGTGTTCGATGACGCCAAAGCCATCCAACTCGGGCATGTTGAGATCCGTTACAATGAGATCAGCCGGATCCTCTTCGTGGATCTCGACGCCTTCGCGCCCGTCCATGGCGACGCTGACGCGGTAGTCTCCTGCGTTCTCAACCGTTTGCGAGAGTTGTAGGGCGATTATGCCTTCGTCTTCTATGAGGAGGATGTGTTTCATATCGAGGTTTAGCCTGTGTAATTGGACCAGCTAATAAACGGACAACTGCATGGCAGATCAAGCAAGAAAGCAGGACCGCTGGCAGCACGGGTTAGATCATATGCAAATAATCACTATATTTGATGGGTTGCATTTCGCACAATATTGCCACTAGGAGGGCACATATGTTTAATGCGCGCTGCATATATGGTCTGTTGGCGTGGGCAGTAGTGTTTAGTTCTACTGCACTCCATGCGCAGAAACCACCCACGGACCTTACGGACTTAGATATCGAAGAAATTCTTTCGCTTCACATCAACCGCGTCGATTTTGAGCGCTGGCACGTCGGTTATCGCTTTCTCTTTGCGTCTTTTGATGGCTATCGCGACGGCACGAAGGATCTCGATCTGGACGAGGTGCTGGGACCGCCGCCTACGGGCAGGTTCCCGGTCACGCCTACGGTCATCACGCAGCAGGCGCACATGGTCGACATTTCTTATAACGTGTCACAGGAATTGTCGGTGGCCCTGCAGCTGCCCTTTATACGGCAGTCTTCCGATCACGAAAGCATCGTTGTTAAGACCGTCGACGGCGTCGAATACAACTTCAGCGAATTCAACATCACCTCGTCGGGAGTCGGTGATATCGCTCTGTCCGGATCGTATTTGCACCGATTGGAAAGCGGCCAGCGGGTTCTCGCAGGCTTGGCGCTCAACCTGCCCACCGGCTCGATAGACGAGAAGGGTTTGACGCCGCGCGATCCACCGAACAACACGCTGCTGCCCTTTACAATGCAGATCGGGTCGGGCACGTTGGACCTAGCGCCGACGCTGGCCTATTCGCATCGAAGCGACGCCCTGCGCTGGAGTGCATTTACGAGCGCCGTGCTGCGCATGGGTAAAAACGATCACGACTACACGCTGGGCAATCGCTTTGCACTTGGTGGATCTATCAGCTACAAAGCGCGCGATTGGGCGGAGCCCTTTGTGCGCATTTCATACAAGACGACGGGTAGCATAGACGGTGTTAATGAAGACCTGGTCGTTCCGGCGCCGCCGCCGTGTGGGGACGGTTGCCCCGGTCCCGTCGGTGTGAATGCGGCCGACATCAGCTTGGCCGGCCCGCAGGTCTTTCCCGCGCCCGTTACCAATCCGGCGCTCTTTGGCGGTAAAGAAGTCGAACTGCGTCTGGGTAGCAAAATCAAGGTCAACAAGGGTCTGCAAGAGCGATTTGCGGTCGATGTCGAATATGGCCTACCTATCTATCAATCGCTCAACGGTCCACAGCCCAAAGAGTTGGGGCGTATCGGGTTGAGTGCGATCGCTACATTCTGATAGCTCGTTGTACGTACAGTTTCGCACATGTGCGCTACGGCTCTTTTGGGGATGGCTTCTCCTCTTCTGCGGTCAACGCGCTGCCATCGCCGACAGCGATGTAGGAGAGTATCAGGCAAAAACGGCGCTGATATACAACTTTGCCAAGTTGGTCCGCTGGCCAGATAATGCCTTTGCCGACGGCGACAGTCCGTTTGTATTTGCTTTTCTTTCGCCCGATACGCTAGGTGCAGCGCCCCAAATGATTCGCGGTAAGCGCATACACGGCCGCTCTCTTGAGGTGCGCTACTATCGCGATGTGCAGTCGGTCGAGCAGGGTCACGTGCTGTTCTGCAGCCCAGACAGCTTGCGCAAACTGCGAGAAGTTGTGCCGGATTTGCCCGCGCTGGACCACGTGCTCACCGTGGGGCAAACCGGCGACTTCGCGCAGCGGGGAGGTATCTTGGAGCTGACGTTTGACGAGGATCACCTAGCGTTTATCGTCAACCTAGTAGCTGCGCGCAACACCGATTTAGATATCAGTGCCAACCTGCTCAAACTGGCGTCAAAAGTCATAGAAGATTGATATGCGCGACTTTGCCAGCTTACCCCTAGAGCGCAAACTAACGCTGATCGTCGTCCTGACGACGGCGTTTGGCATGGTTTTGACATCGATAGCAATCATCGCCTACCAGACGTTTACGTTTACCAATTTTATGATTTCTGAGCTGGAGACCGTTGCCGATGTGCTGGGAAAAAATGGCACTGCGGCTCTGCGCTTTCAGGCAAAGAGAGATGCTGAAAACACGCTTGCTTCACTGCGAGCCAAGCCCAATATAACGGGTGCGCGCTTTCTCAATCCGGATGGTAGCACATTCGCGATGTATGCGCGCAGTCCCAATTTGCCGCCCCAGCTCGAAGTGCCACTGAGCGAAGGGTATGCCATTGACCTGCGGCAGCTCACCTGGACCAAATATGTCTATCAGGACGGCGATCTACTCGGTGCAATATACATCGAGTCGGATGTCGGCGTGCTCTATCGGCAGCTGTTCCACTCAATATCGACGATTCTGCTGATCACCCTTATTGCGGCGGCGCTGGCCCTATTTCTGGGTATCAGGTTTTTGCGCACAGTATCTGAGCCCATTAACCATCTGATTCACACGGCTAACCGCATCTCGGAAGAGCGCGATTACTCGCTGCGCGCCGAACAATACGCCGCCGACGACCTCGGAGCGCTGACGGTGGAATTTAACGAGATGCTCGCCGAGATTGAACTGCGCGACGCCGAGATGGAGCGCCGCGTGCGCGAGCGCACGGAGGCATTGTCGCACGCCAACCAGACCTTGGAGTCCTCGCTCGAAGAAAAAGTCGTTCTGCTCAAGGAGATCCACCACAGGGTCAAGAACAACCTTCAGATCATATCTAGCCTGCTTAGCCTACAGGCGCGCGATATTGCCGACGCGCGCGACCTTGACCTGTTTGTCAATAGCCAGAATCGCGTGCAGACTATGGCGCTGATTCACGAGCGCCTCTACCAGTCGGACGATTTGGCCCGGGTCGATTTTACGGAATATATACCGGTGCTGGTCGACAGCCTGTTTACCACCTACAAGACCAGTGATCAAGACATTGAACTACGGGTCGAGGTGAGCGATTTGATGCTGGATCTCGACCAAGCCATTCCCTGCGGTCTGATGATAAACGAGCTGATTTCAAACGCGCTCAAATACGCTTTTCCAGATGGGCGTTCGGGCTCGATATACATCGGCCTGCGCGCTGTCGAGGAAAAGCGCGTCGAGTTAGAAGTAGCCGACGACGGCGTGGGACTGCCCGCCGATGTGACCACGCGAGGGGCAAAGACGCTTGGTCTGCAGCTGATTCAGATTCTCACGCGGCAGCTGCGGGGGCGCTTTGAAACAAAAAGTCGGGAACGGGGTGCGCACTTTTGTATCACCTTTCCCCTGATGGAAGAAAGGGCCGTTAAGAATCTGGTCTGAGTACTTGCCAGAGCGGGGTGAATGTATTTGTTTAGTCGAGCGCTTGGCCCGAGCTGAAAATTTCATAAATTATTGTTTTTAGTGCCCATAGCTCAGCTGGATAGAGCATCTGCCTTCTAAGCAGACGGTCGCAGGT
>JAYPJE010000032.1:0-49659 GCA_038128265.1 Gemmatimonadota bacterium
GCGGAGCCGATAGCTGGCGGCCGGCCACGCTAAATTGCTCAAAGGTCGATATTCTGCCGCGCAGATAAAATCCGACGCCGAGCATGGCCAGCGCGTAGATCGCTACGATCAATTGGTCCAGCGGTTGGATCTGCACGGCGCGGCTCAGCTTGCTTAGGCCAGCTGCTGTGCGCTGTCGCGCAGAGATGGATAGCGATCGGCTAGAGTTTCGGCCGCCTCGACCCGCTCCAACTGACCATCGGTGCTCCAGTAGACAGTCTGGCAGACGGGCTTGATAAAGCGCTGTGCCAGCGTTTGCACATAGGAACCCTGCGCTGGTAATAGCAGGATATCTCCCACTGCTAAATGCGTTCCGTAATAGGCGTACCCCCACAGGTCATGGGGCGTGCACAGCGATCCGTAGACTCGGCAGCGCCGCTGCTGGGTCGATGGGTGGCTCAGGTTGATAAGCGGGCAGTGTTCGCTCTCCAGGCGCTCCCATCCCAGCAAATTGGTGCCCCCATCGGCAATAGCGATATCGTCGCTTTTGACATCGGCCACCTGCAGCAAGATATGCACGCCCTTATTCGCTATGTAGCGACCAGGTTCCAGCCACAGTGCGAGCGGGCCGACTTTCGAGCTGACGGATTGGTCAAAGGCGGTGAAGACCTCGCTGGCCATATCCTCTATCGGCTGCACGTCGTGCAGCAGGTAGCGCAGGTCCCAATCCGCGGCCGGTGCATCGGCGCCGTCTTGGCCGCTGAGCGCGCGCAGGCGCTGGGCATCGGTTAGCCACGGATAGACCGCCTCGTCGTCTTCGGGGTAAAAGCCGCCGCCTATATCGACAAATTTCCAACCGTCAGTCGGTATATGAGCGGCCAGCAAAGGGCCTAGGGCGCGCAGGGTTTCCACATAGCCGCGAGCCTGGCGATTCCAGCTGAGATGGAACTGCACCCCCTGCAACTGCACCCAATTCATCATTCTAGCTGCTGCCGCGAATTCACCGAGAGCGCCGGCGGGAATGCCGAACTTTGTCCAGTTGCCGTGTGCATCCGTATTGAGTCGGATGCCCGTGCGAATGGGCGTTTGGCGCCGTGCGGCCAGCGCTTCCAGACGCTCCAACTCCGCAAAGCTGTCTAGGTGCACCGTGACTCTATCGGCGTGGTCGAGCGCTAGCTCGAGCTCGCTGTCGCTCTTGGCCGGGCCCGAAAGGACGATGTGGGGAAAGGCGCAGTGCAGGGCCAGTTCGAGTTCGAGTCCGGACGATGCGTCGGCACACAGGCCGGCACGACAGGCCGTCTGCACGACGGGCAGAGATGGGTTGGACTTGAGGGCGTAGTGCGTTCGCGTCGGCTGCTGTGGGTGGCTAAAAGCGCGTAAGAACCGCTCGGCTTGGGCATGGATACGCGCCTCGTCGACCAAGTATTGTGGCGTGCCGAATGTTTCGCTCGCGGCGAGGAAATATCCGCGCTGTGATAGGCACTGGTCGACCAGTGAGCTGAGTTCACCGGCGCGGAGGGTAGGCGTAGAAGATATCATAGCGGATTTGGTTCCAATTCGTTGGCGAAGGTGATATGCACGGCATCAGACAATTCTCTCCACAGATCTGCTAGGCCGCTTGAATCGGGGCAATAAGCGAGGCAAGAAGCGACAATACGATCTTCGTAGCTACCGGCCCAATGGCGCAGCGTATCGCCTGGTTCGCAGTAGGCCTCGATCAATTTGTAAAAGCTGCCGTGGGCGCGCAGGGCGGAAAAATCGATCTGCTGTATCGTGCCTTCGCGATCGCTCATGAGGTGCAGTGCACACAGCGGACGCCGCGGATGCGGCCAGTGAATGGCACGCGGGGTTTCGCCGATGGCCGCCTCGCAGGTAGCGCGTATGGGATCGTAATTAAACGCTGCTCTGCACAGGTCGGGCAAGCAGTCTCCGCCCGGACGGGGGGCCATCTCCAGCAGGTAAAACACGTCGTTAGAGAGGATGAGATCGGCCATGCCGATGCCGCGCATCATGCCCACCGCGCGCGCGGCTTGGCGCAGCGTGTCCTGTAGCTGGCGGCGCAGTCGCTGCGGTAGGTGTGGGATGCAATAGCCGCCGACGACGCCTGCCTGTGTGGGCGTTTCAACGAGGAACTTTTCACATAGGCGCAGAATGCGCAGGCGCTGTCCCTCGATAAAAAAGTCGACGCCAAACTCGCGGCCTTGAATACACCGCTGGGCTAGGTAGGCGGGCGATGGATCGTTGGGAAAGCGCTCCCGCAGACCGTGCTGGATGCGCGTATGGGCATCGGCTAACTGGCTTGGGTCGTCGATGCGCAAGACCCATTCGCTGCCCGTCGCATCGATGGGCTTTATTATCCAAGGGGGAGAGCAGGTCGAAGCAAAGGTTTCCAATTCACTCAGGTCGTCGATGCGCTGTGCGGTCGGCACGGGAACGCCGCTGCGCTCCCACAGCGCGCCGCACCGCGCCTTGTCGCGCAGGAGAGCGGCCGTCTGTACGTCGACGTAGGGCAGACCCAGTCCAGCTGCTAAGAGTGCAGTTAGGGGTAGGTATTCACAGACAAAGCAGGCGATACCCGCGTAGCAAAGACGCTGTGTGAGAGCGTAGTCGGTGGCGCAGCGCAGCGCAGCTCGACCGTCGCTCAGATCGGCAGCGAGCGCGCGGAAGCCGGCCGTACGCAGCTCTTTAGCACGGGCTGGCCGCGCGATAAATACGGCGTTGGGGAAGTGGCTACATACTCGTCTGGCATAGTCCAGACTGGGGTGTACCACCAGTAATGGATTGTTTGAATGGGTCATGTCAGGATGTAATTGGATCGGTGTCGATATGAAATACGACGCGTGAGTACAGCGACTCTAGTGCGGCATCGGCACCGGGTAGGTCGGCAGCACACACGCTCATATAGCCTAGAAACTCAAAGCCGTCAGGCGGGATCAACACCCGTTCGCCAACGGAAAAGTCGAGGCACAGTTCGCTCAGGCGCGGGTCACTTTGCACGTCATCAATACCGTCGATACGCGCAATGATGCCCGACTTTTCGGGCAAAAAATAGCGCATTTTCATTGCCCCCTGCGGATGTCGACGCGGGTAGTTTCGGGGCTGTCCACTGGCAATAAGCGCGCCTTCAGCGTAGATGTCGATGCCGTGCAGCGAGTGCAGGAAGTCGGCAATATTGTCGGCGCCGCGCCGCGCCGCGATTTCGAGCACGCAGATGGCATCGCCGTCGATTTTTAACTCGCAGTGAAAACAGCTGTTGCGCAGGCCCAGTGCCCGAACGGCGCTGGCGGCGGCATCTTGGATGGCCTCTTCGCGCGCCGAGCCCAGATGTGTTGGCATCCATTCCTCGTATTCGAGAAAGTAGTCCTCGTCTTTGATGCGCTCGATTTCAATAACGCCAAAGCAGCTCACCTCGCCGTCGCTGACAATGCCGTCAACGCTCACCTGCTGTCCGGGGATAAAGCCCTCTAATAGGAAGTGCTCTCGCGGGTCGAAGACGTCGGCTGAGGCAATGCCACGACCTGCTTCAGGCAGCCAAAATTCGAACGGATACTGGGGATTTTCCTCGCGGTAGCTATCGATGTAGGTCCGCACTGATTCAACGTGTGCGGCGATGGTGTCCAATCCGTCCTCCGGCATGAGGCGCACGACGCCGTAGCTCGAAGAGCCGCTAATCGGTTTGAGCACCATCGGGCGGTCGTGCTGCTGTAGTATAGAACGTGCCTGCTGAGCGCTGTTGACCAAGTGGAACTCGGGTGTGGGCAGGCCGGCGTCGCGCATCGCTGTGCGCATGAGGTATTTGTTGCGCGCGCGCAGCGCGGCGGCCGGAGCGTTGGCCGGTAGGCCGAGGTGTTCGGCGATAAAGCTGGCGCCGAGCACGCCGCTTTCTGAAAAGCTAAGCACGCCGTCGACGGGGTCGCGCCTGTTGAGGTCAACCGCACAGGCTAGTGCTGCACTGAGGTCTTCCTGGTAGTCGATGTCAAACGTCGCATCGAAACAGGCCTGATCGCTGGCGTTTGGGCAGCGCTTTATTAGGCTGGCGCGAAAGCCGAGCGCGCGCAGACGCTCAACATAGGGGCGCGCATCACCGGCCGTATGAACAAAGAGTAGATGTTTCATCCTGCGGCCTCGGTATGGTAGAATACCTGCTGCTGGTCCTCAATGACAAAGGCGCTTTGCAGGCGAGCAGCCTGCGCATCTATGCGCCGGCTGGCCTCGCGGTAGCTGCGTCCCCATACGCTGATCCAAGCAAGGTTGTCATAGCCGTGCGGCGGGACGGCTACGCAGTCGCCGGGCCCCTTGGTGAGCACCACTTCGATGAGGTTGCGGCTAGCCCGCGGTTGGCCTCTGCGCTCGAGGCGCACGAGCCCCGGTTTTTCCGGAACGAGCGTGCGCGAGATACCGTAGCCTAGGGCGGCAGTCGCCGGACTGACTGGCTGACCGAGTGCGGCGCGTATGTTTTCTATAGCTAGGTCAATTCCATAGACGCGCTGTACCAGTGCGTGAATGCAGTCGCCGCCCATGCGCGCACCTATTTCGATAATGCGGGGGCCGTCAGCGGTGATTTTGACTTCTGCATGGATGCCGCAGTTGTCTAATTCCAGCGCGGCGACGCCGTTGCGCACCATGGTGCGAATCTGTTGCTGCACGTCCTCGGGAAAGAGCGAGGGCGTGGTTTCGCCGCGCTCTACAAAGCTGTCTTCGTCCATCTTGGCCTTGTCGATGATGGCATAGATGGTCACCTGTCCGTTTTGCACAACGCCTTCGACGCTGACCTCCGGGCCGATGAGCAGGCTTTCGAGCACGTAGGTTCCGCTCTGGTAGCGATAGATGCAGTCTTGAATGCGCACGTCATCGCGTATGGACTGGAAGGTCTGGATGGCCTGCGGCGGCGTTTCGACGCGCAGCACCCATTCGCTATCGGAACCCCATTCCGGTTTCAGCACGGCGGGTGTGCCGACCGCGGCGCAGGCCTCGATCAGCGAGCTGTGGTCGAAAAAGCGGCGAAATGTGGGAACCGGCACGCCGGCCTGTTCAAAGGCGCGCCGCATGCGGTATTTGCTGCGTGCGGCGAGTGCGGCCTGCGGGGCGTTGCCGGGCAAGCCGAGGCGAGCGCTGATCAGCGCACAGGTTGGCACGTCTTCCTCCCAGAAGGTCACGATGCCGTCGAACTGCTCGCGGCTATGGAGATCTTCGGCGAGTGCGACAACTTCGGGAATGCTGAGTCCGGCTGTGCAGTGCGTTTGTTGGACGAGAGAAGAGGCCCAGTTGGTCTCTGGATTCAACAGGTGGACCTGGGCGCCGAGTTGGCTGGCGGCGACAAAGGTCATGCGCTTCTTCGGGGATCCGCTATGGACGAAGAGCAGCTTGGGCGAGCGGGGTTCGATCATCTAGCTAACGACCTCCGTAGGCAAGGTAGAACAGTTGAAGTGTGGATTTGCATTGGTTCGCGTCGCGCATTGACATAGGACGTCCTTTGCTGGGATTAAACGAATTGATCGTCGGAGTCGCCGCGGACAACGGTGATTTGTCCCTGCTCCTCCAACTGGCGGACCTGCTGCACGATGCGCAGCTGGACCTCTTCTACTTCGGATACGCGCATCGGTCCGAGGAATTCCATCTCCTCGGTTATGTAGGTTCGCACGCGCTCGGACATATTGCCGAGAATCTTGTTTTTCAGCTCTTCACCGGCCGTCTTGAGCGCAATGACCAGATCCTTCTGATCGACTTCGCGCATCAGCGTCTGTATTTCTCGATCGGTCAGCCGTACGATGTCGGCAAAGACGAACATCAGGTTGCGCACCGACTCTGCTACTTCTGGGTCCATGGCATCCATCTGGTCGAGGACGTTTTTTTCGACGGATGAGCCGGTCAGGTTGAGCATATCGGCAATGACGCGGGGGCCGCCGACGTCCTGGTTGCCGCCCAGCACGTCGCGCAGCGAGGCCTCGAGGCTTTCTTCGATCTGCTTGAGGACGGCGGGCGTGATGTTTTCCATCGTGGCTATGCGATAAGCAACGCCGGCCTGCAGGCGCTCGGGTAGCTGTGAGAGAATGCCCGAAGCCTGAGCCGAATCCAGCTGCGATAGGATAAGCGCGATGGTTTGTGGATGTTCGTGGCTTATAAAGGGAGCAATCTGCTCGGGCGAGACGTTGCGCAGCATGTAGAAACCAGAGGCCACGCGGCTGCTGACGCGGTCGAGTATTTCCTGTGCCTTGCGCGGGCCAACCGCGCGTTCGAGAGCATTGCGGGCAAAGTCGATGCCGCCCTGACTGATCCATTCACCGGCCAGCAGGTGCTGTTCGAAGTCCTCGAGAACGCGGTCCATCACTTCGACGGAAACGCTCTTGAGTGCTGCTATAGACTGGGTTATTTCCTCGACCTCGTAATCGGAGAGGTGCTTCATTACCTCTCCGGCCACGTCGTGGCCGAGGGCGACCATGACGATGGCTACGCGCTGGCGCAGGGGGATTTCGGGTTCTTCGCTAACTTCTGCTGTAGCTGAGGCCATTGGCAACAAAAAAACCGCACAAGTAAACTATACCAGTGCGGCCTTTGCTACTCGCGCGAAGGAGTTGTCTAAATAGACCGCACTGAACGAATGGCCTTCGACAGTGCGGCTGTCCTTAGGTGGCCAGAGGCCAGATGAGGACCCGTTCCTTCGCGTCCTACGCTTTCGCGTAGTTTGCCTTTTCGAAACGAAGACTGAGTGAAAATGTGAATATTATGCCCAAAAAAATCAAGGGCATATTTTTCCGACGAAGCATTATTTTTTTTCGCATCGTCAGTGGCGCTTCTTGGGCATATCGGATGCTATGGTTCTTGGGCCAGTCCGGCGTCGCCCTTGAGCCACTGGGGATCTTCAAAAACGGGATCGGGGTAGGTGTAAAAGCCCCTGCCGGTCTTGCAGCCCAGCTCGCCGCGAGCGACGCGGTCGGTCAGGATGGGCGGGGGTGCGTCTCGCTCCAGGCCCGATTCGCGATAGTACACGTTTTCGATATCGCATATGACGTCCAGCCCTACGCGATCCATCAGGGCAAAAGGCCCCATTTTCATACCCGTAAAAATCATCCAAGCGCGGTCGACGTTTTCGTGCGAAGTGACGCCGTCGTTCACTAGGTGTAAGGTCTCGCGTTTGATGGCGCGCCAGACGCGGTTAAAGATAAATCCGGTGCTCTCTTTATCTACGACGAGAGGCGTTACGCCGATGCGCTGGGCACAGCGGTACACGGCCTCAATGGTCTCTTCGGACGTCGCGCTGCCGCGCATCAACTCGACCATCGGGCGCTGCCAAATAAGGCCGTAAAAATGCATATTGAGGACTTTGTCGAGGCGCTGTGTGGCGCTTTCGATCGCAGAGATTTTAATCGAGGAGCTGTTGGTAGCCAAAATTGTGTCGGGGGGCGTTAATGCGTCGAGTTGGGCAAAGAGCTGGCGCTTGAGTTCGAGGCGTTCGGGAATGGCTTCTATGACTAGGCCAGCGTCGGCCACGCCCTGTTCTAGCTCTTCGACATAGGTCATGCGCGCTCGCACGGCATCACTCTCGGCCGCGTCGTGTTCGCCGTCGTCGGTGCGGCGCTGCAGCTCCGTTGCCACGGTCTGCTGTGACTGCGCGCGCGCGTGGGAAGAGGGCTCGACCAGTCGCGTCTGATAGCCGTGGGCGGCGCACTGCAGGCCGATTTGCGTGCCGAGAAAACCCGACCCAACTACGCATATATACTGAAAATCGCTCATTCTACGTTCCCTTCGATAGCGGCCGCAGCACCAAAGGCATTGCGCAGGCGCTCGGCATCAAACTTCAGCGTCCGATCATAGGTGTAAATTCCGTTTTGCTCCTGCTCGATATCGGTCAACTGCGTGTAGGTAAATCCGGCCATATGGGGGTGGGCCGTCAGCGCACCGGTTAATTTTTCAATGCGTTCGTATACCTCTTCGATGCGCTGTGGCCGGTTGCCATAGCCCCAGCCGGCCTCTCTATCGGTCCCATCGCCCGCGCTGGATTCGACCCACCAGGTGCCGCCGTACTCATCTACCAAGTAGGGTTGGCCTCGATAGGGAATAGATAGCTCGGGGAAGCAGACGCGCGCTTGCTCCGGTCTATCCGGATGCACGGAGCGATAGGTTTCACAGAATGTGTCCGGATCCTGCTCGTAGTCGTGTACGGTAAAGATATCGGTCTTGACGTGTACGTAGCCGCTCGCATCGTGCACGGGGCGGCTTGGATCGAGGGCGCGGGTCAGGTCATACGTGCTTTCAAGGGCGCGGCGATGAGCCTCCCGATGGCTGCGGGCGGCACCGATCGTCTCGTTAAAAGGAGTCCACGCGACGATCGATGGATGGTTGAGGTCGCGCAGGACGATTTCGCGCCATTCGCGCTGCTGGTTGGCCAGCGCCTGCGGCTGGCCAAAGTCGAGGCCCCAGTCGGAAAACTCGCCCCAAGTCAGGTAGCCCAGACGGTCTGCCCAGTAGTGAAAGCGCTCCTCGAAGACCTTCTGATGCAGGCGCGCGCCGTTAAAACCGACGGCCATAGCGCGCTCAATATCGGCTTTTAGCTCGCCGTCCGATGGGGCGGTCCACAGGCCGTCTGGATAGAAGCCCTGATCGAGCACAAAGCGCAGAAAAATGGGCTGGTTATTCAGGTAAAATACATGGCCTTCAATGTGGAACTTGCGCAGGCCGGCGTAGGACTGCACGGAGTCGAGCACGGCTTCGTCGTCAACGAGCTCGAAACGGAGGTCGTATAGGTGAGGATCGGTCGGGCTCCACGGGCGCACCTGCGGGATATCAAGAACCAGCGAGGCGCCGCTGAGCGCAGACATGGAAGCGCTGTGTAGGATGCGTTCGCCATCGAGCAGCACCGCGCGAAAGCGCTGTCCGCGCGCGGTGCATTCAAGCGAGGGCGTCAGCACAAAGCGCTGCCCATCTAGGTCGGGCACGATGCGCACGGATTCTATGTGCGCCGCTGGAACGGCCTCTAGCCACACCGTTTGCCAGATCCCCGTTGTGCGCGTGTAGTGACAGCCGTGTGAATGCAGCTGCGCGCTCTGCTTGCCGGCCGGCTGCAGCCCCGAGCGCACGTCGTCGCGGGCCAGTACGACCAAGTCGTTGGAGCCCGTGCGCAGTGCGTCGGTGATATCAAAGTGAAACGACGAAGACGTGCCGTAGTGAACCCCTACTTCGACGCCGTTGAGCCAGGCGCGGCACTCGTAGTCGACGGCGCCAAAGTGCAGGCGCACGCGCTGGCCGAGCCACTGGGCGGGCACTTCGATGGTGCGATGGTACCACACGGCGGGCATGAAGTCGGTGTGCCCGATACCCGAAAGGTGGCTCTCAGGGCAGAAGGGAACGTTGATTTTGTCTGTTAGCACAGACGGCTGTTCATGCCAGTGGGCCTGGTGGCCTGAATCGCCGTGGTCGATGCGAAAATTCCACTCGCCGTTGAGGTTGATCCACTGCCGGCGCTGGAACTGCGGGCGCGGATGTTCGGGACGCGGAGTCATCACGTCCGTCCCGCTTGCAGAAAGTTGTTAATCGTTCCGGCAAGGTGGTCGACAACTTGGGCGAGACCTTCTTCGCCGTGGGCGGCCGTCGCCTCGCGCGCATCGTCGCCCATCTGAGCAAAGAGCGGGTGGGCGGGTTCGAAGTTGACGCGCGGGTGGCGCTGGTCTGCCGGCGGTGGTCCGGCCGGCGGCCAGACGTCGTCGTGATGGCCCTCTTGCAGGGCGCCCAGATCGACCAACTCGGGAAAGAGCGCTAGACCGAACGACGTTTCTTCCTTGGCGGCGTGGTCTCCTTTGAGCTGGACGGCATCGCCGCAGATGCTGACTTCAGTGCCGGCGAGCACCAGCGCATCGGGATAGTCTGCGCGCAGGGCAGGCACTGTCTCGTCGAGAAACGACTGCCAGGGATAGTGGCCTGCCAGCAGCACCAGCGCGCGTGCGCCAAAGTCGAGCAGCTGGCGCGCCGTAGTGTCGAGCATAGCGGTTATGGCCTCTGGCGGCTGGTAGTGACTCCATTTGAACACGTCGTGACCGCCGCCGCCGCCCCACCACATCGTCGGCAGCATTAGGCCGCCGGTGCGCGCGGCAATGCGCTCGCAGGTGCGGCGCGCCTTGATGCCGTCAAAACCAACCGGCAGGTGCCAGCCGTGATGCTCGAGAAGGCCCAGCGGCCAGTAGGCGACGGGGGATGCGGACAGGAGCGCTTCTAGCTGGTCGGGTCGCAGCTCTTCGTAGTTTTTCCACTCGGGCATATCGTCTCCTAAAAAATCGTCGCCGCGCACAGGCGGTGCTCATCGGCGAAAAAGATGCTGTCGCCGACGATGGGACCGGCGACGGAAAAGGCGTTCTCTCGTGCAACGACGGGCTCTATGTGCAGCGTAGTGGGATCGAGGCGATAGACGCAGGAGCGGGTAAACCCGTATATCTTTGCGTCTGGGCCGGTTTGCAGCCCGAGATCGAGCGGAGCGCCGTCGGGCAGTTGGAGGGTGTCGGTAAATGCTAGCGCCTGCGGATCGAAGACAAAGAGCGTGGGGTTAGTGCCCCCTACCGTCGTGCCATAAAGCCGTCCGTCGGGGCCGACGAGTAGGGCATTGATCGCTCTGCAGTCGAGCGCCTGTTCCCAGGTCTTTTCCTCCGCGTGGTAATCCCACAAAAACAGTTCGGCCCGATCGACGCGCGGCTGGGTGCCCGAACCAGCGTCAATCGTCGTGCCAACGGCGATGCGCTCCTGGTGCTGTAGCCAAGCCAGCGTATAGCAGGAGGCATCGCCGCAGATGCGCTGGTACGACGACGTCGTATTGCTCTGCGGGTCGTAGCAGGACAGCGGTCCACCCCAGCGGCCGTAGTCGGGTATTGATGCGGTCCAGACGCGGCCAAGCGGGCCTGTGAGCGTGCTGCGCGGTCGATACGAAAGCTCGTCCATGCGCCCTAGATCGCGCGGGTTGGCATCCGCGTCTTCGCCAAAGCGGTAGGCTTGCGCGGGATCGTAGACGGACAGCTTGGCCTGCGGATAGGAAGCGATATACATCTTGCCGTCGAGGTTGGCCATTGAGTAGGCTTCGCCCGTTGCCGACGAACAGACGCCGAGGTCGACCAATTCGCCGTTTTTCGGGTTGTGCCGAAACAGGTGCAGAGGCAGAATACTCGAACCGTAAATGCATTCGTCGGGGCCCTGATGCACGTAGAATAGGCGGCTGCCGCTAGCCTCGTAGTCGAGCTCAAAAGAGCGCGTGCTGCCGTCGGGAGCGCTGAGCACCAGCGTCCTATAGCGTTGCTGTCCGGCATCGGCGAAGGCCGCTCTGCTGCCATCGGGCAGTGCGGGAGCTGAACGCGGTGGAGGCAGCGCATCAACGGGAATGGCCTCGTTGCCTTCTATGCGAAAATCGCCAAGCGAAGAGGCGATATACAGGTTACCATCGTCGCCGCGCACGAGGTCGAGCTCGCTTTCGCCTTTTATCGACACGGGTCCGACGACTGCCTTCTGGCCAGACTGTGGGTCGTAGCGCACCACGTGTGGCTGCGTCATACGCACCAGATTGGCGATGCTGCCGTCGCCGGCGACGAGCGGATAGTTATACATATCTACGTCGTCCATGCGACCGCAGCGCTGGAACGTATGGGTCGCTGGGTCGTAGGCTGTTAGATCGGCCGTTGGGTAGCTGCCAATCCACAGGCGGCCGTCTTCTCCCTCGTCGATACGGCAGGGAAAAGTCGCCGCTTCGGGATGGATCGCTCCCAGGTCGATTAGGGCATCCTGCTGTGGATCAAAGCAGAGCAGATGGCCAGCGTAGGACGAGCCGATGTAGAGGCGGTTGGAGCGGCTCATATAGGTAGCCGTAGGATAGTTTGCATTGGCCAAGTCGCAGATGAACTGGCGGCACTTGCCGCTGTCTAAATCGATCTGCAGGACAAACAGGCCGGCGGCCTGCTGACCCATGACGGCGTAGAGGCAGGGCTGTCCTGCACACGTAATGCCGGGGTGTAGATGCACCCAGTTGACCGAGCGCACGGGGATGCCAATTTCGCGGATAGGTGCTGACATAGATGGTCCTCGTTGCCTTGTTCCTTGTGCGCGTAAGCATCGTATGGAGACAGGGGTGTGTCAAGCAGCCGCGCGGCGTATATTGCTCTGTAAAAGGAGGTCCCATGCGCATTGATACGCATGCTCACATATACGCCGGGGACGAAGCAACGTATCCCATGAAAGAGGATCCATATCGCCCGGCAGCAGGTGTGGGCGATATAGAGCACCTGAGGCGCGAAGCAGCGTCTAACGGCATTGACCGCGTCGTGCTGGTGCAAACGGGATCGGCCTATCGTTGGGACAACCGCCTCTTGGCCGATACGGCGCGGGACCATGCCGATTGGACCCGGGGCGTGTGCACGCTGGATCCCACCGCAGAGGAGAGCGTGGCCGAACTCGAACGGTTGGTCGGGGAATACAACGTCAAGGGAGTGCGCATCGAAGCGGCGGCCGGGCACCTTCGTCACGCCGCGTCCGAGCGGCTGTGGGCTGCAGCCGGCGCGCTGCAGGCGGTTGTGTGTGCGCACGTGCACGCGGAGCATCTGTGCGAATTAGGCGAACTCCTAGCGCGTTTTCCCGGAGTGCCTGTGGTGCTCGATCACTGCGCCTATCCCCAGGTGGAAGAGGGAGCAGGCGGCGATGTCCTGCGCCAGGTCCGCGCCCTTGCCAACTGCGAGAATCTGTATGCCAAGCTGACCTTTGGTATCACGTCGTCGCGGCAGTCCTATCCCTTTGTCGACACGCACGCTATGCTGCGTTATGCAATTGATGCGTTTGGTCCGGAGCGCTGTATGTGGGGCTCGGACTTTCCCTGCGAGCACTGGCTCAAAAAGGCGTCATACGCGCAGCACCTCGCCGTCTTTACCGACGAGTTGGGACTGAGCGAGAACGAGAAGGACCAGGTGCTCGGCCGCGTGGCTGAGCGCGTTTTCTGGGGCAGCTAAAACGGCCAGAGTGCGCGCAGTCGACGGAGCACAGAGGGGTGGGCCGTCTGGTAATACTCCGTCAAGCGCAGGCGCCAATCGCTGGGCAGTGCCTGTAGGGGCGGAAGGTCACGGCGTGCGCGTTGCACGTGCGCGGTGATATCGATGCGTGACCGCTGCGGACTGGGGGTGAGCTGGCGTGAAAAAAGCGCCTGTTTGTTGAGGCGTTCGATGCAGACGTCGGCTTTTTCCAGCAGTGTGCGATAGTGTTGGATACAGGTTTCGATCTGTCGGTTGTACGCTAGCAGGTATTCGTTCACGTTCTCTACCTGGCAAAGCCAGACGCGTAGGGAAGGGATATGGGCTCCAGTGGGTTCGGCCAGACCGTTGGGCCACTGCTGCCAGCCGAGTGCGTCGAGCAGGGCCGCGCGCGAGGAGAAGGGCGCGCTGAGTGCTTGAGTGTGGTCCGGAACCTGTGCGCGCAGCGAAGCCAGTCGAGCCGTTTGCTCGCCTATGTAGTGGGTGGCCTGCGCCTGGTGCTGTTCGGCATCGCGCCGCTCCTGCAGCGCCTGCGGCAGAACCTGATTGTCCTTGAGTAATTTGCCGGCCATGCGGTGCTCTGGACCGCTGGCGAAATAGTCACTCAGGTCGATAGGCCTACCGCTCTCTGGGAGCGCAGATAGGTCTTCTCTGGCAATGGCATCGGCCAGGAGCTCGTCCGGCGTGCAGTGCTCGGGTGAGCCATCTGGCCGGCGCAGGGGCCTGCGTGGGCGGGGCATATAGTTTTCCGCTGTAATTTGCCGTCGGGCGCAGTCTGCTGTAAAGATAGGTTGGAGTACGCTCGCGTTCAATCGATGGCATATTGGGCGCAAATAGGATTGCATGTTATGAAATGCGAACGCGCGCACAGGCGGCGCTGGCTGGTGGTTGGGTCGGCGACGGTCGATTGCGTCGTGCAAGGGGAGCGAACGCGCTACAAGCGCGGTGGCGTAGCCGTCTACGGCGGGTTGACGCTGCTGCGTTTGGGACAGGATGTCGCCGTGTGCACCAATCTGGCTCCCGGCGACGCCGATGTGGTCGCTGCACTGAGCCGAGCGGGGGCTGATGTGCATTGGGGAGAGAGTGAGACTACGACGCACTTTGTCAATTGCGTCGTAGGGGATCGCCGCCAACAGCGCATGCCAAGAGCTGCTGTGCCGATTGGCTGCAACGCGCTGGCGTCTGCTGCGCAAGGAGCCGAATGCGTGCTGCTAGGGCCGCTGCACCCGCTCGATATAGAGGTCGCTGCGCTGGTTTGGTTGGAGGGTGCGGAGGACGTGGCGGTTTGTGCCGACGTCCAGGGTATGGTGAGGAATGTGGTCGATGGCGTCGTGCACGCTGGAGTTGATGCATCGATGGATGCGCTGCTGCGGGCCGCTTCGTGGATCAAAGTGGCGCAGGAGGAGCTAAACCTGCTGCTGCAGTGGGCGTCGTGTGACCTAAATGTTCTGATGCGGCGCTATGCGCTGAGCGAAGTCGTCGTGACGGATGGTTCGCGCGGCGGCTATATCCAGCGGCACGACGGACACGTTCATCCCTTTCGCGCCGTTGCCGTGGTGAATACACGCGATCCCACCGGAGCGGGCGATGTGTTCTTTGCAACGTATATGAGCGAGCGTTTAGCTCGCGGCCAGCCAGTAGAGGCTGCGGCTGGCCGCGCCGCTGATTTGGCGGCTCGACAGGTCGCGGGTGAGTTTCTGGGAGGGGATGTGCTGTTGTTGGTGCGCTGTGGAACGGACTAGCAGGTAGCGCCGCGCACGTCGCCGCCGAAGTGCTGCATGCGCTCGTCGGTGCTAACGCGCGTGCTGGAGGTGGGCCTGTAGTGAAACTGCAGGGCGCGTCGCATTTTGGTGGAGCGGTTAGTCGGACTGCCGTGGTGCAGCATGCCGTGCCAGATAAGACAGCCTCCAGGCGGCAGAGGCACGGCGACATCGAGCTCCGTCTGCACCGCGCTATCGCAAATCTGCCAGTCGCGCACTTTGAAGTGTTCAGCTGGACCCTGACGATGCGTGCCGGGTAGGATGTGCATGCAGCCGTTGTCGAGCGCGGCTTCGTCGAGGGCGATCCAGATGCCAATAACGGCGGTGCCGAGCGCTAAGTCGAAGTAGGCGCTGTCTTGGTGCCAGGGTTTTTCCCTTCCCCCTGGACCCTTTAGGAGTGCCATATCCTGGAATAGTTCGGGAGTATCCCCCATCAGACGCTGCATGAGCGCGCCCAGTCCGGCGTGGTGGGCAAGAGCGGTTAGGCGTGCATCGTGATCGACAAAATGCATCAATTTGCGCACGGGGCGTTCCGCGCCCGCACCGTTGCCCGCTTCGCGCTGCACGCCGCGAAAGGCAGGTGCCTTGCCGGCAATCAGGTCGTCAATGGCCGCGCATGCGGAGGCGACTTCGGCTTCGGAAAAAACGCGCTGCACGGCCAGGTAGCCCAAGGAATGAAACGCGTCAATGGCCGCGTCGTCGATGGAGTGGAGGTCGGCCGAGTAGTCGGACAGCAGGCGCTGGCCGTATAGGTCGGGAGCGTGTTCGGGTATGTGCGCTTCGGCCACGACGGGCCCTGCGCCTACGGTACTCATAGACTGTCGCAGATACGGTTTCTATTCGGGCTGGTCGCCCGTTTCCTTCTCTTTGGCGACCGAGTTTTGCAGAGCCTGTATTTCCGGTTTTACGACTGTGTCGTAGCAGTCCGGACAGATGCTGTGGCTGAACGCCACATTTGCGTGGTGTTCAATATAGCGTTCTACCTGAGACCAGTAGTTGTTGTCGTCGCGAATTTTCTTGCAGTACGAACAAATGGGCAACAGGCCTTGTAACTGCTTTTCACGCTGGATGGATTCTTCCAATTCCTTTACGCGATGGGCCAGAGTCATCTGTAGCTCGAGCACGCGCAGGCCGACGTTGATGCGCGCCTGGAGCTCTTTGCGATTAAAGGGCTTGTTGACGTAGTCATCGGCTCCAGCACCTAGGGCTTCTGCTATATCGTCCTTCGTGTCGCGGGTCGTGAGCATGATGATGTACAGGTGAGACAGCGTGTCGAGCGTGCGCGCTCTGCGGGCGACTTCTACGCCGTCCAAAACGGGCATCATCCAGTCGAATATGGCGAGGTTGGGAGGATCTTCTCCCTGGAGAATATCCCATGCCTCGTTGCCGTTTGTCGCCGTGACCACATCGTGGTCCCACTGTTTGAGCGTGACCTCTAAGAGGAGGCGCGACGTGGAGTCATCTTCGGCTATCAGAATTCGCATAACTCAAGTTTCCCCGTACAGGCAAGAGCGTTTAGGAGGACTCGCTTTCCTTTAGCTCACTGCCCTTATGCAGAATGGCCATGGGTAATAAAGCACAATAGCCTACCACGAGCAAGAGAGGGGCCAGCGTGAGCGAAAAGAAGCCATCGGCTGGCGGTATGCGGAGGAAGACGTATCCCAAGGCGATACTCGCCAGCCCAGCGGCCAATAGAATCCAGTTCTTGCGCGTGAAAGGAGGAGCAGTCGGTTCGGCCATGACCCGATACCTCGTTTAGCGCTTCTCGCGGATGCGAGCAGAGCGTCCTTTGCGGCTGCGCAGGTAAAACAGGCGCGCGCGGCGAACGCGACCGCGGCGGGTGCACTCGATCTGCGCGATGCGCGGCGAGTGCAGGGGAAAGATGCGCTCAGTGGCAACGCCTTGGGTGATTTTGCGGACCGTAACGGTCTCCTGTATGCCGCTGCCCTTGCGTTGGATAACGGTGCCTTCGAAAACCTGAATGCGTTCCTTGTCACCCTCGATTACGCGCACGTGCACGCGCAGCGTATCGCCGGCAGAAAAGGTGGGTAAGTCGGTCTTGAGCTGGTCGGATGTCAGCTCGCGCATGATGCTTGCGTCCATTGTGTACCTTCTACTTTAAGGGGCTTATTCCAGCCCTTCTCGTTCCCATTGGTGTATCAGTCGCACTTCTTCTTCATCGAGGTGCGCCCGTTCTAACAAATCCGGCCGGCGTTCAAATGTTCTGCGCAGCGCCTGCTGGCGCCTCCACCGGCGCACTCGTTCGTGGTCGCCGCTCTGCAAAACGGGCGGAACGCCCTGGCCATTAAATTCTGCTGGGCGCGTATACCAGGGACAGTCGAGCACGGCATCCTGAAAGGAGTCTTCCAGAGCCGAACTGAAGTTGCCCAACACGCCCGGCACTAGGCGAACCATCGCGTCCATCAGCACGAGTGCTGCGGGCTCGCCGCCGGTCAGCACAAAGTCTCCAACCGAGACTTCGCGGTCTATCAGGTGCGTGCGAACGCGCTCGTCGACTCCCTTGTAGTGGCCGCAGAGCAGCACCAAGTGATCGCAAAGCGACAGCTCGACACTCAGGTCGTGGTCGAGCGTTTGCCCGTCCGCCGTCAGGTAGATGCAGTGGGCGCGCTCAAAATGGCGCGCCTGCCACAGGGCGAACAGAGGCTCGGGCTTCATGACCATGCCGCCGCCGCCGCCGTAGGGCTCATCGTCGACGCTTTTGTGCTTGTCGGTGGCAAAGTCGCGCGGGTTATGCGCTTCCACCGAAAGCAGCCCGTCGCGCGCTGCGCGCGCCAATATGCTCGTCTGCAGCGGCGTGGTAAAAAAATCTGGGAAGAGCGTTACGACGTCGATATGCACGCTACGACAGCAGCTCTTCAATGCCGGCAACGACGATGCGTCGCTGGTCTATAGAAACGTCTTTGACGTAGTCCTTCACAGCGGGTATGAGCACCTCGCCGCGAGGCCCCCGCACGACGTACACGTCGGTCGACGGCATCTCCAGCACTTCGTCGACCGTGCCAATGGCTCCACCCTGTTCGTCCTCGACCGCGCAGCCAACCAGATCAAAGATGTAGTACGAGTCGCTTGGCAGCGTCGGCACCTGATCGCGCTCTACCGTAACGTAGCCTTTGACGAGCCGTTCGCGCGCCTCTTCAGGCGTGTCGATGCCGACAAATTTGAGCAGCACGCCGGGCTTTTCGGGCCGCCACTGTTCCAACCGAAAAGGTTGGTCTGGATGCCCCTCTTTCTGCACGACGACGGCGTCGAGCGCATCGTAGCGCCGCAGGTCATCGGTGAGCGGTTCGGCCATTACGTGACCGCGCACGCCCTTGCTGCGACTTATATAGGCTACGGCGATGCGTTGATCCAAAGCGCGCGCGCTCCGCGCTTATTCTTCGCTGGCTTCCTCAGCCGCCTCTTCAGCGGCGGGTGCTTCTTCTGCCGCTGCTTCCGCTGCCGGAGCCTCTTCGGCCACCTCTTCGGCGGCGGGCGCTGCCGCTGCACTGGCCAACTTGCGGCGACGCTTTGGCTTATCGGTGCTAAGCGCACCTTCCTTTACCGCGCCCTCGAAGCCACGCCAGCGCGCCAAAACGCCTTGGCTGCGGAACAGGGCCTCGACGGTTTCGGTCATTTCGGCGCCGCGGTTGAGCCAGAGCAGGGCATTCTCCTCGTTTATTTTGACGCTGGAGTGGAGCGGATCGTAGGTGCCGATCAGTCCCAGTGCCTGGCCCTGGCGCCCCGTCGTGCTGTGCATGGCGACGATGCGGTAGAAGGGCTGCTTTTTCTTTCCGATTCTCGTGAGGCGAAGTTTAACCAACGGAGTTTTCTCCTTTTAAGTGTTCAGCCCGGAAAGGGCATTCTAAATTTCTTACCCATTTTGCCCATTTTACTCCGGCTCATCTGCTTCATCATTTTCTGCATCTGCTGAAACTGCTTGACGAGCCGGTTGACGTCTTGAATCGTGGTGCCGCTGCCGCGGGCTATGCGCTTGCGGCGGCTGCCGTTGAGCACCTGTGGCCGGCGGCGCTCTTCCATCGTCATGGAGCGAATAATGGCCTCTACCTGGCCAAAGGCACCGTCGTCTACCTGCATGCCTTTCATGGCTTTGCCGGCTCCTGGTATCATGCCGACCAACTGATCCAAGGGCCCCATTTTTTTCACCGCCTGCAGCTGTTCGAGAAAATCCTCAAACGTGAACGTAGCCTTGCGCAGGCGCTCCTCCATTTTTACTGCTTTGTCGCGCTCTATCGCGGCTTCGGCGCGCTCGACCAGCGACAGCACGTCGCCCATGCCGAGAATGCGCGAGGCCATGCGGTCGGGGTGGAAGGTTTCTAGGTCTTCCACTTTCTCGCCCGTGCCGATAAACTTAATCGCTTGGCCCGTCACCTCGCGGATGGAGAGCGCTGCTCCGCCGCGGGCGTCGCTGTCCATCTTGGTCAATACAACGCCGCTAAAGGCGAGCTTTTCGTAGAATCGCTCAGCCGTCTCTACGGCGTCCTGGCCGATCATGCTATCGGCCGTGAACAGGATCTCATGCGGCTCGATTGAAGCCTTTATGCGCACCAACTCATCCATCATCTGCTCGTCGATGCTCAGACGACCGGCCGTGTCGACGATGACGACGCTGCGATTGGTCGCCCGGCCCTGCGCCACGCCTTGGCGGCAGATCTCGACCGGGTCCGTGCCCGGCGCAGCGCTGAAGACGGGCACGTCGATCGAAGCCCCCAGCGTTTGTAACTGGTCGATCGCCGCGGGACGATAGATGTCGGCTGCGACTAACTGCGCCGGACGACCCTGCTCTTTAAAATGGCGCGCTAGCTTGGCGGCCATGGTCGTTTTGCCGCCGCCCTGAAGGCCGACCATCATGACGATCGTCGGCGGGTGGTCGGCGAGCTTGATCGGCGCGCTGTGGCCGCCCAGCAGGACGACGAGCTCGTCGTGCACGATCTTGACTAGCTGCTGGCCCGCCGTCAGGCTCTTTATGACTTGCTGGCCGAGTGCCTGCTCCTTGACGCGCTGGATAAAGGTGCGCGCCACGGTAAAGTTGACGTCTGCCTCGAGCAGCGAACGGCGAATTTCGCGCAGCGACTCATCTATGTTGCGCTCGGTAATGCGCCCCTGACCGCGCAGTTGGCGGAAGATGTCATCAAAGCGTTCGCTGAGTCGGTCAAACATGAAACTCGGGCCTTGCCCCTTTTTGCATCCGCCCTGCCTTCGGGCTTTAAAAAGCTACAAAATCAGTGAAACACATAATATAGAGTTGTGATTTCAATCGAGCAATAGAAATGGCACGACGTCTCAGCCGCGCAAATCGGCGATGGCGCGGTCCGGATCTGCTGCTCGGAAAACGGCCGAACCCGCTACCAGAATGCTGGCGCCTGCACTGCGGCACGCGGCGGCGTTGTCCGGGTTTACGCCGCCGTCGATCTGAATGGGAAGCTGGAGTGCGCGTCGCTCAATTTCGTCGCGCAGTGCCTCGACTTTGTGCAGCGCCTGGGGTTGGAATGACTGGCCTCCAAAGCCGGGCTCGACGGACATGACGAGGACCAGATCGAGCTCATCGAGGAAGGGAAATAGTACCTCGACGGGGGTCGCAGGGTTGAGCACCAAACCGCACTGGAGGTCGATTGCGCGCATTTCGGCAAAGAGGGGCACCGGATCGGGACAGGTTTCGATATGAATCGTCAGCGAGTCGGCGCCAGCAGCCTTGAAGGGCTCAATATAGGGTCGGGGATCGGCAATCATTAGGTGCGTGTCAAAAAAGAGCTGTGTCGTCGGGCGAATCGATTCGAGTACGGGTATGCCGAAGCTGATATTGGGCACGAAACGCCCGTCCATGACGTCTAAGTGCAGCCAGTCGGCCCCCGCTTCTTCCACTCGGTGGATCTGCTCGGCCAGGCGGGCAAAATCGGCGGCGAGCAGAGAGGGGGCGATGCGGGTAGTCAGGTTTGTGGACATAGTTAGCGGCCTCCGTCGTCTCTGCGTTTGGCACTAACGCGCAAATTGATGCGCGTGTTGCGCGGCGTGGGCGTGCCCGGGGCAGGCACTTGACTGAGGATCGTGCCCGGTGCGGCGCTGTTGTCGATTCCGTTTTCCACGCGCCCGAGCTGCATCTCGTACTTGCGCAAGGTGTCTTCTACGACTTCAATGGACAGGTTGAGCAGGCTTGGAGTCGACTTCAGGGATGTGGGGGAACCGTTGCTTATGCGCAAGTCGACGAGGCTGCCGCGCACTAGGGCTGTGCCGGCTGCTGGCTCCTGGTCGATGACGACGCCCTCGGGCACATTATTCGACGATACGTAGAGAATCGAGCCGATGCCAAGTTGTTGAGACTCTAGCTGAAGGCGCGCTTCGCGCTGGCTGACTCTGCGCAGGTCGGGCGCGGAGTAGTAGCGTGGTCCTCGGCTCAAGAGCACGGTGACGGCGCGTCCCCGTTTGACCCGCTGACCCGCTTCGGGAATGTGGTCAATGACAGAGCCCATGGGTATGCGTTCGTGGTGCATGCTGTCGCCGAGTGCCATTTTTAGGCCCCACTGCTGCAGGCGCTCGGACGCCTGTGTGGAAGATAGGTTTACGAGCCGCGGTATTTTTACGCTTGGCACATCGACGATGTATGGCATGATGACCGTGTCGGCCAGCGCTAGGATGAGCACGCCAGCCATACCCGCAGACGCGGCGGCCAGACCGAGGTGGGCGATAAGTCTCTTCATGTGGTCACCTTGCGTATACGCGCCGCAAAGGCTCCGTCGCCGGGGTGTTGACCAGGCAGCGCCTGTGCGTAGCGCGCCGCGCGTTCGTCGTTGCGCAGGTATTCTCGCGCCTCTTCTATGCGCGCCGTCGGCGTTTCGTTGAGCAAGGCCTCGACGACGTCTTCGTTTTCCTCCCGCTCTAAGCTGCAGGTGCTGTATACTAGCACGCCACCGGGACGCAGGTGGGTGAATGCGGCCGCGAGCATTTTGCTCTGGCGTGCGACTAGTGCTGGCAGCTGGTCGATGCCCTTGGTCCAGCGCGCGTCGGGGTGTCGCCCCAAAATGCCGGTGCCGCTGCAGGGTGCGTCGACGAGAATGCGATCAAAATGCGGGCTTCCCACGGTGCAAGCATCCCACGTCATGGGGCGTATGCAGTGCAAGTGAAGGCGTTGGGTGTTTTCGCGCAGACGCTGCAGGCGCTGCAGAGACCGGTCGGCCGCTACGACCACTCCGCAATCGTCCATCTTTTCGGCTATTTGCGTGGCCTTGCCTCCGGGCGCGCTGCACGCATCCAGCACGCGTTCACCTGGTTGGGGATCGAGCAGGTCAACGGCCATTCCGGCGCTGGGATCCTGGATCTGAAAGTGACCGTCGGCATAGGTTGGAGAACGAAAGACCGCGCGCGGCTCCAGCGCGCGCAGATAGCCGCCGGGACCCTGCTCGAGCTCGAGCTCGCCGCATAGCGCTGCCGATGTGCTGCGCAGTGGGTTGGGTCGCAGCCAGACGGGCGCTGGCAGGTTGTTGGCCTCGACGAGCCGAAGCGTCTTTTCCCGTCCCAGCCGTTCGAGCCAGCGCTCGACGAGCCACTGTGGGTGCGAATGGTAGAGCGAGAGATGCCGCGCCGTTTCGCCGTTGGGATCGGGGTAGCGCACGCGCTTGGGCTGTCGAATAAACGCGCGCAAGATGGCGTTAATCAGACCGCTGGCCGAACGAGCACCGTGGCGTTTGGCCAATTCGACCGAAGTGTGCACTGCCGCGCGCTCGGGCACGCGGTCCATAAAGCCCACTTGCAGTATGCCGAGTCGCAGGATCGTCAGCACGCGCGCTTCGAGTTCGTCTACGGGGCGGCGGCAGAAGTGTCCAATGATCCAGTCTAAGCGCAGCCGCCAGCGCAGAGTGCCGAGCACTAGCTGGCGAGCAAAGCGCTGGTCGCGTCCATCGGAAAGGGAGGCGTCCAGCTCGGCCAGCAGCTCGTCGACCGGGACGGGGTTTTCTTCCCAGCGGTCTAGTAGCAGCAGGGCCGCCGCACGCGCGGGGTCGCCGTGTGCCATCAGCGCAGGAGCAGCATGCGCTGCACCTGAGTGCCGCGATGGGATGTGAGCCGAGCGAAGTACACCCCACTTGCCGCCGCGCGCCCGTCCTCGTAGCGACCGTTCCAACGCGCGCGCTGTTGGCCTACAGAGGGCACTCCGTCAAAGAGCGTTGCAACGCGCTGCCCGAGCGCGCTGTAAACGACCAGCGTTGCGGGGTAGTCTGCGTCGAGTGCGCCGACGTCAAACGCCAGTTCCGTGCCGGCGTTAAACGGGTTGGGGTAGTTTAACCGCAGGCGACTTTCGTTGGGCCGAGCGGCTTCTCCGAGTTCTGTGACGGCGGTGATTGGCGACCGCCATACGAGCAGCTGCTCGTCGCACAGGTCCTGTCCCCGCGGAGCGGCACAGGCTCGCACGCGCGCGGTCGTTTCACCAGCCTGTCCGCTGGCATCCAGGCGCAGCTGGGCGCTGCCCTGACGATCGCTCATGCCCGGCAGTTCGGCTACTGTGCCAGGAGCCAGCGCTCGTGCGCTGTCCTCCGTCAGCACGTAGAGGGTGCCGGGCCCGGGGTTGTCCACCTGCCACGTTACGTCTGTCCCTGCGGCAAAGACAGGTCCGTCTAATAGGCGCGCAACAAGGCCGACCTCTCCCTGACTGGCGTCGCTGAGTGCGGCCTCCTCTGCGCTCGAATAGAGGCGCGTAGAAGCCGATGCCTCGATGAAAACGCCGCTGTCCAGGGGTTGGCCTGCCGCATCGCAATAGTTGGCCAGCGCCACGGCTTCGACGGGGTAAACGGTGTCGCGCTCGGTAGACGAGGGCCCCAGCGACACTAGTTCGAGATAGAGTGCAAGCGGCGTTTCTGGCGTTATGCCCGGCGCAATTTCAAAGCCCAATAGGGCTAGTTCGCCGTCACCGCTGAGTCCATTGCCGCCGAAAACGGCTATGCCATAGCCGGCGGTGTCGCCTTCTATTTGCGGTGGGCCGGGGGCGATAAACGACTTGGATTCCGTCGTTGCTCCCGTGCCGCCGACGGCTGAGGATACGGCGCCCGAGGGGGTCCAACGAAAGTCAAATTTTATTTGGCGAACGCCCTCCATCTGTCGGGCATTGACGAGAAACTCTATGCGCTGCCCTGCCTCCAGGCCGCAGGCCGGCGATAGGCGAGTAAGCTCAATTTCCACGCCGGCGTTGGGGCCGGCATGTGCGGTGGACGCGGCGAAGGCAAAAAGCGCAGCGGAAAGTAGGCGGAGAAAATGCAAAATTAGCTCCTGGGGTACAGGCGTTCGTTGACGACAAATCTAAGCAAGACCCAGAGAGGGGCAAGCGCGTGGCGGCGGCTCTTGACGAGATTTTCCGCTGGGGTCTATATTGCTCAGGCGTGCAGCTGTGTCCCTTGCCTACACCCGAACCCCTGTCTACCCATGCGCCTCTATCCCGTCTGGAATATTCGCCATAGTGCACCCTATGATTCGCTTGTAGATGCCGTGCTGGGCGTGCGCTCGCTGTGCCGATCCGACTTGGATGTTGGCCCGGAAGCTATGCACGACCCCGGTCTCCTGCGCGATATGGACCGTGCGGTCGAGCGCATCGTGCACGCTATCGCACAGCACGAGAAGATCGTCGTGTTTGGTGATTACGACGTAGATGGGGTATCGAGCACCGCCGTTATGCTGGATTTTCTCGAGGCGTCAGGGGCCGACTGTGCCTATCTGCTGCCCGACCGCCACGTAGATGGTTATGGCCTGAAGCCGCCGGGCGTGGAGCGCGCGCTGGCGCTAGGGGCCAAGCTGATCGTGACGGTGGACAATGGAATCTCGGCTTTTGAAGCACTCGCTCTGGCGCGTGAGCGCGGCGTCGATGTAGTGGTCGTCGACCATCATCAGCAGCTGGACGATCTGCCCGATGCGCTGGCCATCGTCAATCCCAACCGTCGCGACTGCTCGTATCCCTTTAAAGAGCTTGCGGGGGTAGGCGTCACCTTCAAACTGGTGCAGGCGCTCAGCGCGTCGTTTTTTGCGCCCGACGAGCGCCGCCGCTACTTGAATAGCCTACTCGACTTGGTCGTCTTGGGGACCGTGGCCGACGTCATGCCGGTGCTGGGTGAGAACAGAGTCTTTGTTCAGCGCGGATTGCAGATTCTCAACAATACGGCGCGGCCCGGACTGCGCCAGCTCAAAGCCGTGGCTGGATACGCTGAAAAGCCGGTGAAGACGACGGGTGTCGGGTTTCATTTGGGGCCGCGGATTAACGTGGCTGGCCGTTTGGAAAAGCCGGATATCGCACTGGAACTGCTGCGGGCGGGCAGCGACGCCCAGGCCGCCCAGTTGGCCGACGAGTTAAACAAGTTGAATGCGCGTCGCCAGGCTCTTCAGCGCGAGGGCATAGAAGAGGCGGAGGCCCTTGTGAGCGACGAGGATTTGCAGCGCGACCGGATCGTCGTCGTCCTCGGCGATTGGAAACTCGGCATCGTCGGGTTGCTGGCGAGCAAACTGTGCGAAAAGCACATGCGCCCCGCTGTTGTGTGCAGCGAAGAGGCCGGAGGGGAACTGTACGTTGGCTCTGCGCGGAGTATTCCCGGTTACGACATCAGCCAGGGCATTAGTGCCTGCGCCGATCATCTAGTCGCCTACGGAGGTCATCCCGCCGCCGCCGGATTTTCTCTGCGCGCAGAGGCATTCGAGGCATTTCGCATGGGATTGATTGAGCACGCCAATGCCCACATTGGCGCCGAGCAAATGCAGGCCGAGCTCGATGTCGATATCGAACTGGCAGCGCGCGATTTACACATTAGCACGATCGAAGCACTCGAATCGTTGGAGCCCTTTGGCAACGGCAACGAAGCACCGCTATTTGCCATGCGCGGGTGCAAGGTGCTATCGCGTCGGCAGATCGGCAAGGGAGGTAGCCATCTCAAGGTGGAGATTGAAGCGGATGGCAGGCACTGCAACGCCCTGTGGTGGAACCAGGGCGACGTGGCCGATAAAATCTATCCTGGCCAGCGCGTGAGCGCGGCCTTTGTGCTCGAAGAAGATTCGTACGCCGGCGGGGGTGCCGTGCAAATGATTGTACGAGACATGTATCTGGAAAGGTGATTTGGTCGATGATTAGCAGCGAATACACGCGCGATCTATGCATCCGCGGAGCCAAGAGCAAGATTCTCATGTTGGTCATAGATGGCCTCGGAGGATTGCCCCATCCGGAGACGGGCCGGTCCGAGTTGGAAACGGCCCGGCTGCCCAACCTCGATGCGTTGGCCGCTGCCGGTAGCTGCGGACTTATTTCGCCGCTGGGCGGCGGTTTTACGCCGGGCAGCGGACCGGCGCACCTCGCGCTCTTTGGCTACGATCCATGGAAGAGCGAAATCGGCCGCGGCGCGCTTTCGGCGCTGGGCTTGGGCGTTGACTTTCGTCCCGGCGACGTGGCATCGCGCCTCAACTTCTGCACGATCGATGCCGACGGCAACGTGACGGACCGGCGCGCGGGCCGCATTCCCACTGAAAAGGGGCGCGAGCTGTGCGAACTGCTGGGGGCGGTCGACATTCCCGGTGTGCAGGTGACGGTGGCGGCAGAAATGGAGTACCGCGCGGGCGTGGTGTTTCGCGGCGACGGACTCAGCGATGGAGTCGGCGACTCCGATCCACAGGGTACGGGCGTGCCGCCGCGGCCGCTGGCCGCGCACGATGCAGCTTCTGAACGGATGGTCGAAGTGGCCAACGCGTTTCTGGATCAGGCGCGTCAGATTCTGGCGGACCAGAGCCCGGCCAACATGGTTTTGATGCGCGGGTTTGGTCGCTATCCCGAGCTGGCCCAATTCGATGACGTGTACGGGCTGCGCGCGTTGGGTATTGCCGGCTACCCAATGTATCGGGGTGTGGCCGGTGCCGTTGGGATGGATACGGTCGAAGTCGGGTGGGATCTCGCGTCGGAGTGCGCGGTGTACGAGGAGCATTTCGCTGAATACGACTACGTCTACATGCACGTTAAAAAGACGGACAGCGCGGGCGAAGACGGGGACTTTGATCGCAAAGTAGCCCTGTTGGAAGAAGTGGATGCGCACGTGCCGCGCCTGCTGGAGCAAGGGCCAGACGTGGTCGTAGTAACCGGCGATCACTCGACGCCGTCGATTATGCGCAGCCACAGCTGGCATCCCGTTCCGACCCTCATTCACAGCGGTTTTGCGCTGGCCGATGCCGCGAGCACGTTCTCCGAACGCGGCTGTCAGCAGGGCAGCCTTGGCGTCCTGCCGTCATCGGCGCTGATGTCGCTGGCGCTAGCGCACGCCCAGCGCTTAGACAAGTTTGGCGCTTAGCTGTGATTCCTCCTCTGCGCATTGCCCACCGCGGTGCCTCTGGTCGCGGTCTGGCGCCCGAGAATACGCTGGCGGCGTTTGAAAAGGCCGTTGAGATTGGCGTCGATTTACTGGAGATCGACGTGCGTATTACCGGCGACGGCCACCTGATCGTCCTGCACGATCCGAGTCTCGATCGCACGACCGATCGCCAGGGACTTGTGCGCGATTTAACGCTGGAACAAGTGCGCCAGGCCGATGCGGGCAACGGCGAGCGCGTGCCGCTGCTGATGGAAGTGCTCGACCTGGCTCGGCACCGAGCCCAGGTGCTGTTGGAGATAAAGTCGGACTTTATTGCCGAACGCGTTCTGCAGGTTGTTTTCGAAGGGCGAGCAGAAGAGCAGGTCGTCCTGCAGTCGTTTAATCCGCAGACGGTGCAGCGGACCAAGCTGCTGGCACCTCAGCTGCCGGCAGCCCTATTGGTGGGCCAGTTGCCGACTACGCCGTCGCGCGTGCGCGCTCGCCGCTTGGTGACGCAGGTGTTGGAAGTCGGTGCCAACGCGCTTTCTATCTGGCATGCGACGCTCACGCCGCCGCTCGTCGAGGAAATGCGTCGACGGGGCATTGCCGTGTGGGGCTGGACCGTCGACGAGGAGATTGCCATGCGCGATTTGGCGATGATGGGCGTGCAGGGCATTATCACCAACTATCCCGATGTGCTCAACCAGGTGCTTGACGATCTGGTTGACAGTGGGCAAGTGCAACCGCCCCTAGGGCGGCGCCAGCGGCAAAAGCGCAGCCGCTGGGGGCGTCGTCGGCAGCTGCGCAAGATGCGGGCTATGCGTCGTCGCTACTAGCGTTTGTTGCCCTTCCCGCAGGGTAGCTCAAGGCACAGCTATTGTGCTGCCGCACAGCAGCATAGATGGGCGAAGAAAAACCGCTTGACGCGCTGTGGGCGGCAAATCTATATTGAGTTTATATGTGTGTATCTCGTTATCTTTCGATAGGTTAGCTATATGTCTGCGCCTGAACTTGGCGTGTTGCGATCCTCGCCGCTTATGCATGGGATGGGGGAAGCCGATTTAGAGGCCCTGCTGGGCACGGCCGAGCGCCGTCTCTACGAGGCCGGCGATCTGATTGTCGAAGAGGACACGCCGAGCGACTGTTTGTTTATCCTGGCCGATGGGGCCGTGCGCGTCACCAAGGGCACCGGCGAAGACGCCGTTGAGCTATGCGTCCTCGAGGATAGCGGTGAGTTCTTTGGCGAGATGTCGCTTATCGATATTCTGCCTCGTTCGGCTAGCGTAGTAGCCAACAGCCAAACGCGTATATTGGCCTTTCCAAAGCGGGTTCTGACCACTCTGTTTACAAAAGTGCCGCGCGTGCAGATGACGCTCGTGTTGAATATTGCTCGCAATTTATCGCTGCGACTGCGCGATGCCGACGAACTGATCGCAAAACTTGCACTCGAGGGCGGATCAAGCAGTAGGGGCTTAGTCTAAATGGTTGATAAAGTAGAATTTATGTTCGCTTTACTCGAGGGTTCTCCCCTCTTTGAAGGCCTGAGTGAGGCCGAGATTAACGGCCTGTTGGAATGCGCTGAAGTCGATGATTTTGCCGATGGGCAAACGGTTGTTGAGGAAGGTTCGTTGGGCGACGCCATTTTTCTTCTCTGCGACGGCAAACTGTCTATCTCGACGTGCGATGCCCAGGGGCGCAAGGTAGAACTGGCCCAGTTAGATCAGCGCGGCGCCTTTTTTGGCGAGATCTCCATTGCCGATCCCGGCCCGCGCTCGGCGACTGTGTGTGCGTCCGGCAGCGCCTTGCTGCTAAAGCTTCCCCTGGAGGCGCTCGATGCATTCTTTGCTAAATTCTCCAACGCTCAGGTCGTAATTTTGCGCAATATTGCCTGCGTGCTCGCCCGGCGCCTGCGCGACTCCAACGCCCTCGTTTCGTCGCTATCTTCGTCTTAAGCGCCTGCTGCGGTGCTGGAGACTGCGTTTGCCTGCCTGCTGCTGGTCGTGATTGCACTGCGCTACTTAAAACCCTTTGCCGCCCGCTGCCCTGGATGCAACGAGCGTCGGGAGGACGCCGAAGCGCCTCTCTGTCCCCACTGCGGGTGGGTGTACGAGGTGGAGGGCGAAGACGATGACTACGTCGGCAGCGAAGAGGATTCAGGTCTCTGATGGAATGGGTAATTGCTGTACTGGCTATAGGCTGTTTGTTTTTTGCCTTTCAGATCGCCATGGATTTCATCAAGTATAAGGGGGTTGTCGAGCCGCGTATTCAGCGCCTCGAGTCGGCGCGGGCCGATTTGGAGCGCCGCATCGCCGAGGCGCGCAGTGGGTTGGAAAAAGCCCAGAGCGAATTGGAGCCGACAAAGGAGGAAGTTGAAGCGCTTGAGCGCGAGTATCTGGCCCTGCAGGAGCAGATTCGCGTGGAACGCACTAAGACGCGCCGTCGCTCGCCCGTAGTGGAGGGCGAAGAGAGCGATTAAACAAGTATTTATGGGCGTTTTATGCTTGACAAGCCTGCGTGCTTATTTTTAGATTGTTTTTGCTCTATTTGGTGCGTTTAAAACGATTGAAAACGCCGTTATTACAACGGGAAGGTGATCATGAAAATGCGGGTTGTTTCGCTCTTTTGGGCCCTGGCCAGTATGGCGCTGTTTGTCGGCTGTGGTGGCGAGCCCCCCACGTCTGATTTGGCTGCGGCCAAGCAAGCGCTGGATGCGGCGCGTGCCGCTGGTGCAGAAAAGTTTGCTTCTTCCGACTATTCGGCCGCCCAGGGAGCCTATGGCGGTGCCGAACAGGCGGTCAATACCGAGGCCGAGAAGCTGTTCAAGAATTTTGATCAGGCAAAGGGCATGATTGCCGATGCCAAGGCCAAGGCCGACCGTGCCAAGGCCGCTGCCGAAGCGGAAAAGGGTCGTTTGCGCAGCGCGGCTGAAGGTGCTATTTCGGCGGCCTCTTCGGCCGTCCAGCAGGCGCGCGCCGGCGTTGATGCCGCGCCCGCAGGCAAAGGCACGGAGAGCGATATCGAGCAGCTTCGCGCCGACCTAGGTGGTGCCGACGCTGATATAAACGCCGCGCGCTCGGCCGTGTCCAGCGAAGACTTTGACCAGGCGCAGGCGCGCGCGAAGAGCGCACAGGACAAGGCCGCACAGGTGGCCAGCGGCGTGCAGGCTGCGACGCAGAAGTACGAAGAGCTGGTTGAGAAGATGCGTCCCTGGTACGATCGCATCTAACAGACGATCTCTGACGATGAGAGGCGGTCGGGAGGCAGGTTCCTCCCGACCGCTTTTTCGTGTATGCTACGCCCCTATTGGACCTTCTTATTGCTCACGTGTCTGGTGGTGGAGGTGCATGTCGCCGCCGGCTCGCCTCCACCCGAGACGGAGTCCACGCGCCAGCAGCTGCGCGCGGCCGTTCGCGCGCGCCTGCTTTCCGAACCCTACATCGTCATAGATACGCAGGATAACCGCCTGCAGCTTCGCCGAGCGGGGGAGGTCGTGCACGAAGCCGTGTGTGCGACGGGCAGCGGGCGCAAGCTGGAAGGGGAAAAGAAATGGCACCAATGGCAGTTTTACACGCCAAAGGGCCGCTTTTCCATCGTGCGCAAGGAAGAGGATCCGCTGTGGATTCGCCCGGTATGGGACTTTATCGAAAACGATGAAGAGATCCCCGTATTTGCGGAAGATCGCCGGCGTTTTCAGCGCGGCGTGCTGGGCGAGTATGCCCTGTATTTTGCCCCCGATTACATGATTCACGGCACGCTCTTTGAGGTCAACTTGGGCAAGAGCATCACGCATGGCTGCGTTCGCTTGGGCGCAGACGACCTGCGCTACCTATATGCGAACGCGGATGTGGGCTGTCCGGTTTTCATTTACTGATTGTCAGGGGGCAGCAGATGAGGGGTCTTGAGCTGAGGGAGGGAAACGTGGCGCTGCGCACGGATCTACCCGTCCCCGAGCCTGCTCACGGCGAGGCGCTGGTGCGCGTGCTGAAAGCGGGAATCTGCAATACGGACCTGGAATTGTGCAAAGGATACTATCCCTTTAACGGCGTGCTGGGCCATGAGTTTGTCGGCGTTGTCGAGCGCGGCGATGCTGCATGGCTCGGTCGGCGCGTGGTTGGTGAAATCAATGCGGTATGCGGCCGGTGTGTGGCGTGTCGCGCCGGGCGTCGGCCGCACTGCCTACAGCGCACCGTGCTGGGCATCGTCGGACGCGATGGGGCCTTTGCCGAGTATTTGACCCTGCCGCAGGAGAATTTGCACGCCGTTCCCGATGCGGTTACAACGGATCGAGCTACTTTTGTCGAGCCGCTGGCCGCCGCGCTGCAGATTCAGGAACAAGTCCAAATTGGTTCGGATGCGCGCGTGTTGGTCATAGGTGAGGGCAAACTAGGCCAGCTCGTGGCACAAACGCTGGCATTGACCGGGTGCCAATTGGTCGTCGTCGGGCGTCATGAACGCAAGCTGGCGATGCTGTCTGCGAGAGGTATTGCAACGGCGCGTGAGGGCGAAGTCGAAGCAGGCGCATTCGACGTGGCGGTGGAGTGCACTGGCAATGCAAGCGGTTTTGCCGCGGCTCGTCAGGCATTGAGGGCGCGTGGAACCCTAGTTATGAAGAGCACGTATGTCGGATCCCTACCCATCGATGCCTCGGCTATCGTCGTAGATGAAATTACGCTCATCGGTTCGCGCTGTGGCCCGTTCCGCCCGGCGCTGCGCGCGCTCGAATGCGGCGACATAGACGTCGACGGCCTAGTAGAGGCACGCGTTGATTTAGCGCGCGGAGTGGAGGCTTTTGCGCGTGCCGGAGAGCGCGGTGCAATGAAAATACTGCTCGATATTGGCGAGGAATAGATGGGGGTCTTCGGCATGCTTATGCTCGCGGCCTATCTGGCCAGTCCGCATTGGCTGCACGCTAGCCCAAAGCCGGTTGACGTCGATGAGTCGCTGCGCGCATGGCTCGAACAGCTGTCGGCCGACGAGCCCTACCTGCTGGTCGACGGGACCGCGCAAACGGTTTCGCTAATGCACGCCGGCGCCGTGCTGCGCGTTTGTGCGCTGCGCGGAGAGCAGCCCATTGCCCTACCTGCTGCCCGCGATACGCTGGAGGCGCATCTGCGCCGCTATCGTCCACTTGTTCCGCTGGCGCAGCTGCAGCCTGGGTCGTTTGACTGGGAGGACCGTCTCGTGCGCGAAGCACCGGACGACGGCGCCCTGTATTTTGCCAGCGGCGCTCTGCTCGCCGCCGATGACGTCTGGCAGCGGCAGCAGGGGACTGTCCTGTTGGTTGATGTGCGCGACTTTCGAGCCCTGTATAACGCAGGTGTCGACGGTATGCCGCTCGTTTTTCTGCCCGTAGGCTGGCAGCTCGATGAGTGAGCTGTGCGCCGGCGGTGCACGCATCGATATAACGCCCAGCGTCGGTACGTCCATGGGGGGCTATTGGGAACGGAGCGGTGCGGCTGTTGGCGTAGCGGCACCGCTCTACGCGCGCGCTGCGGCTTTTCAGCGCGGCGATCAGCGCTGTGCCTTAGTTAGCTTGGATCTGGTTGCCGTTGGAGCCGACAGCGCGCGGCGGATACGCGCCCATGCCCAAGAGCGCATAGCTCTACCAGCTGCGGCGCTCATGGTATGCGCTTCGCATACGCACTCCGGTCCTCTGACGCTGTCCTATCGCGGCATGGGTAGGTTGGATGCCGATTATTTAGCCCGCCTCGAGCAGGCGGCGGCAGCGGCAGTGGAGGAGGCATTTGCACGCGTAGAGCCCGTGCAGCTTCGCTATGCGCGCGCGCCGGTTCATATCGGTGTTAATCGCCGCTGGGAAGCGCGCACCGGCATTGAACACGCCCATGTAATATGGTGTGAGGGAAGGAACGGGGCGTCGGTCACTGTTTTTCACTACGCGTGTCATCCCGTGGTGTTGGGGGCCCACAATCGGCACATAAGCGGCGATTTTGTCGGCGAGGCCGCGCGGCGCATCGAGGGCCAAACCGGTGGGACGGCTCTTTTTGTGAATGGTGCCTGCGGCGATATAAATCCGAGGAAAACCAATGGCACGGCTGAAGATGTGGTGGAGTTGGGAGAGGAGTTGGCGGCGATCGCGTTGGAGACTCGCTCCCGCGCGAAACCGCTCGCGGTAGGCTCTATTCGCAGCGCACTGCACGCGGTTGATTTGCCGCTGAGTGAAGAGCGCCCCACGCGCCGTTTACTGATCGCGCTGTCGGTAAAATACGCGCTGCGCAAAATCCTCAGCGGTTCCAATAGCGGCTTGCTCAATGCGGCGCGTGCCCGCTTGCAGTGGGCTGTCGATGCGGCGCGCGAACGGGGAGAGGCCACCCAAGCATTTTCCATACACGGGATGGCGCTCGGGCAGTTGGTATTTTTGGGCTGTGAGGGTGAACTTTTTGCGCGCTACCAGCTAGCGGCTGAAGAGGCCAGCTCACAGTGCGTCTTGCTGTGTGGATTGGCCAATGGCTGTATTGGCTATGTGCCGACGGCAGACGAGTATGCGCGCGGTGGCTATGAGATTGAAGAGGCCTACAAGGTGTATCCCGGCACGCGCTGCGTCGCGCCCGAGAGCGAAGCGCTCATCCTGCGCGCGGTAGAGCAGATGCTGGCCGGGCTGGGCGGAGACTAATTAGCGAGCCGAGAAAAAGCGCGCGTCTGTACCGCCTTCGCCAATGCGCAGGGACACGCGCTTGCCGCAGCGCGGACAGCCGCCCTCATATGCGTTTTTCGCTTGGTTTATATAGACCCGCGAATACACGTTGCAGCACGTGAAGTGCACGCCGAGAAATTTGCGTTTTTCTGCCTGGTTCATCGCCTTTCGACCAATATAGAAAGGCCTGTTAAACGCTGTCAAGCGCGGCTGCGTCGACCAGTGGCGTTGTGCGTTTTTTTGTGATAATTTACCTATAAAAGCCATGATGAAATCGATTAAACGGGATTTACAGGCGCTCTACGATCAGGTGCCGGCCACGCGCTGCGCCGGCTCGGGCGAGTGCTGTGAGCTGACCCAAGATGAGTTCGACAACCACTATGCGACGATGTTTCCGCTCTACCGGGTCGAGTATGTGCACATCGTCGACTACGTGGAGAGGGAAGTGCCCGCCGAGCGCCGCGAGCAATGGCTGGCACACACGGAGGAACGGCCTCGGCGCTGCCCCTTTCTCGGCGCCGATCAGGGTTGCTCGATCTATCCTGTTCGACCGCTGATCTGCCGAACGTATGGGGCGATGAATCCGCGCTCCATTCACCGGGAAGCACAGCGGGTTAGTGGACAGCTGCCCGACCGCTGGATTCGCGACTTTCAGCGGCGTGAAAGTGCGATGGTCTGTCCGCGGGTTGCCGTGCTCGAGCCCGAGAAAGTGCAGCGCCATGCGCAACATATTATGGACGGAACCTACGAGCGCGAGCTGACGCGGCTCAGCGCACAAGTCGATATCGCCGCAGGCGAGCGCCGCGCCATCTTTCGCCGCGTTAGCGGACGTCGCAGTTGGCCGCTGCGCTGGAGTTGGGGTGGGTACAACAGCATTCGCTTTGCGCCGCTGACATGGCTACGCGAACATTTTGCCGCCTATTGGAAGCGGGCGGTGCTGGCCGATGCGGGCTGAGGGTAAACGACGTGCTACAGATACCTGCTGAAGAAGCGCAGGTCGGCGATCGGGTCGCCGAGCCGGTGCGCGACGAGAGCGGGCGCGTGTTGCTGCCCGTAGGGGCGCGCCTTTCTCCAGCGGTCCTATCGCGCCTGAGCGGCTGGGGCGTACGGGAAATTGCGGTGGAAAGGGATGGTGCTGCCGGCGGCAAGAGCACCGCGGATTTGATCGGCGAATTGGATCGACGCTTTGCCGACCACCAGGATGACGCGCTGATGATGCGGATTAAGGCGGTGGCTCACAGGCATATCGACCAGCGCCGATGAGCGTGGATAGAGACCAACTTCGGCTGCGCGTAGAGCAGGTTGGCAATTTGCCGACGCTGCCTGGCATCGTAACGCGTATTGCCGAGATGGTCGATCGCGCAGAGACGACGGGCCGACAGCTGGGGCTGGAAATCGCCCGAGATCAGGTCATTTCCGCCAAGGTGCTCAAGCTGGTCAACTCGGGTTTTTACGGCTTCTCGCAGCCGATAACGACGATTTCCCACGCCGTTACGCTCCTCGGTTTTAATACAGTGAAAAGCTTAGTGCTGAGCTCGACCGTGCTCGAAATGATGAAGGATTCGCTGCCCGGGCTGTGGGAGCATTCTATGGCCTGTGCGCGAACGTGCTCGCTTATCGCTGGCCATTTGCAGATGGACGATCCCGAAGAAATCAGCACAGCAGGACTGTTGCACGACTTGGGCAAGGTGGTGCTGCGCCAGACAATGGAGCGGGAGTTCAACCAAGTCGTAGAAATGGTAGAAGAGCAGGATGTGCTGTTTGTGGAGGCGGAAAGAGCGATTGTAGGGGCACACCACGGGGAGTTGGCTGGCTGGTTGCTCGAAAAATGGGCGCTGCCGGAGCGTCTAGTCCATCCTATCGTCTCTCATCACGACTTTAACCCAGACTCCGACTATGCGCGCATTACGGCCGTGTTGCACCTAGCTGACATTCTCTGCCGAGCCGAGTCTTTTGGCAGCGGCGGCGATCGGAAAATTCCGCGCTTGCTGCCCGATGCGTTGGTGGTGCTCGAGATGACGGGCGATGACGTAGTCGCTATCATGGACGAGATGAACGAGGAGCTGCGCGATATCGCGCGAATGTGATATGGAAGAATTTGTGCGCGACTTTCCGCGCCCGCTGCTGATAGTCGACAGCGCGCTGCGCATTATCGCTTACAGTTACAAGACGCTCTCTGTTTTTGGCCTGCGCGCGCGCGCGGAAGGGGCCGAACCGAAAGACGCGCTGGACAATGCGGTCGAGGGGGAGCGCGGTTTAGTAGACGAACTCGCGCTAGCTACCGCGCGTTTGCTGCGCCCCGGAGACGAAGACGTATTTGTCTGGACTCATCGCAAGCGCACCTACGACGTCTCGGTGCACGCGCAGACAGAGGGCACATTTTTGGTCTTGTTTGAAGATACGACGGACTATGCCATATCCGAAGAAATCCTGATGAGTGCGCGCCGCTATTTGGAGCATATACTTGGGAATATTCCGCTCGGCGTAATCGTGCTCAACAGCGAGCTGCGCATCTCTTCAACAAACAGGCAGGCACTCAATTTTATGCGCGGGCTCGGTTTTGAGCGCACGCTGATTGATGCGATCGGTGCCACCTTAGAAGAGCTGATTCCGGGTGAAACGGGGTCTGGCTGGCAGGCGCTATGCGCGCAGGCGTTGGAACGCGATGCGCGCTGCCAAGAGCCAAGGCAAACCTACGAGGGATCTGGCGGGTCGCTCGTGTTATCGACTTTGGCTACGCCGCTTCCCGACCTGGGTGGGCGTTCGGCTGGGGTTATGTTTGTCGCTGAGGATGCGACCGAAAAGGCACGATTAGAGGACCAGCTCGTCGCTGCGGAAAAACTGGCTACGGTGGGGCAGATGGTCGTTACTATCAACCACGAGATCAACAATCCCCTAAGCATTATTTCTACCAACGCGCAGACGCTGCGGATGCTGGAGAAAGGGATTAGCGAAAAAGCGGTAGACAAGCTGCTAAAAATTGAGGAGCAGGTAAAGCGCATTGCCGAAGTGACGGAGCGGCTGCGCCAGATGGATCAGATTGCTACTGAGCAGTACATTCGCGGGGGAGAGCAGATGATTGACGCGTGGCACAATGCGACATCGGGAGAAAACGGATGAAAACCTATCGCACTGCGATTCTGGGATGTCGGGGGCGCGGAACGGCTGCCGCCCGCGCCTATGCAGCCCATCCGCGCACGGAGGTCGTGGCCCTGTGCGACCTGCTGCCCGAGCGCATGCAGGTGCTGGGAGAAGAGCTCAATGTGCGGGCTCTATACAGCGACTTTCATCAGATGATAACGACGGAACAGCCGGATATAGTAGCCATTCCGACGGCAACGGAACTGCACTACGAGCTGTCTATGGCCGTGCTGGAATACGGCGTGCACATCGACGTAGAGAAACCGCTGTGCACCGATTTGGTCGAAGCCGACCGGCTTTTGGCCAAGGCCAAAGCCGCCGGCGTGCAGGTGGCCGTGCACCACCAGGGGCGCAGCGGCGCTGCGATGAAGGCGGTGCGCGCGGCCGTCGCTGAGGGCAAGATTGGCCAGCTGCGTTTTGTGCAGGGCAGCGGCAAGGGCTATTACGCCGGCTATGGCTTAATGAATATCGGCACACATGCGCTCAACGCCATGCTCGGCGTAGCCGGTCCCGTGCGTGCGCTGACGGCGGTGGCGCAGGTAGCGGGGCGACCGGCAGAGCCGGACGACGTGCTGGTTGCGGCTGGCGGTATGGGCTACGTGCTGGGCGAAGACATAACGGCCGCGCTGGAATTTGCCAACGGGGTGCAGGGCGTGCATTTGCAGCAGCGTTTTTCAACGGTTGACTCGCGGGCCTATAAGGTGGAGTTCGCTGGAAGCGAGGGGCGCCTGCTGTGGCGCACGGATGCGGCCTGGTGGCTGCCGGACCCCCACTACCTGCCGGGCGAGCGCGAATGGCAAAAGCTGCCGCTGGCGCTGCCCGAGGGTGTTGACGCTGCGGGTGCCGCCAGCGAGCCGGATGTTTCCTTTGTCGAAGACTATGTGCGTGCGCTCGACGCGGGCGGCGAACACGAGAGCAGTGGGGCCCAGGGCGTCCACGTATTGGAAATCCTGCTGGGTATCTTTGAGGGAGCGGCGTACGGTCGCCGCGTTCGGCTTCCGCAGACCGATCGGCAGCATCCGCTGCTGCGCTGGCGTGCCGAAGCCGGCATGGCGCCGCCCGAAGCGGGGCGACGCGCCTACGGCGACTGGTTACAGGACGAGGATCGGCGCTTGAGGCGCGTATAAGAGAGCATGAATTACGTACTTCGATTGCTCGACGTGCGGCGCAGCGAAGTCGCACGGTTGCTCTTGGCCTCGGCCGTTTTCTTTCTCGCCCAGGTCGACGATGGCATCGTCAAGAGCGTTGCTTCGGCCGTATTTAACGTGCGCGCTGGAGTCGATAAACTGCCGCTGATGTATACCTGGATTGCGGTGGTATTCTCCCTTAGTATGGCCTTGCTATCCTGGCTCACGTCAAAGCTGGCACGGCAGCGCATGCTGATGGGGCTCATGCTCTCCGTCGCAGCAGTGCTGGCGGCAAACGCCCTGTTGCTTTTATACGACCACAGCACGCCGACCAATTTGGGAGAGAATGCCTACTCTTTTCTCTTTGTCTCTTCCGAGCTCGCGCGCACGCTGATGAATTTCCAAATCTGGATCGTGGCCGGCGGTATTTGCTATACATCGCGCGCCAAAGTGCTCTTTCCGCTCTTGGCTTCCAGTGCAGTACTCGGCGATATTGCCGGTGGTTTCATCGTGCGCTTCCTCAGTGCAGTGCTCGCTTCCCACATGCTCTACATGCTGGCCGTAGTCAATATGGTTGTTGTGCTTGTTCTGCTGCGCCAGTTGCTGCGCCGCTACTTTGTCGTGCAGGGCGGCGATGCAAACGAGGTTGGGGCCAGTCTAAAGGAAAACCTGCACTACTTTGCGCGCTCTTCGTATCTGATCCTGCTCTTTGTGCTCTCCATCGCCGTATTCGCCCTTTACACGGCGATTCACTATGCCTTTAACGTGGTCGGCCGGCAATACTATACGTCCGAAGCCGAGATTACCGAATTTTTCGGTCTGTTTTTTGGTCTAACGGGCTTAGCGACGCTCTTTGTAACGACGTTTTTGCTGCAGCGATTGCTGCGCTGGATGGGGACGGGCAACGTCTACTTTTGGGTTGGTGTGCTGTACGCGGGAATTGCCGGCGTGCTCTTATGTGCTTTTGAGGGCATCGTACCGCTGCCTATTGTTGCGGCGATATTTGCCGGTAATTTGCTTAACTACTTGCTGCTGGACAGCGTGATTGCTCCGGCCTACCAGGTGTTGATAAAGCTTGTTCCACCGCGCAACAGCGACGGTACGCGCATGGTTATGGAAGGCGGCTTCATGCTGCTGGGCGGCCTCGCAGGGGCCGGCATTACTTCTCTGCATGCGGGTCAGATGCTAACCTTGGGCGAGCTATTTGTCGCCCTCGGTGCGCTTGCGGTGGGTATGATCGTCTGCGGTGCGCTACTGCGGCGCAGCTACACAGCCGTGCTGGTGCGAGCCGTGCGCGAGCAAAATTTCGACCCCCAGGATGACCAGGCGATGCAGGCTACGCGCCGCTTGATTGCCCATTCCCCCGATTTCTCCCGCAGCCTACTGCTGAATAAAGACGACGGCGTGCGCCAACTTGGCATTGAGATGCTGCGGGATAATCCCGGACCTGCCGGCGAACAGGTATGCGTAGAGCTGCTGAGCCACGACAATCCGCGCCTGCGCGGCGCGGCGCTCGATGCACTGCGTCCGCGCAGGGGGGCGGTCGGCGGCATTTTTCCCGCGGTGCTGCGCTGCTTGGACGATGCCGATGACGAGGTGCGGCTGGCCGCGGCGCGCTGTTTGGCCGCGCTGCTCGACGACGTCGTCGATGCCCAACAGCGGAATGCGGCTGGCACCGCGCTCGCCCAGCGCCTGCGCTCGGGGCAGGAGCGCGCCGCCATGCAAGCCGAATGCCTAATGGGGCTAGAGCGTCTGCAGCACGGAGAGTCGGCGACCGAGCGAGGCCAGATACTGGCAGGTCTGCTGGCCAGTGCTGACCCGGAAGAGCTCATCGCCGGAATCGAAGCGGCGGGCGGTGCGGACGATGAGCGCGTTCACTCGCAGCTGCAGGGCTTAATCGAAAGCATGCACCCCGCCGTGCGCGAGGCGGCAGTGCACAGTCTGGGAAAAATGGGAGACGAAGAGGGATACGCGCCCCTGCGACGCATGTTAGCCGATCCTGACCCCGACGTTGTTGCCGCCGCTATACAGGCATTGAGAAATATCGATACAGCCGCCGTTCGGCGCCGTTTGGTGGACGATTTAGAGACGGCGTCGCTGCGCGAGTGGGAAGGGATATCGGCGGTGCTTATGGCGATTGAAGACGACGCGCTCGACGATGTGCTGCTGGCGTCGTGTCGCCATCGGCTCGTCGAGGCAAACCGCTATAGGGTAGCCATTGACGCAGTGAGAGCAATCGACGACTCGGCGGGGGAGCTGCTCGTCGACCAACTGCAGTCGGAAGTCAGCGTCGTTGTCAATGGCACGGTGCGAACGCTGGGGCATATGGCCGATATGAGCGTCGTGGGCGATCTGATTGAACGGCTCGGCGGCGATGATGAGGCGGCGCGCGACAACGCGATTGAGCTGCTTGAAAATATGGCCGAGAGCGAGCTCCTATCTAGGTTGCTACCTCTGCTGTCGAGCGATGATGATGAGCAGGTGCAAGCCGCTCGAGAAATTGCAGGCTGGGAAGAGGTCGACCTGGAGCGCGTATTGGAATATCTGCTGGAAACGGGTGGGGCTTGGACACAGGTTGCCGCCCTTTGGTGTACCGTTCAGTGGCAGTATCGCTCGCTCTCTGAAAGGGCCGATATCGTGCTGGCAGAGCCTGCTCGTGGCATCATGGGCGAAATGGGTGAATATCGAGGAGATAGCGCAATGAGTGAAGAAGTGCAGCCGCTTACCACAATGGAGAAGATCACCTTTCTCAGGGGCTCTTCATTCTTTGCTGCGCTGCCGCTAGAAGAACTCTACCAGGTGGCACTGTCGATCCAGGAAGAGAGCGTGCAGGCGGGTGAAAAAGTTATTGATGAAGGGACGATGGGGGACAAGATGTACATCGTTGTGCGCGGTGAACTCGAAGTCAAAAAAGAAGGTGGGCCGCGTCTGGCCGTGCTTGGCGAAAAGCAGGTATTTGGCGATATGGCCCTGCTTGACGACGAGCCGCGCTCGGCTTCTGTGCAGGCGATTGGCGATGTGCACCTGCTCTCGCTGCAGCGCGCAAATTTAGAGCGCATACTGCGGCGCTATTCTTCGATCGCTTTCAATATGATGCGCATTCTATCTCATCGCCTGCGCGAGGCACAGGCAGGTTGAACGAGCGCCAATCACTGTATTCTGTCTAGCTGTCGCTGGCGAGCAGTAGGATATAGCACAGGCCGAGCGACCACGATCCAGCCCACAGCAGACCCCGTGCAAGGGTGTGCCGCAGCGGGGGCATCCACGAGACGGCGCGGCTGTGCCACTGTTTCCACAGTGCACTGGCTACAATTGCCAGCGTGACTCCGTTCCAACCAACCACTGCCAGTCGATTGGGCGTCAGCCCCCACTCAACTATTCGGAAGCAAATGGCCGTTAGAGCATAGGCGTTGAGGCCAAGGGCGAGTGCCATAAGGCCCGCTGCGGCGCAGCGCATGGTGTTGTCCCAGCGCGTCGGCAGGGGGCGCGAGGCGACGAGGGCGAGCAGCAGCAGCAGGGCAAATAGGGCACCGTTGTAAACGGCGAGCACTTCGCGCGCGTAAAAAGGTTGGCGAAAGTGCAGTGGCACAAAGCCAATAAGGTAGATGACGAGGACGGCGAGCGAGAGCGGCATGAGCAGTACGCCGAGGGTGTGCAGCAGGTGGCCAACGCTCGCGCGTTCGTCTTCCGGGGCCAGCGGCCGATGCGGATCGCAGGTGCTGGCCAGGGCGAGTAGGGGGACAGCGCCTATGCCGAAGGCCGCAAGGCGCACCATGAGCGCATCGGGCAATTCGATGCCGAGCGCGGCAAAGATGCCGTAGCTAAGTCCGCTAAAGACCAGACCGGCTGCCAGAAAAATGCCGGCGCTCAGCACGGTCGATAGTGATTTTAGGACAAAGCGATAGCCCTGGTCGGCCGGTGCATCGCCGCGCCAAGCGAGCACGCCGCCGACAATACACCAGCAGACAAAGGGCATGTGGATTGCGATAAGTGCTGCGACGTCGTCCTGGCGCCCTGTGCAGAGAACGGCCATGCTCGCCGTTAGAACGAGCAGAGACGATAGAGCGACTGAGTAGAGTGCCCGACGATTTTGACGTGCGTCAAAGAGGGCCAGATAGACGAGAATGCACAGCGCCGTCAGCGGTGCCCAGCCCAGCCAAAAAGCCGGTGCCGAAGGGCCGGGCACTGGGATGGGCGGCTGCCCGTCGGCCAGCCATACAAAGCACGCTCCCAGCAGGGTGCTCAGAGCGAGCGCTGCTGGCCAGCGCTGCCCTCGTTCCCGATCGGCGTTTGGCGCATCGCTATCGAGCGCCGTATCTAGGCGGTAGGTCCAAGCCCGTAGCAGAACGCTATCGGGAGCGCGCCGCGCGCACTCGAGAATACGCTCCCGGAACAGTGCATCGGCGCCGACGTCTTGTGCGCGGCGATAGAGCATTTCCAGCGCGCGTGGGTCGTCGCAGTGCTGCTCTATCTGCTGCTCCAACGTCGCTGCTTCAGGCCGTTCCATTGCGTCGGACGTCGTCTCCTGCTCCATGCTGTAAGTGATCGGATGCTGCAATCGTTCGGGTGCCTGCTGCTCCCGAAGGGCGTGCGCCTATCGGACCGTCGTGCGGCAGGTGCGGCCCCAAATAGGCTGTGCGCTAAGCGCATCGGTCTGCTGATGTGCGGCTAGAGCGACGGCGCGCAGTCCGATCAGCGACTCGTCGAGTGCGGTGGCCTCCTGTGTCGGGTAGTCCGACTCTATCTGCACGAGCTCTCCGACGATGGGCAGGCGGCGGGCAATGCCGCCGCTGAGCAAGACCGCTTGCATCTGTCGCATCGGATCGAATAGGCGGAGCACATCGACGTATTGTTCGACAAACGCCTTGAGCAGCGAGCACAGGTAGTTCTTGAGCGTTAGCTCGCCTTCGCCAATGCTGCGTATATAGCCACCGCCGTCATAGGCGCGCGCGCCGGGAAAGAGGCCCAGGCCAAACTGCATCGTGCTCGCCTGCACGTCTTCGACGCGGCAGGCGGCGAGCAGTTGCCAGAAATCGGTCGTTGCCTCGCCTATCTCGCCGAGAAAGCCAATGTATTCGGCCAGGGCGCGCCCGCCGGGAATATGGGTGATGGTTCTGAGCATGCGGTCGGAGAAATAGGGCCGGGTCTCCGCTTCGACAGGCGGCGATGGGCAGTAGAGGGTCGATACTTGTGCGCCGGTGCCCAAATTGATCGACAGGCTGTCAGTAGAGACTAGACCTGCTCCCAGCAGCGAGCACTGGTGGTCGCCAATGCCGACGTATATGGGCACGCGCCGTGCACCGGCATCCCAATAGCCGGCGACCTGACCCGTGTCTGCAGGGGCATCGAGCAGCACGCGCGAAGCGCTAAGATGCTGCACGGTCTCGACCAGCTCTTCGGCGATGGTGCCTTGCTGCACGTCGTACAGGGCCAGACCCGCTAACATGGTTGGGTGAGCGTAACCAGTGGAATGGCCGCCTGCTCGGCACAGCCAGCCTGGCAGGTCGACTATGCGCACGGTCGGTGGCAGGCTGACTTCGCGCGACAGGTGTAGAAAGTTCATCGGTGCAAATCCCGGGCGCGCTTTCATGCCGGTGAGCGCCGTAAAACGATCGCCTACGGCGTTTAGGACGGCGTCAAAAGCGGATTCACCGTGTGCCGGCTCTAACGAGCGCTCGTCCTTCCAACTGATGTAGTGGGTGAGCGGTTTATCCTGCTCGTCGAGCACGACAAACCCGTGCATCTCGCTGCACAGCGCAATGCCGGCAAAGGGCGTCCGGGCGTAGTAGCGCGCGCAAATGGCCTCGAAGCGCTGGTGTACTTCAAGCGGGTCGAATTCGCTGCGTCCCGGACGCGTTGCGCGGTTTGCAAGGGCGCTGTGGCTTTCGGGCGGCGTAAATTCCCCGCTGTCTAGGTCGACCAGAGTCGACTTGGTCGAGGTGGTGCCAAAGTCGAGCAGTAGGAAGTGGGTCACGTGGCGCCGTCGGCCTGTTTGTGGATAATTTCATTGGCCATGTCGAGGTAGGTATTATCCTCTATGAGCGTGCCGGTCGATTCAGCGCTGAGGCGAATGGCGACTTTCTGCGCGCCGCTGCCCGAGTTTTCAAAGCGGTTTTTACGCAGCACCACGTCGTGTGCCGCGCCCTGAAATTCTACGGCGATGCCATCGGCTGCCGCGCCGTTATCGCGAAAGAGACAGCGTTCGACGACGTTGCGGTGGGCGCCGCGAAATTCGCTCAGCGGCTGGCGAAACAGCAGGCCGTGCTGGCCGTTATCGGCCAGCGTGCAGTCGACGAGGTGGTTGTCCGTATCGCGGTGGCCAATCGAACAGCCATAGGCGCTGTTTTCGTTTAACAGGCAGCGCTCTGCCCTTCCATCGGTTACGCCCCAGCAGAAAAAAATCCCTTGGCTGTTGCCGGTGGCCTGGCAGTCGATAAAGCGAGGGCGCTGCGAGCCGCTGCCGGGATGAAAGCCGAGGTTGACATTGTCTTCGGCGCGGCAGTGCTCAAAGTGGATGTCGTCGCAGACCTGAAAGCTGAAGCCGTCGCCGTTAAAATTGCGCGAGACGACGTTGCGGAACTGGTAGCGGTGGCAGTGCTGCAGAAAGACGCCGCCGATGTAGTTGCCGTTGAGCTCTTCGTTGGACGAGCGCTGGCCGTCCAATATCAAGTTTTCAACGACTATGTCGTCGACCCATTCGGCGGTTATAATGGGGAAGAGCGTGGCCGCCGTCGCCCCTTCTGACAGCCAGGCGTTTTTTTCTAGTCGCTTGCTCAGATACAGCACATCGCCGTCGACGGCGGTGACGGTATCCTTGATGACCTGTAGGGCTCCGGCGTGCTGGCTGCGCAGGGCTATGCCACAGCCCGCGTTAAAACCGGTCGGATCGGCGACGCGGACCTGAGACTCGTACCAGTCGGAATCACAGATTAGCGGGCTGCAGGTGCTGGGTTCTTTTTGTAAGACCGTTTCTGGGCCGCTGCCGATCACGTCGACACCCGGACGCAGGTAGAGGGCGTTGTGCATGCGGAAGAGGCCGGGTTGGATGTGCAGGATGCCGCCGCCGAGACGGTGCAGATAGTCGACGCCGGCCTGTAGGGCTTTATCGTCGGTGCCGTCGATATCACCGCCGGGGCCGACGCGCAGCTCCATGCGCCGCAGGCGCGTGCGCGAACGGTTATCCTTGGGATCGTGTAGCACGGTCATAGCTGTTCTCGCAGGTCGATGGGATCGTCTACAGCGGGCGTGTCGAGCAGCGGATCCCCATGTATACAGGAGGTGTGCCGAGGGGACAAAGTAGGTTGTGCGCTAGGCGCACGCAAGGTGGACAGCGGATGTCGAGGAGTGTACTTTTGCATACAAAAAGGAGGGCGGTCATGCGATTGAACGATGGCGATATTGCTCGGTTTAACGAAGAAGGCTATTTGCTCGTGCGCGGTGCGCTGGAAGAGCGCGATCTCGATCCGGTTATTGAAGAATATGAGGCCTATATAGATCATCGGGCCGAACAGCTCTTGGCTGAGGGCAAGATTTCGCAGACCTATGCCGACGAGCCCTTTGATCGGCGTTTGGCCAGCATTTGCAGCGAAAACAGCGAGATCTACCCCGAGTTGGACATTATGCAGCTGCGCGGCCGCGCCTGCTTTGAGTTTCTCGGCAACGACAATCTGCTCGATCTGATCGAAGGGTTGGTCGGGCCGGAAATCACCTGCAGTCCCATCCAACACGTGCGCCCCAAACTCCCTGTGGGGTTAACGCCGAGCGGCAGCGATGCCCACGAGGTGCCATGGCACCAGGACGCGGGCGTTACCTGGGAAGAGGCCGATCCGTATTTCATACTAACGGTTTGGCTGCCGCTGGTTCCTGCGACGGTGGAAAAGGGTTGTTTGGAAATTATCCCGCGCACACACGGTCGCGGTTTGTGGCAGCACCACAGCAAGCGAGGTGTTGGCACGACCATTGTCGATGAAGCTATGCCGCAGGAAGAAGGGGTGATTTTGCCGATGGACAAGGGCGATGTGCTGCTCATGCACAAGGAAATACCCCATCGCTCAAAGGCCAATTTTTCGGATGCTATTCGCTGGAGCATGGATTTGCGCTACCAGCAGACCGGCACGCCCACCGGTCGTCCTTTTCAGCCGGATTTCCCAGTGCGCAGCGCTGCGGATCCAGACTCCGTGCTGCGCGACTACAGCGAGTGGTGTCGGCGTTGGGAAACGGCGCTGGCTTCGCCGCCGTCGCGCGGAGCACACCGCTGGGCTACGGCCGAGTAGGAGAATAGCCAATACAGTGAGAGAGGGTCGCAGCATCGCAGTGGCGGTGTTGCGACCCTCTTTTCGTAGGGGTAGGATGTTGGCTGTCAGGAGCGGATTTGTGTGTCGCTCTGCAAGCCGCGCAAGAGGCTATAGCCCGCTAGTAAGACGACTAGCGCAAAGGGAAGTCCGGTAGTGATGACCCCCGTCTGCAACGCACTAAGTCCTCCTCCAACCAGCAGCACGGCGGCAATGATGCCTTCAGTCACGGCCCAAAAGACGCGCTGTGCGGTCGGTGGATCGGGGTGGCCGCCGGCTGTAATGATGTCGATGACGAGGGAAGCGGAGTCGGACGAAGTGACAAAGAAGATGGCGATGACTACGACGCTAAGTGCTGAAGTCAGTGCGGCCAGCGGTAAGCTATCCAAGAGCACAAAGAGCGCTGTCGAGACGTTTGCGTTGACGGCATCCATGATGCCCCCACTGCCGTACATTTCGCTAAAGAGGGCGCTGTTGCCAAAGACCGTTAACCAAAGAAAAGTAATGGAAGTTGGCACCAACAGAACGCCGAGCAGAAACTGGCGTATGGTCCGTCCGCGCGATATACGGGCGATGAAAATGCCGACAAAGGGAGACCAGGCAATCCACCAAGCCCAGTAGAAAATAGTCCAACTGTGTTGCCATGTGCCCTGCGCGTCGTAGGCCTCAGTCATTAGGCCAAGTTTGACGATGTTTGATAGATAGGCGCCGATATTTTGAATCAGGGAATCGAGTAGGTGCAGAGAAGGGCCGGCGAGAAATACAAAAATGAGCAGGGCCGTGGCGACAATCATATTGAGCTCTGAGAGGCGGCGAATGCCCTTGTCGATGCCCAGGACGACCGAAGCTGTTGCCATCAGCGTGATAAAGGCGATGAGTGCGGTTTGTTGACTGCTGCCCAGGCCGATGGAGAACAGATAGTCGAGTCCGGCATTGACTTGCTGGGCGCCTAAGCCAAGGGAGGTCGCTAGGCCGAATAGCGTGGCGACGGCGGCCAATGTGTCGATCAAGTTGCCAATGGGGCCATGGATGCGTTCGCCCAATAGGGGGTAGAAGACCGAGCGAATGGTGAGCGGTAAGGCGCGATTGAACGAGAAGTAGGCCAATCCCAGTGCCATGAGTGCATAGAGGGCCCAGGCGTGTAGCCCCCAGTGGAAGAAGGTGATACCCATCGCTAACTCGGCTGCCTGGGGGGTTTGGGCTTCTCCCCAAGGTGGAGCTGCAAAATGAAACATGGGCTCGGCAACGCTCCAGAATACCAGTCCAATGCCCATGCCGGCGCTGAAGAGCATGGAAAACCAGCTCCACGTAGCAAACTCTGGTCGCGCATCTTCTCCGCCCAGGCGAATAGTTCCATAACGACTGAGAAGCAGGTAGATGACGATACCCAAATAGATATTGACCGAAAGGACGAAGAGCCATCCTGCATGGGTCGTAATCGCCGTCTGCACGGCGCTGAATACCTCGCTTAGCTCCGAGAGGTAGAGCAGACTAAAGGCAACAAAAAAAGTGCTCAAACCTGCAGACGACCAGAACACGGTGGGATGTACGTGCAGTTTCCATCGATTGCTGTCGGTATCGGTCAAGTTCAAATTTCCTGTTTTGGTATGGCCTTAGGCTTTCTCGAAATGAAAAATGCCCCAGTTCAGGTGGCGCTCGTGGCCTCCATCTACCCAGTGTTGCAAGCCCTTTACCATGCGACTTATATAGGCTAGACTGACGTGCTGACGCAGTGTAGAATCGAGGCGAACCATCTCTTCGAGCACGCGCTGATAGTGAATGGATAGCTGTGCTGTTAGGTCTTCGAAGCTGCGTTCAGTCCAACCCAGGCTCTGTGCGTTAGAGCGATAAAAACTCGGTGAACCGAGTGAGTCGAGGTGTATGCGGTCGAGAATGGGCTGTAACACGCCGTCGGGGCAGTCATCCGATTGCATGGGATCGGTGAAAATAAACTGGCCGCCCTCGCGCAGAACGCGATCGACTTCGCGCAGCACGGTTGTGCGTGCGCTGCTGTGCAGCATTGCGTCCTGCGACCAGACCACATCAAAACTTTCTGGGTCACAGGGAATGTCTTCAAAGTTGCCGTCGATCACCTCTATTGAGTCACTCAAGCCAGCGGATTCGTTAAGGCGTCGGTGGCGTTCGTTCTCGACGCTGCTGAGGTTGAGCGCCGTTACGTGAACGCCATGGGTGGAAGCCAGGTAGCGCGCGGCACCGCCAAATCCCGATCCAAGATCGAGCACGCGCATACCTGTGGTTAACCCCAAGCGCTGAGTCATGTGCTCCACGGTGCGCCGACTCGCAGCAGCAATTTCACCGTTGGGCTGATCGTAAAGGCCTATGTGGATGTCTTCTCCGCCCCAAATGAGTGCGTAGAAGTTGTCTGCGTCGGCGCTATCGTAATAGTCGCGGGCCGTTTCAACCGCTACCGATTGCTGAGGCATGGTCTATTGCTCCGCCTTTTCGGTGCTCTCTTCTACGTAGGATTTTTCGGCAATGTGGACATAGAAATCGGGTTCTTTGTCGCGGTATGTCTCCTGGAAATCGCCGTACGTGCCAATAGTTTGGAAGCCAACTTCATGCATCAATCGGCGCGTGTAGTCCTTGCGCAGGGGAAACATATTGAGGAAATAGATCGATTGATCGGGGAACTGATAGCGGAAGCGGGCTAAGCCCTCGTCGACAAACTCGGGTTCTGCGCGGATGTCCTCGCCGCAGTAATAGTAGGTATGCTTGCTGTCAAAACCATCGTCGAGGATGCTATCGTAATTTCGCTGGTCTAGTATCAGGATGCCGTCGTGTGTGAGCATGGCGTAAAACTCGGCCAGGGCCTTGCGGCGGTCGTGCTCTTTGAACATATGGGTGAACGAATTGCCCAAGCAGATAATTGCGTCAAACTCTCCGTGGATGTCACGGTTGAGATAGCGCCAGTCTGCCTGTACTGTTCGCATCACCAATCCGCGCCTGCGCGCATTCTCGAACGCCTTGTATAGCATCTGCGGGCTGCCGTCGGCGCTGACGACCTCAAAGCCGGCCTGCAGAAGGCGCACCGAGTGAAATCCCGTGCCAGTAGCCACATCGAGGATGCGCTTCGCACCGCGCTCTTTAAGTTGGTCTATAAAAAAATCGCCTTCGCCTAAGGCGCGGCGATCCCAATCGATCAGTTCATCCCATTTATCGACGAAGCCCCACACGTACTCTTGCACGTAGTTATCCGTGTTGCGCGTGGAGATGGGATCAAGGCCGAAATCCTGTTTAGTCTGTTCTTCACTACAAGTAGTCGTTGGCATATCTACACATTCTTTTTTGAGTTTTCGTCTCTTTATAGTCGGATCGTGTTATGCGTTGGCTTTGCGCTTGAGCGCAGCGGCCTTGTCGGTTTTTTCCCAGATGAATTCGGGCAGCGCACGGCCGA
>JAYPJE010000033.1:0-46182 GCA_038128265.1 Gemmatimonadota bacterium
CCATCCAAGTCGTCCGTCACAATCTCAAACGTCACAAACCAACCCCAGTATTGCTCGGGAATTAGCTCCTTAAACAGGTTCCAGACCCGCTGGTGCAGTTCGGCATCTTCCTGTAGCGCCTGATAGTATTCATCGTCTACCGGGTGCGTCTCCGCTTCACCCAGTTCATCGTTTGCAAGCTGGTACGTCACAATGTCGACATCTTGGGCCCCAGCAAATGAATAGCCCAGAACAGTCGCGTATAAAGCCAGCATGCGGATCGATTTAACCAACGCTCGTCCCTCCCTCTCCTTTAGACAGCGCGATGCATGCCGCGCTGGGACTGATTGGCCCGTCCAGTTTTTTATTATCCGGCAGACCGTTACCACTGTTAACTGCGAAACCAAAGCGCGCGTGCGTCGGCAGAGGCCTTCACACGCAGACTCTAGGCTTCAGTCAATCAAATACAAGAGACCCGGTCGGGCAAACTCTTTTCCGATTCGTCGACGGATACTGCGTCTGGTGCTCGGACGCCGCTGGTCGAAGTATGTCCCATACACCTGCTGCTGCGTTTGCCCATGCCCTTTACTTTCGCTTATTTTCCGCAGCACACTCATCTGCACCCAAATGGAGCATATGGAATGGGCGTATTTTACGACTTGGGTCGCCCCGTCGTCGGCGGCTGGATGGGCGGAGGTTGGTTACTACACGACCCCGTGCGGGAATTAGATCTCCTTTGGGGCGGCGAATTCGGCCAAGAGGGTGCGGTGCTCTTTGCCATTGACGTGGACAGCGGGCACACCGTCGAAGAATTTCGCATTGGCTGCCGCGAATTTAGCGCCACGGCCGATCCACAAACCCATACCTTGTGGATATGCACCTACCACGGCCTGTACCAACCGGGCCACCTGCTGCTCTCCTGGAACCCCCGCGATCGGCAGCTGGTATCGCACGGGTTTCCGCCCCTCGTCGACCAGCGCTTCTGCGGCTCACCCCTGATTGCGCCCGATGGGACCATTTATCTGGGCACACACCCACACGGCCACCTCGTGCAGTATGATCCACAGCGCCAGCGCTGGCGCGACTGCGGCCAGCAGGCCCTGCCTCCCATCGTGCCCGACCAGCATATCTGGTGCTACCCACGCCAGGTGCTCGACAGCGGTGAAGTAGTCTGCAATATTGCGCGCGATCCGGTTTCCAATGTCGCCTTTGATCCGCAAAGCGGTCAGCGCCGAGCGCTCGACTCGGTGCCGGAAGCACCATCGCCAATACCCCCCACCCGCGACGCGCGCGCCCAGTTTCGTCTCGATGCGCGCTATGAGCTCGATGGACAGCTGCGCACGAGCGATTACCAGCCTAAAGTTGCCACCGACATTGTCGGTCTCAACCTCGGACCGGATGGCAACGTTTACGGCAGCACGATCATATCTATGCACGTTTTTTGTTTCCAGCGAGGCGAGCGCCGCTTAGAAGATCTCGGCCGCGTAGGCTGGGGCGGAGGGGAAATTTACGACGTCATCGCCCATCGCGACCGCCTCTATATGGGAAGCTACTCAGGCGGGTATTGGGGCGTCTACGATCCAACGAAAGCCTGGAACCCCTGCCCCGAAAGCGAGGGACGCGATACGGCGGCCAACCCACACAGCTTTGGCCTGATCGGCGACGATATGAACCGCCCCTTTGAATACGCCACCGGGCCCGATGAGTGCATATACATTGCCTGCCGCGCGAACTATCGCCTGCCCGGCGGCGGCCTGGCGCGATTCTGCCCAGACGGCGAATCGATGCGCGTTTTTCGCGACCTAGAGCAGAGCGTGCAGGCCGTTGCGGCCGACGAGCGCTATGTCTACGGAGGAACCAGTATATCCGGCGGCAGGGGCTGCATCGAGACGACGACGCAGGGGCGATTCTTCCTCTTTGATGTAGAGCGCGAGGAGCGCGCTTTCGAGTGCATACCCGACCCCCAGGCCGTAGCCGTTACATCGCTGGCCGTGAGCCATCGCTCCAAGCTCGTCTACGGCAGCACCAGCGCATCGACCCTCTTTGCCTTCGACGTCGACCAGCGCCAGATCGTCAAACGATGGCAGGCGCCGAGCGCCGGCACCCCGCTAATGGGCGTGCCCGAAACCTACGGCGTTATTCATCTAACGTGCGGTCAAGACGGCGATATCTACGGCGTGACGCAGAGCGAAGTATTTAAACTAGACGTAGTCGCAGAACGCCTTATCCAATTGGATACTCCACCCATTCCCGATCTCTATCAGATAATCGAAGGCGACCCCGGCGTCTTCTACATAGGTGCGCGCGGCCACCTGCTCGAATACCACCTGCGCGACCAACCCCACTATCGCTGAGAGGAACTGCTATGTTCGAACCCATCAACGCGTTTCGCCAACGCCTCGGCGAAGGCGAAGTGCTCGTTGGCACCAGCGTCGCACTGAGCGATCCCCAGACCAGCGAAGCACTGGCCCCATCGCTCGACTTTTTGTGGATCGACTTAGAACACGCCCCCATGAGCCCCGAGGCCATGCGCGCCCACCTGCTGGCAGCGCGCTACAAACAAACTCCCGTCGTCGTTCGCGTGGCTGACTACAGCACGCCCTTTGTAAAAAACGCGCTCGACTCCGGCGCACCGGGCGTTATCGCTCCCCAAATCAAAAATGCCGACCAAGTGCGCGCCTTTGTCGAAGACTGTCGCTATCCAACCCAGGGGCGGCGTGGCTTTGGCCCCAACGTCCCCTCTGACTACGGACGCGATGCCGGCCCTGCATACGTAGCGCGGGCCAATGCAGGCGTTTTTGCCGCTGTGATGATCGAAACAGTAGAAGCCATTGAGGCCATTGACGAGATTGTCGCCGTTCCCGGTTTAGACTCTATCGTCCTCGGCCCGTGGGACCTGTCCGGCTCAGTTGGCCACCTCGGCGAAGTGGATCACCCCGACGTAGTTTCAGCTTTAGAAAAGGCCATTGCCGCAGCGCGCAACGCCGGTCTCTTTGTCGGTTCCGGGATGGGCCTCGACCCAGGCTTTGGCCGCACCATGATGGAACGCGGCGTGCAGTGGCTGCAAATGAGCAACGACTGCGGCCTGCTTATCTGGGCGGCCGAGCACATGCGGCGCGGCGTTCTGCCCTCTGACGGATAGAGGAGTGTAACATCGCTCTGCGGCTATGTACCCCTTCACGCATAGCGGGGTATACGTTGGATGATCCGCCGTTGACCCCCATTGCTCCCTCCTACCAGTTGGGCGAGGTGAATCCCTGACCTGCCGTGAGCCGGCGGGCGACCAGCGCAATGTGCGGATGTGGGTCGTGTAGAGCCGATTCAAACATGTCGCGATAGGCTTTGGGATCAAAGTGCTCTAGGCATTTGGCTGCGCTCAGGCGCACGTGCACCTCCGGGTCCGTCAAGCCATTCCAACACCACGATGCCGCTTCCACACCCCCGCGCAGAGCCAACACTTCAATGGCTGCCGCACGCAGGCGCTTGTCGTTGTTGTGCGCTATCTCTCTAACGTCTTCGCTTTCGACTTCCTCGCACCGGCGCATTACGTTGAGTGCCGTCACGCGGACCTCAGCTTCGGCGTCTTCTAACATCATGCGACACCATTCGAATAGATCGGGATCGCCCGAATCGGCCAGCAGCCAAAGCCCGCGCTGACGGCGTTTGGCCTTGGAAGACTCGAGGCATTCGAGCGCTTCGAGGGCCCGGGGATCATCGGCATCCGTGGCGTCTTCTTCTCCACCTTCCCAGGGTACGACTTCGGTTCGACGCCAGGTCCGCAGGTGCTGCAGGTCTACTTCAAATCCAGCGAAAAGAGTCGGTAGCCAGGCACGTGCACGCTCAAGGATTTCCCTTTCGCCCAGATTGGCGCGAGGATGGGCCGTTAGGCGCTCGTCGACCCAACGCGCCAAGCGCTGTATGCCCTCCTGGTGCGGCTGTGCCCCTCTATGTGATTTTACATCGAGTAGGCTGTTGATCCACTGCGCTAGCTGCCGCGGCGTCTCCGGCACGTTGGCAACCCCCGTCCGAGTGCGCACGGATTCGGGCGGCACATTACCGCGAATCGAGATCACACTGCCATTGGCAATAACTTTTCCGCGACCAAAGCGGCGGCGTAGCTGCTCGACGTCAATATCGCAGGTGAGGACGACGGGCCGATCCTTAGCGCGGCGCGCCTGACTGCGCGCTCGCTGAGCGGCATAGGCACTGCTGTGGGCAAACCAAACTCTGCGCGATGGAGGCTTAGGTCGAAGTCCTTCGCGCGCAATGCGCCGAGCGCGGTCGCGCGTGGTTCCGTGGTAAACGATCATGGCCTTTTCTCCCTTGCGCGCTGTCGTAGCACCGCATCGCCAGGAACGTCCTTCCCGTAGCGCTGCGCAGCGGCCAGCCAACCGCTCTGTGAAAGTATCCCCTCAGGCTCTATATTCTCGCCCCTGGCAATAGTACGCATTCGCTGCTCACACATCCATCGGGCAAACCCGAGGTTCACATCGCCATGCCATGTCCAGCCACCGCCTGCTGACCTACTGTTATCTGGTCTCGCTCCTCCTGCACGGATCGGTTCTCTATCTGTATCAGGCTCTCTACACTAGCCCAGTTCAAGCACCGGTAGTGCGCCGTTTTACCAGCGCAGTGACCAGCGCCGCGCAGCGCTTTGGCGGCGCGGCATCACCCGACCTGCAGCAGGTGCACATGGAGCAATTGGCTTCCAATGGCCAACCCGTAGACGCGCCGGAAATGACGGCTGAACGCATACCCACGCCGGGGGTAGATCCCGACGCGGAACCGCTGAGTGCCCGCCCACCCGAAAAGGAGCGCAACCTGCTGCCGCCGTCCAACGCGGAAGAAGAGGCGCGCCTCGCCGTAGAGGCCGGCCCAATGGCCAAACTTGACGAATTTTCCATGGACCTGATCGACCTGGCAACACTGGCGCAGAGCGAGCGCTTTAAAGCGGCCATTGTCGTCGCAGAAGACAGCCTGCAGCGCCCGGAGGGATTTATCAACTTTACCCACCTACTGCTCGACGGCACCACCGACAACTACCGACTGGAAGATCTTGCTCGCTTTATGCGCGACCATACCTCCATCATCGCCCATGCACGCGGCGTCGCAGTGCGCGGCTTCAGCAGCGACAGACTGCTCGAAGATCCCATCCACTTTCTCTTTCCAGGCCCCCTGCGCGGACGAGCATCTAGTCAAGAACGCATCTTTCTCAACGACAGCGACAGCGCTCGTTTAGGCCACTATCTGCGCGCTGGCGGCTTTCTCTTTGTCGACGCCGGTGATGGCCCTGATGACCACTGGTTTCTCAAGGAGGCGCTGCGGCAGATTCGCCGCGCTCTACAGGGCCGAGGTCAAGTCGTCGAGCTTCCTCTCGACCATCCCGTATACCGCGCCTACTATACCTACGAAGACGGCTTCCCCGGCGAAAATAAGCGCGCGGTAATGCGCTTCCCTATTGGATTGGGCAATCCATGGTACTATCCCGAGCGCACGCCGTGCATGGGCACGCTGCGCGGCCTGTGGGGTGTCGAAACGGCCGAGGGCCAACTGGTTGCCATACTCAGCGATCTCGATATGCGCCGGCGCTGGGTCGGCGAACCGCTGGCCAATGGAGCCTGTCAAACGGAAGAGGAACAAGCGGAGGGTGAAGGGAACGAGGAACCGGGCGCAGGCGAAGCGGAAATCGTGCGCCTGCCCTCTCTACAGGCGGCGACTAACGTCGTGGTGTACGCGATGACGCGACCCGGTGGACTCACCGTAAAGATGGCCCCCTTTGCATGGAAGGAGCGCACGCCGTCTGAGAAAGCACAACGCCGGCCCTAAAGCTGGGGCAGCGACCAGCGCGTCCACAGCAAACTGCAGCGGTCGCGCTGGCTGCTCTCCTTCTGATAGTATACCGTCAGCAGGCTGCCATCGGCCAACTCAACGCTCGACGGATAACCCAAGTCTTCGTCCGGGCCGTCGTCGCGCAGCACCAAGTCATAGTGCCAGGTCTCACCGGCGTCCGGACTTATCATGGCACGCTGGCCGAACGGCATCTCCCGATAACCATAGGTGCAGACCAGCATCCCCGATGAGTGGCGAAGCAGATGGGGTGGCGCACCGTGAAATTTGAGCGGTTCGGGTCTAGACCATATGCGGCCGCGATTCTCGGAATGCGTTTGCAGCAGCGAAAAGCTCGGCACCCCAATATCAGCGGCGGCGCTCCCGCCCCCGTCTTCAAAGCGCAGTAGCCCCAGTAAACGCCCATCGGCCAGCTCGACGACGTGCGCTTCGTGATACTGCGCTTCCACGGTACCTGGCAAGAGTGGCACCGTCCCGCCCAACTCCCAATTGCGTCCTCCATCGGTAGAACGCATAGAGGCAATGGCGCCTTCGCCGCGCACAAAGCCGTCCATAGTGGAAAAATACTTACCCAGTAAGAGCATGGAACCTGTTTGCAGGGCAATGGGACCGTGTGGAGCGGTCAGCATAATCCGGCGCGGTTCGTCCCAGGTCTCGCCTCCGTCTTCGCTGTAGCGCAGCCACGACCCGATATAGTCTTCAACGCGCACGCTATCCATGCGGGCAAAGCCCTCGCGCCAGCGGTCTGAGCGCTCCCGATCGCCCATAGCCATATAGCGCTTGCCCGAGCTCTGGCGATTGTCCGTACTAAACCAGGTCACGACCAACCGCTCATCGCCGAGTGAAACCACACCGGCATCGCGATCGTCTAGGGGCGTATCGTTTAGTACGCGGGGACTCGTCCAACTATCGCCGTGATCGTCACTATAGCACATAATCGTGCGGCCAAAAGGGCATACGTGGTCATTGCGCAGTCCCGAAGCGACCACGATCAATCGCCCCGAATGGGTCTGGGCAATCGTTGGCCAACCGAAATAGCCAAAGAAGTCCTTGGGAAAGGATGCGATAATGCCGTGCTCAGCCCGCACGGATTTGCCTATCTGCTTCGTCTTTGCCAATGCTCGCTCCTTGCCATTTACATCTCGCTGGGCAGCCGTACGCTCGCCATCAACGAGCGGAGGCGCGCCCGTTTAACCTCACCGCGCGCTTCGCACCAGGGTCGATTTACCCAGTCCACCGCCCATGCCTCGCCGCTCCGACATCCGATGCGCGCGGCTGGCAGGCGCAGGGTTTCGGCGGCTCGTTCGTCTGCGCCAACGCGCGCCGCCAAGCGCTCTGCCAAGGCGCTAGCCCACGCCCATAAGCGCTCGTCAGCACAGCGCATCGCCTCTGCAAGCAGGGCATCAACCGCTTCGACCTGCACGGCCAACTCGGCGGCACGCTCTTGCCCAACCGGACCTGGCGATGTCGCCTCCTCCGTCCAGTCGAGAAACTCTCCCCGCTCCACCTGGTAAAAATCGTTGAGCAAGACCGCCACGCAGCGCGCAGCCACCAAGTGTACGGCTCGATTGTCTGCGTCGGTGAGCACTTCTCCGCACAGGGCGAGTACGGCGACCCAAACCGAAAGTTCCGTGCGCCCAGCAGCATAATCATCAAGGGCAGAAAATACGCCCTCCGCACGAGCCCACCCAGCGCCCTGCACTGCTCTATCGCCGATGACTTTGCCCCAAGCGTAAAGCCCGCGCGCCACGCAGACCTGTCGGCCATCGACCCCAATTGGGTCATCCTGCACCGCAGCGCACAGGGCCGCTACCGAATCGGCAGCAGGCCCCTCACCTTCACCAACGACTTCGCCGCCATCCACCCACTTCGCCCAGCACCAGAGCCTCTCGGCAAACGCCTCACCCTCGACCGCTTCATCGCTCGACCATGCCTGTAACAGGCGTGCTCCCTCTAGCCTGTAGGCGGCACGCCAGCTATTTTCCACCCTCAGAATTTCCCGCTGCGCGACTCGTATTTAGTCGGTTTCCCAAGACTTTTACCGCCCAACTGCACCCAGTAGGCCATCCACTGCAGCATGTGCTCTACGCTCACCTGCGGGGTGCCCAATTGCTCGAACAAACGCTCCGCATTTCCCAGGAGCGCATCGTCGGCTTCGCGGTGTACGAAGTGCGGCTCACGCCCCATTAGCTCGCCCAACCGCGTAGCCATTGCGCGCGTCGACAGCACCTGTGCTCCCGTCATGTTAATAACAGCAGCTGGACTAGTGCACAGGGGAAATAGCTGGCATAAGTAGGCATTGGCATCGCCCTGCCATATCTGATTGACATAGCCCATTGTCAGGTCGATGGAATCGCCATTCCACACCCTCCAGGCCAGGTCGTGGATTATGCCGTAGCGCAGTTCGGTCGCGTAAAAAAGGCGCACAATCGCCAGTGGCGTGCCCTGCACGCGCGACCAATACTGGGCCAAGCGTTCGCCGCCCAGCCTCGACTGCGCGTATTCACCAACGGGACCAATAGCACCTTCCTCATCGGGACTCGGCCCCCCACTCGGAGCAAACGCGTAGACGTTACCCGAACTCACATAGACAATGCGAGCATCGCTGTAGCGCCGCACCACCTGCCCGGGCAGCCAGGTATTCATCGCCCACGTCGTGTCGACATTGCCCGCCGCCCCAAATTTAAAGCCGGCCAAATGATATACGTAGGGCGCATCGGGCAACTGCGCTAGCGCATTGGCATCCAATAGATCAGCCGCTACGGTCTCCACGCCCATGCCCTGTAAATGCGCACGCTGGTCGGAATCTGAAAAACGCGAAACGGCAATGACTCGCCGCGCGCCAGCGCGCACCAGCAATTCACACAGCGTGGGACCCATCTTACCGGCTGCCCCCAGCACGACGACGTCGCCGTCAAGCGCACCAACCGCCGCACGCACCGCCGCATTCGGCGTGCACATCTGCTCGATCAACGCGCGTTCGTCACCAATCATATCAACCGTCTCAGCCACGTTCCCTTTCCCTCTCTACCAGTCGCGCCGATAGGTCCAGAACGGACCTACGGGATTGTATTCCAATCGGGGTATATCGTCGCCACAGTTTGGACACTGTCGCACCGCACGCAGGACCGGTGCGCTACAGGCTGGACACGCGTGGGCCAGCACCTTCAACACCAAGAATAGGCCCACCGGCCCAAGCAGAAAACCCAGAGCAACCCAGCTGTACGCGCTGGCACCGCGGCGACGGGCAATGACCGCTGAGACAATGCCGCAGCCGATCCACGCGGCGATTGATAACAGGCCCACAGCGAGGGCTACTGTCAATACATCGGCCAATTGCAAACTCCGCCCTTGTGCGCCATTGTCCCGCACATATCACGAAAAGACCGGACGCGTGTCAAGTCTCAAGGCCGCGTTGGCCGCGCCAGGTATGGCGCGGTGCGAACCCCAGCAGCCGCTCCGCCTTGCCAATATCGACAAACGATGCGTCGGCGTTTAGCGTCGCATAGCGCAGCTCGGCTTGCGGATAGTATTCGGCGATTACTTCAGCCGTGGGCCGCTCGTGCCCCGAGTCGCTGGCGCTGACAAGAAAACTCTCGTGTTGGATCTCCTCGTCGCACAGCGCAGCATGGACCAACACGGCAAAATCGCGCACGTCAAAATACTGGTATATGCCTACTTCCATCGTGCGATCTGCGCTAGGGTAGAGATCGTAGCGTGTTCCCGGAGCCACTGCGGTCGTCAAGCGAAAGCAATAGGTGCGTATGCCACTGCGCTCGCTAAAACTGCGGCATAGCTGCTCGCCGACGATTTTACTCAAGCCATAGGGTCGATTGGCCTGCAGCGGATGCGCCTCGTCTATGGGGAAATACTGCGGATCGACATTTTGTCCAAAACCGTACGCCATGATGCTCGAAGCGAATAGAAAGTGCGAGACACCGGCTTCGACAGACAGCTCCAGAGCGTTGTAGGTTCCCTGAACATTGGTGGAAAACACTTCGTGCAGGGGCGGAATATCATAGGGAATGCCCGCTAGGTGGACGACCCCTCCAACCCCTTGTAGCGCCCGTCCCAAAGCATCGCGGTCGAGCATATCCCCCTGGTGGAAGGCCACACCGGCAAACGGGCTTTCCGGTGCGGTGCGGTCGTAGCCCACTACTTCGTGCAGCCGACTCAGTTCCTCGACCAATACCGAGCCAATAAGTCCACTACTACCCGTTACGAGTACTTTCATCGCAGATCCTCGCCGCCGATTACGAACCCACCCTCTGGGCGACCGTATCTATCCAGAGCGATGGCACACCACTCGATCCCACATCCTAGCGCAGGCCGCGAATGCGCTTGGCCGCCTCAATTGTATTGTAGAGCAGCATAGCGATCGTCATTGGCCCGACGCCGTTGGGCACAGGCGTTATGGCGCTGGCCTTTTTGCGCACTTCCGGATAGTCGACGTCGCCGACCAATCGCCACCCGCGCTCGCGCGAAGAATCGTCAATGCGATTGACACCGACATCAATAACTACGGCCCCTTCTCCCACCATATCGGCTGTGATAGCAGCAGGCTGGCCCGCGGCAACTACGAGAATATCGGCCTGGCGCGTAAAATGGCCCAGGTCGCGCGTGCCGGTATGGCACATCGTCACCGTGGCGTTGCCGCCCTCCATTTTTTGCGCCAATAGGTTGGCAACGGGACGGCCAACCAGCGCACTGCGCCCTACGACGACAGCATGGCGGCCGGCGACCTCGATGTGGCTGCGCTGCAGTATCTGCAGCACCCCGTGCGGCGTGCAGGGCCATACCCCTTCCTCACCGCGCAGCAGTCGCCCCATATTTACGGGGTGCAGCCCATCGACATCCTTGGCCGGTGAAAGGGCGTTTAAAACGCGCTGTTCGTCCTGACCCGGCAGCGGCAGCTGCACGAGAATACCGTGGATATCCGCATCCGCGTTGAGCTCGCCAATCGTTTCTAATAGGTCGTCCGTGCTTAGCGAAGCGGGGAAATCGAGCTGCAGCGAGTGCATTCCCAGCTCTTGACATGCCTGCGTCTTCGAGCGCACGTAGGACAGCGATGCCGGGTTTTCCCCCACGAGCACCACAGCCAACCCGGGCACGAGGTCATGTTCGCTCTTGAGCCGTGCAACTTCTTCCTGCATTTCCGCGCGCACCTGCGCCGCAATTTCGCGTCCGTCCAAACGAAGAGCTACCAAGAGAAGCCTCCTATGCGCTCGGCGGGTTTAGACGCTCTTTGCCGACGACAGCGCGCAGCACCTCGGGTACGATAACCGAACCGTCGCTCTGCTGATAGTTGTCGAGTATGGCGATGAGCAAGCGCCCCATAGCCGCGCCCGTATCGTTGACGGTATGGCAGTAGCCGCGACCCTGCTCGCCCTTGTAGCGAATGCCGAGTCGGCGCGCCTGGTAGTCCGTCGTATTGGTATCGGTCATCACCTCCATATACTCGCGCGAGCCCGAAAGCCACGCCTCTAAGTCGCGCTGGCGGTGACTAGCTAGATATCCGGCATCGCCCGTGCATTTATCGACTACGCGATAGGGCAGTTCCAGCTGCTGTAAGAGCCACTCGTTGATCTCGGCAAACTCCGCGTATATCGCCTCTGACTGTTCGGGCAGGCAGACCGCATTCATTTCGATTTTGTCGAATTGGTGCACGCGCTTAATGCCCTTGACGTCTTTGCCCCACGAGCCCGCCTCCGAACGAAAGCAGGCGGTGTAGGCAAAGAGCTTGGCCGGGAGCTGGTCGGCATCTAGGACGCGGTCGGCAAAGTAGCTAAAGTTGGTTGGCTCGGAAGAGCCTACGAGAAAGAGCTGCGTTCCGTCTTCGACGTTTTCGCTATTAATGGCATAGACCTGATCGCGCCCTTCGGGAAAGTGCGACGTCCCGTAGAGCGCGCGCTCGCGCACCAGCAGCGGCGGCACAAACATTTCGTAACCGCGTCCCAATAGCTCGTCTATCAGCAGGCGACTGAGCGCGTACTGCATGCGTGAAAGATCACCGCGCACATAGGCAAAGCGCGATCCAGACACCTGGGAAGCCTGCAGCGTATCGACGCCACCGAGCTGCACACCGAGCTCCGAGTGATGTGCCGCTTCAAACTCGCCGTCGCCGTGCACGGGGAAGATCGGCATGTGGCGTGCACTGTCCTCACCGGTTCCCAGCTTGTCGCTATCGAGATAGCCCTGACCGGGGACCCATGCCTTCTCCTCAACGTTGTCCTCTTCACCAGCACCGTGCGGCATGTCTACGTGCGGCCAGTTGGGAAACCAGTCTAGTATGCGCTGCCACTCGTCGTTGACTTCGCCCATTTTGGTATCCAGCACACGCGATGCTTCGCGCAGTTCCATGCCCTTGGCACGCGCGGCGTCGGGGTTTTCTCTCCCCAGCTTGGCCAGCTCTTTCTTTTCGCTGTTAAGCGCATCAATCTCGCCCTGCAATTCCCTCCGCATTCCATCCAATTCCAACCAGCGATCGACATTGGCATGGGCGGGATCTACTTTGCGCAGGCGAATCGCTTCGCGCAGTACATCGGCGTTGGCACGCGCCGTCTTGGCGTCAATCATTATGCAGTTCCTCTCTCCAATACTGTCTAAAAAACGCAGATATCGCCCATTCTCGCAACACGAACCATCGCATCCCAATCTCTCGTATGGCTCTTATATAGCCCCTTTTTACATACACCATAGACCTGTCTATTGCAGCCACTTGTCGGCGACAGCAGGAGCCGATATCTTGCTCCATAAAGGAGATATAATGGACGCGCTTTATCTACATAGAAACGACTTTGCCGCGGATCCCTTTGCCCAATTCGCGGTCTGGTACGAGCGGGCACAGGCCAGCGACATCGCCCTTCCCCACGCCATGACGCTGGCCACCGCCGATGCGGAAGGCCGCCCCTCGGCGCGCATGGTTCTGCTCAAGGAGTTCAGCGAGGACGGATTTGTTTTTTACACCAATAGCCAAAGCCGCAAGGGGCGCGACCTGCGGCAAAACCCCCGCGCAGCGCTGGTATTTCACTGGGAGGTCTTGCGCAGGCAGGTGCGCATCGAAGGCGACGTCGCACAGGTGAGCGCGCGCGAAGCCGATGCCTACTTCGCGACGCGTCCCCGCGGTTCGCAGCTGGGCGCATGGGCCTCGCCACAGAGCGAAACCATAGCAGACCGCGACGATCTGCGCTGCGAAATTGACCGTTTAGAAACCCTTTACGGGGAAAGTACCGTGCCGCGCCCGCCGAACTGGAACGGCTACAGACTGTCTCCCCACACCGTCGAGTTCTGGGCCGATCAACCGAGCCGACTGCACGACCGCTTTGTCTACAGGCGATCCGATGACGGCTGGGACCTGCTGCAGCTAGCCCCTTAAAACAGGCGTAGACCATTCCGTGCAGATCGACAACGGTCCTTACTACCTAACGCGCGATGTAACCACCGCGCACCTGCGCGCCGTTCACGCGTATTTATCCGAACAGTCCTATTGGGCGCGCGGGCGCTCTTTTGACTGCGTGGCCCGCTCTCTGCAGCACTCCGAGTGCTTTGTCGTTGAGAAAGAAGGAGAACTGGCGGGCTTTGCCCGGGCCATTACCGACCAATCGACCTTTGCCTACCTGGCCGATGTCTTTGTTCTGCCAGCTCACCGTGGGCATGGATTAGGCAAGTGGCTGATTGAGCATATTGTCGAGCACTCTGAACTGCGCACACTCGGCTGGCTCTTGGCCACCGCCGATGCCCACGCCCTTTACGGCCGCTTCGGCTTTACGCCGGCCGAGGGTTCGACGCGCTACATGCGACGCCCGGCGCGCGACGCATCCTCTTAGTGCTTGCCCGGCACTTCGTCAAGCCAGCGGCGGCTGCCGCCATAGGCCGTCAATATCTGCTCCAATAACCGGCGTATGGCCGGACCAAAATAGCGCCCGCGCCGGCGGGCGATGCCAATTTCGCGTTCAAAAGAAACCCCTTCAACCTCTACCGTGCACAGATCGCCGCGCGCTACGGAATCAGCGATGGCCACTTCCGGTAGAAAGGAAATCCCCACCCCGGCCTCGACCAGCTTGCGCATGGCCTCGGGGCTGCGCATTTCCATTACAGCGCCGGGTTGCAGCCCGATTTCGGCCAGCTTTTCGTCGACGATTTTGCGCGAAACAGAATCGGCGTGAAAGAGCAGAAGCGGCTCTTTCACTACGTCCCCTAGCTGCACCATGGACACTCCGGCAAAGTGATGGTCGCATCCCACCACCAGCGGCATGCGATCCCGGTAGAGCGAAACGGAATCGATCTTCGGATGTTCATAGGGTAGCGATATGAGCGCAAACTCCGATCGATTCATCAATAAATCTTCGACCAGATAGCGCGAGGGTGCGACCTGAGCACGGAGCTCAACGCCGGGATTCTCTCGCATGTAGGCCTTGAGGATTTCCGGCAATAAGTAGATCACGGCGGCATCGATAGCACCGAAGCGAAAGCCATCGCCGGGGCCCAGCGCGCGCCGCTGCAGCTTTTCTCCCACTTCGTCGAGCAGATCTTCTATCTGCAGGGCGTAATTCATCAACAAACGTCCCTCGGTGGTCAGCTCCACGTGACGACTATCGCGATTAAACAGCTGCGCACCCAACGCGCGCTCCAACTCGCCAATGCCACTGCTCACCGTAGGCTGCGTCACGTTCATATCGCGCGCGGCTGGCGTAAATCCACCCGTGCGCGCCACGGCGAGAAAGTAGCGCAGGTGCTGTAGGTTCACCGCTTGTCTCCCTCTTTTGCGCCCCGGACTAGCACGGCTATATTACCCTCCCATGTACGGGGTGATTTTCGATTGTGACGGCGTCCTCGTCGACAGCGAACGGTGGAGCTGCGGCGCTTGGCTACCCGTCTTGAAAAAACGCGGTATCGACGCCGAATTGGCCGATATCGAAGCGTTCTTAGGCCAATCGGACGGCGCCGTTCTGGCACACTACGCACGCGAAACGGGCCAAGCGCTGTCCGAAGCGCTCATCGCCGAGAAAGAAGCGCTCTATTTCGAGCTGGCCCGCAACACCTTGCAGACGTTCCCCGGCCTAATAGACCTCCTAGACAGACTTATGCAATCCCGCGTTCCCCTGGCCGTCGCCTCGTCCGGCCGACCGCACAAAATACGCTTCTCGCTGCAGCAAGTCGGCCTGTCCGAACGCCTTACGACCGTGTGCAGCGCCAGTGAGGTAACGCGAGGCAAACCCGCCCCCGACCTTTTCCTATATGCAGCCCAGCGCCTCGGCATAGCGGCCCCGCACTGCATCGTCATCGAGGACTCCCAAGCCGGTATACAAGCGGCCCGCGCCGCGGGAATGTACGCGATCGGCTTCTGCTCCAGTTTGCCCGCCCAACGCCTGCGAGAAGCCGGTGCCCACCGCGTATTTTCCGACTATACGGAGCTATTTCCGCTGTTGGAAGAAGCCGCGGAGACTTTTTTGCGAAAATAATTCAAGTCCCCCTATTATGTGCCGATTAAATAGCTATATGGACTTCGGTCCACATCCTTGGGGCAAGCCCTGCTGGAAGCATCTCGCATCCAGCAGGGCTTCTATTTTATGGGATCGCATCGCCGCAGCGAACAGAGCGCACATTCGCCCTATCTACTCCTCTACGCCCCGCTTTTAATCAAAAATAATTGTGCGGTTGCCCACCACGACAACTTGGTCGGCAAAAACCAGATCCAACGCGCGCGCCAGCGCGATTTTTTCCACCTCGCGTCCAGCCCGCGCCATATCGCGTGCGCTTTGGCGATGGTCGACCGGTATAACGCTTTGTGCGACAATGGGTCCTTCGTCGAGGTCATCCGTCACAAAGTGAGCCGTCGCGCCGATGAGCTTCACACCGCGTTCAAAAGCCTGTCGATAGGGATTGGCCCCAATAAAGGCGGGTAGGAAGGAGTGGTGTATATTGATGATGCGATGGGTAAAGTGCCGGACAAACTCCGGGCTGAGGATGCGCATATACTTGGCTAGCACCACGTAGTCTAACTCATACTGAGCCAGGTGCTTTTGCAGCTGCTGCTCGTGTTCACGGCGCTCTAGCCCTACATGCGATATGCAGTGAAAGGGCACATCGAATTGGCCGACCAGATCGGCCAGCACCTCGTGGTTGCTGACCACGGCACAAATGTGTGCATTGAGATCCCCGTGAGCGTGCCGCAGCAGCAAATCGCCCAAACAGTGGTACTCTTTGGTCGCCAGCACGGCAATGCGTTTGGGCTCGGGGGAACGCAGCTGGACCCACGCATCGGCCGGCAGCAGTTCGGCCAGTTCGCAGCGCAAATCTTCTGCGCTTAGCGCGCCCTGCACGTCGGTGCGCATGTAGAAGTACCCGCTTTCGCCATCGACGAATTCACCGTTGCGCACAATATTGAGCCCGGCGCGAAAGAGCGCGCCCGTTATGCGGTGGACCAACCCCTTTTCGTCGCGGCATCCAACCAATACGATATGGCGCGGTTCGACGCTAGAAGCCAACGGCCTGTCCCTCCTTGCGCGGCTCCGAAGCGGCGCAATAGCCGTCCTCGAGCCTGTATATCAGCTGTGCCCCGCCAAACATGGGCTGGCGCGCTAGGCGCTGCAGGCGATGTCCGCGGCTGGCCAATTCATCGAGCACCGCCGGGGAAAAATCCTCTTCTATCGCCACGTCTAAACCCCGCAGGACCTGCCAGCGCGGCGCATCGGCTGCGGCCTGCGGATTCTGACCGTAGTCCACTAGGCGCAGCACCATCTGCGCATGCCCCTGCGCCTGCATCGGTCCGCCCATGACGCCAAAGCTCATCAGAGGCTGGTTTCCCCTCATCAGAAAAGCGGGAATAATCGTGTGAAAGGGGCGCTTGCCCCCATCCACCTGATTGGGATGCCCATCCTCCAGAGAAAACCCCGTGCCGCGGTTCTGCAGGCTAATGCCCGTGTCGGGCACGACGATACCCGAGCCGAATCCCATGTAGTTGGACTGGATAAAGGACACCATCATGCCGCTGGCATCGGCGGCCGTCAGATAGACCGTTCCGCTCTGGGACGGCACGCCGTGTTGGGGGTCTTGGGCCCGCTTTAGATCAATGGAATCGGCCCGGCTTTTAAGATAGGCCTCATCGAGCAGCTCATCGGCGCTAACGTCCATATACTCTGGGTCGGCGATATAGCGGTAGGCGTCAGCCAGGGCCAGCTTCATCGCCTCGATCTGCACGTGCACGCTGTCGGCTGAATCTGCGGGAAATTGCTCTATATCGAGGTGACGCAATATGCCCAGGCACAGCAGGGCGCCAAGGCCCTGCCCGTTGGGTGGAATTTCGTGCAGCTGATGGCCGCGGTAGTCTTGGTGTATCGTCCCCACCCAATCGCAGCGGTGAGCGGCCAAATCGTCGAGCGTTAGCTGCCCTCCCAGCCGCGCCGCATCGGCCACCATTTGCTCGGCCAGCTCGCCGCGGTAAAAGTCCTCGCCTTCGCTCTCTGCAATGCGCTGCAGCGTGCGCGCCTGTGCTCTACAGGCAAAGCGTTCACCGGCTTGCGGTGCACGGCCAGCGGGCATAAATGCCTGCGCAAACCCCTCGTATTCGCCCAGCGTCTGGACCGCGCTAGCCCACGCCGCGGCTGTGACCGGTCCGACCAGAAAGCCCGACTCGGCGTATTGCACTGCCGGCTCAAAGAGCTGGGCAAAAGGGAGCTTGCCGAAACGACGGGAAACCTCAGCCCACGCCGATACACAGCCGGGCACTGTAACGGTGTCCCAACCACTGCGCGGCATCGCCTCGCGACCGGCAAAGTACTGCGGAGACCACGCCGCCGGCGCGCGCCCCGACGCATTGAGTCCGTGCAGGGCCTGACCATCCCACAGAATGCAAAAGGCATCGGAACCAATGCCGTTCATTGCCGGCTCGACAACCGTTAGCGCAATCGCCGTCGCCAGTGCTGCATCGGCGGCATTCCCCCCCTGCATCAGCATCCGCAAACCAGCCTGAGCGGCCAGCGGCTGTGAGGTTGCTACGACATTGTCCGCCAGCACGGGCATGCGCTGCGAAGCGTAGGGGAAAGTCCAATCGAAAGATGCCATATCAGCCAGCCACTCCCTGAGCGCGTCGGAATGTCGAACTTTTGAGCACGGTCTGCGTGGCGTAGATTGAGCCCCCAACTTGGGCCCCCGGTACGGGCATGCGCACCGGAACAGGGGTTACGCGCGGCTGGTTAGAAGGTTCTCCGCGCAGAAACGAAGCACAGTAGCCATCCCAATCGGTGCCGGTCAGCGGCCAGGAATCCCCGGAGCAGTACTGAAAGAGCAGCAGTCGGCGCGGGTTAGGCGATGTATTGGGCAGCGATCCGTGCAGCGCGCGCGCGTGGTGAATGGAGATGCCCCCCGCCTTTAGCTCCACCTTCTCAGCGGTCCCATCGTCGAAGTTCTCCTCGGTAACCGCTCCGGCAAAGCAGCCGTCTTGGTGATGATCGAGGATCGGACCGCGGTGTGAACCGGGGACGACGAGCAGACAACCATTTTCCTCGTTCATATCGTCCAGACAGATGCCAACGGCCAGCAGGTCGTCGTTTGTATGGGGATAGAACGCCCAGTCCTGATGCCATTCGACCGGGCTGCCAAAACCACCCGACTTCATATTGAGCTTGTTTCCGTTCGTGCGTATGGCCGGGCCTATCAGCTGGGCGACCCTGTCGAGTATTGCATCGTGGCGAATGGTCTGCGCGTAGATCTCGTGTGCGTTGATCGGACTCTTTAAGCGCCGCAAGCGCGGTTGGTCGGCCGTATGCCCGGGCTCGAGGTCGAATACGTCGTCGCTCTCGCTCACCGTGCGCGATTTCTCGACAAACTCGTCGGTCACTCGACGCAGCGCGGCAATTTCATCGGCATTCAGCACGCCCTCGACGCCCACATAGCCCTTCTCGCGGTACTGCTCTATTTGTGCATCGTTCAACATCGCTTGCTCTCCTCTATTTAAGACGCAATACTTCGCTCTTTGCCGCATCGAGGCTGTCGTAGATTGCGTCGCTAAAATGCAGGCCTTGCCCGCCCCAATCAGGCATGAAACCCGTGCTATAACAATAGTAGAGCGTGCGCCTGGGATTGCCCGACGTGCACACCATCGAACCGTGTGTCAGCGCTTCGGTAAAAATAATGGCATCTCCGGCACGCGCTGGTACCGGTACTAACGGGGGATTATCCGCCGGCTCATTGCCCCACGGCTTAGGAAAATTGCTCTTGTGCGCTCCGGGGATTACCGCAAAGCAACCGTCTTCGGACGCGCAGTCCAACATCGGAAACACCACCTTCGTCAAGGTCGATACCATCTGCCCATTTCGACAGTGATACTGACACTTGGGAATAATCGGCGTGCCGTGCATGTGCAGCCGCGTATAGCCCCCCTGCCAGCGGTAAATAGCATAGGTGTGGTTGAGCCGGTATGGTCCTCCCGTAACTTCGGCAATCACGTCGAGCACGGCCGGTAGGTCGATCAACGTCTCAAACGCCGCATCGCCCTCCATTATGTTGGATATATACAAATTATCCGCTGTGCGCTCTTGCCCTAAGCACAGCGGCGACGGATAGTCGCTTTCGTCCATGTGCTCGTAGCGATCGAGCGCCGCATTGCACGCCTCCACGAGCGCGGCCGGCACGACGGCGCGCAGCACGAGATATCCATGCAAGTCAAAGAGGTATTTCTGCTCGGCGTCCATTGGTTAACGACCTAATGAAAGGCGCACGACGTTCCACGATGCGGCCGGCAGCGTCACGCGCAAATTTTCACGGTCCAGTACGACCGTGTTTTCCAATGCGTTTGGCACCACCTCATCCGGACGCTCCAGCGCGTTCGACGCCTTGAGATCGGGGTGCGTCATGGCAATGTGTTCGCGTAAACGCGCACCGGCAAAGTCGCGCACGTCGACGTCAAACGACACGGGCTCTTGCAGATGGCGATTGACGGCAAAGACCGTCAGTTCCCCCTGCTCCTCGCCCAGCACGCCCACGGCTTCGACGTGAGGCACTGCGTCAAAGACGGCGTCTTCGTAGGTCGAACTGCTCACCTTCATATCCAGCGCCGTGCCGCGCCCAAAGCGCGATGCGTGCAGAAAGGGATAGTAGGTCGTCTGTCTGACAATGCCGCCACCCGTGGCCGTAAAAATAGGGGCAATCACATTAACCAGCTGCGCCAAACAGGCCATGCGCACGCGATCGCAGTGCTTGAGGAGCGAGATCAGCATACAGCCGACGACCAGCGCATCCTCCATAGTATACAGATCTTCCAACAGCGGCGGGGCTTCCTGCCACGGCGGCTGTTCGCGATCGGCCTGATTTGAATGAAACCACACATTCCACTCGTCAAAGGAAAGCATCATGCGCTTCTTGTGCCGCTTCTTGGCCCGGACGAAGTCGCAGGTGGCAATGACCTCTTCTATAAAGGCATCCATACCGAGCGACTGCGCTAAGAAATGCGGCGTGTTGCCGTCGCGATTGCCGTAGTACGTGTGCAGCGATATGTAGTCCACGTGCGGATAGGTATGCTCCAGCACCGTGGCTTCCCACTGGGGAAACGTCGACATCGTGCGCGCGGACGAACCGCAGGCGACCAGTTCGATGCTCGGATCGACCCAGCGCATGACCTTGGCTGCCTCCTCGGCCAAGCGCCCGTATTCCTCGGCGGTCTTATGGCCAATCTGCCAACCTCCGTCCATCTCATTGCCCAAACACCACACTTTAATCGCATGCGGCTCGACACAGCCATTTTCGATGCGCCAATCGCTGTATTGCGTGCCCGACGGGTGGTTGCAGTACTCCACCAAGCTGCGCGCGGCGTCGACGCCGCGCGTGCCCAAGTTGATGGCCATCATCGGCTCGGTGCCCGCGCGCCGACACCAGCGAACAAATTCGTCGGTGCCAAACACATTGGTCTCGAGCGTCTTCCACGCTAAGTCGAGTCGGCGCGGACGCTGATCCTGTGGCCCCACGCCGTCTTCCCACTGATAGCCAGAGACAAAGTTGCCACCGGGGTAGCGCACGATGGGCGTATTGAGCGCACGCACGTACTCTAGCACGTCACCGCGAAAGCCCTCCTCGTCGGCTGTAGCGTGCTCGGGTTCGTATAATCCACCGTAAATTGCGCGCCCGAGATGCTCGATAAACGAGCCGTAGAGGCGGTCGTCGATGGCGCCGATAGCCAGTTCGCGTGCCAATGTAGCGCGGGCATTACTCATAGTGTGAACACCTTTTCCAAATCGCAGACCCATTCCAAGAGCGCCTCGTCCATGCCAAAGCGCGCGGTACACTGCAGTGCAACCGGTAGGCCATTTTTCGCTCTACCTGCCGGCAGCGCGAACGCGGGTAAACCAGCGTGCGTCCAGGGCAGATTCATCGCGGGATCTCCCGTGGAAGCCAGCCCACGCGGCGCCGGCCCAATAGCGGCTGGACTGAGCCACATATCGATACCGAACGCGCTCATAGCCGCTTCGATCTCTTCGCGCAGCTCCAAACGGCCGGCGCGGGCCTCATCTATAGCGCCCTCTGCAATATCGGCGCCCGTGCGCACAAGCGCCGCCGTGCGCGGCCGGTAGAGATGCCCGTACTCGGCAAAGAGCTGGGCGTGGACCTGTGCCACCTCACCGCTTATCAGGAGCGTGTGGCGCGCATTAACAGCATCAATATGGTTCAGCAGCGGCACGCGCTGCACGCGCCATCCAGCCTGTTGAAGCGCCGCCGTTTGTGCTTCGAAAAGCGCGATAGCCTCATGCGAAGCCTGCGCGAGATAAGGCCCCTCAGGCACGCCTAATATGGGGCGCGTTTGGCCCCCTCCCACCTGCCAGTCATCGCACAGCACTGCAGCGGCAGATTCCATCACGTCGAATGAACGGGCAAATATACCCACCGTATCTACCGAGGGCGAGTAGTAGAGCATTCCCTCGCTGGGTATACGTCCATAAGACGGTTTAAAGCCCAGCACGCCGCAGAAGGCAGCCGGGCGCATCACGGATCCAACCGTCTGACTGCCGATGGCCAGCGGGCACAAACCGGCTGCCACCGCCGCGGCAGAGCCGCTGCTCGAGCCGCCTGGCGTATGCGCCCGATTGTGGGGGTTGCGTGTCGCGGCTGGCTCAAAGTAGGCAAACTCCGTCGTGGCCGTCTTGCCCAAGACCAGCGCACCCGCCTCCTTCAGCCGGCGCACGCAGGCCGCTTCTGTCCCGCGCAGGGCCTCCGGCGGCAGCGCCGATCCAGCTCGGGTCGGCAACCCATCGACGTGAAATATATCCTTTATCCCGACCAGCGTTGCAAAAAGCGCCGATCGATCCGCATCGGCGGCGTGGTCCCGTAGCAGTTTGTCCGCCTCGTGCAGCAACCGCCGTGAGCGTCCTTCCTCATCGACGAGAGCGGCAATAGACCGATCGACCTCGACGATGCGGTCGAGCTCAGCGCCCATGGCTTCTAGTGCGCTCATTATTCTTCCATCAGCGGGTAGAACAGATTAGTCCAGTCGCTCTGCACTATTTCATCTTCTAATGCAGTCAAGCGCGCTCGCCCTCCCACATCGGCCATGCGCGCAGTTGCACGCAGCAGAAGAGGCACCCATCGCTCGCTAGCGCTAGCCGTTTGATCGCCCAACGACCACGGTTGTTCCAGCCCATTTTCGACAAGCCATAGAAACGCCTTGCGCAGGCGCGCACCCTCGGTTCCACTCCACAAATCAAACCCCACATGACGCCCCAAATCGGCTAGGTCGAAAAATGCGCTCATATTCATGGTGCAGTACTCAAGCGAGCGAGCGCGCACGAGTTCGCGCGGCTGGCTCCCGCTCTCGTCGATTTGTTCACGTATCCTTCCGACCCCGCGCTCAATAGCCTGGCGCGCCTCCTCGCTGCGCCGACAAAAGAGCGCAAGAGCGGCAACCTGCACATCGTAGCTAGTACCGTAACTGTCCGTTTGCCGACACGCTTCCGCTCCACGCTCGCTGTATAGCAGCCAGTCTAGATAGAGGCCGAACCACGTCTCTAATCCCGCCTGATCTTCGGCGTTCCACGCCTGGGCATTGGTCAGCAGGCCAATGTGTTCAACCAACCAGCAAAACCCAGACGTTTCGACTAATCCGGCTGCTCGCCCATCGCACTTTCCCCTTATGGCCTGACTAAATTCTACGTGCGGAGTCATCCCCCTTTCCTCGTCGAGAAAAAAGGTGCGCAGCAGCAGCGCTGCACGCTCGGCGAAATCCTCATAGTCGCTGAAGAAATAGGCCGTGCTCAGCGTGCTCACCGCCGAAGATAGGGCGACCAAACGAGGATAGTCGTACTCATCGCACTCGCCGTTTACTTCGCCATCGCAATGCACGTACTCGCCGCTCGGATCGGGCAGCCAATCGGGCGCTAAACTCATGTAGTCGCACCGATTTCCGCTGGGTGGCCGCTGGGTTTTGTCGGCGACCGAATACGGGCCCGCCCCAAGCGCTGCATTGGCCAGTTCGAGCAGGCGCTCATCGGCAGCAGCAAAGCGGTCGTCGCCGACAAAAACGCGCGACCGAACCCACAGCAACTGCTCTGCATCCAGCATAAATACGCGCGGTAACTCTTCCACTAAAACCTCGGCATGGATAAAAAGTCTTTCGGCAAGAGGGCCGGACGATTGCGCCCATCCGCGCGCCTAGCCCGTGCGCGCAGACGGAAAATTCGCTCTCGCTCAGGCATTGCCAAAGCGCACATAGACGCTCGCTACACCAGAAAATTTATACCTATTTATAGGCCGATGGCCGACTTGCGAAACGCGCCGATTTGCCTTGCAATTTTACGAGAAATTAGTCAGATTGTAGGCTCGTTTTACACCCCTTAGGAGGAACCGTGTACCGAATCCTGAGTCTGAGTATCCTGCTCTTTGCAATCTGGCTGATATGGTCGGGGCATTATACTCCCCTACTGCTGATCTTCGGCGTCTTGTCTTGTCTACTCGTAGTGCTAATTAGTCAACGCATGCGGATCATCGACCTCGAGGGGCATCCCATCCACCTGGTCACGGGCGCTCCCTCCTTCGCGCTCTGGCTGGCCTGGGCGCTCGTTCAATCCAATATCGATGTTGCCCTGCGCATATTGAATCCGAGCCTACCCATTGCCCCGCGCGTTATTCGAGTCAAAGCAAGCCAAAAAACCCATTTGGGGCAAGCGATCTACGCCAACTCTATCACGCTCACTCCCGGCACTGTTTCCGTCGACATTGAAGATGGAATGATTGAGGTGCACGCTCTGACCGAAGAGTCTGCACGTGAACTCCTCGATGGCGAAATGGATCGCCGCGTAACCCGCTGGGAAAACGAGGGCTGATGTTTGTCGCGGCAATGATCGGCGTGCTGGTCACCATGCTCTTGGCCCTAATTCGCGCGCTCTTGGGACCAACGGTTTACGACCGCATATTGGCAGTCAATATGTTTGGCACCAAAACCGTTCTCTTTATTGCCGTGCTCGGCTATTTAATGGGCCGTCCCGAGTTTCTCGACTTAGCTCTCGTCTACGTGTTGATCAACTTTATCGGCACCATCGCCATTCTCAAATTTGTTCGCTTTGGCCAAGTGGAGGCTTCCTGATGGATAGTGCGCTCCACTATGCCAGTTGGTTTTTGCTTGCAAGCGGCGCGTTCTTCTGCGTCGTGGGCGGCCTGGGCATCCTGCGCCTGCCCGACTTCTACAGCCGTCAGCACGCCGCCGGCATAACCGACACACTGGGCTCTTCGCTCCTTCTCATTGGCCTCATGCTGCAGAGCGGCCTGTCGCTAAACGCGGCAAAGCTCGTCATGATCCTGTTATTCCTGATTTCGACCAGCCCCGTCGCCACCCATGCCATCGCGCAAGCCGCCAAGCAGAGCGGGCTCAAACCCAAGGTCGTAGCAGAGGAGGACGAGGCTTGAATCTGTTTATCGACATGATTCTCCTGGCTTTTCTGGTCATCGTCGCCATAGCCGTTACCCGTACGCTGAACCTCTTCGCCACTGCGGTGTTAACCGGCGTCTACAGCCTGCTTATGGCCTGCATTTTCACGACGCTAGACGCGGTTGACGTAGCTTTTACCGAAGCGGCAGTCGGTGCCGGCATCTCCACCGTCCTCTTTCTGGCTACGCTATCGCTCACGACCCAGCGCGAAAAACCGCATCACCACTATAATTGGGGTGCCCTGGCTACCGCAGTGCTCACTGGAGCCGCATTGGTCTACGGCACTTTCGACATGCCGTCTTTCGGCGATCCGAACGCGCCAGTCCATCAGCACGTGGCACCACACTATATCGAGGTATCGCCTACGGAAATCGGCGTGCCCAATATGGTGACTTCCGTATTGGCTAGCTACCGAGGCTATGACACGCTGGGTGAGACATCGGTGATCTTCACCGCCTGTATGGCCGTTCTGCTGCTGCTTCAGCGAGAACGGCGCAACGGCGAGGACGGGAGCGCACTAGCGCCGAACGACGAACAGTCCATGCAGCACGCCATGATCCTGCGCGTACAGAGCAAAATATTCATCCCCCTAATTCTGCTATTCGGCCTCTACGTCCAGTTTCACGGTGACTACGGTCCGGGAGGCGGCTTTCAAGCCGGCGTGATCTTTGCGGCAGGCATCATCTTGTACGCCCTGGTCAACGGCTTGGAAAAAGCTCGCTCTATCATTCCCCCCAACGTCCTGCACGGCTTGGTAGCGTTCGGCCTGCTACTCTACGCTGGCACGGGCCTAGCTTCTCTGTTCATGGACGGCAACTTTCTGCAGTATCGGGCCCTTGCCCAGGAAGCCACGCACGGTGAGCACATAGGCATCCTGCTTATCGAATTGGGCGTCGGGATTACGGTCGCCACCGTTATGACGTCCATCTTTTTCAGCTTTTCCGGCAGGGGGCGCTCATGATCGATGCGCTCGGCCTATACAACTACTGGATCGCCATTTTCCTCATGATGGTTGGTTTTTACAACGTGATTGCGCGCGGCAATTTGGTCAAAAAGCTAATTGGCCTGAGCATATTCCAAACTGCGGTATTTCTGCTCTATATAACTATGGGCAAGGTCAGCGGGGGCACGGCGCCTATCGTCGGATCGGGATTTAGCAGCTTTTCCAATCCGCTGCCGCACGTGCTCATTCTCACCGCCATTGTGGTCGGCATAGCGACCACCGCCGTCGGCTTGGCGCTGGTCGTTCGCATCAACGAACAGTACGGAACCATTGAAGAGGACGAACTGATCGCGCAGGAGGACAGCCCGTGAGCAGCCACCTGCCCATCGTGCCCATCGTTTTGCCCATGATGGCCGCCCCCCTGTGTTCTCTGCTGCGCCGCCGAGCGCTGGTTTGGCCGCTGACCATCGGCGTTAGCTGGCTGGTATTTGCCGCCTGCATCGCCCTGCTCATGCGCGTAGTAGAAGCCGGCCCCATTATTTACAGCATGGGTAATTGGAGCGCCCCGGTCGGCATCGAATACCGCATCGACCTGCTCAATGCCTACATACTCGTGCTGGTGAGCGGCATCGCAGCCCTTGTTCTTCTCTATGCACCGCAAAGCGCCGCCTTAGAACTGCCGCACGATCGACACCATCTGTTCTGCGCCGCCTTTCTGCTCTGCCTGACCGGTCTGCTTGGCATCACGATTACCGGCGATGCCTTTAACGTCTACGTGTTTCTAGAAATATCCTCGCTCGCCTCTTACGCCATTATTAGCGTCAGCCGCGATCCGCGCGCCCTCAAGGCCGCCTACAACTACTTGATCATGGGCACCATTGGCGCAACGTTTATTCTCATCGCCGTTGGCCTGATGTATATGATGACCGGCACGCTCAATATGGCCGACCTGGCGCAGCGCATCGAAGGTGTCCAAGACACGCGCACAATCCTCATGGCCGTGGCCTTCTTCAGCGTGGGTATCATGCTCAAAGTAGCGCTCTTTCCCATGCACTCTTGGTTGCCCAATGCCTATTCCTATGCCCCCTCGTTAGTGACCGCCTTTATGGCAGCCACTTCGACCAAGGTGTCGCTCTACGTATTTTTGCGCTTTGTGTTCACGGTCTTAGGTGTCGACTATGCCTTTGGCACCCTGCACTTAGATGCCGTGCTGGGGCCCCTCGCGCTCATCGTTATACTCGTCGCCTCCACAGTTGCCATCTACCAGGCCGACCTCAAACGACTGCTGGCCTATTCGAGCGTAGCTCAAGTCGGCTATATCGTGCTCGGCATCGGCATGGGCACCGTCACGGGCTTGACTGCCGGCATCGCCCACATCTTTAACCACGCCCTTATGAAGGGGGCGCTCTTCCTGGCCGTGGGCTGTATGGTGCTGCGTCTCAACTCATCGAACTTGAGCGATATGGCCGGACTCGGACGGCGCATGCCCATTACGAGTTTTGCCTTTGTCCTGGGCGGTTTAGGGCTTATCGGCGTGCCGCTGACCGCGGGTTTTATCAGTAAGTGGTACTTGCTCCTAGGTGCCATAGAGCTAGGCTGGTGGCCTGTTGTTGTGCTCCTGCTCATCTCATCTCTACTCGCTGTGGCCTACGTCTGGCGATTTGTCGAAGTCGCCTATTTTCGCCCGCCCCCGGAAGGGGCTTCGACTACGGACGAAGCACCGTTGTCCATGCATATTTCCCTGTGGCTACTCCTGGCCACGACGCTGTATTTCGGGGTGCAGACCGATGTCACGGCCGGTTTGGCACAGCGCGCAGCGCTGTGGCTGTTGGGAGGAGGACTATGAGCGGAGAGACGGCCATCGCCACGGCAGTCATCTTACCAGCCCTCGGCGCGCTCGCCATTGCGCTGCTGGGCCGCTCGCCCAACGCGCGCGATGTGGCGATGCTCATCGTAGCGACGGCGACCTTTGCCGTAGTCTGCACGCTCTACCCACAGGTGCAGTCTGGAGGTCAACCGACGCTACACCTTCTGGAAGTGGTGCCCGGACTCGACCTGGTATTTCAGATTGAGCCACTCGGCATGCTCTTCGCACTGATTGCCTCGGGGCTGTGGATTCTCACCTCGCTCTATGCCATCGGCTATATGCGCGGCCATCACGAGGAAAATCAGACGCGCTTTTTCGCATTTTTTGCCGTAGCCATTTCCGCCGCGTTAGCCGCGGCTTTCTCCGGCAATATGCTGACGCTGTTTTTTTGCTACGAGGTACTGACGCTATCGACGTACCCGCTGGTCACGCACCACCGCACGCCCGAAGCGCTGCGCGCTGGCCGCATTTATATGGGCATTCTGCTGTCGACATCGATCGGCTTGCTCCTATTTGGTGTGTTACTGACCTATCACGTAGCCGGCACGTTGAGCTTTATGCCCGGCGGCATCTTGGCGGGCAAAGCCACGCCGCTGATGACCGGTCTCCTACTTTTCCTCTATGCCTACGGAACCGGCAAGGCCGCCCTGATGCCGATTCACCGCTGGCTGCCCAATGCCATGGTGGCGCCCACGCCCGTCAGCGCGCTACTGCACGCGGTGGCCGTGGTGAAAACAGGCGTATTCACCATTGTTAAAGTCGTCGTCTATATTTTCGGCATCGATCATTTGAGCAGCACCGGATTCCACATTTACCTGGCCTATATCGCAGCGATCACCATCGTCTTGTCGTCGCTGGTTGCAATGACGCAGGACAATCTCAAGGCGCGCCTTGCCTATTCGACGATCAGCCAACTCGCCTATATCGTCCTCGGAGCAGCCCTGGCCAATGCACACGGAGTACTTGGCGCTGGCCTACACATTGCCATGCATGCCTTCGGCAAAATCACGCTGTTTTTCTGCGCCGGTGCTGTTATGGTTGCCCTACACAAGACTGAAATTAGCGATATGCGCGGAATTGGGCGGCAAATGCCCTTTACGATGGGCGCATTCCTCATTGGCTCGCTGAGTATTATCGGCGTACCGCCGCTGGGCGGATCCTGGAGCAAATGGTATTTGGCCCTGGGCGCCGCCGATACGGGGCATCTGATTTTGGTTGGCGTGCTCATGCTCTCGTCGCTGCTCAACATCGCCTATTTAATTCCGATACCCGCACGCGCCTTTTTTAGCAAGAGCACAGACAAAGATGGCCACCATGGAGAGGGCCTGCACGAGGCCCCACTGCTCTGCCTGATTCCCCTGTGCCTGACCGCGCTGGGCTGTGTTCTGCTGTTTTTCTTCGCCGAGCCCCTCTACCAACTCATCGCTCCCATCGCACAACGCTGAGGTAGGTATGTCCGCAGAAAAACGGGACGAGCGTTGGCTCGACCAAGAAGCAAACCAAACCAAGTTATTCCACCTTCTTGGCGTACTGTGTTTGCTGCTTTTTGCAGCCGATTTCGCAATACATCGCCATGCGCATTTTGAGGCCGAAGGCACCTATGGGTTTTACCCCGTGTTTGGCTTTGCCGCCTATGCTCTCATCGTCGGCGCCGGCTGGATTTGGCGACGCGTAGTTCTGCGCCGAGAGGACTATTACGATGCTTGAGTTTCCCCCCGGCACGATTCTAGCCGTTGGCGCCCTGCTGTTGATCGGTACCAAGGGCCGTCTCCAGGGGCTTCTCTCTCTGGTTCTGCCCATTTTGAGCTTCGCTCACCTGCTGCAATTCGAGGTGGGGACCCATATTTCGCTCGCGCTATTCTCCTATGAACTAACGCCCATTCGCATTGATCGCCTAGCGCTGGTCTGGGGCTATATTTTTCACCTGGCGGCGTTTCTCAGCGCCTTATATGCCCTGCATGTGCGGGATGCTCTACAACACGTCAGCGGCGCGATTTATGCAGGCACGGCGATAGGGGCCGTATTCGCCGGGGATCTCATCACGCTATTCGTATACTGGGAGCTAACGGCCATTTCTTCCGTTTTCCTGGTATGGGCCAGCCGCACGGAAGCCAGCTACCGCTCCGGCATACGCTATTTAATTATTCAGGTGGGATCGGGCGTCATCCTGCTGTCCGGCGTATTACTGCACCTGCGCGATACGGGATCCATTGCCTTTGAGCACCTGGGCATCGGCTCGACGGCGACCCTGCTCATTCTGCTCGCATTTGGCATGAAGTGCGCTTTCCCGTTTCTTCACAACTGGCTGCAGGACGCCTATCCGCAGGCCACTCCGACCGGAACGGTATTTCTCAGCGCATTTACGACCAAGCTCGCCGTATACGCTCTCGCGCGCGGCTTCGCCGGCACTGAAATGCTCGTTTATATCGGTGCTGCCATGACCGCTTTCCCCGTGTTTTTTGCCGTAATCGAGAACGACCTGCGCCGCGTGCTGGCCTACAGCCTGAATAACCAGCTCGGCTTTATGGTCGTTGGGGTCGGGGTTGGAAGTGAACTCGCCCTCAATGGGACAGCATCCCATGCCTTCGCCCACATTCTTTACAAAGCGCTGCTCTTTATGGCCATGGGTGCGGTGATGACGCGCGTTGGAACGGCGAAGGCTTCCGAATTGGGCGCTCTGTACAAGTCCATGCCCTACACGACCTTCTTCTGCATTATAGGGGCTGCAGCGATCTCCGCATTCCCCCTATTCAGCGGCTTCGTTACCAAATCGCTGACTATGTCGGCCGTCGCGGAAAACCACTACACAGCGGTGTGGTTTATTATGCTTTTTGCCTCCGCCGGCGTGCTGCACCATTCGGGTATCAAAATTCCCTACTACGGGTTCTTTGGACACGATCGCGGCCTGCGCTGCAAGGAAGCACCGCTCAATATGCTAGTGGCAATGGGCATTACTGCATTCCTATGTGTGGCAATCGGTGTCTACCCAACCGCTCTATACTCGATTCTTCCCTTCGCAGTAGACTACCAGCCCTACACCACCGAACACGTTCTAACCCAGCTACAGCTGCTGTTCTTTGCCCTGCTATCCTTTGCCATACTCGCCCGCAAGCACTTGGAGCCGCCGGAGGTGCCCTCGACGATATTGGACAGCGACTGGCTGTATAGAAAGCTGCTGCCCTCGGTCTTGCATCCCATCGGCCGCGGAATTATCGCCCTGCGCGATACCAGCGTGCGCCTAGGCAAAAATGTCATCGCGCAGCTAGTCCTATCCGTTAGTCAGCACCACGAACACGACGGACTGTTTTCGCGCACGTGGATGACCAGCAGCAGCGTGCTACTAGCGCTTATTTTCCTGGGACTATACGCCGTCTTTTATATGTAAGAATTGAGGCCAAGGCCTCTATAGGTAGCCGGCAAAACCCAGTGCGACCACGACGAGGCCGTGGTTGATCTGCCCGCTGTCGATCAGTGTGCGGATATCTGCGGTCTCGATTTCCAACACTTCGATATCTTCGCCCGCATCCAGCGCTTGTTCGTCTACTTTCCGCGCCCCTCGCGCCAAATAGCTGAAACACCAATTGTCCTGCAGCGCGGGGTTTGGAGCAACCTTGCCCAACGGCACAATCTCGTCGGCCACATACCCCGTCTCCTCGAGTAATTCGCGCGCAGCAGCCTCTGCCGGATCTTCGCCCTCTTCAACTACGCCACCTGGAATTTCCAACCCAACTTCCTCCGTGCCGTGCCGATACTGACGAATGGCAACGATGCGCCCCGCTGCGGTGACGGCCACGACATTCACCCACCGGTGCATTTCCAATACGAAAAAATCGTGTGCCTCACCGGTGCGCGGAGAAACGGAGCGATCCTCACGCACGCGGAAAAAGTGAAAATCGGCTCGCTCCCTGCTGCCCGTTTTTTGCCAGCGATCGACCATCAGCCCGTAGTCCTCAGTCCAGCGGCTACGCTTTGGATACTCTGGCGCAGTAAATCGCGCAGCCCATCGTCGTCATCCCCCCCATGTTGCAGCCGACGCAGCAGTTTGATTTGAATCAGGTTGAGCGGATCGACGTAGGGATCGCGTTCGGCTATGGAGCGCTGCAGCCAGGGCACGCCATCGAGCAACTGGCTGCGGCCGGTCATGTGTTCCAAAGCGGCACAGGTGCGTTTGTACTCTGCATCGAGCATGTTCCAGATAGCTTCGCCTTTGTCCCCATCCTGCATGAGAACGCCGTAGCTATGTGCCATGTGCATATCGGCTTTGGCTAAAGCAAGTTCGGCATTGTCGACCGTGCCGCGAAAAAAACTCCATTCTTCGTACATGCGCTGCAGCTCTTCCCATCCCTGCTCGCTCCCAGCTGCACATTCCGTTAGCGCACTGCCCATCCCGTACCAAGCGGGGATCAGCGCCCGACTTTGGGTCCAGGCAAAAACCCAGGGAATAGCGCGCAGGCTATCGAGCGTCGCCGGCCCCGTGCGCCGGCGGGCAGGACGCGAACCAATGGGCAACTCTTCGATCACCGCAATGGGCGTGGCCGAGCGGAAATAGTCTACAAAGCTCGGCATTTCTACCAGCGCTCTGTAGGCGCGATAGGCCGATTCGCCCAAGTCATCCACGCTCTCAACCCACTGCAGCGGCGGTTCCTGCTCAACTTCCGCTTCGACCAGGAAGGTGGCGGAAGTAATTTGTTCGAGATGGCGAAAAGCGATGTGCGCGTCATCATAGCGCGCAGCCAACACCTCGCCCTGCTCGGTCATGCGGATGGCTCCACCAACAGTATGGGGCGGAAGCGACATAATGCTGCGTGCGGCGGGCCCCCCACCGCGTCCAAGCGAACCACCGCGCCCGTGAAAAAAGACCACCTGTATCCCGCCCTCTTCGCCGATGGCATGCAGTGCAACCTGCGCCCTGTACTGAGCCCAACAAGCCGCTAGGTAGCCCCCGTCCTTCGTGCTGTCCGAATAGCCAATCATCACCGTCTGCACCGCTCCCGCAGACCGCACGCTCTGGGCATAGGCATCGCAGGTGAACAGCTCTTTGAGCACATGGCCGCCGCGTTTGAGATCGTCAATCGTCTCGAAGAGCGGCACAATACCTGCACTACCAACGCCCAGGGACGGGCTCCCAACTTCGCGCGCTGACCAGCGCAGCAGCCACATTACTTCAAGCACATCGCTTGGCTGGTGCGTCATACTAATCACGTGACCACCCAAGACTTCGTCTCCGTAAAGCTGCACCGTGCGCGTGAGTAAGCGAAACAGCGAAAGCGTTTCGCGCGCCTGTTCGGAGAGGCCCTCCTCGCCTTCTAGCTTGAAGTCGTCCAGCGACTGCAGGAGCACTTGCTGGCGCTCGCCCTCCGCTAGGGACAGGTAATCGGCACAGCGCTCTGTGCGCGCGAGTAGTTCGGCGACAACTTGCTCATAAACGCCCGAGTCTTGGCGCACGTCTAGACGCGCCATGTGGAAACCGAAAATGCGAATGCGAAACAGCCAGTCCTCAACTGCGGCGGCGGCTACTTGACCTGCGCCATGTTCCACCAGGCTGCGATACACCGATTCGACATCCCGCTCCAACTCGCCTGCGCGGCGATAGGCACCCTCCGGCCATTCTCCGTCAACCGCAATGGCCAAGCTTTGCTGTAGGCGCCACTCGACCACGCGTAGAAAACGGCGATAGACTTCGAAAGGCGATATGCGCTGCAAACGCGCTGCGAGCTGGGGCCACTGTTCAAGCGCATCCTCGAGCGCAGCGGTCACGGTGCTGCTGACCTGAGTCCAGCGCGTCGACATGCTCAGCAAGCGATAGGCCGCACTGCACTCCTGCACATGGGCCTCCAACGCCGCACGGCGCAGCGTGCTTAAAGTCTGTTGCGTAACCTCGCTCGTGACAAAGGGGTTGCCATCGCGGTCGCCGCCGATCCAGCTGCCAAAGTGCAGAAAGCGCGGCTGGTTGAAAACGGCGCCTGGATAGTACTGCTCCAGTCCCTCCTCCAATTCGCGATAGAGGCGCGGCACGACGTCCCACAGCGTGTTCATGACAAAGAGCGAGCGCTCGACTTCCTCCAAGACGGTGGGGCGCTCGGGGCGGTGCGAATCGGTCTGCCACAGCGAAGTCAGTTCGCCCAGCACGCGGCCTTCAATTTCACCCCTTTCGCGCGGCAGCAAATCAAAGGCCGACAGGTCAGCCAGCGCCTGCTGTAGCTTCCGCATGCTCTGGCGCAGCGTGCGCCGCTTGGCCTCAGTTGGGTGTGCGGTAAAAACGGGCTCGATGTCGAGCTGATCCAAAAACAGCTGAATCTGTGCGGCATCGCATCCGGCATCGCTCAGCTTTTTAAGCGCGGCTCCAATCGACTCGGGCCGCGGATCAACGCCGCTGCGCCCCTCGCGATCGCGCAGCACCCGCACTCGGTGGCGATCTTCAACCATATTGATCAAGTCAAAGAGAATGCCAATTGCGCGCAGCACAACGCTGGCATCGTCGTCGCTCATGCGATCGACCAGTGCGCTCAACTCGCGCTCGGCGCGCTCGTCGCCACGGCGGCGCGCACGCGCCAATTCAATTACGTGCTCAACCAACTCCGTCTGCCGCACCCCAACCTGTTCTTGCATCACCTTATAGAGGTCGGCTGTTAGCTTGCGCACTTCCTGTACGAGTGTGTGGGGACTTGCCATGAGCTTTGCTTTGTAGGGAATTTAAAGAGCTAGGTCTCGTCTAATCTTTTCGACAATGGCATCGGGCGTGGCATCGATGTCTACGGACAGCGCGTCGCTTGGCTCCTCCAGTGTTTGAAACTGACTTTCCAAGAGACTGGCTGGCATGTAACGATGTACCCGCGCAGCCAAGCGCTCAGCGATGAGCTCTCTACTGCCTTTCAAATGCACAACGCGCACGGCAGCGCGGTCGTCAACCAGAATCTGCCGATAGCTTTCCTTGAGCGCCGAGCAGGCGAGAATAGCACCCGTTCCAGCGGCCAGCCACGCTCCGATTTGATCGCCCAAACCGCGCAGCCACGGCCAGCGATCTTCGTCGTTGAGTGCGATTCCCTGCGCCATCTTTTCCACATTGGCCGCCGGGTGATAATCATCGGCATCGCAGTAGATCCAACCAAGCCGCTCAGCGAGCAGTTCACCCACTGTTGACTTGCCACATCCAGTGACCCCCATCAATACGATCACTCTGCACTGTTCCCTGACCATGCTCTCCTTTTTGTCTTTTCCGAAGAGATTAACATACGCATACATCACAAGTATTCAAGAGCGCCGACCCATCTCATTCCTTCCTCGACACGCAGAAGGCCCCGGCGCAAACCGGGGCCTCCCAACACAGCAAAACGGCAAATCAACTCAGCGTCTCAACATCGACCCACGTGCCCGAGGCACTTGATTTATAGCAGGCCTCTATAATCGCCACTGCATCGGCCGAACAGGCTAGATCCTCGTTTAATTCTTCGCGTCCTATTTCGCCTCGAACGGCAGCCAGCAGGCGCTCGACGCGCGTTGGACGTTCCCTGCCTTCTTCGACGGGCTGCGGATCTTTGCCCGGCGCGGCAACGACATAACCCAACTGCGGATGATTAAACAACGTTGCATCGCTGCCCGTCACTTCCAAACCGCCAATTCCACCCGTCTGAACCCAAGAAGCCTCTACGGTACCCAGGGCTCCGTCGGCAAAGCGAAACAGCGCGATGCCGTGATCATCAACCGCACTGTAAATGCCCGAAGCGTTGCCGATGGTAGCCATCACTTTGTCGACTTTGCCGATAAAAGAGCGCAGTAAGTGAACCGCATGAGCACCCATATCCATGAAAGCACCTCCACCAGCCAAGTCTGGGTTGCTAAACCAGGCCAGGTCTTCCGAGTCGAACCAGCGGCCATAGGCGGCGTGGTGGGCATTGCGAAAACGGGCGTGCGTTATCTGACCCAAACCGCCGCTGTCGATGATGCTCTTTACTCCCTGCATCACGCCCGCAAACGGCTGAAAGTACCCCATGTGGACGATCGTATCGTGCTGGCTAATTAGCGCCAGAGCCGCCGAGGCATCGACCCCGCTCGTCGTAAACGGCTTTTCGCAGAATATCGGCTTGCCGACGGGAATAGCCGCCTGTAGCAGGGGCAGATGGCGCGTATTTTCTGCACAAATTATAAATGCATCTACGTCGTCCCTGCCGACTACGCCATCTAGGTCACCGCTAAATTCAGCTCCGTACTCGTCGGCATAGCGCGTGCCGCGATCGGCGACATCGTCCCACAGAGCCACGAGCGAACAGTCTTCTCGCTGCGATATTTCCTGTAAAAAACCGCGGGTGTGAATATGCGCGGCTGAGAGCAATGCTATCTTGACCAAAATTCGCTTCCTTTCTCTAGCTAAATGTGAACACATCCAATCTGCGCGCCCCGGCGAAAGGCACTTATATGTCGAGCAGGCGATGGCTCAGGAATTCCGTACAGCGAACGACATCCACTTCAACGGCACATTCTACGGGATAGCCTCGCCGTTCATCGCCTGAGCACACCACAGTGTGGCCGATCTGGTCTCCCTTTGTTTCTACGTCGATAGACACGGTGCGGAAATCAAATAGGGATGGGTCGATAACCATGGCCACAGCAGCTGGGTCGTGCAGGTGCAACCCTGAAAAGTCCGATTGTTCCTGCTCATATTGAATAACCGAATGCGTCGCATCCGTAACAAACGGCCCCCACGCGTCGCTCCGCCCCCTCAATCGCGCAGCGATCTGATCCTTCATAAGAGCCAGTTTCTCCGTTATATCGAGGGGTATGAGCGTCAGGTTAACTTCGGCCTGCAATAGCTCTACCAGAGCATGGGGGTCAGCATAGACATTAAACTCGCTGTGCGGCGTCACATTGCCCGCACGCCATAGCGCTCCCCCCATGGCCACCACGCGACGTGCGCAATTGAGCACGCCCGGCGACGCTCTCTCGGCCAGTGCGAGGTTGGTTAACGGACCCACGGCGACTACAATTAATTCGCCAGGACGCGCTCTAATTTCATCGACAAGGCCGTCTACGGCACCTCCGGCTGGCAGCATGCTCGGCTCGGGCAAGCGCGCTTGGCCCAGCCCTTCACTGCCGTGCACGGCGTGCGCATCGACGGCACTGCGCGCGAGCGGAGCGTCGGCTCCCACATAGACGGGCACCTCGTCGCGCCCCAATAACTCGAGTACCTGCAGCGCATTGCGCACCCCCACTTCCTGCGCAACGTTACCTGCAACGACGGCTACGCCAACAATTTCGACCTCGGGAGACTTCGATGCCAGACCGATAGCCAGCGCATCGTCTACGCCCATATCTGTGTCGATCCATAGTGGCTGCATAGCTCTTCTCCCTACGCGTCGCCTTCCGCCCGATCGCTCGCTCGATAACCTACTTCATCAGCGGCGCTCTCGATATCGACCCATCGCCATGCATTGTCTGACATGCCGTAGTAGATACCAAATTTTACATCAGGGTCTGCGTCAATACAGCAGCGCGTGAGTTCGGCAATATCGCGCTGACTACACCATATATCGCCACGACCGTTGCGAGGCTCGTCCTCGCCGGTCACCCAGCCAATGCGGATGCACAGACTCGACATGCCGTGGCTGTGACCGTAGACGCGCGCCAGCGACTCGGCCCACACCTTGCTGGCCGCATAGAGATTGCGCGGCTGTCCGGGCGTCCGGCTGGTAACGCGGTCATAGTCCGTCGGCACGTCGCCGTAGCGCCCCTCGGCAATCGCCCGATAGGGCTCTGCCTCGCAGTCCCCAGTCGAGACCTGGATCGTGCTGGCGGCAACGACGCGCTGCACGCCGGCATCGAGACTTGCTTCAAACACATTGTACGCCCCAATCAGATTGTTGTCGCGCAGACTCTCCCATCCGCGCCCAGCCGGGTCCGCCGCCATATGCACGACGACGTCCATCCCATCGACGGCCCGCCGTACAGCCTCCATATCGGCAATGTCGCAGACGTGATAGCGCCCGTCAGCTAGGTCGATGGCGCGGCCGTCAAATACGCGCTCCGAAAGGTCGCGGCGACGCCCCAGACCGTGCAATTCGTAGCGCTCTGGCCACTGCTTTAGGTGCAGGTACACGGCGCTCCCCACCAAACCAGATATGCCTGTTATGAGAATTTTCTTAGCCGTCATAGCAATGTATCCATGCGTAGAGTTCAGGTTATCAACGGCGCGAGGCGCTGCGCGTTTTGGTTGAAAATCTTCTGCGCGCCCCCTTCAGATAGGTCCAATGTTCGCAGGAAGAGCTGCAAATCATTTCCCGGCGCGTCACGCCCGTACAGCAGCCGATCGGCGTAGCGCTCGAGAAACTGGCGTGCGTGCTCCAAGTCGCGCCGCAGCGCCCCCAATCCAGATCCCGCCGAAAGGTCGGCATAGAGATTCTGATACGTATCGAGTAGCCGTATCAACTCGCCCCCGGGCACAATGGGCCCTTGCGGATAGGCCGACGGATCCCGTTCGGCATCGCCGCTTATATAGCGCCAAAAGCCGGGCGCATGACCGATGAATATCGTATCGGGACAGGCCTGCAACGCGCGTTCGAGCGGTCCGGGCATGCCCCCGTACCAGTGCGGCTGGTATACCGGCACGCCGCGCTCGTCCGGCAAGTACGGCACGTCCAGGTGCAGGACGACCGGACAGGATAGGGCGCCCGCTGTGCGAAACAGCTCGATGCTGCGCGGATCGTCCAACAGCATGCGATAGCTCCACTCGCCACAGACGCGCACGCCGTGCGTGTGGTAGGCCGCCTCAAAGAGTTCGCTGGCATGCCCCTCGCTTGGGCAAGGACAATAACCCGCTACAAAGCGCTGGGGAAAGGCCCGACACGCATCCAATACATCGGCGAGTGGCGAACCGGCATGCGTGCCGTCTACCCGCTTGTTGAGCGGGCTGAAAGCCCGGTGTGAAGAAGGGACGTCTTCAGCCGGTGGGATGTACCAGGTTAGAATCCACGCGCGCCCAATGCCGAAACGGTCCATCTCTTCCACTACGCCCGCCGCATCTAACCCGTGGTAGTTTACATGCATGTGGGAATCGACTAACTCCACCTGCTCATCTCCCTCTCTCCGTCGACCTAAGCGTTGGCCCCTTATCGAGCGTCTCCGGCACGAAAAAGGCGAGAATGGCCGCGCCAAACAGGCCAATCCCAGCCACTCCTAACGGTGCAAAGACCAGGCCAACAGCCTCCGCTATGGAACCGACAATGACCGGGCTGGCGGCGCTTCCGCCATCGCCGATAAAGCGCCATAGGCCGAGAAATTCACCGCGCGCCCGCTCCGGCGCCAAATCGGCCCCCAGCGTCATCATAGTGCCCGAGCCCAGCCCGTTGCCCACGCCGATAAGACCGGCAACCAGCTGCAGCCCCCAGTAGGTATCAACCAGCGGAATCAGCGTCATGCCTACCGCCTGTATCGCAAAACTCGGCACGTAGGCAAACTTGCGGCCCAGGCTGTCCATAATTACGCCAGCCGGATAAAACATGAGCATATCGAGTGCCGAAGACACGCTTATGATAAGCCCCACGGCGCTGACTTCTAGGCCGAGTACGTCCGCCGCATATAGGGGTATAATAACGTGGCGCGCCGAGCGTATGAGCTGAGCACAGAGCTGCCCCGAACCGGCCGTTAGTAGGGGCGTCATATGTGCGCGGAATACATCCCACAGCGAACCGTGCTGCACGACGTTCGGACCGGCCTCCTCGCCGTCGCTGCGCACCCAGAATAATACGGCAATAACTCCGAGTAAACCGAGCAAGGCAAAAGCGAGAAAGGGCGCACGCAGGCCGTATTGGGCGCCGATCAACCCGCCCAGTGCCGGACCGGCAAAGGCGCCAACGCGACCGATGCCCCCCATAACCGCGATGGAGCGACCGCGGCGCTGTACCTGCACGAGATCGGCAATATACGCGTGACGCGAAATGCCCCACAGGGCGGCTCCCGCCCCCGAGACCAGCCTAAAAAAAATGACCAGTGCCAGCTCATCAACCCAGAAGAGGGCCAACGCCCCCACAATGCTGCACCCGGCCCCAAGCAGCATCGACGTCTTGTGCCCCAAGCGGCGAATCAGCACACCGGCCGGCATATCGCTGATCAACGTGCCCGCGCTTTCGGCTGCCAGCACGAGCCCCACCAAGCCGTACGAGACGTCGAAGGAGCGCACGTACAGCGGCATGATGGGCAGCAACAGCCCCTTGCTAATGGCCAAGACCAGCGCGGGCACGTAAACGGCCAGCACTAAATGGCGAGAATCACTCCCGTGCGTTGACAAAACCCCTCCCCAATCGCACCGACAAAAACTAGCTTCTGCAGTCCGCGGCTACCCATACCGCACACCCTACCCCCGCAGCGCGGCGACCTCTTCCTCTGTCAGCACGGCCGCCCCCGCCTCGGCGTTGGAGCGAGCCTGCGCAGGTGATTTGGCACCGGGAATGGCGATGGGGCCGGCCGAGTGCGAAATGACGTAGCGAAGCGCAGCACGAACCATCTCTGGTCCCGGCTCGACCACGCCCTTTAACCGCTCGACCTGGTCGAGCATGCGCTTATAGGCTGCGCGATCGCTTCCTCCCGCATTATAGCCGGCCCGCACATCGTCTGCGAAGGTGCTGCGTAGATCGTAGCCGCCCGACAGCAGGCCCTTCGCCAGCGGACCGCGCACCATAACGGCAATGCCGTGCTCCTCGCAGTAGGGCAGAAACGCCTCTTCCGGCTGGCGATTAAGCAGCGAATAGTCGACCTGTACTACCGCGCACTGACCGTCGCGATTAAAGCGCTTGACCACATCCAAGCTGTTGGTCGAAATGCCGAATGCGCGCAGGCGCCCCTCTTCGACCAGGGCGGCAAAGGCTTCCAGGTAAATTGAGGGATCGTCAATACCTCCTTCGTGGCACAGCAGCACGTCGTGCCAGTCACAGCGCAGGCGGTGCAGGGACGCGTGGGCGCAGAGGCGGATCATATCAACCGTTGTCTTGGGCACTTCCTGACCCGTGCGCTTGCCCCAATTGCCGATTTTACTGACCAAGATAACGCGGTGTCGCACGCCGACGAGCGCGCGCCCCAGGCGTTCTTCCGATAGGCCGTTTGGCAACCCATACGACTCGGCCGTATCGAATAAATTGACGCCGCATTCCAGCGCTGAGCGAATTGTCGCCGACGCCGTTTGCTCGTCGACGGCACCCCACTGGTTGCCAATATTCCAGGTCCCCAATCCAACGGCCGACACCTGCCAGCCGGTCTTGCCAAACGGTCTGTATAACACGGCGGCCTCCTACACCATCGGCGTTGCGCGCTGCGTCAGCTGGATGGCAAACCCCCAAGGATCGCGCAGCATCGCCAGCGTGTCGCCAGCCGGAGTTGGCCCCGGCCCTCCGACCAACTGGGCGCCGGCCTGTTCCAAGCGCCCGATGGTGCCTTGCATATCTTCTACGGCAAACGCCATGTGCAAAACCTGCGGGTCTTGCGAGGCATAATCGGGAATAAGCTCGGGCGGATTGTTGTAGAGCTCGATAACTACGCGCCCCGTAGAATCGGCCAAAAAGTGCATGAAGACGGGCCCCTCGCTCTGGCGCACCACACGCATCTGCAAATGGTCGACATACCACTGGGCAACGGCCACAGGATCTTTCACATTGATGGCAAAATGTTCGAACTTCACTTTCGACCTCCCGATCTGTTATGATTTGATGTTGTTCCGCCTACTTTTTCGCCGTTTCAACCACCCGTTCACTACCCATTTCTTGCCCTTCTGCACAGCGCACTTATTATATGTATTAAGATAGAACTACACCAATGTGGGAAACCATGAGCACAATAATTGACGACGTCCTTGCACATTTTGCCCAGCGGGGCTACCTCGAATACGGCGAGTCCGTAACCCAACTCGAGCACGCGCTGCAAACCGCCGCGTTGGCCCAACGCGAAGGCGCGCCCACAACCCTGGTCGCCGCCGCCCTGCTGCACGATATAGGCCATCTATTACACGAAGAAGACGCTGCCGAACGCGGCATTGACGCCGGCCATGAAGAGAGCGGTGCGGCCTATTTGTCCGGTCATTTTCAGAGCGCGGCCATCGAGCCCGGCCGGCTACACGTAGCGGCCAAGCGCTATCTGTGCGCCGTTGATGCTTCCTACCTGAGCGGCCTATCCCCCGCATCGGCGCACAGCCTCGAACTGCAGGGCGGGCCTTTTTCAGAGGGGGAAGCCGCCGAGTTTATGCGTCAACCCTACGCCGAGCACGCCGTGCGCCTGCGGCACTGGGACGACTGCGGGAAGATACCGGGCCTGGACGTTCCAACCATAGACCACTTCGTTCCCCACTTGCGGGCGTGCCTGCTGTGAGAGTAGCTCTACTCCTATCGGGCGGCGTCGACAGCTCACTGGCCCTGCACCTGCTGGCGCGTCAGCCCGACGTCGAGGTTCAGGCGTTCTACCTCAAAATTTGGCTTGAAGACGAGTTGGCCTTTCTCGGCGACTGCCCGTGGGAAGAGGATTTGCGCTACGCACGGGCCGTCTGTCAGCAGCTCGACGTGCCCCTTCACACCGTGCCCCTGCAAACGGAGTATCGACAGCGCATCGTCGAACACGCTCTAGCCGAACTGCGCGCCGGCCGCACGCCAAGCCCCGATATCTTCTGCAACGAACGCATTAAATTTGGCGCCTTTTTTGACCACCTAGACGACGCATTCGACAAGGTGGCTTCAGGGCACTACGCACAAATTACCCAGCGCGGCGACGCCTTCTTACTGCAGCGCGCACCCGACCCCGTAAAAGATCAGACGTACTTTCTGTCAAACTTGCATCAGCAACAGCTAGCCCGTCTGATTTTTCCTATCGGCCACCTCCACAAAGCCCAAGTGCGCTCTCTGGCCAACGAATCGTCCGTACCCGCAAGAGACCGAAAAGACAGCCAGGGCATATGCTTCCTCGGCAAAATAAACTACCGCGACTTTGTTTCTTTCCATCTAGGTGAGCAGAGCGGCCCTATTGTTGAACGCGAAAGCGGAGAAGTAAAGGGAGCACATCGCGGCTACTGGTTCCACACCATTGGCCAGCGGCACGGCCTTGGACTGGGCGGCGGACCCTGGTACGTAGTGGGCAAAGATCCCGAGCGCAATACGGTCTTTATTTCGCATTATGCATGCCGAGAAAACCACCTGCGCGACCAATTGGACGTGGAGCAAATCAATTGGATAGGCAATACCCCAAGGGACGGCGATCTGCACGTCAAGCTGCGCCACGGACCCGAGCAGATTCCCTGCCGCGTCGACCTGCAGTCGGAGCGCCGGGCCCGGCTTGCACTGGGACACCCCGATCCTGGGATCGCCTCTGGCCAGCACGCCGTATTCTACGACGGCGATATCTGCCTGGGTGGAGGAATTATTGCCTAAGCCATCGTATCGAGCATCTCTATCGATACGGCGTAGCGCAGCGCCTCCCCGCGCGTCCAGCGCTCAAACTCCTCCCACACGTAGTCGGCCATGCGCACCACTTCATCCCCTAGCGAACCGGCAATATGCGAACTCAACTGCACGTTGGGCAGCGCGTAGAGCGGCGAGGTCTTTTCAGGTGGTTCGGGAAAGGTCACGTCAAGCAACGCCGTCAGGTCGGGACGCACCGAAAGGACATCAATCAATTCGTCCTCGACCACCTGTGCCCCACGCCCCGTGTTGATAAAGGTCGCATGCTCGCGCATCGATGCGAAGAGCGAACGTCCGAGCATTCCCTGCGTCGAAGGGATATTGGGCAAGTGGTTACTCACGACGTACGAACGGGCAAAAAGCTCCGATAGATCGACCATTTCTACCCCTAATTCGGCGGCCAGCGCCGGCCCAATATAGGGGTCGTGGCCGACGACCCGCAGGTTGAACGTCTGCAGCAGACGGCACAGCGCCTGCCCCACCATACCGATACCAATGAGTCCAACCGTCTCACCAAAAACACCTGCCCCGCGAAAAGCCTTTCCGGCATGGCGCACGTCGGGATCTCGGCAGGCGCGCGCATTGCGGAAATAGCCCTTGCAGGACAGCAGTATTTGCCCAAGACAGAACTCTGCGACCGGCACCGCATTGGCGGCCCAGGCACTGACAACGACCACGTCGCGGTCAAGAAACGGACGCGCAAAGGACTGCACCGACCCCGCCGCGTAAAAGATTGCTCGAAGCTCCGGCATGAGCGCGAGTTCCCTTTCGCCAAAAGCCGGCATGCCCCACGTTGAAAAGGCAACCTCTACATCAGCCAGAGCGGCGGCGTGTTGGTCAAAATTAGCCGTTCCCACTACGTGGGGATAGAGGTCGACGTGAGCACCTATGTGCTCTCTTCTGCCGCGCGCATATACCCGATCAAGCTGATGCGCCGCATCGGAAAAAAAAGCCGCTTTAATCATTTATCTCCCTACCGTTCACACGTATTCTTCGGGTTTAATTCGACTCCGTTTAGCCACCGGTGATGGGATGTGTAACCGGCACTCAATCACCAGACCAAAAACGCATTTACGGATACATTGTCCAGCCCCTTTCGCCGCGTAAGCTACCTAAACCAGCTTCTTCTCGCCGCATGACCACCCAGTTGCCGACAGAGGTACCCAGTGGACGCCTTCCTCGGCGAACATTACTTTAGTGCGCAAAAAATGGAGGAGTGCACGCGATGATTCGCCTCGGTGTTATTGGATACGGTGGTCGCATTCACGGCATGATCGCCAACAATTTTCGCGCATTGGACCCAGACCTTCGCGTCACCGCGATTGTCGACCCCAATGAACAGGGCGTGCGCCAGCGGCTGGATGCATGCGATCGCGAAGCGGTCTTTTACAACGATGTGAACAGCCTTCTGCGCCAGGCCCCCATCGACGCGCTGGCCATCGGCACGCGCTGCAACCTCCACGCGCGCTACGCGATTCAGGTGGCTGCTGGCGACCTGCCGCTCTTTCTCGAAAAACCCGTTGCCATCGACCTGCGGCAGGCCACGGCGCTCGAAAAAGCCTTTGCCAATAGCCGCTGCCCCGCTGTCGTGAGCTTCCCCCTGCGCGTATCGCCCCTCTGCGAACTGGCCCGCACGTATGTGAGCGAAGGGGCCGTAGGTAACCCCGTGCACATTGCCGCAACCAATTACGTGCCCTACGGCACGGTGTATTGGGAAGCACCCTATCGCGACTACGCTGTTACCGGTGGCCTCTTCCTACAGAAAGCTACACATGACTTTGACTATTTGATGTACCTGATGGGCGAACCCATCGTACGCGTAGCGGCTATGGCTACGCGCGGCCACGTATTTGGCGGCAATAAAAAGAGCGGGCTGTTCTGCTCGCAGTGCGATGACAGCGCCACCTGCAAGGAAAGTCCGGACAACCGCCAGCGCAGCGGGACCTCTGGATCGCAGTCCGACCACCGCTGCCTCTTTGCCCGCGACTGCGGTCGCGCGGACGACGGCACCCTCAACGAGGACTGTTCATCGGCCCTGCTCGAGTTTGCCTCCGGCGCCCACGGCGTCTACACGCAGGTATTTTACGCGCGGCGCGATGCCGGCCAGCGCGGTGCAACCATTAGCGGCTACGACGGCACCGTGCACTTCGACTGGTACCGCGGCGACCTGCACCGCGTGCGCCACCACGCCCCCTTTAGCGCCACGGAAGTGGCCAGCGGCGGCGCCAGCCACTTTGGCGGCGACCTGCAGCTAGCGCGCGATTTTATAGACCTTATAGAGGGCCGTATAAAAGAATCCCGCACGCCCATTGCCACCGGAATTCAGAGCGCCTATGCCTGCTTGGCCGCACGCGAATCGGCCCAGAAAAATCGCTATATCGCCGTGCGCCAAGTCGGCTTCTAAACAGGAGCATATCGACATGACCAACACGCCGCAAACAACCCGTGCCCTGAGCGAAGCGCAAATAGACGACTTTCGCATGCGTGGCTACCTGCGCATCGGCCCCCTACTCGACGCCGATACAGTCGAAGTGCTGCGCGGCGAGTACGATCGCGTCTTTGCCGAAGCGCGCCAGAGCAATCGCTTTCGCAACTTAGCCATCTCTGACACGGATGCGATAGAAGACAAGCTGAGTGCTCCGGAACAGATGCTGCAAATCACGCAAGTCTGCGAGCGCAGCTTGGCCTTCCGCCACCTGCTCTACGACGCCCGCATTCTCGACATCGCCGAAGATTTAATCGGGCCCAATATACAGCTCTTTCACGATCAAGCGCTCTTCAAGCCAGCGCACCACGGCGGCGCCGTCTATTGGCACCAAGACAATGCCTACTGGCGCTGCCACCCGGCCCAGTTGGTTAGCTGCTGGCTCACCTTGGACGACGTCGATGAAAGCAACGGCGCCATGCACCTGATCCCCGAATCGCATCTGCGCGGTCTCGGCGGTCAGCACGAGCGGGCGCAGAGCACAAACGCGCTGCTCGACGCCCGTTCACACGTGGACGAAGAACAGGCCGTGGTCATCGACCTACCTGCCGGTGGGGCGCTGTTTCACCACTGTCAAACCATGCACTATACCCCGCCCAACCACACGCCGCGCCAGCGCCGGGCATTTGCCATACACCTAATGCCACCGGGCACGCGTTCGGGCCATAGCGGCGAGCATCTGGCCGTATCGTTTGCGCGGCCCATGCTGCGCATGCACCTGTAAAAGCGCAT
>JAYPJE010000034.1:0-45418 GCA_038128265.1 Gemmatimonadota bacterium
TGTTGAGCACCGGTCCGTTGCGCCAGTAGCTGTTGACCATCGACATCTGCCAGATCTCTTCAATGCGATCGACGTCGCGGCCGATGAGAAAGGGCTTGAGATGCTCATCAATCGCGGTTTTCACCGCCATAAAACGCTGCGTAAAGGTCGCACAGCCCAACCCGTACAGCCCATCGTCAGAAGTAATGATCTTGACGATAACTAGCTTTGAGCCGGCTGGCTGCGTTAAAATGGTCTGCACGTCCTTGATCGTTACTGTTTCTGCCATGATATGCTCCAGTAGTTAGATATATAACTGTTGTTTGCTAAGGCGATTCTTCGCACCACGCTCCTTTGCGCATTGCAGTTCCTGACACGCGCGTGGACGCCCGCACAACGTGCGTCTGGGCAGCAGCGCGACCAAGCCATTGCAGCGCACCGCGGCACTCGCTGGTGTGAACACGCCAGCCGCTCCCAACTATCCGTTCAAAGCCCCTGCGTGCACGCCCGGTTAAGCAGATACTGTCAACGAGAGTAAAGTAGTCGATCGGACTCGTTCCATCAATCGACACGCCGCTCAAACAGGTCCTTTTGCCAACTTGCCGTGGACCCTTTACCTGCTTAGTTTGGCTCAAACGTTAAATGGATCGATCTCATGACCTGGCTGCAAGCACTCGTCCTCGGCGTCGTTCAGGGCCTAACCGAATTCCTACCCATCAGCAGCACGGCGCATCTGCGCATCGTACCGCACTACCTAGGCTGGGGCGATCCCGGCATCGCCTTTTCGGCCGTTATCCAGCTAGGCACTCTCTTTGCCGTCTTTGCCTACTTTGCCGGCGATGTGAAAATGCTCGTCGTAGCGGCGTTTGACGGGCTACGCCACCGCGACTTCAAGCGCAGTCCGGAGACGCTGTTGGCTTTTTCTATTGCAGCGGGCACCGTGCCCATAGCCGTGCTCGGCCTCGGCTTTAAAGACCTCATTGAGACGGAGGCCCGCGGTCTGCATATCATTGGCAGTGCACTGATTGCGCTGGCCCTCGCCCTGATGGCATCCGAGCGCCTAGGCAAGCGCCGACTCGATATGCAGCAGCTCGGTTTCTGGCAGATTCAGTGCATCGGTCTATGCCAGGCCCTCGCCCTTATTCCCGGCTGTTCGCGCTCCGGGTCGACGATTATGGGCGGGCTCTTTATCGGCCTCAAGCGGAGCGAAGCGGCGCGCTTTTCCTTTCTGCTGGGCCTACCGGCTATCGGCGCCAGCGGTCTGCTCGAATTCTTAGACCTGCTCGAAGGGGGCTTGGGCGAAGAAGGCCTGATCAATATCGGCGTCGGCATTCTGGCCGCAGCCATCAGCGGCTACGCCTCCATTGGTTTTCTCCTGCGCTTTTTGCAGCGCTACGGAACCGACGTCTTTTCCATCTATCGCATTATCCTCGGCAGCCTCATCCTCTACGGCCTCAGCGCAGGGAGCACGCCATGACGTATCCCAACCCACTCAAAAAGCGCCTGCAAAATGGCGAAATTATCTTCGGTTCGGGCCTGCCCGCCTTCACGCCGCACGTGGCTGGGGCCATTTTGAGCACAGAGCCCGACTTTCTGTGGATCGATACCGAGCACATGCCCTACGGCATGGAGTCGTTGGACTACCTGCCCGTGCTGGCGCGCATGCGCGGCGTTGCACCGATGATCCGCGTGGCCTGGAACGATCCGGCGCTTATAAAAAAAGCGTACGACGTCGGCGCCGTCGCCGTTATGGTGCCCCAAATTGATACCGCAGAGGACGCCGAACGCGCCGTGCAATACGCGCGCTATGCCCCCGAAGGACAGCGCGGTCTATCGCCGATGTGGACGCGCATAGCCGGCGCCGACTGGGATACCGTCATCAAGACGGCCAACGAGGAGACGCTGCTCGTCGTGCAAATGGAAAGCCAAAAGGCCTACGAAAACCTCGATGAGATCAAGCAGGTGCCCGGCATCGACGTGCTTATGGTGGGACCGCTCGACCTGTCGGCCACCGTCGGCACCATGTGCCAGACCAACTCGCCGCAGGTTCAGGAGATTATGGAAGACGTGCCTAAGCGCTTGGAGGGAAGCGGCCTAGTGGCGGCTACGACGCTGATGGATGTAGCTGAAATCCAGCAGAAGGTGCGCTGGGGCTATCGCTTTCTCAACGTGGGCAGCGCGCTCGGCTACGGAACCGAGGTGCTGACCGAACACTTTCAAACGCTGCGCGCCAATCCAAACGGAACGCAGTAGCGCACACGAATAGGTTCTTGCCATGGGTACACTCGCCATTCCTTGGTCGCCGCGCCGGCTGTTGGCAGGTCGCACCTTTCGGCTCCCCGTGCAATCGCAGGACGGCACTGCACTCGACGTAGACGCGGCTTCTTTCGCTCTGCTCGACCGGCGCTACAGTGCACGCGACGGTGCTTGGTATCTCTATTTGCGCGCACCCAACCACAGCACAGAAGGCCACATCATCGTGCGCCAGGGCGGAGCATCGGCTTCGACGCGCATCGAGGTGCACACGCTCAACGAGCTGAGACAGCACGGTGCGCACGGCGCAGCCCAGTGGCCGCGCCGCTGGCCGCTAGGTCAAGCACTCGTTTCGCGCAAAACGCGTCAAACGCTCACACAAGAACCGCTGGCCGCAGCCGACGGGGAGGCTGTGCGCTTTTGGCTCGACCTCGACGACGACGTGCTCTGGCGCCAGTTGCCCAATGCCGAAATGCCGCGCGCCCACTTTGCCAACGTGCACCAGGGATGCCCCCAGTGCGGCACGGCAATCTTTACCCACGGCGGCTTTTACCCGTGGCTGCGCTCGCACACGCCCATCGATTATCGGTCTACCTGTCCCAGCTGCCGCGCTGTATTTCCCAGCAACGACTTGGCCAACGGCGATTTTACCACCGGTGCCTTTCCCGACGACGGCTACGGCTATTTCGACGCGGATGGACACCTATTCCTCTTCGCTGCGACGTACGCGCGCGATCAGGTGCGCGCATTTGGCGCGGGCATAGGGCACCTGACATCGGCTCTACACGCACAGCCCGATACGACGACCGCGCGCACGCTGGCCCTCATGCTGCTGCGCTACGCCGTAGAAATCGTCTACTTGGGCGCCGTGCCGCAGTTCCGCTACGGACCTTCAGAAGGCGTAGAAAAACCGTGGAACTGGGGTCAGCCGGATTGGTCCGGTGAGGAGCTCGGCGCCAAGGGCATGCTGCGCTACTGCATTGACGTGCCCTATATCAGCGAGGCGCTAGCGCTGGCCTACGACGCCGTCTGGCCGCTGCTGCGAGAGGATCGCGCGCTAGTCGAACGCGCCCAGTTGCTGGGCATAGAAGCCAACACACCGGACGACCTGCTCGCCCTAGTCGAAGAGATGCTAGCCTGTCAGCTGCAGTGCTGCCTAGACGGCGGCGCGCGCAGCAACCTACCGCGCGTCAGTCAAGCCGTGCTCGTGCTGCTGCGCGCACTCGACCGCGACGACGGGCAGGATGCGCTCGCCTGGCTTTACGACCGTGGACCGGACCGCCTGCGCACTTTTGGCGTCAATAACTTCTTTCCCGACGGCACACCGCCCGAAGCAACGGGCGGCTACAACAGCATTCACATCGATGGCCTCTTTGACCTGGAACACCACCTGCGCCAGCTGCGCCAGCTGCACCCTGATGCCTATCCGGAGGATCATTTCCCCTCGCTACTGGCCGATCCACGCGCTGTGCGCGTGGCGCGCGCGCCCATAGAGATTGCCACAATAGGCCGCTCCTGGCTGCAGTTTGGCGATGGATCCGCGCCCGGCTCGGCCGCACAGCTGGGCAAAGATGTGGACGAAGCCAAGCGGCTTACGCAGCCCGTCTTTTACGCCTCGATGCACCGCGAAACGCTGGGACGAGCCGCCGAGTACACCGGCGATCCCGTGCTGCGTTCCATGCGCGATGCCATTGCTTCCGGCGCACATCCACATCTCGGCAGCACCGTTCACGACGGCGTCGGCCTAGCCGTTCTGCGCACCGCCGAAGCGCCGGAGCGCGCCGCCGTTGGCGTGTGCTACGGCGACGCCACGGGCCATCGTCACATGGATCTGTTGGACACCCAGCTCTTTGCCTACGACCGCGTCTTTCTCGGCGATCTGGGCTATCCACAATCCTGGGCCAGCATCCAGCACTGGGAGGCACACTGGGCGACGCACAACAGCGGCTGGGGCATCGTAGATGGGCTCGACGAACGTCGCGTTGCCGGGCGCGGACGCCTGCTGCACGTAGTGCAGAGGCCCGGCCTGCAGATGCTCGATATCGCAGCCGAGCGCTGGGCGTGGGACGCAGAAAAGAGCGCCTGGTACCGGCCCGGCGTCCAGCTGCGCCGCCTGTTGGCCCTAGTGGAGACCGACGAGGACGGCGTAGCGCTGATCGACCTGATGCGCATAGAAGGTGGGCGCGAGCACTGGCGTCTGTGCCGGGGCTGTGGCCCGGTGTTCTCTACGGATGTCGACCAGCAGCACCAGGGCGGCACGCTGGCCGGAGTTGCCATACAACGGGGCGACCTCAGCGCACTGCCCCATCCCGACTACGCCGCGCTGGCCTATATGGACGACGTGCAGCAGCTGGCCACCCCCGCGTCTTGGCGCGGCACGTGGACCATGGATAGCGAGGCGCACCTGGACATCTACCAGCTCCATGCCAGTGCCGGCGTCGCCGTTCGCAGCGCGCGCGCCACGGCGATCATGGGCACGCCGGAAGAGTCGACCTACGCGTTTCGCACCTTGTCCTGGCGGCGCGACGCCCGCGACGGCGAACCGACCTGCGTCGATCTGATCTACGAGCCGCGCGTCGGTGCGAGCAACCTCGCCAGCGTGCATCATATCGCCGCCCAAGACACGGCCGCTGGCGTCTCAATAGAAACACGCTCGGGCAAACGCATACGCCTCTATTGGGCACCCGACTCAAACGGCGAAGTAACGTTTGCCGACGGCACGCGCCTGCGCGGTGCCCTCGCCGCCGTTGTCGACGACCAGGTAACCAGCTGTGCGGCCACAGAAATATTCTTTGAGGGCCGTCGGCGCGCGCTGGCCAGTGGCACCCAGCAGGCCACCGTATGCGGCGTAGACGAAGCGGCCTGCACGGTCGACGTCGAAGGGCTCGACCGCGCGACACCGGGCATGCGCGTGCGCACCGCTGCGCGCGGACGCAATTACCGAGTTGAACAGGTCGAACATTTGGGCGGCAATCGATGGCGCCTGACGCTCGACGTGACGACGATGCTGGGCAGGGGACGCGTGCTCTCGGCGTCGGCTAACGCCATCGAACTGGACTTTTGTATTATGGCGCGCACCGGCTACCTACACGAAGCCTATCTGCGCAACCCTGCAGGTGACAGTGCACCCATTGCCTCGGCCTACAACCGCGACCACGAGAGCACATCGATCCAGCTGCACACCGCGCTGGCGAATGTAGAAGAAGGAATGTGGTTGGAAGCGGTCGACTGCGTGCCGGGCGACAGCGTCCTCGTAAACACTACCGGGTGACGCGCCCGCGTGCCTTTTGTGCACGGCGCACCAAAAATTCCCACGTTTGCCAGCAGCGCGTGCCGCTAGCCCACTCTGCGCCAACTGCGGCGATTTTTTATACACTTCTGACGCTGCGCCAAAGCCAGCGCGTAGCAGTTGCTTGCATCGCATCGTATTTGTGTGGCTGAATGCGGCGGTTGGCACCTATAATAGCATATTCTCCATCAACGAAACGCCCCCAATGGCAGCTGATCTCACACAGCACCGACCCCACATCGATCCCGATTCCGCTTCCGCCTACAGCGTCCGAGCCATCTTGGTTGGCTGCGCAGGTGCCTTCTGCGTTTCAGCGGGTGCGGCCTACGGCACGCTCTATCTGCACGGCTCTTTTATGGCCCTGGGCACCAGCATGCCCGGCGCGGTATTTATTCTCTTCATACTGTGTCTATTTGCAAATCCTACCCTCAGGTGGCTCTATCCGCGCGCAGCTCTGCATCGCCGTGAATTGCTTGTCGTCTACATCATGATGGTAATGGCCTCGCCCATTCCAACGCTTTTCGTCGGCAAATTTTTGAGCGCTATCAGTTACCCGTTCTATTACGCTACAGTGGAGAACGAGTGGCGAGCCCTGCTCCACCCCTATATACCGGGTTGGCTGATTGTAAATGATCTAGAAGTGGTGCGCGCCTTTTACGAGGGAGGTGAGCGCGATAGCCCACTGCCATGGGAAGTTTGGCGCTCCGTTTTCTGGGTGTGGACACCCTTTGTCTGTGCACTCTTCATGCTCATGATTTCGTCTATGTCGATCATGCGCAAGCAGTGGGTCTCACACGAGCGCCTAATCTACCCGCTGATGCAAGTGCCCTTGGCGATGACCAGCGAAGGCGCAGCGAACGAGCGCCTGAGCCCTTTTTTTAAAAACCCCGTCATGTGGGCCGGTTTCGCGCTGCCTGCCATGTGGGGTACTCTGCACGGTCTTTACAACTACTTTCCCGACGTTATGCCCATCGCCCGCGACGTGGATCCACTGCGCATGAGTATAGGTGTTTTTGAGGGCACGCCCGACCTCTTTATCGCGCTGCGCTTTAACATCATCGGCTTCTTTTACTTTCTCAAGACAGATATCGCCTTCAGCCTGTGGTTTTTCAACCTGCTCTCCTTTGTCGCCCGCGGTATCTTCGCCGCGTTGGGACTGGCTAGTAGCCACGCCGGAGGGGCCGGCCACGCAGTGCGCGACCCCTTCCTCGCCTTTCAGGCCATGGGAGCCGTACTAGTGCTCTGTGCCGGTGGTGTGTGGACCGCGCGCAACCACCTGCGCTCCGTCTGGCGCAAGGCAATCCACGGAGATTCTACCGTAGACGATAGCGCAGAAATTCTCTCCTACCGAGCCGCGCTTGTCTCCGTAGTCGTCTCCGTCACAATCCTCGTCGGTTGGCTGTGGCTGGCCGGACTGCCCCTGCTCTTCGGGGTGGCGATCCTCTTTCTTGGCTTCATAGTGATCTTCGCCTATGCGCGCGTGGTCGCCGAGGGCGGTCTATCGGACGGCGAACCGCCCGTCGTTCCCGCAGGTATGCTCGTATCGGCTGTGGGCTCGTCGGCCATTGGTCCGCAGGGGTTAGTCGTGTTGGCGACGACCTTTTTGTGGACTACTGGACGCAACTTTGTCATGGTCTCCTGCGCCAATAGCCTTCGTTTAGGGGAAGAATTGGGACCTCGGCGCCGACCGCTGTTCTGGGTAATGGTGCTGGCACTGTGCGTTGCCTTTGGCGCGGCGCTATGGGTCGTGCTGAGTCTGAGCCACCAACATGGCGCAATCAATTTGTGGATCTGGCAGGGCGGCAATTACGCGTATGCAGAACAGCTCATCCGCAACCCGAGTGCACCGTACGGATGGGGTTGGTTTAATATGGGGATAGGCGCCGCCATTACGGGCGGCCTGATGATTGCTCGCTGGCTCTACGCTTGGTGGCCCCTGCATCCATTGGGCTACGTCATAGGCCCCATATGGATCATGGATCACCTGTGGTTCAACATGTTAATCGCTTGGCTAATAAAGGTGTTGGTGCTCAAGTACGGCGGGGTAAAACTCTATTTAAAGACGCGCCCGTTTTTCATTGGAATGATCCTGGGATACTTTACGCCGGGCGGCTTCTTCCTCGTCATCGATCACTTCACCGGCATGACGTGGAATATCATTTTCTGGGGCTAGGTGTGGCGCTAGCGCGTGCTCTTGCCGGCCAGCACAAACCAGACTGTCTGAAACATGATTTTGATATCGAGCTTCAGCGACATGTTCTCGATGTAGTAGAGATCGTACTCGAGACGCTCCCGTGCAATGCCCACTACATCGGTGGAATTTAGGTCAAATTCGTGCTTGGCCTGCGCCCAGCCCAACAGTCCGGGTTTGACGTTAAACCGACGCATGTAAAGCGGAATCTGCTCGCGGAACTGGTCGACAAAAAACGGGCGCTCCGGCCGCGGCCCTACCAGCGACATATCTCCGCGCAAAAAGTTGATGCACTGTGGGATTTCATCTAGGTGCAGCGTGCGCAAAATCTTGCCAATGCTAGTAACGCGCGGATCTTCGCCCTGTACCCAAACCGGTCCCGTCTTTTCCTCTGCATCTATGCGCATCGAGCGAAACTTGTACATCGTAAAGGGTTTGCCGCCAACGCCGACGCGCTCTTGGCGAAAGAGCACCGGCCCCTTGGACGTCAGCTTGATCACGGCAATGACCAGCAGCCAGAGCGGTGACAGCAGGCACAAAATACCGGTGGCCACCCCAACGTCGATCAGGCGCTTGGCCGACTGCTCCCACACCGACATCAGCTCGGGCTTGAGCTCCATCAGCGGCACGCCGTAGATCTGCGTCGTGCGCACGTGCCCGGTGACGATGTCGTAAAGGTCCGGCGTGATGCTGAAGGCAACGGGCTGGCCCTCGGCCGCGGCGACGATACCGAGTATTTCCTCGTGTGAATTCGACTGTAGCGCGATGAGCACGACCTCGATCCGTTCCTTTAAAACAAGGCGAGCTAGGTCGTCAACTCCTCCCAGAACGGGCAGCCCACCCACTTCACCGCGTTCTTCTTCGCCGGCCGCGCGCACAAAACCAACGATTTGAAACTCGCTATCGGGCACCATGCGCAAGTCGTGCAGGAGCCGCGCACCGCGCGCGTCGCTGCCGACAATAAGCGTCTTGCGACGACCGATGCCACGCAGCAGCAGCTGGCGCTCAAAGCTGCGCACCAGCACGCGACCACCGGCGGTAAAACACAGCAAGCCCAGCCAATAGAAGAAGATCAGAAAGCGCGTGATGCGTATATCCCCCTGATCAAAGGTGGCGACAAAGGCGAGCAACACGCCCAGCGTCACCACCTTTAATACCTCGAGTCCCTCGTCAAAACGCGAATGCGAGGGCGGCAGGCGATACAGACCAAAAAAGAAGAACAGCAGCAGCCAGCAGGCAGAAATCAACAGCAAAACGTCGGAATAATAGCTGAGGGTATACCAGACCGTCGGCCCGCCCTCGGCCTGCGGATAGAGCCGCTGCCAGCTCAGGTTAACGGTCTCGAGCGCGCCGCCGGCAAACTTCATCCACACGAAAATAATCGAGGCAATATTGACGGCCGCGATATCGACCAGCAGCAGGAGAACAATGCGTTGAAATAGAGACATTAGCCGCGACTCGTAGGTTGCCAGACGCGATAGCGACGCCCGCTGACAAAGCGAAGCAGACCGAGCAGCGCACCGGCGTTTATAGCGCAAAAATGTGCCGGCACGTAAAATAGGGCAAATCGACCGAGCTGGGCGGGCAGCAGGTTACCCAGCAAGGCTAAACCATACAGGACCAGTTGCACCCACAAGAGCGTGCGATATAGGGTGTGATCGACTAGTAGAGCACTGCTGACCAACGCGGCGATCAGCGCCAGCGGCACCATCCAGCGCATTAGCTTATGCGAAACCATCTGCACGGCGAATAGACCGTGGGCAAGGGGATTGAGCACGCCGCGCTCCGACCACAAGCCGCGCAGCGAACGGGCAATAATGCGCGTGCGCCGGTTAAACTCGTCGGCAAAAGTGCCGCCGCTGCGCTCCTCGGCAACGGCACGGGGCTCGTAAACGACCCGAAAGCCGCGCCGCCACACGCGCACCGGCATAATAAAATCGCTAATTATATCGGCATCCAACTCTTCAAAGAGTTCGCGGCGCAGAGCGTAAATCGAACCGTTTGCTCCCAGCGCCGATGAGAGCAGGCTCTCGCGCCGCTTGAGAAACTGCTCGTAGCGCCAGTAAACGCCTTCGCCCTTGCCCGCCGCATCTCCCTGTGGATTGGTGTAGCGCAGTTCGCCGCACACGCAGCCGATCGCGCGATCGGCAAAGGGCAGGACGAGCTCTTTGAGCGCCTGCGCTTCGTACATGCTATTGGCATCGGAAAAAACGAGGAATTCGCCTTCTGCCAGCCGCACCGCTTCGTTTTGCGCCTGCGTCTTGCCGCCGCGCTGCTCTACCCGGTGCAGCACCACGCCCCGATCGCCATAGGACGCCGCGATAGATTCGGTCGCATCTGTGGAACCGTCCGACGCGACGATGATCTGCACTTTTTCGCGCGGGTAGTCCAGCGCCAGCGAGTTGTCTAGCTTTTCCGCCAGCACCGCCTCTTCGTTGTGGGCGGCGATGATCAGCGATATCGAGGGCCACTCCTCGGGCGGAGCGGACGGCGGGATGTGCCTGCCCGCCGACAGCAGCCACAGCACCAGCGGATACAGCAAATAGGCGTATACCACCCACAGTATGGCGATCCAAAAGACAGTGGCTAACATGCTAATTCAGATTGACCCACGACGCGTAATTTTTTTGTTTATCTATTTATATTTTCGTCATTTGTGATACTAAATGCAAATGGCCTTTGCCGACTTTACTGCTCCGTTTTACGCGCGGGTAGGGCACCTATTCACGGATCGTACACCGCCCATTATTGCATCGAAGATATGCCGCCAATCGTCCACATAACCACCGTGCATTCGCCCTTTGACAACCGCATTTTCCACCGCGAGTGCAAAACGCTGGCCGAGGCCGGCTACGACGTCGTGCTGGTCGCCGCACACGAGCGCGACGAAACGGTTGAGGGCGTGCGCATTTGCGCGTTCCAGCGTCCCACAGGACGGTGGGCGCGCATGAGCATAGGGGTTTGGCGCGCGTTCCGCACGGCACTGCGTCAGCGCGGTCGAATCTACCACTTTCACGATCCCGAGTTTATACCCGCCGCGCTCCTCTTACGCCTGCTGGGCAAACGCGTGATCTACGATATACACGAGGACAATAGCACGGCTCTATTAGAAAGAGAATATCTCCCCCGCGCCGTGCGCACGCTGGTGGCCCGCACGCTCTCCCTGCTCGAACGCGTCGCCGCACGGCCCTTTCAGCAGGTGCTAGCCGAGCGCTACTACGCCGAGCGCTTTCCCCGCGGATGCACCGTGCTCAACTATGCGCGCCTGCCCGCCGTCGACGACGAGCAGCTTGCACAGCGTCCCCAGCTGGGGTGCGCACGGCTGCTCTACACCGGCAACGTCAAGGCGTTTCGCGGCGCCCTCCACCACGTGCGTATCCTACACCAGCTCCCAGAGGCAGAGGTCTTTCTCGTCGGGCGCTGCGATGCGCCGCTAGCCGATGAACTGGAGCAGCTAGCTGCATCCCACTGCAAACGCCTGCATATAGACGGCGTGGGCCACTTCGTGGCACACGAGCGCATAGTAGAATACTACCTGCGCGAGCACTGGACGGCCGGTCTGGCCATTTTTCCCGCCGGTCGTCATACGCTGCGCAAAGAGCTGACCAAAATCTTCGAGTATATGGCCTACGGCCTGCCTATCGTCTGCTCGGATTTTCCCAACCTGCGCCGCCTTGTCGAAGAGAACGACTGCGGGCTCTGCGTGGACCCGCAGGACGAAGCGCGCATCGCCGAGGCCGTGCGCTATCTCAGTGAACACCCGGACGAGGCGCGGCGAATGGGAAACAACGGCCGGCGCGCGGCGCGTGCCCATTACCATTGGGGTACGCAGGCCGAACAGCTGCTACAGCTATATGGGCGTCTGTCCTAAGAAGACGCAGCCGGCGCGCAAACGGGCTAGCTCTTTTTAAGCACACTCTCATAAAGCGCCAGCGTGCGTTCGGCTACCTGGCGATAGTCGAATGCCTCAGCGCGGCGACGCAGTGTGTCTGGCTCAAAATCGGCGTAGTGTGTTAGCACATCCTCTATCGCGGCGGCCAGCGACGCGGCATCACCCACCTCGGCTAGACGCCCCACTCCATCGTCGACTAGCTGCTCGGGCCCCCCGCAGCGCGTGGCTACCACGGGCACGCCGCAGGCCATGGCTTCGATGAGCACAATGCCGAAACTGTCGTAAAAACTCGGCAACACAAACACATCGGGCTCGGCCATGACGGTCGGCATTTCGGACCACGGCCGAGCCGGGCAAAATTCGACGCGCTCGGCCAAGCCCAGTCGCTCTGCCTGCTGGCGAAAAGCCTCGCCGTTGCCGCTGTCCGAGCTAGCGCCGACCAACTTCAGCGAAACATCGCCTCGATGCTGGCAGAGCAGGTGCAGCGCATCGAGCAAGACCGCTATACCTTTTTTAGCGTCAAAGCGACCGGCATACAGCAGGCGCCACCCACCCTTGCCGCCGCGGCGCACCGCCGGAGGTGCAAAGCGCGCGCAGTCCACGCCCTGAGGAATGTCCCATATCCGCTGCGGCGCCACGCCCAGTTCCAGCACGCGTGTGCGCACGTCGCGACTGCTGGCGACAACGGCATCGGCGCGCGTCAGCGCTTCGGCAACAAGGGTGCGCCAGCGCGGATTGGCCTGCGGTATCTCGCGCACGTCGTGGCCGTGCACCGATATGACGACGGGAATACCGAGCCGCGCGCCGTACTCAACGGCGGCCCGCCCATCTGGATAGGCGAGGTGGGCATGCAGCACATCGGGCCGCGGCCGCAAAGCCGCCCCGTCTTCCAAGGCGCGCAAATAGGCGCGCCACGCGCGCGCAAACAGCAGACGGCGCGGCGGGGAAAAATAGCGCGGATACTGCACGCTTAATCCATCCCGCTCTTCTACATCGGCCACGCCGGCCAACGCACTCCAACGACCAAAGCCTGGTATACGAGGGAAATAGGGCAGCGGAGCCAGTACTTCCACTTCGCACAGCTCGCTCAAAAAACGCGCCTGGTTGTGCACAAACGTTCCGCGCGCCGGATAAGCCGAGCTTGGATAGAGGCGCGATGTGAGCAACACTTTCAACGGCGGTCCACTCCTTCCGGGCGATGGGGCGGCAACCCCACCAACGCGCGCCAATCCAGCCGTTCGTGCCGCATATAGGCCTGTGCAACACACAGGGTCCACAGCGCATAGGACAGCGACGTGGCCAGAGCGGCGCCCTCCAGTCCCATGCGCGGAATAAGGTAGGCGTTGAGCAGCAGGTTGGCGACAAAGGCCACGCCCGGAGCCCACTGCGTTATGGGCGGGTAGCCCAAACCGGCCAATTTCGTGTTGAAAACGGAGCCAATGCCCAGAAAAATCAGCCCGGGCAGCATCCATAGCAGGGGCGCATAGGCGGCTGTGTAGTCCGGAAACAGCAGCGCTATAAGCCACTCGCCGAGCCCCCATAATCCCAGTGCGGCCAGCAGTGAAAAAGCCAATATACCGCGCGCCACGCGCAGGCTTAAACGACCGGCGTCCTCGTCGCGCACGACCTTGGCCAACAGCACGGCGCCAGCTACGTCGGGCAAGCGCTGCATCATATCGGCAAAATTAACCGCCACGCGATAGGTGCCTACCGCCGCCTCGTCAATGAAATATTGGATTAGAAATAGGTCGCTTTTGAGCAGCAAAAAAACCAGCACGACCGATACGGTACCGCGGCTACCCACTGACCACGTGCGCCCCAGCAGCGCGCGGTCGCCCCAGTGAAATGGTCCCGCACGGCGCAAGCAGGCAAAGGCGACGAACGCCGCCAGCGCCGCCGCCGCAACAAAAGCGTAGAGGGCACGGACCATATCCAGCTCACCACCGAGCCACTGGACGCCGTTGGCCGTCGCGTAGACTGCTATAAATACAATGGGCACCAGCGCATAGGGCCGCACGCGATCCTGCCCCAACAAAATGGCCTGACCGCAGCGCTGCAAGACGATGCCCGTCGTCAACAGCGCCCACAGGGGCCAGTAGCGCATGATCTCCTCGCCTAGCGCATCGACCAACAGCGCACGCCCCGCCCAGGCGAAAAGCGAGGTCGCACAGAACAGCACCAGCGCATAGAGCAGCGCGTTATTGCGCGCCGATCCAGCAGCGGCTTCCCTTCCCACTACGTAGGTGCTGCCGCGCCGCATCCACTCGCCCAGCACCAGAGCGGCTATGAGAGCGGCGTTGGTCCACAGCGCCAACCGACCGTAGCTCGCGCTGCCCAACGCGTGGGCCAACAGCATTTGGTTGAGCAGGCCGAGGGAAAAGACCAGCCCCGTGCTGAGGGCGTTCAGGGAAAAATTGCGAAGAAATGCCATCTACGAAAAAACCCCTGTCGACATACCGACAGAGGCCCTATGTGCGCGCGCGAACAAAGGAGTTTACGCGCGGATGAACGCGAGCACCTCGTCGCGTTTCGCACACATCGCGTCCGCATCCAACGCCTCCAGATTAAGGCGCAGCAGCGGTTCGGTATTTGAAGCGCGCACGTTGAAATGCCAGTCGTCATAGCTGACGGAAATGCCGTCTATATGCTCAATGTGACCATCGGCATAGCGCTCGGCAAGGGCGGCGATCTTAGCCTGCGGATCGTCGACGCGCGAGTTGATTTCCGACGACAGAAAGTAGCGCGAGGCCAGCGGATCGAGCAGTTCGGACAGCTTGACGCCGCGCCGCGAGAGCATTTCCAGCATCAGCAGCGCCGGCACCAGACCCGAATCGGCGCCGAAAAAGTCGCTGAAGTAGTAGTGACCGCTCAGTTCACCAGCGTAGACGGCGCCTTCTTCAAACATGCGCGGCTTGATAAAGGAGTGTCCCACGCGCTCGATGAGCGCCGTGCCTCCGGCCGCTGTGATCATATCGCGCACCGCCCACGAACAGCGCACGTCGTAGACAATCTTGCCGCCGGGATATTTCTCCAGCATATAGCATCCCATCAGCGCGGTGATAAAATCGCCGGGGACAAAATCGCCGCGATCGTCAATGACGAAAAAGCGGTCGCCGTCCCCGTCAAACGCAAAGCCGATATCGGCCCCCTCATCCCTGACGCGCTGCTGCAGTTCGGCGCGGTTTTCAGGCTGCATCGGATCGAGACCGTGGTTGGGCAGACTGCCGTCCGGATCGAGATAGAGACCTGTCAATTGGACCGGCAGCTTCTCGAACACGCGCTGGAGGCTCGGTCCAACCATGCCGTTGCCGGTATCGGCAATCACCTTCAGCGGCTTGAGCTCGACCGGATCGACCACGCTGAGGACCTTGTCGACAAAGCCGGCGCTCACATCCTGTCTGCGCACCGTTCCCGTGCGGCTGGGCTCGCCGTAGCGCTCGTCTTCGACGATGCGGCGCAGATCCTGTATGCCCGAATCACCGCTGAGCAGGTAGGGCATATCGCGCACCATTTTAAAGCCACAGTACTGCGGTGGATTGTGCGACGCCGTCACCATGAGGCCCGGACGCTGCAGGGTCGCACAGGCATAGTAGTATTGGTCTGTGCTAACCATGCCGATGTCGATGACGTCGGCGCCCTGCTCCGTAAGACCGTGCAGCAGCTGTTCCTTAATGGCGGGACTGGACAGGCGCATATCGCGCCCGACGATCACCTCTGCGGGTTTTAGGAGGTCGACAAACGCGCGTCCAACGGCGCGCGCCACGCGCTCATCGAGCTGCTCCGGATAGATACCGCGAATGTCGTAGGCTTTGAATATAGACGGGTCAATGTGCATGAATCAGGCGAATCTCCGCAGCGTAACATCTAGGTAGCGCACGCCATCAGTCGCCGGGTGGTGCTGAACGAGAATGGGGCTTTGATACTGACCCTGCACAATACTGCCCGGGCCCGTCTCCTTGCTGTCGGACACCAGCAGGGATACGTGGCGTTTGAGGCGCAGAATGCGCTTGGCCGGACTCGACAGCACGGAGAGAATGCGGTCGATGACCGAACGCCCCACTGGCACGTTGTCCATAAGGTCGTTGTAGAGGTGGATCAGGTCGTAGGCGGCGTAGTCACGCGTCTTGCCGGGAATGGATGACGGATGACGCAGCAGGCTCTTGCCGCGCTGTACCATGTAGCGCAGCGGGTCGCGCAGGACCTGAGGCAGATCGTTGCGCATCAGCAAGGTCTCGTACTCGTTGACCGTCAGTCCGACATGGCGATCTTCGGGCACCAGTCGCAGGTCAAAACGGCCCTTGTCGACGCCATAGCGCTGCAGCCAATCCTCCAATTCGGCAAACAGTCCGTAGCGCTCATCGCGGAGGTTAAACGAATCGATCGCATGCCCGGCGTCGACGGGAATGGCGATGCGCCCTCGGTGCACCACCTCGGCCTGATCGTAGGCGATAACCGTCGTGTGGCGCTCGCGCACGTGGTCTTTATAGACGCCATCCAACTCGATAAAGTACACCGACTCGTCCGGGCGATTGATGTAGGTGACGCAGTTTTTAAGCCCTGCGCTCATAAACGTAAGATGCGAATCGGCATTGACCGGCTCGCGCTCCTTCTGGCTTTCGCTCAGTTCGTCGCGCAGCTGCATGCGGTCGTGGTAGTAGCCGGCGTCGTGCGGAAAGATCTTCTGAACGGCACGAATAAAGGGATCGAGTTGCTTGTAGCCTTGACCCAAATGCCTGCACGCGCCCTGTTCCAGATAGCCGGCCGTGGTGTGCAGCGAGCAGTAGGCCGTCTTGCGAAAGGACGTCAGGGCATCGCCTACTTCGTCACGCACCCGCTGATTCACGTCGATCAGTTCGTAGCGCTGCTGTGGGCGTATTACCAAGTTGACTTCTACAGGGGCCGTCGCCATACTCTGTTTCTTCCCCGGGGAGAGAATTGTCAGGGGGTCGTCAAACGCATATTTTCAGGGCGTATCAGGTTAAAAATAGTACGCCCCCTGCGCTCGCGCAACTTTAAAGACGTGCCCTTTTTCACTACAGAAAGTGTAAAAATCGCGTGAAAACAATCTTGGCCATGCGCCATGCCGAATCAGACTATCCGCATGGCGTGGAGAGCGACTACGAACGGACGCTCAGCGAGCGCGGTCAGAGCGACCTTCCGCGCATGGCCGCTCTGCTGCGTCGGTGCGAGACCATGCCTGAATACGTGCTCTCATCGTCGGCGCAGCGCGCGCGCCAGACGGCCGCAGGCCTGGTCGAATATTTGGACCTATCGCCCGACGTGCTGCAGTTGGAAGACGCGCTGTATCTGGCTTCGCCCAGCACCCTGCTGGCACATATCCAGCGGGTGCCGGACCGCGTCGAAACCCTCCTCGTCGTAGCGCACAACCCCGGCATGGAAGAGCTGATTTGCCTACTTTCCGGAGCGCGCGTCGCCTTGCCCTCCGCCGGGCTGGCATCCATCGCGATGGGAGTATCGCAGTGGTCGGCGACTGCACCTGCTCATGGCAGACTATCGTACTTTGTTACGCCACGCATCGCACAACGGCTAAGTTCATAAAATTCACCGGTTTGGCAACAAGTCTATTGTCTTTCTGGTCGCCATCATATTATATTTGTTCTCTGTAGCACCATCCTCGGCTACAGCGCAGCACCCCCGACTGACGGCGTTTTCCCCTTTGTTTTAAACCGACTGGTTCTTATGCCTTTTGGCGCCTTTTTGGCGTTTTGTGCGGTCGTTCTGTTGGCGGCGTCGGCGCCCGTGCAAGCGACAATCGTCATATTCGGCCATCACCAGGGTCTCAGCGGACAGAGCATTGCGCGCCCCGGTGCCGAAGTGCCCGTCTACTCCGTGCGGCTTGTAAACGACGGCAATTCTACGCTCCAATCGATCGCCCTCACTCTATCCGATCTGAGCACGCCGACCGGGATTGGCGCCAGTGCCTTTGCCCAACTGCGCCTATACCGCAGTGCCGACGCAACCTTCGACGCCGGCAGTGACAGCCTGTTGGGCACCCAAAACAGCGTGGCGCTCGGCAGTCCCAGCACGATTTCTCTCGACGCACCGCTCAACTGGAATTCGTCTTTCCCCTATTTTATCGCCACGCTGACGCTCAGCACAACCCACGTCGACGAAGTGGGGACCAATAAAGATGCCTTTCGCGTCGGCTCGGCCGCCGGCGCCATTGCCACCAGCAGCGGAGCCATTGGCGGCGAAATTGTCGCCGATAATGCCAATAGCGTTTCCATAGACGTGGTGGCCACGCAGGTGGCCTTTGCCACCCAGCCCGTCGACGCGACCGCCAGCAACGGCGACGTCGTTTCGGGACGGGCCTTTGCCACCCAGCCCGTGCTCGAAGCGCGCGATGCCTATGGCAACGTCGACGTCGACGCCAGCGGCAGTGCAAGCATCGGCGTCGGCAGCGGCAGCGGCAGCGTATCGCTATCGGGATCGACAGGCGTCAATTGGACCGCGGGACGGGCCCCCTTTACCAACTTGGCCGTTACCACCGCCAGCGATGCGGCGTCCTTTACCCTATCGGCTACGAGCAGTGGTCTAACCAGCGCCACCAGCCGCAGCTTGGTAGCCGATATCGTCGCCACGCAGATGGTCTTCACCGCTCAGCCCACCCACGGCGGCGTGGCCAACGGTGACGTGCTGTCGGGCGTGGCCTTCCAGACCCAGCCCGTCGTCAGCGCACAGGATGCCGACGGGCGCGTCGATACCGATTTCAACGACGCGATAACGCTGACTACGAGCGCACCCGGCACGCTCTCGGGCACGACCACTCGGTCCGCTTCCAGCGGGGTAGCAACCTTTACCGACATCACCTACACCGCCACGGTAGACCAACAATCTTTTGCGCTGCTAGCTGACGACCTGCCCGGCGGCTCCGGCGGCGACTTACCCAGCGCTAGCACCGCCAGCCGCACTGCTGACATCGTCGCCACCAAGATCGTCTTTGCCACGCTGCCCTCCGACGCGGCCGCCACCAACGGCAACGTCGTTTCGGGACGGGCCTTTACTACCCAGCCCGTACTCGAAGCGCGCAACGAAAGCGGACAGCGCGACCTCAACTTTACCGGCAGTGTGTCCCTGTCGCTGCCGCCGGGTAATCCCAGCCTGAGCGGCACGCTTAGCAAAACGTGGATCAGCGGCCGGGCCGACTTTGCCGGCAGCGGCCTGCGCGTTACCGCAACGAGCGATGCAACAACTTTTGCACTGAGCGCGACCAGCGGTTCCATCAGCGGCCAGAGCACTACGCTAACGGCCGACATCATCGCTACGCAAATGGCTTTCGCCACCCAGCCAGCCGATGCACGCGCGCCTAACGGCGACGTGGTCTCCGGCATTGCATTCCAAACACAGCCCACGATCGAAGCGCGCAACGACGATGGCGTGGTAGACATACACTATGCTGGCAACCCGCCAGCCCTAACCGTCCAATCGGGCGATGTCACTCTAACGGGTACAACCAGCGCAAATTGGAGCAACGGACGAGCATCTTTCTCCAATCTAGCCGTCGATGCGGCGAGCGAGGGACAGAGCTTCGCGCTGGCGGCGGCCAACGACGGCGGCTTGACGCCCGTCACCACCAACGCGTTGGTCGCCGATATCGTCGCTACCCAGATGGTATTCACCGCTCAGCCCACTCACAGCGGCGTGTCCAATGGCGACGTGCTATCGGGAGTTCCCTTCCAGACCCAACCCATTGTTAGCGCCCAGGATGCCGGTGGCCGCATCGACACCCACTTTAATGACACCATCGCGCTGACGACGAGCGCGCCCGGCACGCTCTCGGGTGCGACCAGCCAGCAGGCCACTAGCGGCGTGGCGACCTTTACCAACATCGCCTACACTGCCACGGCTGATCAGCAGTCCTTTGCCCTGCTAGCAGACGATCTGCCCGGTGGCTCCGGCGGCGACTTGCCCAGCGCCAGTACCAACAGCCGCACTGCCGATATCGTCGCTACGAAAATCGTCTTCACTACCCTCCCGTCCGACGCAGCCGCCACCAACGGCGATGTCGTTTCCGGACGCGCATTCGCCACCCAACCCATACTCGAAGCCGTCAACGAGAGCGGACAGCGGGACCTCAACTTTACCGGCAATGCGACGATAGCCCTGGCCTCCGGCAGCGCTACGCTGCTGGGTACGACGAGCGTTGCATGGAGTGCCGGGCGCGCGCTCTTTGACGCCAGCGGCCTCGGCATTTCGACTTCCGGCGACGGCGTGACTTTCGCGCTACGCGCTTCTGCAACAGGCCTGGCCGACGCCACGACAAGCACGCTGACTGCCGATATCGTCGCTACGAAAATTGCCTTTACCACGCAGCCCTCCGATCCTGCCGCCAGCAACGGCAGCGTCGTCTCCGGACGGGTCTTTGCCACCCAGCCCGTCCTCGAAGCCGTCAACGAGAGCGGACAAAAGGATCTGCACCTATCGAACGTGCCCGTTACACTGGCCGTTCAGTCAGATGCCGTAACTCTATTGGGCACCGCAACGACCAACTGGGTCAGCGGCCGCGCAGCTTTTGCCAATCTATCGGCCAGCGCGACCGGCGATGCCGCGCCTTTCACCCTGTCGGCCACGAGTGCCGGACTCATTAGCGCCGACAGCAATGCGCTCGTGGCCGACATCGTTGCCACACAGATGGTCTTTACAACGCAACCCGCTCACGGCGGCCTGGCCACTGACGACGTGCTGTCAGGGGCCCCCTTCCAGACCCAGCCCACCCTACAGGCTCGGGATGCCGATGGACGCGTTGACACGCACTTTGCCGACATAATTACGCTGACGACCAGCGCGCCAGGCACCCTCTCCGGCACCACCGCCCGCCAGGCCATAGCCGGCATCGCCGTTTTTGATGACGTCGCCTACGCCGCGACGGAAGACCATCAGTCCTTTGCGCTGACAGCCGATGATCAACCCGATGGTTCAGGCGGTGACCTACCCAGCGTCAGCACCGCAAACCTCAGCGCCGATATCGTTGCCACGCGCCTGGTATTCGCGCAGGCGCCGCGCACTAGCGCAGGTGTCGGTGCTGAGTTGCTCGACCCGGAGTTAACCGTGCGGGCCGTCCACCAGGATGGCGGCATCGACGGCGAATTTACCGGACCCATATCCCTCAACGCGGTGGCCGTTGGCCAGTCGGTTCCGCTCCTGGGGTTTTCAGCGAGCCCAGCGCACACGCTAACTCCGAGCAACGGACAGGTCACCTTCACGTCGGCCTCCTACGACAGCGCCGGACAGCTACAGCTCTTAGCCACTAGCGTCGGTTTAGAATCGGCGCGCAGTGCCACCATTTCTCAAGTGGGCACACTCGAACTGCGCGCTCCCCTCGAGCAAGTCCCCAACCAGTTAGCCTTTCAACGCGACGCAACACCGCGGCAGGTCGCCCTGATGTCCTTCGGTGCCGCTGCACGAGGCGAGGCACTTGCCTTAACCCATCTGAGCGCGCACCTGTCTTTTGGAAGCGGCATGTCGCCGACACACGTCGATACGCTGCACCTGTGGCGCGACAGCGGCTCGCTCAGCCTGCTGGATCCAGGCGATCGGCTGCTGGGCACTGCGGCGGTCGATGGCGATGGCGCGGCGCACTTTGCCAGCCTCCGCGATACATTGGATGGGCTCGGCACCTTTCTCATAACCTGGAGCGCGCGCAGCCCGCTGCAGGCGGGCTGGACTCTGCGCGCCGAACTCGAGGCAAACTCGATTCGCGCTATGAGCACGCGTATGAGTGGCGTTGCGGCATCAGCGTCCGGTGCCAGCATCGAAAGCGCCCTGCACGAAGTCGGTCTGGTAGGACAGCCACATCGACTGCTGCTTAGCGCCGCGCCGGATTCGCTAATAGCCGATAGCTTGTCGAGCACGACGCTTACCGCAACAATTGTCGATGCCCAACAGCGTCCAATCACTACAGACAACCGCACGCTCGTCGCCTTTACAACAATCAGCGGTGATGTGTGGATTAGCGGCTCCCTATCGGCCCAGGCACAAGGCGGCAGCGCCAGCACGGGGCTGCGCGCTGGCACGACGGCCGGCACGGCACGCGTCCGCGCCGGCGCCGCGGGCCTGCTGCCAGACACCATTGATGTCGCCCTGATCGCCGGTCCCGTAGCGAATATTGAACTGGTCGCTGATCCCCCGTCTATTTTGCTGGAGAACGGCGACCGCAGCGATGTGACCGCGCTTCTGCGCGATGCGTACGGCAACCTGACGGGCAACGGAGAAGAAGTCTCCTTTTCTCTAACTGGGTCTGGCCGCTTTGTGGACGATGCAAACAGCGCATACAGTTCCAACGGGCTCGCTAGCACGCAGGTGCAGGCGACCAACCCCGGCACGCTGCGCGTGGCGGCGGTTGCCCGGACGCTCCGCCGCGAAATGGACATTGCCGTCGTTGCCACACAGCCACCCTTTATATCGCTGAGCAGCTCCATCGCCGAACTACCCGCTAGCGGCACGCGCGCGGCCGACATCACTGCTTTTCTACGCGATGCGCGCGGCGAACTGCTGAGTACGAACGATACGACGCGGGTGCGCTTCAGCATTGTTCAGGGACAGGCCACACTATCGCAGAGCGAAACCGTCGCCAACAGCGGTTTGGCCAGCACACAGGTGCGCAGCTTAGGCCTAGCCGGACCGATTGTCGTGCGCGCCGAAGCCGAGCACTTGCAGGGCGCGGAAATCGAATTACAGGCGCGCGCCGAAGCGGCCTACCGCCTCGACCTAGTCGTCGTACCCGCAACCATCGTAGCCGATCGGCAGTCCACGGCCGTGCTCTCTGCCGTAGTGCGCGACAGCTTGGGCAATATCGTCAGCGATGCGGCGGCTGATATCTCTTTCTCCATCGAGAGCGGCAATGCGGAAATCATCGGACCGCAAACAGCCATAACTCAGAACGGCACGGCACAGACCACCTTGCGCTCCTCTATCCGCGCCGAAGCGATTACGCTGCGCGCCGAAGCCCCGGGACTGCTATCCGGCAGCACGCAGCTGCAGCTCACAGCCGGTCCCGCAGCCAAAATCCAGCTGCGCGCCTCGCCGGCCGCACTGCCCGGAATTGATACGACGAGCGCAGAGCTCATCGCCGAAATTCAAGACGTGCACGGCAATCGCATTTTGGCCGATTCGACAACCGTAGTCAGCTTTTCCATTTCCGGTGGCCCTGCCACCGTGCGGCCGCCGACGTTTTCACGCGCCAGCGAAGGGCTCGCCCACGCGCGCCTGCTCTCCACGGGAGAAATAGGCAACATACTCGTGTTTGCCGGATCGTCCGGCCTAGCTCCGTCGACCTTTACTATTCCCGTACTCGAAACGCAACCACCGCGCTTTAATAGCGACGTAGTCCAGATCGAATTGGTAGAAGATGGACCCACTCAGCGCCTAGATCTTGGCTCCCTAGTGACCGATGTGGACTCGCCGATCGAACAACTCGTTTTTACCGTCTCTAACGCGGACATACCCCTGACGCTGCGGATTGATGGCCGACACCTCGTGGCGTCACCGACGACGCCCAACTTTGCCGACACCGTGCAAACCACGCTCGTCGTGCGCGATCCTAACGGCCTGGAGGATACGGCGGTGCTGCAAATCGCCGTTCTTCCGCAAAACGACCCGCCGCGCATTACGTCTGTTCCCGACACGGTTGCGACGGTCGACTCGCTCTACATATATGCGATAAGCAGCGTCGATGCCGACGGCGACGCCATGAGCTTTAACCTGCTTGAAGGGCCGCAGGGCATGCGCTTTGATCGCGCTATCGGCAGGGCGGCCTGGCGACCGGCCAGCGCCGGCACGTATGAGGTGCGCATAGCCGTCAGCGATGGAACTGTCGCCAGCGAACAAACGTTTCGACTGCACGTTGTAGGCAGCACCGAGCGCATGGCCTTTGCCAGTGAACCCCCTCTGAGCGTGCGCCTCGGCAGGCTCTACAGATACCAGCCGCTGCTCTTAAATACACCTTCCACAGCGCCGCGCTTTTCCCTGCTTGCAGCCCCGCCGCGCATGCAGATCGACCCGGACACGGGTCTGATCAGCTGGATGCCAACCAGCGGCGATGCGACCCGTTCCGCGGTGACGCTGGTCGCATCGAGCGGCGTGCAGCAGGTCAGACAGCAATTCCAAATCGCGCTAACGGAGGGCAATACAGCACCGCAAATTACATCGACGCCGATCACTCAAACCCTAGTGGACTCACTCTATCTGTACCCGCTACGCGCCAGCGACGCAGACAGCGACACCTTGGTATTCACCATTGTGCGCGGTCCCACCACTATGCGCATCAACCCACTCAACGGACTCATATCGTGGGTGCCCAAGCGGAGCGATATGGGCATCCATGACATCGCTGTGCGCACCTACGACGGCCAGTTTAACGACGAACAGGTCTTCCAGCTCAGCGTGCAGTCGCTCAACGCGCCGCCGCGCATAGTGCCACTCAAAGGCGTAACGGTTGAAGGCGGAACGGCCACGCTCCGCCTCATCGACCTGGTCAGCGATACCGATCACGCCTTTGCCGACCTCGAGTGGACGATTCGTCAGATAGACGGCGACCCCATCAACTACACCTATGCAGCAGGCGATGTGGCCGTTCTATTTTCCGTTCCCAGTGCCTTTACCCAAGCCCGAATCCAACTTGAAGTGAACGATCCCGACGGCAATTCCGACCAGCACGCACTGCGCATAGCGCGTCGACAGCAGAGCGATTTTAACGGCGATACCAGCATTGACCTGAGCGATTTCTTTGCGCTGGCCGACGCCTTTGGCGCGGCACCCAATGCAAAGAATTGGAATGAAAATGCCGACCTCAATCGCGACGGCATCATCAACCTCGACGACTTCTTCGCATTCATAGACAGCTTTAACCGAGCCAACCTACCCGAAAAGTAAAAGGGCGGTCACTCTATGTGACCGCCCCTATTCCCACCGCTGCCGTAGCGAAGCCCGGCGATTTAGCGCTCGTAATATTTGATAATGTGGCGCAGCGCCTCCTCGAGACCAACGCCGGGGTTGTAGCCGACGCAGTTGCGGATCTTGGCCAAGTCGGGGGCGCGGTACATCAGGTCTTCGTACGTGCCCTTGGGCCAGGCCTGGTCGTAGGGCACAAATTCGATTTCGGAGCTGCTAGACGTTAACTCCTTGACCGTAAAAGCCAGGTCGCGAATGCTGGTTTCAAAGTGCGAGCCGAGATTGAATATCTCGCCCACAGCAGCGTCGCTAGTAGCCAGCGCAATCAGTCCGTCGAGGGCGTCGTCGATATAGGTCCAGCAGCGCCGCTGCTCACCGTCGCCGTACACCGTGATGGGGTGGCCGAGCAGAGCCTGTTTTACAAAGCGCGGCACGACCATGCCATAGTGTCCCGACTGGCGCGGCCCAATCACATTAAAGGGACGCACAATCACGCACGGCAGGCGCTTCTCGCGCCAGTAGGCCAGCGCAAACAGTTCGTCGACGGCTTTCGAGGTCGAATAATTCCAGCGGATCACCGTAGTCGGCCCCAGCATGCGGTCGCTGTTTTCGGCAAAGGGCACGTGCCCATTTTTCTTGCCGTAAATTTCCGACGTAGAGGCGATGACGACTTTTTTCTTTTTCTCGTTGGCCAGTTCGAGAATAATTTCCGTGCCGCGAATATTGGAAATAAGCGAGGTCAGCGGGTTTTCTATGATAAAGTTGACACCAACGGCTGCGGCCAGATGGTAGATCATATCACAACCGTCGACCAACTCGCGCATGACGTCGACGTTGAGCACGTCGTCAATCACTACGCTGCAGTTCGAATTGTCTTCCAGGTGCTGTATGTTCTCGATGCTACCCGTGGACAGGTTGTCTATAATCGCCACGCTGTCACCCATATTGAGGTGACGCTCGGACAGGTGCGAACCAATAAACCCTGCACCTCCGGTAATTAACACTCTCATAGTTGCATGATCCCTATAAACATCTCCAGCCGGTCACGTAAGACGAGCATGGACCAGATAGTCTCGGCTCAAATGGTGTATATCGACGTGCTCCCAGCCGCTTTCCCGCAGCAGGCGCTCTACTTGCCCTGCGCTATAAAAATACACGGGACAGCCGTTTGCGTTTAACCGCAGCCAGCGAGGCAGGGTGCGCAAGGTCCAGCGTTTTGGAAAGCTAAAGATGCAGTCGGCCGCGTCAAGAGCACGCATGCGCTCCAAGAAGGCAGCGGGCGCTTCAATATAGTCAAAAAAACCTATCGCCAAGCATATATCAAAGTGGTCTGAGTCAGACCAAGTGAGAAAATCGCACTGCTCAAAACGGCACTGCTCGGCCACCCCGGCGTCTCGAGCCGCCTCGTTTGCCAGATCGACCATGCCCTGGGCAAAGTCCAGGCCGACGATCTCCGCACCTCGGTGGGCCAATTCCACGCCATAGCGCGCCGATCCACAGCCGACGTCGAGAACGCGCTTGCCCTGCGGCGTTCCGAGCAGTTCGAGCGTAAGTTCAAAGCGCCGGTGAATTACGCCGCGGAACAGCCCGTCGACTATTTTCTGTCCAACGCCTTTATCGCTGCGATATATAGCGTCGAAGCGCTCTGCAGCACCGTCGAAATAGCGGCGAACCCGCTCTCCACCGGTCGTACCAACACTCACGTCGCGTCTCCCAAACCCAGCACTTCCACCATTGGGGCGAAGGAAAAGTCGCGCAATAGACGACGCAGGCGCGCCTCCGTCCGCTCGAGGTTCCAATAGTGCGTTAGGCTAATTCTACGAGGTAAATCCAGACGCGGATGGCCCGGATCTAATTCCCAGGGATGTATGTAAAAGGCCGCGGACCGCCCAGAAGCGTTGATGCTCTGCAGGGCGAGCCTGGTTAGATAATAAGGAAATATGCGGAAATAGGCACCCCCTGCGACCGGTATATTTCGACCGCCGAGGCGCCAAGTCGACGGTGGAAATTCGACAAAGCCGCTGCGCACTTCGTAGGGCCAACGCGGGGCATCTGGTATTCCATAGCGATAGTTTTGCACGGGAAAGACACTGGAGTCGTATAGAAGTCCCTCTTCGCCCATGATATCAAAGGCCCACTCGGTGCCTTTGACGATCGAAAAAAAGGGCGCCCGGTGACCGCGCGCGCAGCGCTCCCCCAAAATGTCCTCGATCACTGCCAGCGAGCGCCGCAGTTCGCTGCGAAACTGGTCTGCACCCAGCTTGTATACAAAGCGGTGGCTGTATCCGTGCGTGCCGACTTCATGCCCCGCTTGACGAATTTGCCGCAGCAGGTCCGGCGCGCGCTCCGCCGCGTGGCCTAGCGCAAAAAACGTCGCGCGCACACCGGCTTCGTCAAACAGCGTCAGCAGGCGGTCGGTTCCCACGCGCAGGCGATCTTCAAACCCGTGCCACTCGTCGATATCGATTTCCAGACCCTGGTACCAGTCTTCCCAATCGACGGTAAATGCATTTTTAATCGACGCGGGCTCACTCACGGGGTCCCACTCGCCGTTTCGCCCATGAGTGCCAGCAGTTTTTCGCGCGCTTTTTCCAAAGAGTAAATGTCCTCCATTTTGGCGCGTCCGGCCTGACCCATTTGTCGCCGCAGCGGCGCGTCAGCAACGAGATCGGCCATGCGCTCCACCCATTCGCCGTGCGCGCGCGCCCAAAAGCCGTCTTTGCCGTCTTCGACAATCTGGCAGTTTATCCCGACGGGACTGGTGATGACGGGCAGTCCAACGGCCATATATTGGAGCAGCTTATATCCGCCTTTGCCGCGCGTCCACACATCGTCGGGAATCGGCATAAGCCCAATGTCGAACAGACGTAAGTCACCCACTTCGCTATCCAAACTCCACGCCTTTGTTTCGACTGGCATATTTGTCAGAGCAAATTCGCGTGCGCCCACCACGTGCAGGCATACGTGATCAAAGCGCTGGCCGATTTCTTCTAGGGCGGGGCACAGCGCTTCCAGATAGGGCAGCGTGCTGGCGCTGCCAATCCATCCTAGTACAACGGAATCGGCGCGGGTGCGCTCGGGCCCGGGCGCATAGCGCTGCGTATCAATCGGTCCCGTTATAATCTCTACGCGTCGGCAGTGCTCGCGGGCGAAGCGCTCGGTGTATTGATTTTCAACCAGCGCCAGGTCCGCCATGCGCAACATCGCCGGCATCCCGCGCGCGTTGCGCTCCTGTTTGCGCGCCGCCAACCAATTTGCTTGTCGCACTTCCGTAGTGAATATGGCATCATCGAAATCGTATATGAACGGCGTCTTTACGCGGGCGAGCAGGCGGCGAATAACCGAGGGAAAGATGACCTTCTGCACAAAGACTAGATCGCTGCGTCGAGCGACGGCAAGGACGCGCAGTCCGCACAGCAGCGTGCGCCCAAAGGCCCACGCATAGTAGAGCAGCTTGCGCAGCACCTGGCGCGTCACGAGGATCTGCGAACCGCCAATCTGCGCATCGGGCAGGACGGTAATCACCTCGCACTCGTGTCCGGCCGCTCTTATCGAGGGTAAATAGTCGAAGACGCGCGTGCGACTGCTGGCTGCCAGCACGCCGTACTGCGTAACAAAGAGAATGCGCAAACCCGAAACGGGAACGGGCGCCTCAGCCGCCGACGGCGCTTTGCGCAGCCACCACGTCGGCACCGCGGTGGCGCAGCGCAAATTCCGCGAGGCCCGCGATCACGCGCTCTTGCTGTTCGGCACGCAGGTGCGGTGCCAAGGGCAGCGTGAGTATGCGCAGCCACTCGCGCTCGACGACCGGCAGGGGCTCCGTTCGGTACGGCGCGTACACGGGGAGCAGGTGGTTGGGATAGAAGTGCACCGCCGACTCGATGCCCCGGGCCGCGAGAAAGTCGCACAACTCCTCGCGTTCGTCCAGGCGCACCACCATGCTATAGCAGGCGCTTTCACCGTATTCTTTCAGGACCAGCGGTTCGATGCCGTCTATTTGGGACAGGGCCTCGTGATAGCGCCCGACGTGCTGACGACGCAGCGCATTGCCGCGCTCCAGTTTGTCCAACTGCACCAGCCCGAGCGCGGCGGCGATGTCGTTCATGCAGTATTTAAAACCCACTTCTTCGACGTCGTACTCCCAGGCGCGACCGACGTGTCCGTTGTTAAAGCGCGACCACGTATCGCGGGAAATGCCCATCCAGCGCAGCTTGCGCACGCGGTCAGCCAGCGCATCGTCGTCGGTGACCAGCATGCCGCCATCGCCGGTAGACAGATTCTTTTTTGACTCAAAGCTGAAGCAGCCGATTTTGCCGAAGCTGCCGACCTTCTGCCCCCTGTACGTCGCCCCACAGGCCTGCGCCGCGTCTTCTATGAGCAGCAATCCGTGGCGGTCGGCCAGCGCGCGCAGCTCATCCATGCGGCAGGGATGACCACCGTAGTGCACGGCGAGAATAGCCTTGGTATTGGGCGTGATGCGGCGCTCGGCGTCCTCCACGTCCAGATTCATGGTGTCCGCTTCGATATCGCAAAATACCGGGCGAGCACACGACAGCAGAATGGCGTGATTGGAAGCGACAAAAGTCATCGGCGTGGTGAGGACCTCGCCGCCGGCTACGTCGCTGACGAGAAAAGCAAGGTGCAGCGCAGCCGTGCAAGAGTTGAGGGCAATGGCGTGTTTGACGCCTATGTATTCGGCGAAGCGCTCCTCAAATTGGCGCGCCAGCGGCCCGTAGCCCAACCAGCCAGTTTGCAGAGGTTGGTGCAGCGCCTTGTGCTCTTCTTCGTCATACCAGGGTTTAAAAATCTGAATTGTATCCGCCAAAATTATCTCCGAACTTCTTGGAAAGGGCCCGAGTCGGCAGCGTGCGTCCGGCAGAGGCTGCCGGCGGCAATCTTCCTATAAGCTCGCAGGCGCTGCCGCGCCTCGCTGCGGCGACCCGGACGAGCGATGTACAGCGCGCTCCAAACCAGCGATCGCAGCAGCATTTCCACCGGGGTGAGCAGGCGTAAAACGCCTACTTCGAAGCCGTTGAAATGCTTGTCATACCAGTAGAATAAGCTATTGTGACTAATAATCAACATCTCGCCAAAATTCTGGCGCGTGCTCTGCCCTCCCAGGTGCACAACGCGGCTGAAGGCGTGGTAAAATATCTTCCAGCCCCCTTTGCGGATGCGCAGACACCACTCCAGATCCTCGTAGAACATAAAAATGGCCGGATCGAGTCGGCCCACTTGGTTGGCCGCTTCACGCCGCACCAACAAACAGGCTCCCGTAACCCATCCGACCTCGCGTATCTGGGCATGGTTCCAGCGACCTAATTTAAAGAAGGGAAATAGCTTATGCAATAATATTTTGTTGGCCATTTCGCTCCAAAACGTCGGCGCAACGCCGCACGATAGCTGCAGCGAACCGTCCCCATTCAACAGCTTGGCACCCACGGCTCCAGCCGCCGCATTGGCGTCCATAAAATCGACTAAAAGCCCCAGGGCACCGGGCTCTACGCGCGTGTCGGAATTGAGCAGAAGCCAGTAGGGCGCACGTGCTTGGGACATGGCCAAATTATTGGCCCCGACAAAGCCTTCGTTTACTTCACGCGGCACCAACAACGCATCGGGAAACGACTCTCGCACCATGGACGCACTGCCATCGGTAGAGGCATTATCGACGACAATAACCTGCCAATCCTTCGAATCTGAGTCATCATAAATCGATTCTAAACAATCTCTTAAGAGAATTTTAGTATTCCAATTAACAATGCAAATGGACAGGCGCGGCTCGCTCATCGCAGACCTAGACTGTTCAGACCGTGCAGCGCAGCGTGACGCAGATCATCCTGAGCCAGCCAAATGCTGACATTGACCAGCAAAACGCCGCCGACTACACCGAGCCACCGCCGGCGCGACCAGCGCACCCAGACCTCGCTTAAGTAAATGGCCGCAAAAGCGATAAAGAGCGGTTCAAGGGGTAGGCGAAAGCGCGTCGACCCGTATAACACGGTGCAGAATACCAGCGTAGAAAGGGCGATAAACGAGGAATACAAGAGCGAGGAACGCCGACGACCGTAGCGCCACATGCCCACAGCGGCAAAAGGCAGAACCAGCGCAAAAGCGAGGTTGTAGGACGGCCGAAAAGGATAGAAAAAGCGCAGCAGGCGTTCGAACACTAGGCGCGCATAGATCTGAGGGTGCGCTGCAATAAATTCGCGCCCCTGACGCCACCAGAAGCGGTCGCGTTCCACTTCGGTCGGCATGGCCTCAAAAACCTCTCGGTCAATGCCCCACCCGCGCTCCTGACGCCAGGCCGGTTCCAGCGCGTTGCTGCGCGCAACGATGAATCCACCGTGCGTGCTAAGCGGCACGAGCGCGCCGTGCACAGCATAGTTGCGCACCGTCCAAGGCGCGATGACGGTCACGGTTGCCAACGACGCCCACAGGAAGCGGCGCCACCCTGCACGGCCGTCTTGGAAAAGGGCGGTGATAAAAAGGGCCGGCAGCACCAGCAGCCCCACGGGACGCGCCATGGCCGCCAGGCCAACGGCCGCACCGCCAAGAACGAGCATCTGCCAGCGCCGCCGTTCGTCGCCTAGCGCCCACAGCGCCAGCAGCACCAAGAAAATAAATAGACACTCGCTCATGATCTCACTGCAAACAGAAACAAGCGGCTCGTAGAGTGTGGCGGCAAGAGCCGCCGGCCAAGCCGCCGCCGCATGCAGGCGACGGACTACGAGAAACAGCAACAGAACCGTTGCCGCACCGAGCACGGCTTGGGCAACCTGTACCGCGGCGTGGCTGTATCCCCACGTGCCGTAAACGGCAGCCAAAAAGAGCGGGTAGGTCGGTGGCCGCCATGAGCGCATCGGAAAGCCGTGCCAGTTGTCGTGCGATACGTAGCCCTCGCCGTTGAGCACGTTGAGCGCCAGTTCATCGTAGTCGCGCGTATCTTGAGGAGGCACGGGAATGTCCAGTGCCGCATAGGCCAAGCGCAGGCAGCAGGCAATGATAAAGAGCGCCGAAAGCGGCTTTAGCTGCATGGCCCTGCGCTCTCAATCACCTCGTCAAAGCAGTTGGCCAGCACGCGCGTCAGCGCCCGTCGATGAAAGGGACGCAGAGCCTTTTCGTCGGCTCCCGTCGGCAGTTCACCGCGTTCATGGGCGTCGCATAGTTTGACGAGCGCAGCGCAGACCGCCTCCACGTCGTCGCCCAGCACGTGCATGCCCGCTTCCATTTCCGCGACCAAACGACCCACTGCACCGCTTCCACCCAGCGATAAAATGGGTCTTCGCAGCGCCAGGTACTCATACACTTTACTGGGTATATTCGTCGACGTCCATGGTCGCACGTGGTCCACTACCAGCAGCACGTGCGCCGTTTGCTGTATGGCGAGCGACTCGGCGCGCTCCACTACACCGGCAATATGCACCATACCGCTGTGCTGCAGCGGAGCAGCGGCGGCCTCTTCGTCAGCGCTCAGCGCACCCACCAGCACGACGTTGATCCGTTTGGCCCAGCCCTCATCTTCGCGCTGTAGGCGTTCCAACGCGGCAAAGAGCACCTGCGGCGAGCGGCGGGGGTGGCTGTAAGAAAAAGATCCGGTATGCACCAGGCGCAGCGGGCCCGAAGGCGAGGGCTGCGCGTCCAGGTCGCTCCATTCCCCGTCAAATCCGTTGCTGACAACGCGCACTTTGTCCGCGTGCTGGGCATAGGTCGTGCGCAGGTAGTCGGCCGCCTCTTGCGAGGCGACGACAACGGCGCTGGCCGAGGCGACTACCCGCCGCTCGATGCGCGCTTCTACGGCTTTGCGCCTGGTATCTCGCTCCAAATGGGTGTCGAGAGGATCAAAGATCCACGAGTCGCGGAAGTCGGCAACCCACGGCAGGCCCGTTGCCCGCTGCAGCAGCAGCGCCAGCAGGTGGGCACTAGCGGGTGGAAACGAGCTGTAGATGAGATCGCAGCGATCCGCGCGCAGGTAGCGTAGCCCGCGCACAAAGGCCGCGGGCATCCAGCTGACCTGCACGTCGGGCACCAGCAGCGCACGACCAAGTCGACTCAACGCGCCGCGCCGCGTGCGCACGGCCGAATGCGCCTGGCCCTCGCGCACCTGTCGATTAAATAACCAGCGATAGAGAGAGAGCGGCTCCCATGCGCGCAGGACGTCGCTCCCGCCGCCAAAAGCCGAGGTCGTCAACACCTGACAGCAATATCCACAGTCGGGCAAGTAGCGAAGAAAGGCCGCCGTTCGCGCCACGCCGGCCGAACGCGCAGGAGGGTAGTGATAGGCTATGAAAAGAGCGGAGCGCGACGTTGTCGTGCCCTCCTTATAAAAGCACCTGTCTCGCGCGGCCCGCTACCTACTTGATAATCAGCTGCATCCTTCGGTAAACGCGAGGGATCGGTACGAATTTCTGAGGAAAAATGCCATTTCGGGATCCAGCACTTCTTCGACCAAGCGGTCGTATTCCTCCACGCCCAATTCGCGGGTATAAACCGCGCGGAAAAGCGTACTGCTCCTGTCGGAAAGAAGTTGGTCTGTCCACAGCATTTGACGCTGCATATCGCCTCCGATCACCAGATGTCCTACCTTCTGTATCGGTGCGCGCGGCATATCCTTTAAACAAAAGGATGGCGACAAACACCGTCCAATGTACTGAACGACTACAGGGCGTCAACCACAAAGTGCGGTCACCGCTGCAAATGCGCATTGCCCCTGTTGACTTATGTAGTTATGTGCGCTTATTTTTGCTGAACAACCACTGTGGAGACGGATACATGACCCTCCTTGACATACTTTCACCCGAGTCGACTACGGTTGATCTCAAGGGCGAGACCAAAGAAGAAATCATTGCCGAGCTCGTCGACTCGCTGGCGGTTGGCGACGCAATCAGCGATCGGGACAAAGTCCTTCAAGCCGTTCTCGAGCGCGAAAAGATCATGAGCACCGGCATCGGTGATGGCATTGCCATTCCGCACGGCAAATCGGACTCCGTCGTCAAGCTCGTGGCCGCTCTCGGCACGCAGCGCCGCGGCGTCGACTTTGAGGCTCTCGACGGCGAACCGGCTTACGTATTCTTCCTGCTGGTTTCTCCAGCCAATGTATCCGGGCCGCACATCAAGGCCCTCGCCCGCATTTCGCGTCTGCTGAAAAATGACGAATTCAAGAAGAAGCTGATTTCAGCCTCTTCTTCCGCAGAAATTATCGCCGCTATCAAAAGCGAAGAAGAGAACCATCCGAGTTCTTCTTGATCGCTGAACCACCCCTTTGCAGTTTTTAAATCCAGCGGTACTGGCAGGGCTTGTTGCCGCCCTCATCCCCCTCGCCATACATCTTCTACACAGGGGCCACACGCGGCCCGTTCCCTTTAGCAACATTCAGTTTCTGCGCGCATTGCACCACGACCGCATGCAAAAGGTGCGCATGCGACAGTGGTTGTTGCTGCTGCTGCGCGTCTTGGCCATCGCACTAATCGTCGCCGCTTTTGCCCGCCCGACCTACCACTCCGGTTCGGCTTGGGGAGGACGCGTTGTCCCCGCCGCCGCCGCCGTTCTCTTTGACCAATCCTACAGCACGGCGTACCGCATGCCGTCGGGCACTTTGGCTGACCAGCAGCGCCTCGCCGTCGGCCAGCTCGCCGAGGTATTTAACGAGCGCGATCGCGTGGCGCTCATTCCCTTTGCCACTACGCCCGTCGAAGGCCTACCGGCCTCTCCCGACGAGCTGCGCCAATTGGTCGCCGAGCTAACGCCTTCTCAGGAGGCTACCAATCTGACCGGTGCCCTGCGCCAAGCCGCTAACCATTTAGCGCAATATCCCGAGCTCGACGGCGAACTCTACCTATTTACAGACGGCGCGCGCCACGGATGGAGCGAAGTGCCCCCTGCGCGCGAATCCATTGGCGACGCGCGCGTGTACCTGAGCATGCCCGAAGGCATCGAGCGCAGCAACGCCTACGTGGAAAACATCTACTTTTCTCCCTGGATGGCGTCTCCCAAAAGCGAAATGGTGCTGTATGTAGACGTGCGTAATGACGGCGACGCCCCGCTGCGCAACCACTCCATTGATCTCTTTGTCGATGGCGAGCGCGTGCGCCGGCGGTCCATCGACTTAGATGCGCAGGGCGCAACGCAGGTCGAACTCCGCTTCACGCCGCGCCGCAGCGGCCGTATCAGCGGCTTTGTCGAGCTTGCTGACGACGATTTACCCATCGACAACAGGCGCTACTTCGCCTTTGATGCGCCCGCTGCCATCAACGTGCTCATCCTCGGCACGCAGCCATCGTCCACCTATTACGCGCGCCGCGCGCTGGGCGCTGCGGCACTCACCGATGCCGCCCTGAGCATTCGTTCAGGCCAGATCGCCGACCTAAACACAGATGCGTTGGAAAGCGTAGATTTGCTGCTCCTGTGCGATCTGCAGCGCCTCGATCGAGCGCAGACGCTCACCCTGCGCGACTTTGTCTCCAGCGGCGGCGGCCTCGTCGCCTTTCCCGCAGTTGGGACGGACCTGAAGTATTTAAACCGCGATTTTCTGCCCGGCATGCTGCCCGTGCGCATGGGCGATATTATCGGCGATGCGGGAGACAAGACGCGGTTTCACGTCTTTGATACCGAGGCCTATGCGCGCCCGCTCTTCGCCAATTTGCTGACGCAAGAACGGGCCGATGTGGCCCACTTCTTCGCACACTTTTCCCTGAAAGCGGAAAGTCACCTCGATGCGCTCGCCTACTTTGACGACGGGCAAATCGCCCTTGCGTCGGGTTGGCGCGGTCGAGGGCGTGCCGTGTGGGCAGCGTTCCCGCTCGACATGCGCTGGAACGATCTGCCGCTACACGGCCTGTTCGCCCCCATGCTCCATCGCCTAGTGCGCGAATTCAGCCAGCGCCCCGGACACTACGCGAGCTACGCCGTTGGCACGAGTGCCCATCGCTACCTGAGAGACGTTCCCCTAGACGCGGCCCTGAGCGCCCAATCACCCGACGGCGGAGTGCTGCGCCTACAGCCCGCTCTTGTCGGCGAACGCTATGTGTGGTCGGTGCCCGCATTGGGCGAGGCAGGCATTTGGCAGCTCAAAGAAAACGGCCGCACCGTCGATAGCTTTCCCGTTAATATAGACCCGCGCGAATCCGACCTGCGCACCGTCGAACGGGCTGAGATCGAACGCGTTTTGGGAACCGATGTGCACGTCCTGCAGCAGGGCGACGAGCTGCGCCTGCAGGTGCTGGGCAATCGCTACGGCCGCGAGCTTTGGCGCGAGTTTGTCGCACTCGCCCTTGTCCTCCTGCTCATCGAACTCTGGCTGGGCCGCGCGCCGCGCGCCGCAGCACCTGTGGCACAGACGGCATAAAAAAAGCCCCTCTCTATGCGAGAGGGGCGCGCAAAACACCGGTGCTTTCAGCCAACGGTTTCATCCAGTTCGCGAAAGAAATCAAAGGTGTATATGCCGTGATCGTGCCCGTCGGCCCATTCAATGCGCAGTCCATAGCGCCCGACAAAGTCGACGCGACGCGCCTCAGCCGTGGCCGAAGCGGCCTCGCCGCTGAGCAGGTTGAGCTCTTCGCTATTTTCACGTGCTTCGCGGCATACCGCACACGGGCAGGAACGACGCAGTCCGTCCAAGTCGTAGCGACTCCGCGTGCCGTCGTTCCAGCGCACGCTGAGCATCCCCTCCTCGGCAAGCAGCTCGATACCGTGCGGCTTTTTCTTGCGCTTACCCAGCATACTCAGAAAGGCTCTCCGACAGCCTGTGCCTGCAGCTGGTAGGGATCGGCTCCGGTGATGTCCACTTCGACAAATCGACCCACCTCGGCGCGCCCTGCCTCAATGAGCACCTGGCCATCTATTTCGGGAGCGTCGCGCTCCATTCGTCCGTATGCGCCCTCGGCATCGCGCTCGTCGACCAGCACCACCTGTCGAGTGCCGATCAGCGCATCGTTATTCTCTGTCGCAATGCGCTCCTGCAGCTGCGTCAGGCGACTGTAGCGATACTCCTTTACCTCCTCGTCGACCTCTCCGTCCAAACCGTAAGCACTGGTGCCGTCTTCTGGCGAGTAAATAAAACCCGATACGTGGTCGAAGCGCGTCTCCTCGACAAATTCTAGCAGTTCCTCAAAATGCTCTTCCGTTTCGCCGGGAAAACCGACGATAAACGTCGAGCGCAGTCCCACGCCGGGCATGCGCGTGCGCAGTGCACGCAGCAACTCGACCGTTTTTTTCTTGGTCGTCGCACGCTTCATGCGCTGTAGGACGGGATCGGCAATGTGCTGTAGGGGCATGTCGATATAGGCGCACATCTTGGCCGACGATGCGTAAAAATCCATCATCTCCTCGGTCCAAAACGCCGGATAGGTATACATCAGGCGCATCCAGTCAACGCCCTCGACTCCTTCGAGCGCGCCCAATAGCTCGACGAGCTGTGCCCGTCCGTATAGATCAGCACCATAGCGCACGGAGTCCTGTGAGACGAGCACGAGTTCGCGTGCGCCCTGGGCCGCCAACTGTTCGGCCTCGGCCACCAGTGCTTCGATGGGCTCGCTCTTGTGGCGCCCCCGAATGGCCGGAATCGCACAGAATGCACACTTGTGGTCGCAGCCATCCGATATGCGCAGATAAGCCCAGTGCGAAGGCGTCGTCGTCGCGCGCGGCATGGCCGCTACATGTCCTCGGCGCGATCGACCCAACACGCGATCGACCCGATGAACAATGTCCGTTTCTTCTGCAATGGTCAGTAGGTCGTCGGCTTCGACCAGTTCGCTGCGCAGTTCTTCTTCGTAGCGCGTGGCCAAACAGCCGGTCACAATAACGCCCTTGCACTTGCCCTGCTCTTTGAGGCGATGAGCAGCCATAATGGCTTCAATTGATTCTTCTTTGGCTGGCCCGATAAAGCCACACGTATTGACGACGACGACATCGGCTTGGTCGGGCTCGTCGGTTATTTGGTAGGCATTGCCCTGCAACAGGCCCAACATGCGTTCGGAGTCGACCGTGTTCTTCGGACAGCCCAAGCTAACCAAGTGCACTTTTTGTGTGTCTTCGCGTTGCATAGTTCAGTACTTCTGCTGCACGCAGTGAATCGCCGCCAGCGCTGCTTCGTCGCTGACGTCGTCGTATATATTTACCTGGCCAATGGCCTCGGCTAGAATATAGCGCACCGTGCCGTCGACGCGCTTCTTATCCGCCCTGGTGCGCTCGAGAATATCGCCGGCGGCAACTTCGGCTAAACCCTGCGGCACGCCTAAGCGCTCCCACAGTGCATCGTGCCGAGCCCGCTCTTGGTAGGGTAAGACGCCGCGCTCTGCCGCGATTTCGCCAACCGCTAGAGCACCCAAAATAACGGCCTCGCCGTGACGATACCGCTTGTAATTGGTGGCCGCTTCTATGGCGTGGCCAATTGTGTGCCCGTAGTTGAGAATGGCCCGCAGTCCTCCCTCTTTTTCGTCGGCACTCACCACGGCCGCTTTAATATCGGCGTTGCGTGCGATGAGCCAGTCGAGCGCATCGGCGCCAATGCGCATGTCGACGATATCTTCGACGTGGTCTTCCAGAAAGGCAAAGAGTTCGGGATCGCGAATAATACCGTGTTTAACCACTTCCGCCATACCGGCGACCAGTTCGCCGCGCGGCAGGGAGCGCAAGGTGTCAGTGTCAATAAAAACCAGCTTGGGCTGATGAAATGCGCCGATGAGATTCTTGCCTAGTGCGTGATTGACGCCCGTCTTGCCGCCAATGCTAGAGTCGACCTGTGCAACAATCGTCGTCGGCACCTGCACGCAGGGCACGCCGCGCAAATAACACGCCGCGACAAAGCCCGCCATATCGCCGACGATGCCACCACCCAAGGCCAACACCCAAGCACCCCGATCTAAACCCGCCTCAATAAGCCGAGCGAAAATGCCTTCGGCACCGCTCAGATTCTTGTGCGCTTCGCCACCGGGATAGACGACTTCGAGCACGGCAAAACCCGCATTGTTCAAGCTGTCGGCAACGGGCTGCAGATAGTGAGCAGCGACCCGCTCGTCCGTTATCAGCGCCACCTGACGGCCCAACCCCAGCTCTCGGCATGCCTGACCGACGGTGTTCAACACGCCATGCCCCACGCAGATCTCGTACTGCGCTCCTTCAGTCCGTACGGTTGCGCTCCTCACTCCAATGCTCCAGTAAATCGATGAGTTTCTCCGCCGTCTGCTCGGGAGTAAACCCCTGACTAGACAGCATTTTAATGTGCGCCCGATCGTAGTACGGCGCGCGTTCGGCCAGCAAGTGCTCGACCTTTGCGCGCTTGCCCGCCTCATCCAACCCCGAAAGCAGCGGCCTATCGTCGCGGCGACCGACGCGTTCGAGAATGGTATCGATGTCCGCCTCTAAACAGACGAGAACCCCTGCACGACGCACCGCCTGCAGATTGCGATCCTGCACAATAGCGCCTCCACCCAGTGAAATTACCGCACCGCCGCGCCCGCAGGCATCCATCACGCATTCATGCTCCAACTGGCGGAAATGCGCCTCGCCCTCTTCGGCAAAGATTGACGAGATCGCCTTGCCGGCCCGCGCCTCGACCATTTCGTCCGTATCCAAAAATTCGCGCCCCAAGCGCCAGGCGAGAAAACTGCCGACCTTGCTCTTCCCCACCCCCATAAAGCCCGTCAGGAATATGGGACCTGTAAACATCAACCAGCCTTGTTTTCCGCACCGCGGCGCGTGCGCTTTGCCTCATAGCATGCTTCGCAATTCCACAGCGGGGGTTTGTTGAAGGCATTGTAGCGATCGTCTAAGACATCGCGACGCAGGTGGTCGACTTCAATGCCACAGGTATCGCAGCGCATTTTCTTCTTTGCCATCTCTCACATCCGTTCTACGGTACCAATACCCAATAGACCAAGACCGCGCGAAATCACTTGCGCCGTTAGGCTGCACAGCTGCAGACGGCTATCGCGCACCCGATCTTCGGCGCGCAGTACCGGGCAGCTCTCGTAAAACTTCATGTACAATTCAGCCAGCTCGTAAAGGTAGTTGCACAGAGCATTCGGATAGCACTCGCGCGCAACGGCGTCTACCACTTCGCCGAATTGCACGATCTTGACGGCCAGCGCGCGCTCGGCCGGCTCGCCGATTTCAATAGTGCCGCTCAGCGCAGACTCGTCTAACTCAGCGCGGCGGAAAATGCTCTTCACCCTCGCGTACGAGTACTGCAGGTACGGCGCCGTATTCCCTTCGAAGGAGAGCATCTTGTCCCAGTTAAAGATGTAGTCGGTCGTGCGGTTAAGCGATAGGTCGGCGTATTTAACGCTGCCAATGCCCACGACGCGGGCTATTTCGCGCCGCTCCTCTTCGCTCAGTTCCGGATTCTTTTCGCCAACCAAGGCAAAGGCACGCTCTTCGGCTTCGCGCAGCAGGTCCATCAGCTTGACCGTGCCGCCCGTCCGCGTCTTAAACGGCTTGCCGTCGTCGCCAAGCATGGTGCCAAAGGAATGATGCTCGAGCGCACACGATTCCGGCGCATAATCGGCCGCGCGCGATACGGCAAACACCTGGCGCAGATGGAGCATCTGCCGCGCATCGACGATGTACAGCACGCGATTGGCGTGCAGCTCACCGGCGCGGTAGCGCACGGCGGCAAGGTCGGTCGTTGCGTATAGATACCCGCCGTCAGACTTTTGCACAATCACCGGCGTAATCTCACCATCTTTGCCTTTGAACTCTTCGAGAAATACGCACTGGGCACCGTCCGACTCGCGCAGCAGCCCCTGGGCGCGCAGATCGTCAATAATCTGGGGTAAGTCATCGTTGTAATCGCTCTCGGCGCGCACATCTTCGCGCCGCAGCGTCACACCCAGCGTTTCGTACACCTCTTCGCAGTGGCGCAGCGACTCTTCGATGAAACGCTGCCAAACTGCTCTCACGTGTGCGTCACCGCTCTGCAATTTGACGACATATTCGCGCGCCGTAGTGGCAAACGCCCCGTCGCTGTCAAACAGCTTGCGCGCCGATTGGTAGAATACCTCTAAGTCGGCCAATTCGGACGAAGTATCTTGCCCGGCCGCATCCAAACGGTCCATATAGGCGATAAGCATGCCAAACTGCGTGCCCCAATCACCCACGTGATTGTGCCGCACGACTTCGTGGCCACAGAACTCCAGCACGCGCGCAATGGCATCTCCGATAATCGTGGTGCGCAAATGCCCCACGTGCATTTCTTTGGCCAGATTGGGATGCGAATAGTCGATTACAACCTTTTGGAGCGGCTGTGCCCGAGGAACGCCGAGTCGCTCATCCGCTAGCGCGGCGTTGAGATGGCCATCTAACCAAGCCGACTTGAGCTTCACGTTGATAAAGCCCGGCCCTGCAATATCGACTGACTCGGCTACGTCGCTCAGATCTAGGTGCTCCAAAACGGCTGCGGCCACCTCGCGCGGATTCTTCTTTAGCCCTTTAGCGACGGCCATGACGCCATTGGCCTGGTAGTCGCCAAACTCCGGTCGCGTCGCCGCACCAACCAGCGCCTTGCTACCGGCTGGTGCACCCGCACCGACCAACGCGGCGGCGATGCGCTCTTCTAGCTCTTCTCTAATTGCCATCCTTAACCCGTTCTAGCGCCGCGGCGACCATGTGATCTACTGGCGGTGCAATGCCCGTCCATAGCTCGAAGGAACGCGCGCCCTGCCATGCGAGCATACCCAACCCGTTGATAGACCGAGCGCCGGCGGCTTCGGCCTGCTGCATCAAGCGCGTCTTCAGCGGCTTGTATACGATATCTGCGACCAGCATATCTGCGTGTAAAACCGATGCATCCACCAACGGCGAGGCGTCGGCGTGCGGATGCATGCCAACCGACGTGGAATTGATCAGCAAATCCACGTTCCCAACCTCATTCGAATCCATCGCTGCCACGCGCACTTTTTCACTGCGATCCAAATCGCTGGCCAGCGCTTCGGCTTTTGACAGCGTGCGGTTGAGCAGCCATATACGCTCGATTTGTGGGCACTGCAGCAGGGCGTAAAGGATGGCGCGCGCGGCGCCCCCAGCCCCCAGCAGCGCAACCTTTGACGGCAGCTCTGCCAGCCCGCCGTCGCGCTTCAGACTCTCCATAATGCCAAAGGCATCGGTATTGTAGCCGACCAGCCGTCCCTGCCGATTGACGATCGTATTGACCGCACCAATGGCCACAGCCTCGTCCGAAACTTCATCGATATGGTCCATGACGTTCTGCTTGTGCGGCACCGTCACGTTCAGTCCGGCCATATCCAACGCGCGCATTCCATCTATGGCACGGCCCAGCCCATCTGCCCGCACGTGAAAAGCGACGTAGGCGTAGTCTATGCCCAGCGCAGCGATCGCTGCGTTGTGCATAGCCGGCGACGACGTGTGGCCAATGGGATCGCCGATTACGCCGAGAATGCGCGTCGTGCCCGATATCACGCCAGCAGGTCCTCGACAAATTGATCGGCGATCTCGACGGCCTCGCTCCACGAAACGTCATACAGCAAGCGAATGACGACCACGCCACCGCAGAACAGCACGGCGGCAAGCGCGGCCAGGCGCAATAATGTCCTCATCGTCTCTTCTCCTTCAGCGCGGCGAGCGCTGTGAAAAATTCGGGATGCACGTCCTCTATGCCCTGTGCATTGTCGACGACTACCTCACCTTCGGCCCACAGGCCCAACAGGGCAAAGGCCCGCGCCAAGTCGGCGTCGCCGCGCGCGTCGAGCTGACCGCCCATCACCGGAAAGCCGCCCTTAATTACAATACCCTCGGGAAACTCGCCGATACGCACCTGCAGCGCGCGCAGAGACTCAAACAGGTGCTGCACTCTATCAAATGCTCCCTCGCGCAGCGTCTGCACGTCGCGAATGACAATCTCTCCCGGCACGCGCGTTGCCAGTGCGGCCAGCAGCGCGACCTGCTCCATCACGTTTTCAGCCCGCTGGCCGGCCACCCGCGTGGACTTTAGCTCGCTTGGATGAACGCTCAGATCGCAGGTCTCTTCGCCGCGATCTTCCATCTCAAATTCTCCGCCAATCTGGCGCAGTAACTCGAGAAAGTGTCGCTGGCCAGATCGCACAGCAACGCCCTTTATCACGACGTGCGACCCCTTCAACGCAAGCGCGGGTAGCATCAACGGGTAGGCCAAATTCAAATCGCCGGCCACGTCCACGTCCAGCGGCTGCACGACCTGTCCACCCTGCGTAGAAACGACGTATTCCTCACCGCTGCGCCGCCGTTCGACAACGACTTCGCGCTGGCGCAGAAAGCGCTCCATGCGGTTGCGGTTTTTGCTCGACTCGCGCATCTGCGTCACGCCCTCGCAGTAGAGCGAGGCGACCAGCACGGCAAGCTTTTCGTCGGCATCTATATCGAGCAGCGCATGTTCGGCAGCGCTCGGCTGTGCCTTGCCAAGGGCGTACACGCTCCCCGTTTCGCGCTGTGCCCCCATGCCCATAGCTTCCAGCAGCGACAGCACGCCGTGTGCCCAGCCGCTCTCTTCGCCTAGCCTAACTCTGCTGACAAAGCGCTGTCCGGCGAGAATGGCCAAGAGCAGCAAACCGCTCGCACCCCAGCCCTGCGCGTCCACTATATCGTCGGCGGGCGATAGCCCCGTCAGGCCCTTGCCGCGCACGACCAACCCATCGCGCTCCTGCTCAACCTCGACGCCAAAGGCGCGAAGGCACGCAGCTACGCGCAGCGCGCTGGGCGGCACAAAACGCACGCGGCTCTCACCTTCGGCAATGGCGGCTAGGAGTAGGGCACACTCGGCGGGAACGCGCTCTCCGGGAACGCGCACTTCCCCCAACACTTTCTTTGTCGGCGTAATAGACTGGCGCATTATATCAACCGCATGGCATTGGAGTCACAGTAGAAGGCGAACGTCTGCTGTTGGATAGATGTTTTTTTACCGGCAATAGAGTGAGTGAAACCGTGGCCCAGTAAGCAGGTGAATGGCGCACGCGTTTACCAAGCATCGCATACCTTTCTGCTCGGCCCTGCGCAACAAACCCGCGCAGGGCGCGTGCGCGGCAAGGTCTATTCACGGCCGGCGCGCCACATAGCCAATGCCTTCCAATACTTCCAGTGCCTTTGCCGCGGCTGAGTCGCTGTCAAATCCCAAGCGCAGCGTGCCCCCTTCACCCTCGCGCACCTTCATCACCTCTATATCGCTGATGTTGAGGTCGTGCTGCTGCATAGCAGCGGCAATTTCGGCAATCACACCGGGGCGATCCTCCGCCACTACGAGTATCTCGTAAAGAGCGTGAATAAAGCCTTTAGCATCGCGCGGTATCGAGCTCCGCACGCGGTTAGCGTAGGCGAAATCATCGGATAAGCTGCCGTCTTCCAAGCGATCGCGCGCGTCTTTTAGCACGGCGATGTAGCGATCGACCATGGCGCGCACACCGTCGGCATTGGTCGCGTAAATATCCTGCCAAACCGGCGCAAACGGGCTCGAGGCAATGCGCGTCATATCGCGAAATCCGCCGGCGGCCAGCGGCAGAAAATGGTCGTTCTCTTCGTTGAGAAGCCCAACCATTTCTACCAGCGTCGTCGCCATGAGCTGCGGTAAGTGACTTATCGAAGCCACCGCCTGATCGTGCGCATCGGCGTCTAGCTCTAACACGCGCGCTCCCACGCCTCGCAAAAGATTGACGAGTGCTTCATAGCGCGCGCGCGGCACCCCCTCATCCGGCACGAGAATGTAAATGGCGTTCTGAAACAAAAATGGATCGGCCGCCGTCACGCCCGCTTTTTCCGATCCGGCCATTGGGTGGCCGCCGATAAAGTGGGTGCCCTCGCGGAAACACGCCCGGGCGCGCGCGACAATGCTGCGCTTGGTGCTGCCGACATCGGTGACCAGCGCGCCGTCTGGCACCAGCGAGGCGACTTCTTCCACCTGCTCTAGTATGCGCTGTATCGGCGTGCAGAGAAAGACGAGGTCTGCGCCGTCGAGGGCCTGCGCCATCTCATCGTAGCTCCAGCCCTCGTCGATCACGCCCATATCCAGCGCCGTCTGCACGGTCTCGCGCCGGCTGACGCCGACGATCTGTCCGGCAAAGTGACCGCGCTTGAGTGCCAGCCCCATAGAGCCGCCAATCAGGCCCACTCCGACTAAAACGACTCGCTTAAAGAAGGCTAGTCCTCCTCTTCCTCGAGGTGCACCGCCTCGGCGATAATGCGGCGAAAGATTTCCTCGATAGCCACATCGCGCATCGGTCCCTCATTGTACTCGCGCAGCTTCTGTAGCAATGCCCTTTCGCGCTCGGGGTCGCGGATGGGACGGCCGTGTTCCTTTTTGATATGACCGATTGCCAAGGCACAGCGCATGCGCTCGTTGAGGCGTTCCAGCAGCTCCCTATCGAGCTGGTCAATGCGCTCGCGCCACGCGCTGAGATCCATATCGCTCATGCTAGCGCAGCCCCATGGCATGGCGCACATTGCGCATCGTCTCGTCGACGATGGGACGCAAATATTCAACGCTGTGAGCAAGCACGCCGTCGATATAGGATGGATCGGCGCTGATTTCGGCATAGCGCGTCTGGATGGGCTCAATCTCCGCCATCACTACGTCGAGCACGCCCTTTTTCAAGTCGCCATAGCCCTTGCCGGCAAAGTGCGATTCGATCTCCTCTTTGCCCTGCCCGCTCAGCGCCTGGTAGATGCCGAGTAGATTGTTAACGCCCGGACGATGCTCGTCAAAGACGATTTCGGTCTGCGAATCGGTAACGGCGCGCATGATGGTCTTCTTGATCTTGTTGGGCGGATCGAGCAGCTCGACGCTGTGGAACTGTCCCTCGCCCGACTTGGACATCTTTTTGGTCGGATCGTCGAGCCCCATGATGCGCGCACCCACTTGGCGGATCACGGGCTCAGGCACGGTAAAGACCTCGCCGAATTTGCGATTAAAGCGCTCGGCAATATCGCGCGT
>JAYPJE010000035.1:0-43544 GCA_038128265.1 Gemmatimonadota bacterium
CGCCCACGCTGAACGGCACGGAGTACGAGAACAGCGATCGCTCGCCCTGCGTTACACTGACAGAAGCTAGGCCCTCTGTGACGGTTTCAGGCAGTTTTTTATTGAGGCTAAAGCCCGCGCGGCGACCGGGTGGAATCGACAAGATCTCTATCCGCTCTAGCGCGTCGGCAATGCTGACCGAAAACGTCAGTTCGACGGGCTGCTCGGTCGGGTTAAAGGCGTATAGGTCGATGGCGGCCGTGCCGTCGGTAGCCAGATTCGGAATGCTATCCATCGTCATCTGCACCGAAGGGGTCTCGTCGACCAGCGTCATCAAGTTGAATCCGTAGGGATCGAGATAGGGACCGCGACAGGGAATGCGCGCCTGCATCCAGGCTGGGAAGTGGTTTATGCCGAGCATCATGCGCCACTGGTCGCCGGCCTGATGAGGTCCGTCCAGTTCGAAATCCTCTGGCGTGGCGCGCATCTCCATTTCCCACCAGCGGCCGCCGTCGGGCGCTGTGCCCGGATCGGTCAAACGGGCTTGGATCTCAAACTGGGGATTCCAGCTTTTAAACTGCTGGCCTAGCGCCAGGCGCGACGTGTCGCCGATAAAGCCGAGGGCGTTGAGAAACCACTTGTAGGCGTTGGCCTTGTTGCCCGCCGGCACGTTGGCGCCCATCGGATGCCAGTTGAGCTCGAGGCCGGCGTCCCACACGTAGGCTAGCCCCTGCGACCGACCTGCCGTTACGGCCGGTTTGTGCCCTGGCTTGATGTAGGTGCGGGCCGCAAAGTAGAGGTGATCGGGATCCCAGCCCAAATAGAACGTGGTGGGTCGCGGCAGGAGCGGTTTGCTCATATCGGTCGACTGGTCGGCCACGCCGCTGACGGCCAGCGCCTCTTGCCACTCGGTTGCGTTAATGGCCCCGTCGATAACGGGTGCTTGGCGCATGCGCGTGACGGCGAAGGAGGGCACCTCTATGAGCGCCTCATCGGCTCCTGCTGCTATGGTGAAAAGCAGTGCGCTCAGCGCGAGCAGACTGCGACGAAGATGTGTGCTCATATACATGTGGCGTCTCCGTGCCGGATGCAGATTTAATCCGTTCTCAGGCCAACGTGATCGATGGGCTCGTCGGTGAATGCGACGTTGTGGTCCAACGGACCTTCGGGAAAAGCCGCTTCGCAGCCCGTGCCAAACTTGAGAATGCGACCTCGCTGGAGCCAGCCGATATTGTGGACCATGGCGATCATATGGCGCGGTCGATCGGCGCAGTTGGGCATGCCGCGATGCCACAGCCGCATGTCGCGAATCAGCACGCTGCCCTTGCGCGTATTGCCGCGGACGGGCGGAACGGTCGCGCGCCGCGCTGCTTCGGCTTCGGCGCTGATGACCGAGCCAAAGGTCGGGTCGAGATGCGAGCCGGGCCATAGCTCGATGCTGCCGTTGTCTTCCGATACGTCGTGCGGTGCGATATTGACCACCAGGCTAGCAGCCGGATGGGCCACTGTCAAGTTGGGCCACAGGTGGTCCACGTCGCGGTGCAGCGGCTGCGTTTGGCTGCCGGGACAGTTGGTATTGCCGCTGTAGAGGCCGTTGAAGAAGCGATCGCCGAGCATGGCCTGACTGACCTGTACGACGAATGGATTAGCGACGATATCGCCAAAGACAAAGGGTGCAAAAGGTGGGGGGCCCAGCATGAGGTGACCGGGCAGTCCGCCGGCGCCGCTCCACTGCTTGGCATCGTACAGCAGCTTTGCATCTCGATCCATCTGTTCGTGCAGCTGCCCCAAGTGGTCGTGGGCAACGATGTCTTCTATGACGACGTAGCCGTCTGTCTGCAGGGCCGCCAGCGCCTGGGCGAGGTGGGCCGGAGACAGCTGTTGGCTGGCGCGTTCGTCTGTGTCGAGCGCAATGTACATGGCTGTTCCTTCTGTACGCTGACGGCAGCGGGAACGGCCGTTTGCAGGCAGCGCACGTCGTTGGTTTACATGGTCAAAGTTGAAGGTGCGTATGCGATAACGCGGTCCGCAGCTAATATAGGCTTATCGCTCGCGCGACAAAGTGCTACATTTGTAGAGTGGAACGGATTTGATTTTAAAAGGCGGCTATCAAATGGCACACAAAAAACGTCCAAAGCGTATCGGTCTACTGCGACCGATGGATATCGAGCCGGATGTATGGGAAGCACTCAACGCGGCAAAGCGCGGTCAGACGCGCCGTCTGCAGCAGCTGCTGGCGCGCGACAAGAAGCTGGCCGTGGCGGAGTATTGGTATACGCAGCCGCTGCATTTTGCTGTGCGCGAAGGCCGTACGACAACAGTGGAAACGCTGCTGGCCAGCGGTGCGGACTCGACGTGGGTGCGCTATGGCCACGAAGATCTGGTCGTCGTGGCACGCGATCGCGGTCACGAGCGGGTTGCACAGCTGCTCGAGGCGGATCGTCTGTTACACAACGTGCAGCAGACGAGTCAGGTCCACGTGGCGGCGCGGCGCGGTAACGTCAGCGCGGTGAGCGCGGCGCTGGCCCAAGATCCGGCTGCGATCAGCCGGGGCGATGAAGAGGGCTCGACGGCGCTGCACCACGCCGTTGAATGTGGACACCGCGCGCTCGTGACCTTTCTGGTTCAATGCGGTGCGCCGATTGATGCGGTGCAGCGCGGTAGCACGCACGACTGGTACCGGCCGCGCAACCAGCGACCGCTCGATACGGCGATGCGCCAGGGAGATCACCAGACGGTTGGGCTATTGCTGGGACTGGGAGCCGAGTACACGCTGGACGCGGCCGTATTTTCGGGTGATAGAACGGCGGCGCGTGCGCTGTGTCGACTCGGCAAGCAGCGCGCCCGCTACGGCGCCCAAGCGTTGATTTTTGCGACAAAAGCCGGAGACGAAGCGCTCGTGCGCCTGCTATTGAAGGGCGGAGTGCACCCGACCCAACCCGCGCAGGGCGCCCCCCGCGGTGCGGCGCTGTGGCACGCTGTGGCGGCGGGGCACGAGCGCATAGCCGAGCTCCTTTTGCAGCACGGCGCGGATCCCGAAGCGTGGATTGAGTCGTCTGGATCACCGCTGCACCGGGCCAAAGAAGAGTCGATGAAGTCGCTACTCTATCGCTATGGCGCACGCCCTAAGTCTGCGGCGGACTTTGTATTGGAAGATCAGATCGACGCGGTTGCCGCGCTGGCCGAGCGCGATCCGCAGGGAACGTCTATTTCAGGCTGTGGGACGATCTACACCTTTGTCATTGCCTTCGACAAGCGGGCGATTTTCGACGTGCTGTTGGCGCAGGGCGTCCCCGTGCCACCCGTCGTCAACTCGTGTCGCTCCTACCTGTGGCGCCGGCCCGACATGACGAAAAGCCTGCTGGAGGTCGGCATGGATCCCAACTTGCCCAACTGGCAGTGGACCACTCCGCTGCACGAGCTGGCCCAGATCAATCTGATGGATGCTCGCCGCGCCCGTTCCGCCCAGCGCGGGGAGCACGACCTGCGCGAAGAAAAAATGGATCTTTTCGTTGAATTTGGCGCCGACATAGAGGCGATAGACGAAGAGTATCGCTCAACGCCGCTGGGTTGGGCAGCGCGCAGCGGTCAGGAAGACGCCGTGCGATGGCTGCTGGCACGCGGGGCCGACCCCAACGGGGGCGAAGATTGGGCGCGTCCGCTGGCCTGGGCCGAGCGGCGCGGACACGCCTCGATCGCGCGCGCGCTGCGCCGGGCTGGCGGTCGGTAAGGCTACCCTGTGCCACTTAAAACCGCTGGAAAGAGAGCGCAGTGCAAAAAAACCTTGACTAAACTCATAGGATGTCGTAAGGATAATGCGATTTTTCTTCTGACACACTCGTGTCCCCCGAATGGCGCATCTCTCGACGTGTCGCACCGTGTTTTGGGGGGTGTGGATTGGGTGCTGCGATCTGGGTGAGCGCTGTTTTAGACCCCGGGAAAGGAGAGTAATACCGCAACTAAAGAGCTATATCTATAAGTTTTTAAACCTTTTACGTAGTATTTTTTCTCACGACACTAAAGAAAGGTGGGTATTCGCAGATGAGAATACTGTCCAAACTTTCCCTCGTGTTTGCAATGGGTTTAGCTGCTGCGGTTTCCGTTAACGCGCAGTTCCTGCACATAGGAAATCCCGATCTCCAGCTCCCAGATATGACGAGCGGAGGCAAGCCCGTAACGCTAGAGATCTCCGGTCTCAGCGATATGACCAACTACACGTTTGGCGGTGCGGATTTAGAGATTCCGTTCACCCTGAACGGCAGTGGAGCAACGGTCTGGCTCATCATCTATACGGATGGTTATAAAGCACCGTTCACCATCCGCGGTGAGGGTCCGGGTCCGTACCAGGATCCAGAGCACAACACCCCGGGCTGGAACGTGGTTGCCGGGACCGATGTCTTGGTCTACAAGTCCCCCGGCCAGCGCTTTAATGAAGGCGAAAACTCCATCGTCTGGAACGGTCGCGACATGTCCGGCAACGTAGTCGAGCGCGGATCGTATCAGATGTTTCTCGCCGCGTTTGACGACGAGGCCACGCCCCATATCGTGGGCGCCGCGGCTCGCCAGTTTGGCAGCGGTCAGACCATCTACATCAACCCATCGCGCGGCGAGTTCGTGAACTTCACGGGCGAAGTCGCCAACATGGAGAATGATTGGATTGCCGCCGGTATTGATGCATACGACCTAGTCGACAACCAGTCTGTTGTGGACGCCTGCGGCGACCGCGAAGGATGTCCGACGGGTATGCTCAGCGCCACGCCGCTCAACGGCAGCATGACCGAGTGGATTGGCAACCATCGCGGCGGTGGGTTCGGCTGGCTCTATCGCTACCAGTACAACTGGGACACGCGCCAGATCACCATGCACGAAGATTGGGGCGAAGATGCCGGCGCCGAGTTTGGCGTGCTGAATCTTCAGGACGTCCTTCCGGGTCGTCAGTATGCCTCTACGACAAACCCAGAGAAGACCGTCGTGTATGCTACGGCGGGCGTCGCGGGCACGGTGAGCAAGATTGCCGCGTACTCGATAGAGAGCGGTTCGCTCTTGGGCGAGTGGGATCTGACGGACATGTTCCTCTACGATAACAACGGCAGCGATCGTTCGGGTGGTCCCGGAACGATGGCCCGCTTTTACAACGGCGAGCCCGATCCGGCCGGTATAACTCTGTCGGGTCACCACACCTCGCTGACGGTTCGCTTGGACTATGAGGGCAACGTCGTGTACATGAACCGCAACGGCGACGGATACGGCGACTCGCGCACCTTTTCCGAGGGCACGTTCGGCGACCTCGAATACGGCCACACGGAAGCACCGGCGTTCAAGTACTCGCTGTACTCCACCAAGTGGGGTTGGGTTACCAACATCGAAGCCGGTTCGAATACGACGCAGAACGGTTTCGTGTTGGGCGAGGACGGTTCGGGCCTGTTCCACTTTGAGCCCAAGAACATTCCCACCAGCTGGCCGCAGTACAACATCATCGTTGATGAAATGGACGGTGATTGGGACGGCGTGTATATGAGCATCGGCGGTTTTGGCGATGCGGCAGCGGCGAACGACTTTGTTCCGGTGCCAGAGGAAGGTGCGTTGGCCATACTGTCGCACTATCCGATCGTGCACATGCCCTACGACCAGAAGCGCGCCCTATTGGGCGAGCCCGCGACGGCGGTTTACGAATTGGAAGGCGCAGCGTTGCCGACGGCGTACGAGATCAGCGATGCGGCTCCCAACCCGTTCAACCCCGAAACGTCGATCAATTTCTCGCTGCCCTGGGATGCTCCCATTCTGGTTGAGATCTACAACACTCAAGGCCAGAAAGTGCGCACCCTGCTCGACGATCGCATGAATGCGGGTGAGTTCCGCATTTCTTGGGATGGTCGTGACGACAGCGGCGCTCAGGTCGGAAGCGGTATGTATATGTATCGCGTCCAGGCGCCGAACCTGAACGTCACGAGGAAAGTCACGTTGTTGAAGTAGCTCTGCTACTTGTTTGCATGATAAGCCACCGGTGTATCCGTACGCCGGTGGCTTATTATTACTGATAGGAGGACTGCCGTTGCACTGGGTTCGATTCGCCTTTGTACTTGCCGCTGTATGGGTGATGAACGCACGGGCAGAACAGCAGGTGGTTACCGCCTGGCCGACGACGACGAACTATCTAGGATTTATTGATTTTGAACAGGCGATAGACGGTCGCATACACGTGTTGATCGGGGGGCAGTACGCGCTCTATTTGGACGGTGAATTAGTCGGCGAGGGCGACGGCGGTGCTGGACTGGCTTCCTACGAGGTCTCGTTTTCTCGAAATACGAACAATATAGCTCTCGTAGTGGAAGACGAAGGCTTTCCCAATTCGTACGGATATTTTCTTGCCGTTGAAACGGAAGAGGCGCTGGTCGTCGCTTCGCCCAGCGATCGGACGTTTCCCTGGTTTTGGGCCGATTTTCCACTGCAAAATGAACCGGGTGCCGATTGGATGGAGCTGAGGTCCAATCGCTTGGACCGACACGAGGAAGACGGACAATCGGTGACCTGGACGCCCGTGCAGGAAGGCTCTCTGTCGGGTGGCGCGTTTGCCGAGGTGCCGGGCTTGGACGCGGACGTCAGGAGTTTAGCTGGGTACCCAGGAGGCGCCGACGGCGGACGGGGCGGTCTGCAGCTGCGCTCGTTCAAGGGCGTTAACCTCGCGCTGGGCTCCTATTCTGCCGATCCAAACCTGGTAGACGGCGATATAAATACCTCCTTTAACTTTCGAAGGGGCGCATCGGCGCTGCTGCAAAGCGCGCAGACGGATTTGGGCCGGCTGGTGCCCATAAGCAAGGTGCGCGTCCTGACCGAGCCCCCTTCTCGAGGAACGTTTGAAGACGTCTCGCTGCGGGGCTACAGCATATTTGTGAGCAAGGACGGCGTCGACTTCATTGAGGTCGGGTCCGCCAATAACATCGTCAATTTTCAGGAGACAACCGTCGAATTCCCGACGATTGTCGCGCGGCACGTTCGCCTAGTGGCGACGGATTTTTCAACGCGCGACGCGTCGCCTCGCGTGGGCGAAATGGAAGTTTACGGCGATGGCGTAGGTGCGAGCGGTCTCTATACGTCGCCTCCCATGAACCTAGCCGATGGCGCACCAATAAATTTTCGGGCCGTGCGTGCCTATGGCGAAGTGCCCGACCAAACGGATATGAAGCTGCGCTTTCGCACGGGCAACGACGGCGTCCTTTGGGAAGAGTGGTCCCCGTGGCAGGCGGCCAGCGCGTCGGGACTAGACGTGGCCGAACCGCGCAGCCAACTTCAGTTTCAGGTCCTGATGGACTCGCGCGACGTGCTGGTTTCGCCGCGCTTGGATAGCCTACATATCGAGTACGACGCAGAGATTATTCCGGCCCGGGGCGCGCAGTCTTGGATTGCTCCGCTGCAGGTGCCGATTGGCCAGGACGTCGACTTTACCTATCGGCTGCAAATCGAGATGGAAGGCGCTGAGGGCGAGGGCGTCGAGCGTGTTGCCGTACTGACGCAGTGGCCGGCCACGGTCGACTGGAATGCGATCACCTCTACCGGCGCAGCCAGCGTTGACCTGGAGCGATCCTACGCAACCGACGATTCGCTCGTCGTACACTTTTCGCCGCCTATCGCCGAGACGACGGAGCTGACGATTCCATTTACCAGCCGTCTGCTCTCGGCCAAGCATCGCTTTTCGTCGTTTCTCTTTTCCCCCCAGTCGTCCAACCCGCTCAAAACAGACGAGCGCGGTGGCGTAGACGAGGAGAGTGGTGAGTCGTTTGCGGTAACCGTGACGACCGACGATTTCGAAATTCCCATTCTCCAGGACGTCGAGGTTAGTCCTGCGATTGTCACGCCCAATGGGGATGGCATTAACGACAGCGCGTCGCTGCGCTTCACGCTAGGTCGGATGGAAAATGCCACCCTTCGGTTGGAAGTATATACCATGTCGGGTCAGCGCGTGCGCACACTTTCATACGAGGGGATAAATGCAGGCCGCTACGGCGGCTGGGGCTCCTCTTCTCTAGTGCGTTGGGACGGGCGTGATGACGCGGGCCACCTGGTCACTCCCGGCGTTTACGTGTATAAACTGGTCGTTGAGCTAGATCCGACTGAACGCGCTTCGGTAGGGTCAATCGGCGTAGCTTGGTAAACGATATTGAATAACTGCCACAGGTCAATGCGATCACAGACGTTTGTCCTGTTCGTCCTAGGGCTGCTATGCGCCCCGCTGTCGGTCGATGCGCAGTTCCTTTCGCGCGACTTCCGCGACCTTTGGTCGAACGAGGTCTTCGAGAACTACGGAACGGCCGGCTATAGGGACTACGACTACGACGAGGAAAATCGGCGCTTTGACTACTTTGGCGATTTGCTTATCGACGGCGTAGACATCGTACGCTACAGCGAAATTCGCCGCGACCAGCTTGGCATACCGGGTAGCTACGAATCGCGCAACGCGCGCTACGATCGCTTTTTTGACAAGCTGATTATATCCAACGAGGGGTTTGGACCTTGGTCCACGCGCCTGATCATTGGCGACCATATCCGCACGTTCTTCACCCCGATGACGCTCAACCTGCCCAGGTTTAACGGCATTCGATGGGATGGGGCCTCAAAGAAGAATCGCTTCAGCCTGCTCACCTCGCAGCTAACGGATCCCATCTTCGTTCCCTCCAACACGAACATCGACCAGAGCTTCGAAGACCGGCGCATCTTCGGCACGTCTATTTTTGCAGGGCATTGGGAAAGCCAGATAGGTAGCATCCTGAAAATTGGGAGCAGCTACGTAAACACGCATCGCTACGATGCCGAGTCGAGCGGACGGGTAAACAATCTGAAAGGCGTTATTCCCCGCGTCATGGAGAACGGCCTGCGCAAAGTGTACGTGTTCATATCCGACGACTCGCCGGAAGAAGACGCAAACGGGGCGCGCCTGCACGAGTTAACCCTTAGCGTGGGGGGGCGCCAGGTCGAACCGATTCGAGTGAGTCGGGTGGACAATCTGTTGCAGCAGCTGCCCGTTACCAAAGACGTTTCCAGCACTGTGCTGCTGAGCCCGAATGAGATAAACTACCTGAGGAAAAACAGATCGTGGATTCGCGGCGTGATAGAGGCCAGCAACCAGCCGTTTTTCAAGGCGCTCATCTCGGAGGTTACCGCGCCGCTGGCCCAGATGCCCACGATTGCAAGCCCCGAAGCCGTCAGCGGAACCGATCTCATCATATACGAGTACGATCTGCCCGATACCACCGCAAACATTCAGTTTGAAGCGGTCGTCGCCAACGACTACAGCATAGATGTAGTCGGCGCGATGCGCGTCCCCACCCTGGCATCGGGCGACGACGACTTCTACTACGACTGGTATAACGCGAGCCGGGCGATCGGCAATCCGACGTCTTCTAGCAATACGCGTCGCATACGCTTCAGCTATGGATTTCCAACGGGTATTTCAATTGTTGGCGTGAATTTTGAATCGACGATCGCCGGGTTTTCAGCCAGCGGGGAGTACACGCGCAGCACGCGCTTTTTCCAGGCGCCCGCGCTGGGCGGTCAGCAACACCAGCGCCAGGCTTCGGCGCTGTACGTCAACGTATCGCGCGAGATCGGCGACCGGGCTTTGCTGGGGCTTGAATACTTTGACGTGCCGCACGACTATCGAACGGACTTCTCCATTTTTGAACGGTCGAGCCGTGGCCCCACGCTCAGCGGCAGACTCTATGCGCCGTTCAATATGGTCGAGGACAACGACGACCTAGACCAGTGGCCCGACCGAATAGAGCACGAAGATCCGCTCATGCCCTACCAGCGCTCTCTTGCGCAGGGTAACGGTGTCTACCCCGGCTTAGATCCCGATGCCGATGGCGTGCTCGACTTTGACGTCGACCGCGCGGGCGGCACGGATGCGTACCAGCCGTTTATATCCTACTACGCCGAGCCGCCGGAGCTCGTCTATGGAGACGACTTCAACAACAACGGCGTGGCCGACTTTCGCGAAAACGACAACCTGCCGGACTACGCCTACCCGATAGACCACAAGGGGCTGCACGCCTTTGCGCGCCACAGCTGGTCCTCCGGCGTGCAGGTTCGCCTGGGAACGTACCGAGTGCGGCGCAAGGCGATGGGGGACAAAAACGAAACTACTTACACAGAGGGCAGCTACGCCCGCGAGATAGGCCAGCTGGGCACCGTCCAAATGCACCATCGAATTCGGTGGGTCGAAGACTCAATTGGCAACACGATTTACAACACGAATCCCTCGACGCTGCGGCCCGATGCCCTGCAAAACAGGAACAGCCTGAACAACCTGACCTACGTGGAAGCCAACCTGCAGCCGACACAGGGCGTTGTTACGCGCCATATTGCCTCGGTTAACCACATTGATTTGCGGGGCGATATTCTGGCAGATCCGCTGATGGCAAAGCCGGGCTCCACGCTGCAGGCGACGCTGGTCAACAAGGTCGGCTGGACCTACGCACGCGGCCGACTCAGCGTGTACCCCCAGTTTAAGCACATCTTCCAATACGTGAAGTACCCGGAGCGGTCTGAGCCCTATCGAAAGCGCCACTGGCTCATGCCCATTCTCCGCGCCGATTGGCAAATCGGTCCGAAGACCAAGATCCGCACCGGCCTGCAGGGGCTGCCGTTCTTTGCGGAAATGTCGCGCGACCTGGCGGCTCCAGACCAGAACTTTGATCGATCGACCTACACCATCTTCGGTCAGAACAACAGCAACTATCTGGGATATGACCTGTCCATACTGATGGGCCTGTATCGGACAAAGCAGGAATACACGAATACGGCTCGTCCCAGCGTCGGGTTTGTAGAATACTTTTTTCGCGTGCTCATAGGGTAAGAAATGACGGAGCGCTCTATTCGCCAATTTATAGCGATGCTGCTGGTCGCGGTCTCTACGGGACCGGTCGATGCCCAGCTGCTGTTTCGCCAGGGCGAGCCCTACACCAACTATGCGTTTGAAGGGTACCGCGCCTATGAGTCGTTGATTTTTGGTCGGACGCGCTCGCCCCAGTTCGACAATTTGGGGCAGTTTGTCATGAACGGCGTCAGCGTATACGAGCTAAATGAGTACCGGACGATCAGTCCCGTTCCCGGCAGCATCATAACAAAGCCCGGCGTGTACGAGAGTTATCTCAATCGGTTGGTAATATCCGGCGACAACTATTCCGGCGTGAATACCAAGCTTATTATCGGTGATCGCATACGCGCCAAGTTTACCCCGCTCACGCTCGACTTGGCCGCAATGAACGGACTGAGGTGGGACTCCAACTTTAAGAACGGCTCCGTCGTCCTGCTTGCCTCGAGGGTTGATAAGCCCATTTTCGAGGCGGTGCAAAACGCAGACAACGGCATACACGGCGATGAGAAGTCCGAATTTCGTCCGCGTTGGAGCACCTACCTGCTCGGCGGCGATATTCGCACGCAGCGCGGCGGGCTGGATGCCGGCGTTACGTGGGTAAACCAGTACAGGACAGACAGCTTCAAGTCGCTCGACGAGTCGACCTACAAGGGCACGCTGCCCACTACGGGGCGCCCGCCGGAGTGGATTGTCGTCCGCGTCGCCGACCAGACGCCAGACGATTTGAGCGGCGTGCATATACGGCGCGCTAAGATGCGCATTAACGGCGTGCCGGTCGATCACCTTTTGGCTCCCTATGACAAGCTCAACCCCGACGAATACACGCTCACCGTAACGGAGCATGTTGGCGAATTGCTGATACCGCCCGTGCGGCGCGACAACAGCAGTGACTTGGTTATTGAGTTTCCCCATGCCGAGCCGTCTCCGGAGGGGCTGTACTCGGTGCAGGGCGATGAAAGTGCGCTGTTTTGGTTCAGGGTGCCCGGATACGTTACCGCGATGTCCGACACGGCGATGGTCGATAAGGTGTCCATCGACTTTGACGTGTCGGGTGATTACACCATCGAATTAGCCGAGGTATTCAACGGTGCCTCGGCCAATCCGGCGACCTATTTCTATCGGGCGGCTTACGCCGATGGCAATCCCAGCGACGGCTATTTCGAGCGGGTGCGCGTGCGCTACGGTCGGCAAACGGGGCGCACGCTGCTGGGCGGTCACTTCAACTTGGACCTGAAGGGCTTTATGCTGCGGTCGGAGTACGTCCACAACTTGTCTTTTAGAGCCTACCCCTCTCTGATCACCACAAACCTCAAGCACCGGACGCAGCACAGCAATGCGTTCTTTGTGGCGCTAAAGCGCGACTGGCAGAAGGTTAGCTTTGGGGCAGAGTACTTTGCCGTTGGCGATAACTACTCGACCGGGCTAAGCGTGCAGGACGACGATTACCGGAGCTACTTCCAGTTCCTAACCAGCCCGTTTATATATCCGACGAACTTTAACGAGCCGCGGCTCCCCGACGAAGTCGAAGGCGAACGCCCGGCGCCTACCAACACGATCGAGTTCAACTCCGTCGACGACAACGACGACAAGGATCCATTTCCCGATAGCTATTTTCTGCGCAAAACGACGAACCTGGTGACGGGTGGCCGGTTTATAGAAGATCCCGACGGCGTATTTCCCGGCTTGGACTTAGACCTGAACGGCCGACCCGACATAAATGAGAACGACAATAGGATTCCCGATTACTTCGAGCCGTTTTTGCTCTACCGCGTAAACCCCGATGCATATGATTTCGGCGAAGACATGAACAACAACGGGGTTATTGACGAGCGGGAAGACGACGACGAGCCCGACTACCCGTACGAAGTTGGCCAGCGGGGGTGGAACCTCTTCAGCCAGTACAGGCCGACCCCGTATAGCTTGCTGACGGCGGGCTACCACCACACGCGAGCCCTTGCACTAGGCGACGAGGCGCGGACGGCGTACGTGCGCCTGGAGTACGAGCGCGATATCCCGTTTTGGGCCAAGGTCAAAGCGGTGGGTCGCACGAAGCGGGTGCACGACGACATCGAGGATAGAGTCTTTGGCTTGGGCCGCAGTCCGATTTACCTAGAACCCGAGCCGATCCCCCTCTTCGCGCTCACGGACGAAGAGCTGCGGAACCCGCTGGGCGTGGCCGTGCTGCAAGACGATCCCATGCTGCTGCGTAACAGCTGGCTGCACACGATCTATGCAAAGGCGACATTTACGCGCTTTGAAAACATCAGCGCGGAAATCAGCGTAAAGCGGGAAACCAACCATCAGCAGGCGACTTCGCTGCAGCCCGGCAATGTCATCTCCGATTTGGCGATTGTATACAAGGCGCAGCACCTCTGGAATCCTTGGAAAGAGCTGCTCGTTCGCTCGCAGGTAAAGTGGTTGCACCGCCGTCTATTGGACGACACGGAGCAGATAGCCTCGGTGAAGGAGCACTACGTTTTCCCCATACTGCGCTTGGAGTATCCCGTTTCCGATCGCACGTCGGTTAAGCTGGGCGCGCAGGGGGGGCCGTTATTGCCGAGCATCTATCGCAACCGGGTGAGCGACGGCGTCGATTTTGACAGCCGCGTCTACTTGGCTCAGGTAAATAACACGTCGACGTACTTGGGTTACCAGGTCAACGTGAACCTGGGATACGAACGCCGATTTAGGGAGTTTTTGTCCGAAGATCGCAGTCAGCAAAACACGGATTACTCGCGCATCTTTCTCCGAGTTATAGCGGGCTTGAGGCCGCTGTTTTGACAGTTGCTAACATGGTAAAGAATTCGCCAAATAGAAAAATCGGGCTGCCCGTCCGGTGGCTTTTGCACTGTGCCTGTGCGCTCGTGCTGCTGGTTGGTGATGGGGTAGCTCAACCCGCGGCGAGCGGCAGCACAGAGGCGACGGAGGAGATTGGGGCGCAGCGGGTGCTGGGTAGCAGCGCTTTTCTGGGACGCTTTACCGATGAGTATACCAACTGGGGCGATGTAGACTATCCCCGTCAGATTGGCATAACGAGCAACTTGAGAAACTACTACAGTCTGATGGGAGACCCTCTCGTATACGGGTCTGAGTCCATTCGGTGGGTGGAACGGCGCGGGCTGGGCGTCCAGCGCTTTGCCGGATCGGGGGGGTCGCAGCTGAGTGAGAGTTTGGCGCACGGCCAGAGCGGTTCCAGCTACGCGCGCCTGTTCAACTACGTCGTTGTGGGGACGGATGGAACGGACGATTGGCAATCGCGGTTTATATACGCCAACGAAATACGCACGCGCCTCACTCCGCTGACGCTGAAGATGTCCAACCTGAACGGTCTGCGCATCGACGTGGGGTCAAAGAAAAACAGTTTTTCCGCGCTCTTTTCTCGCCTACATGCGCCCATCTACTCGTCCGGTCGGGAAAACGACCAGAACATCAAGGCGAAAGCGATGCTCTGGGGAGCCCACTACGAACGGCACGTCGGTTTTATGAACTTCGGCGCTACGTTTGTAAACGCTCACCAGTACGAACCGATGATGGAGCAGAAGGCGCTGTCGACGAAAGGGGTCCCGGGCGCCATGCAGAATGCGCCCGCGATGTTGGCCCTGCGCATTTCCGATGATTCGCCTACGGACGGCAAGGGGGGCGTGGTTATTCATTCGGTGAGCGTGCGGGTCAACGGCGTAGTGCGCCCGGAGGTCGAACCGTTTATCGTGCGTCTGAGCAAGCGCGGCGACGAACGGCAGAGCTATATAACGGGCCGGTTGCGCAGCGGAGAGCGCAAGCCCCTGCCGCCGTTGGCCAACGACTATCAGTCGATCAACCGCGGCTCGTCGTACAACACATACGATCCGTATATCAACTACGCGGCGTTTGACGTAGACGTCTACTACCGCGGATATGAATTTCCCTTTTGGATTGATCACCTCTACTATCGCGACTACAAGCTGTACGGACCAGAACACGTGATCAACCAGAGCCGCGTAGAAAATGAGGGGGAAGCGCCCGTCGTCGTAGATGAAGAGTTCGCCCATGAGCTGGTCGAAGAGTCGGGCGACTTTGGTTTTGCGACAGCGGCGGACCTGCCTCAGGCATTCGACGGAGAAGAGTATGCCATGCTCTACGTCGACCTCGAACCGCTCGGCGAGTTTATCGAGTCGGTCGAAGTCGACCTATCGCTGGCTAACGACTATCACGTCGAGCTATCTGAAATTGATATCTCGGGAACGGCGCCCAATCCAACGCGCTCAAATTACCGCGAACGCTATCGCTACGCGACGTACTTTCGCACGGTGGCAAGAGCAGAGGGCAACCCCCAAGACGGCACGCCGAAGCTCGTTCGCGTAAAAAGCGGTGTACCCACCGGCCTCAGTCTGTATAGCCTAAACGCGCACGGCGTGCTGCACGGATTCGAAATAAATGCCGAGTTCAGCCGCAGTAGGAGCTTTTTCCAGTACGCAAGCGGCATTCCACAGCCTCGGGTGTCGCTCGATGAGCTGAGCATCAACGCTTTGCAGCGCGAAACGATGCCGGGTGGAAGATCCTCTATAAACGACAACGCATTTTACCTGACCGTAAAGAAAGATGCCGAACGCTGGGGCTTCGGTGCGGAGGTCTTTTCCATCGGCCCCCACTACACGACGGAGTTTCGCAGCTACATCGGACGCGACGAACGGGATACGTCTGGCAATCCCATCGCCTATAACAACACGATGATTCACCGGCTCATAGAGGACAACGACGACGACGACCGCTATCCGGATAGCTGGTACAACAACGCACCGAGCGGACTGCAGGGGCAGTCGGACGTCGACGGCGTATTTCCGGGTCTGGACGAGGATAAAGACGGCATCCCCGACACGAATAGAAACTTTAACGCCGTGCCGGACTACCAAGAGCCGTTCCTGATGTATACGGCCGATCCGCCCGTTTACGATTTCGGCGAAGATGCCAACCACAACGACGTCATTGATGCGCGCGAGAACGATATTGTCGCCGACCTGCCATACGACATCGATACGCGCGGCTTTCACACCTATTTGAGCATATGGCCCCTGCGCGGCATGAGCGTGACGCTTGGGTTGAAAGACACGCGTCAAATTGCAGGCCCAGCTCCCGACAGGTCGCTCTACTCGCGCATTGGCTACGCGCGGCAAATACCTTCGCTCGGCAACTTTTTAGCGAGTGCTTCAATAGAGCGCATAGAGGATGGGATTGAGGACGAGCTGAGCGTATACAGCGACCGCGTTCTGACCATTGCCGAGCAGTTTGAGCTCGACTTTGCCGGTCTACAGCGCAACATCAAGGTGGCGCCCTTCCTCGAGGGACCGCGCGAGGATCCCATGCTCTTTCTCAACAGCACGCGCGGGCGCATTTACATCGATACGAAATGGGGTGGTGCAAGCTCTGCGTGGAAAATTCGCAACAAAATCAAATACGAAACCAACAACCAGCACGAGGGCAAAGTATTTGACGGCAGGCTGCAGGAGGGCCGTCGCCTCAACCGCTGGACGATGGTTAACGCCTTTGACTACCAGTGGCAACTGAGCGAGCGCGTCAGCCTGTTTTCGGGTATAAAGATGCGCTATCGCCGCGAGTGGAACAGCGCGGATGAAGGGGACATTACCCGCGAAACGCACACCATTCCCATAGCAAAGCTGCAGTATAGGCTGACCGAGCAGACGCGCTTTCAGCTCGGCGTGCAGGGCTTGGGTTTCGCTCTTCCGTACCGGGTGAATGATTCCGCTGATTCGGACAACACGTTTCAACAATTTGATGCCGTGGCGATGGTGTCGAACAATTCGAAGTACTTTGGCTATGTCGTCTCTACAAACGCCGGCATTAGTCACAGGAATAAAGAGTACAAGAACAGCGAGATAGGACTAACTGGTGACGAAGAGTTTGTCGCTGCGTTTGTCAACGTCATCGTGGGATTTGAGGCAGAATAGGCCATGAGTTTAGCACTTCTCGTCGGGTTGATTACGGCAGCGGGCGCCGTGCTTTCGTTTCGCGCACCAACGGAACAGGAGCTGATTGCCTCTTTCACAGAGGCGCAGCGCTTTTACGCGGAAGGTGCGTACGATCAGGCCATAGATCGCTATCGCGAAGTGTCCGTCGTGCGGAGTCGCGTTCTGGATGCAGAAACCATACAGGTCGTGGTCGGCGAAGATCACTATCCCGTTCAAGAGGCCGCCCTTTACCAAATGGGCAATGCCTACAACAAGCGATTTTCAGACTACCGCAGCTTCTCGCAAAATGACCTGAGCCGAAGCAGCGAGTACCTGCAGCTCGCCGACAGCTCGTATGTGCAGTCCGTCGACTCTTTTGAAAAGGTTATTCGCTCTGCCTCGAGCAAAGAGCTGAAAGGGCTGGCACACGGCCGGCTTATCGAAACGCATTTCGAAGCAAAGAAATACGAAGACGTCGTTAGTGCGTCGCAGCGTTTAATCGACGAGTACGGCGCTGACGACTATGCTCTGCCCGGCTTCTACAACTTGGGTTGGGCCCACTACGAAATGGGCGATTACAACGCCTCAATAGAGGCATTTGTCGACTTGGTTGAAAACTACCCCAACGGCTATCGCACGGATCGCAGCCTGTTCCAAATAGGCGAGTGCTATTTGGCCATGGACGACTGCGGTTCGGCCGTAGAGTACTATCAGCGCCTCGTCCAGCGACAGCGCATAGACGAGCTGTCAGAGGACCAGCTGGCTGCCATGCAGCGCGAGAAGCTGGCCGGCCTAGTAGACGAGACGGCGTTAGAGCTAGCGGCAAAAGCCGAGATTCGCACGGCTACATGCTATGGCAAGATCGGCGAGTACGAAGCGGGCGTGGCGTCATTCCGCAGGGTCATAAAGAGCTTTGCAAGTGAGCGGACGCTCGTCGAGGAGGCCTACCTGCGCCTGGCCGATATGTACGAGCAGCGCGGCGATCTAGACGAGTCGGTGCGCACCTACCGCGAGGCAATTGATATTTCCTCAGATCGCTCTCTGCGGGCGCGCATCCAATTTGCGCTGGCGGAGAAGCTCTTTTCTCAAAAGCAGTACGAAGCCGCTCTGTCAGAGTTTCGGGTGTTTATACAGGGTTACGGCGACATGGCTAGCAGTGTGGGGTTTCCCCTCGACCGAGTGCACTACCGAATGGGTAATAGCTATCAGCAGCAGGCCCAGTTGCGCATGGAGGAGGGCGACAGGGCGGCGGCGGAGCCATTTCTAATGCGGGCAGTCGCCTATTACGACACCATTCTACAGGAACAGAACACGCCCTATAAGTGGGAGTCGCTGTTTAACAAGGCGTATGCCCTGCAGACGGTGGGCGGAGCCGACAACGAGCGTTCCGCCGAGCGGGCTTACCGGTCTCTAATAGACGAAGCCGGTGAGTCCTATGCCCAGAGGGCGCTCTTGCAGCTTTCGGAGCTGAGCTTCCAGCGCGGCGAGTACCGCCTCTCAGACTCTCTGGCCAACCAGGTTCTCGTCCTCTTCCCCGATGCGGCGGGGTTGGACGATGCGTATATGCGGCGGGCACTTGCACTGCAGAGTATGGGCCAACACGAGGATTCCATTGGCGAATTTCTACGCGTAGGCAGCGATTCGCGACACTATACGAGCTCTCGCCTGGGCGCGGGCCACCAGCTGCTGGAACAGAGCCAGTACGAGCAGGCTCTGGCGATTCTGACAGAAGGCATGAGCGGCGCGGATGCCCAACAGGGATATAGCTTCCTTTACCTGATTGGACAGGCCCATTCGGCAATGGGCCATTGGACGCAAGCCATACAGGCCTATGGCGAGCTGATTGAGTCCGATCCGGAGAGTGAGCTCTTGGTTGCATCTCGCTTGGCTAGGGGCAATGCCGCCCTTTCAGATGATCGCTTGGCGCTGGCCGAAAGCGACCTGAGCTGGGTTGTCGACAACGTGACGGACCTAGAGAAAATTCGCTATGCGCGCGAAACGCTCATTTTGCTTCTCCTCAAAGAAAACCGCTCGACCGATGCCGTCGAGCTGCTGGAGAGCATGTCGAACAACGAGGCCAAGCCGCAGGAGCGAGCCGAGCTGCTGAGCCGCATTATGGACTCCTACTACGCCGAGGGGCGATGGGAGGAGACGGCCCAGATGGCCAGGCGCATTCTCGCCCTTGCGTTTGAAGACCAGCCCTCGGCGGAAAGGCCGTACGGCCTGCGGGAAAAGGCGCTGTTTATACTTGGAGAAATTTTAGTTCGCACGTCTGATAGCACCGAAGGCGTCAGCACATTGCAGCAGTACGTGGAGCAGTTTCCATCGGGTCGCTTTGCCGTGAACGCCAAGCTCAGCCTGGCAACCATTGCCTTTTCACAAGGAGACTTGGAGGCGGCAAAGAGCCAGCTGACAGAGGTTCAGAGCGAAGAGCTGACGTCTGAGCAGCGCTTTCTCGTGACCTACTATCTGGCGAATACGCACTATAGCTTGCGCGAGTTTACAGCGGCCCACGCGCTGTTCGAGCAGATGGTTGCCGATCACCCCGACCACGACTCGGCCGACGCGCTGTACTTTGGGCTGGGCGAGTCAAACTATCAGCTCGGTCGTTTTCAGGAAGCGATCGATGCGTACGGCGTGCTGCTGACGACGTATCGCGATAGCGACAACGCCGATGATGCCCTCTACAATATGGCGTGGTGTCTGATTGAGTTGGAACGCCAAGAAGAGGCGATGGAACGGTTTGGCCTATTGCTGGAGCGCTATCCCGACAGCGAGTTTGCACCGTCCGCCCAGTTTACCTTTGGCGACTATGCCTACAACGCCGGGCAGTACAAGCAGGCGCTCGAAGCCTACTCAATTGTGGAAGAGCGCTACCGGCGCTCGACCGTTGCCCAACAGGTGCCCAAGTTAAAGAAAGAGCTCACGGAAGCCATTGCCTACGAAGCCTATGAAAAGGGGCTAGCGCTTATGGACTCGGCCGAAGTGGGCAACCGGTTGGAATTTTACGAAGAAGCCATTGATGTATTTGAAGAAATTATAGAAGAGTACGACGGCACAGAGAGCGCCTTGGGTGCCCTCAGCAATATGGGAGTGTGCTTGGAGGGCATCGGCAAGTGGAACGATGCCGTTCGCGTCTACGACCAGGTTATTGAACTGTACGAGGCAGAGAAGGCAACGCGCGATGCGTATCAGTTTGCCCGATCTCATCGCGATTGGATCATGGCCTCACGGCTCTGATAGAAAAGTGTGCATAGATGAACACGCGCTTTAGTTCGCCCAGCGACTCAATAAGTCTCAAACACCTACTTCGGGATACGTCTCGCTATACCGTTTGGGGATTGCTGTGTGCGCTGGCACTGGGAGGAGGACTGACGCTATACATGATTCTCTCCCAGGACAAGAAAGAGGCGCCGCCGCCGGCGATCACCCGGCTAATTATCCGCAAGCCGCGCTCTTCCAAAGCGTTTGTCCTGAAAAAACAGCGCATACAGCCGCGCGCGATGACAAAGAAAATGACGTCTCTGACGCCACGCGTGCAGATGCCCGCTGCGCAAAGCGTTGCCGGTATATCCTCGATTGGCAGAATCGCGACGTTCGACTACAACGTCAGCCCCGACGTAAAACTCGACCTGAACGCCGGCGATGTCGATTTGTCGGCCGCGGTTATAGCAGGGACTAAAGAGCCGGAAAAGCGCATAGCCATGCGCGAGGAGCTGATCGATCTAAAGGCGCTGGACACGGGTAAATACAAGGGGCTGATCATACAGGATCCATCCGATCGCCGCAGCGTAAAAGGCTTTATTTATTTGGGTACGGCCTGGGCTAACGACCTCGAGCCGACCTTTGATAGCGCCGCTAAGGCCATTCCAAACCTGGTTGATGCGCTCAACAAACAGACGGGCATATCGGCACAGGTTGACGCCCACCTGTTTATCGATTCACAGGAGCTATTTCGGACGCCGTTTGTCTACTTGACGGCGCAGGAGGCGTTCGAGTTGACCGAGCGCGAGATCGAAAATCTCGGTGAATACCTGCGTCGAGGGGGTTTTATTTTCGCCGACAATGCCAATCCTACTGCCGAGTATAGTCAAGCAGAAGCATCGTTGCGCAAGGTTTTTCGCGATGCGTTGAGGTCGCAGGGCGTGCTGCAAGTCATTCCCAACAACCACCCGATTTACCACACGTTCTACGATTTTGACGGGCCCCCTGTTGGCTCGGAGCTGGAAGTGCCCGACAGCGGCGGTCAGCGCGGGTTGGAAAACGTCGTAATAGCCCAGCAGTCCTATAACCTCGAAGGCGTGTTCTTGGGCGATCGATTGGTCGCTATTTACTGCGACAAAGGCTATGTGCACACGTGGGCGCGCAACTTTGGCAACGAACCCCAGCTGCGCTTTGGCATTAATGCTGTCGTCTTTGCCTTGACGCAGCAGGGCTCCATCGCCCAACAGCAAATCGATTTCTTCAGTCAACGAAGCGAATGAGAGAATTGGGTATGAAATACCTGTGCGTGTTATGCGTAGTATGGCTCAGCGGCTGTCAGAGCGTATTTAACCCATCCCTATCCATTTACCACAGCGAGTTGTACGCTGCAGAGGAGGGTCTCGACACGTCGTCCGAGCTCATACTGGCAGCCCGACAAAACGGCAGCTATACGTCGGAAGACGCTGCTTCCATAACGTTTGCCATGGAGGGACTGCGCATAAAGGTGGAGCCCTTGAGCGACGACCAGCTGAACGCGCTATTCCCACAGGATTCGGCAAAGGGGCGCTTTTCGACCAATCCCTATACGTATGGAGATTGGATCGATCCGCTAAAGGGATATCGCCCCAAGCGGTTCACCGTGTTTCGCGTGACCGTCGTCAACGACATTTACGCGAAAGTGCTCTTGGATCCCATAAAGTCCTACCTGCTGACGGATCAGGGAGAGAAGCTGTACGCCTTTGGCATTCCCGCATCCGCGCCCTACGAGAGTTTTGAGCAGTACTATCGCGGTCTGCGCGGACAAAGCGGCAATGAGTTCTATCGCTTCGACCTGCGCATGGGCAACGTGCGCAGCTCGGCCTACTTGGAAGACCAGCTCGTATTTAAAGGCGAGAGCTACAGCGGCCTGATTGCCTTTAGGCCGCTGCAGGACAAAGTAGAGTCCGTAGAGATGGTCTTGCGCGACTTCATATTCAAGTTCGATGCTTCGGGACAGCCACTTGAGTCGCTGGATGTGGCCCTGTCATTTGAGCACGCGGTCGAGCTGCTCCCAGCGGAAACGGACTAGCGTGGCGGCATTTCTCTTTGCGAGCGTGCTGCTCTGCGCGTGGCCGAGCCTTGCCAGCTTGCCGCCCGTTCGCGTCGCTTTGCTGCCCTTTGATGACCAGGCTGGCTTTCAGGGCGCGTGGAAATTGGCCAGCGATGTTCCAAAGCTACTGGGGGATTATTTGCAGGACATACCGGGCATCGCCGTCGTGGCGTCGGAAACAAATACCCGCACGACGGGAGACCTGGCCGAGATGGCCAAGCAGTGGCAAGGGATCGCAGCGCAGCTCGATGTGGATGTGCTCATACGCGGCCGCGTAAGCAAGTTTGGCGTTCGCCGCACCGTGGCTGGCGACCCCAATACGTTTGGCTATAAATCGTATACGCACAGTGTTAAAATAGACGAGATTGAGCTGATCGATGGAAAGTCGGGTTCGATCCTGTCCACGTTGGACGTCAAGAAAGATTCGGTAGAACGCCCGATCGACTTTAGCCTATTCGGCAAGCCCAACGTGCAAGACCGGGAATTTCGAGAACTTCTGTCCGCAGAATTTGCGTCGGAAAAGTTCTTTGCCCTAACCTTTGGCCAGCACGTGCAGAGCGTGTTCGGAGAACTGAGCCAAGCGATCGCCGATTCGCTGCTCGGGCGAGCGCCTATCGCGCTGCGAGAGGATGCGAAAGTGCTAGCCGTTGACGGGGTAGAGATATATCTGAATATCGGCAACGGCGACTTGGTCAGGCGGGGAGATATTTTTTCCGTTCTGCACAATGGCCAGCACGTTGGTGCCGTGCAGATAGAGGAGATCATAGGTCAACACCTGTCAAAGGCTGCTGTCATTGACAACGAACGTCCAATACAGACGGGGTTGAGTTTGGGGGCGCGTTTAGTTCCAGGCGAGACGAAAAACTAAATCGTGAGGGCGGCTGCTGTCCGCCCAAAGCAAGGAGTGAATCACTATGTTGGAAATTATTCAAAGCGGTGGCCCACTGATGATACCCCTCATCGTTTGCGGCTTGCTATCTGTCTGCCTGTCCATAGAGCGATTCCTCGTTCTAAATGCCTTGCCAAGCGCCGAACAGTCCAAGGAAGAACTGGAGCAGATTGAAGCGGCGCTGCTGCGCGAGGGACAGCAGTCGGCGGTGCAAATCTGCGAAAGCGGCAAGGGCGTACTCAACTTTGTCTTTGCCTCGCTGCTAAAGCGCTACAATACGCTCATAATCGAACAGGAAGAATTCAAGGCGACAAACGAAGAGATCATCAAGCTGGGAGAAGGCGGCGGCAGCGGCGAAATGGGCCGGTTTCTGGTTATGCAAAAAGAGATTGCCGATATGAAGGACGAACTTGTCATACAAACGGAAGAGTCGGCGCGCACATACTTAGGCAAGCACTTACCCATTATCAATACCATCGGCAATATCGCGCCGCTCATCGGCCTGTTGGGCACGATAACCGGTATGATCGTCGCTTTTGAATCGATTGCCGCTTCTGGCGCTGGAGACCCCAAAGTCGTTGCTGGCGGTATTTCTCAGGCGCTGGTTACTACGGCGACGGGCCTTATCGTGGCGATTCCGTCCATTGTCTTTTATCGCTACTTGGCGCGAACGGCCGACCGTTCGCTAGAGCGCGTAGAGGCCTATGGCCACGCCTTTGCCAATGCGCTCATCATGTCGGGCCGAAAGGCGAGCGCGTAGGAGAATCGGTATGGCCAGGCACCGCATCCGCAGAGCTCGCAGCTTTTCCGAAGACGGCGAGCCCGATATGACGCCCTTGATCGACTGCGTATTTCTGTTGCTCATCTTCTTTATGGTGACGACGGTCTTTCTGCAGACAAAAGGGCTTGAAGTCGATATGCCGGCAGACAGTCAGGCCGAGGAAGAGAAGAAGAAAGATATTAATGTGGCCATTGATCAGTACGGCAAAATTCAGATTGGCGGACAGGACGTCGCCCGCGAGGCGCTGCAGGAAAAGCTCAAACAGGCGGTCGAAGAAGCAAATAACGACAACATCATTATCCAAGCCGATGGGGAATGCGTTCAGAAAGATGTCGTCTACGTGGTAGACAGTGCTCGGCAGGTGGGCATTGAGGGTATTGCCTTTGTTCAGGAAAAAGAGTGAGGTCGCACCGTGGCAAAGAGAAGCTTGGCCGAAGAAGAACAAGGACTCAACCTAACTCCGCTGATCGACTGCGTGTTTTTGCTGCTCATATTCTTTATGGTAACAACGGTTTTTAAGCAGCCCTACACGCTGCAAGTGCAGCTGCCTGAAGCGACGAAGGCCAGCCAAATAGAAGAGAAAAAGCTGGTGGGGACGGTGACGATCGACGGGCGTGTAGAAATCAATAGAAATCTAGTTACTAGCGGAGAGCTCGAGTCCGTTTTGCTGCGTGAAAAGCAGGATACGGGCAGCTTAACGCTCATACTGAGAACCGATCAGCAGACGCGGCACAAGCACATGTTAGAAATGCTCGAAGTGGCTAAGCGGGTCGGCGTGGAAAAGATCGTGTTGGCGACGGATGACCAGCAGGTGGAAGTCGCAGCGGGAGTAACCGGCGACTAGAGCTGGCCAACGGCCGAAGCGGCTCTTGCGTGTGTGGGGTCGAGCGAGAGAATGTACTTCCACTGCGCTAGTGCGCCCTGCTTGTCACCCTCGGCGAGCAACACCTGGGCCAGCCCATCGCGGGCGTCAATGCTATTGCCATCGTTTTCAATTACCCGATTAAACAGCTGTTTGGCCTGATCGAGATTGCCCACCATGGCGTATGCCATAGCCAAATTCGTATTGATAATATCGTGCCGCGAGTCGATGGTCAGAGCGAAGGTATATACGGCAATCGAGCGCTGAAATTCCCCAATGCGAAAATAGGCCTGGGCCAGATCGAACACGGCCAGGCCAAACGTTTGGTCTAGCGCGCAGGCTCGCTCGAAAAAGCGGATGGCCTCGTTTACGCGTCCCTCGAGCATATGCAATTTGCCGAAGCCGTGGTATGCCGGCGCATACAGAGAGTCTAAACGATTGGCTGTTGCAAAGTGCCGCGCAGCGGCCTCTTTGCGCCCCTGCTCTACGTAGGCCAGCCCCAGCAGGGCATGTGCCCGCGTGCTGTCTGGAAAGAGTGCAACCTTTTCCCTGAAGCGCTCGACGCTTTCTTGCAGCGGCTGCAGGCGCGTGAAGTTCTGGTTGGCGACGGCGGCCTGAGCGGAGTTTCCCAGCTGGGCAAAAACGCGCGACAGGTGCAAATGGGGGGCGGGCTGCCAGGGCGCCAGTCGCGCGGCCGATGTGAAGCTGGCCAGTGCCCCGGTTGGGTCATTGGAACGCATGTGGGCCAAGCCCAGCCAATTGTGCACTTCCCAGTTGAGCGAGTCGACGCGTGCGGCGTGCGCAAAGGCCTCCCTTGCCTGTTGAATTTGGTTTAAGCTCAAATAGGCCTTGCCGAGCAAGGTGTGGGCATCGCTGTTATTGGGCGCCGATCGCGTTGTTTCTGAGAGGATGTCGACCGCTCGCTGGTAGTCGCCCATGCCCTGAAAAAATACCATGGCGAGATTGACCTGCAGCGCGGGGTTTTGCGGGGCTAAGCGCACGGCGCTTTCGAGCATCTTCCTAGCCGCATCATACTGTCCCTGGTCATACAGCGTTTGTCCGGCGCGGGCAAAGTCCGTTGCGCTCCAATTAGACCGATCGACCGCCTGCTGTTGGCTTCCCGCCGGGCGCGCGGCGCGCGGGGTGCTGTCGACCGCAGGCTCTTCCATGCTGCGTGCATCGACCACTTGGTTAAAGGAGAGCGGGCGCCAATCTCCCTGTTCGTCAATGCGGATGTATGTCTGGCTGGGTAGGTCCGTTAGCACGTGCACCTGGCCGGAGGGCCAGAAGACCGACAGGGTATCGAGGCGTTCGTCGGGTCGCAAGCCAAAGACGAGACGCGGATCGCTCTGCGCCTGAAAGCCGCGTCCTCTATTGACGTAGCGCGTCCGCGTAGTGCGGTTCGTTTTCACAACGACGCGGGCGCCAACGCCATCGCGGTTGCTCTGCATGCCGGTCAGCTGCACGCCAATCCAGCTGTTTGCGCGCGGCGTGTCGTTGCGCAAAAGATCCGGCGTATCGTTGAGGTTGTTGATAACGATATCTAGGTCGCCGTCGTTATCGTAGTCAAACACAGCGCCACCGCGGCTGACTTTTTCAACCTGCCATCCAGGTCCGCCGTCGACGGGAGTGTACGTGCCGCCGTCGTTTCTATACAGCAGGTTTTTCTGTGCATAGTGCAGCCCATCGGGCAGCTGCTCGAGTTGTGGATAAATGTGGCCATTGGCCACGTAGAGGTCTAGGTCGCCGTCGTTATCAAAATCGAAGAAGCGGGTAGACCAGCCCAAATAAGGGCGCACGACGCTGCCGAGTCCGGCGGCATAGGTGCGGTCGGCAAAGACGCCCGTTCCATCGTTTAGGTAAAGCGTGTTCACGTCGTCGGAAAAGTTGGTGACGACGATGTCGATATCCCCGTCGTCGTCAAAGTCGGCCGCATCTACGCCCATTCCAGCCTGGGCGCGGCCCTCTTCGCTATAGGCGAGTCCGGCTTCAATGGCCCGCTCCCGAAAAGTCCACTGTCCGATGTTCTCAAAGAGTAGATTGCGCTCGGAGTCGTTGGCAACGTAAATGTCTAGGTCCGCGTCGCTGTCGACATCTGCAAAGACGACGCCGAGCGCCGGCAGCGAAAAGTCGCCAATGGGCGTTTGCGCGCTCACGTCGACAAACGCGTTGTTACCCCTATTTCGATACAGCCGATCGCTGCTGCTGATCATGCCCTGCGGGCCGCAAAATGTGTCCAATCCTTTGTAGCTGCACTTGAGCGGCCCCGTCGGCGGATGATCGAAATCAAACGCCACGTAGTTTGTGACATACAGGTCGAGCAGACCATCCCGATCCAAATCGCCAAAGGCGGCGCTGGCCCCCCAGGCCGAATCCGCCACGCCGGCCTCTGCGCCCACTTCGCTAAACGTGGCGTCACCCTCGTTGAGGTATAATCTGTTTTTCCCGAGGTAGGTTACATACAGATCGACGTCGCCATCATTGTCCGTATCGCCGACGGCGGCGCCCATGCCCCAGCCAACGGACACGAGGTCAGCTGCCGACGTCTGGTCGCTGAATGTGCCATCTCGGTTGTTGATATAGAATCGTTGGCTGGTCGCTACGTCGGGCGGCGATAGCCTGTTGCCGCCAACCAAGAAAAGGTCCAAGTAGCCGTCGGCATCCGCGTCGAAGACGGCGACGCCCGCCGACATGGTTTCGCCGATATAGCCTTGTTCGGGGCTGCCCGAAACGGTTTGCTCCACAATGCCAGCGCGCTCGCTGACGTCGACAAATCGCGCAGCAGGCGTCGAACTCACATCCACTGGCCGATCCTGATCGGCTGTGTGTGACGGCTGTGTGTCTGCGGCGTTTGACTCCGGTGGGTCGGGCTTTTCCTGCGGCCCGGCACAGGCCAAAAACAGCATCTGCGAGAGGGCGAAGAGCACACCCGCGAACGTGCGATAGCACCCGGGGCGGTGAGCTGAAGGGAAAGACGGTTTACGGAGAGCGCGGATCACGGCTTATGCTAGGTACGAGTGGGCTAATGCGAGTCAACGGGTGTTGTAGAGAAGGTTACAATGCCAAAGCGATCTGGAGCGTGAAACTGCGGCTTGGGACGCAGGGTGTTCGACCACGTAGCATACTGGAGGTTGATGTCGCCGCCGGTCCTGTAGAGGTTGAGGCGCCACGGCTGGCCCTGCTTGGGTGGGATATCCGGCGCAAAGGGCTCGAACACGGATAGCGGTATGGCGACTTCCATCGTCCAATAATCGTCCACGTCGGACGTGTCGTTTATGGTACCTGCGATGTGACTGGCGACCTTGATGCCGTCGGCGTTCCACCGGCTGCTGCGCTCCATATGGGGCGAGCGGTCGAGTATGGTAGTAATCGCGTTGAACTCAAAGTTAAAATAGTTTTCGACGCGCGCCGTATCCGGTGCGATAAAGACCTCGACGCAGTCGTCCCTGGAAACGGGGTCGTCGCGCTGCGTGAGATGGGAAGATATAAACGCGTCATAGGCCGTAAAGAAAACGTATAGGTAAGAGCGGTCCCACAGCATCCGCACTTCCGTCCGCTCTTTCTCTCCGCCCTCAAACCAGGGGTAGGAGAATTCGTCGATAACGGGTGCTTGCTGCCAGGCCGGTTCCGTCCACAGGCCGTCGATGCGAATCGAGTCGGTTACCGAATAGATTTCGTACGTAGGCAGCGGGAATTCCGCTTGAGCGAATGACGCTGTGTTAGATAGGAACAGGCAGAGTAGCGCGGCGCGGGCGATGCGCATCGCCGTGCGTGCAGGGTCCGATAGATGCATATGGGCGCTATCCTTTCACGGCTCCTGCCGTCATGCCTTTGGTGAAGAAGCGCTGGGTAAAGAGAAAGAAGAGCACCGTTGGAACGAGTGCGATAATGGAAGCCGCAGAGATGTAGCGCCAGTTTACGCCAAAGACGCCCTGCAGGCTGGCCAGCCCGAGTTGCAGCGTGTAGAGGTCGCGGTTTTTCAGCACGATCAGCGGCCATATAAAGTCGTTCCACTGTGCGACAAAGGTGAAGGCGGCCAGCGTTGCCAGCGCCGGTTTGACAAGCGGAATCATAATGCGAGAAAAAATGTGCCAATCGGAGCACCCGTCTATGCGGGCGGCGTCTTCGAGGTCCTTGGGAATCGTCGAAAAGGCTTGGCGAAGCAGGAAAATACCAAAGGCATTTACGGCGACGGGCAGGATGACGCCGGCGTAGGAATCGACCAGGCCAAGCTTTAGCGTGACGATAAATAGCGGAATTAACAGCACCTGAAAAGGCACCATGGTGGTTGCGAGAACGGCGTAGAGAATAAATTGGCGACCGCGAAAATGCATGCGGGCCAGGGCAAATCCAGTCATTGAAGAGAGCAGCAAGTTGATTGCAACCGTGGCAATGGCAATGTAAAACGTGTTGTACAAGTACCGCATAAAGGGCAGTATATCCCACGCCTTGGCAAAGTTGCTCCACACGATGGGGTCGGGAATCCACTGGGGAGGAAAGGCGAATAGGTCAGCCGATTCTGCCTTGAGCGCGGTGGATAGAAGCCATGCGAAAGGGGCCAGCAGCAGCACGGCAATACCGAGCAGCGCACAGTATAGCAGAACGAGCTGGACGGTTCGGTTGTTCATTTGCTGTCCCCGTCCAAATCGCCTCCTGCAAAGCGAAAATTGACGTACGACAAGAGCAGGATAATGCAGAGCAGCAGGAGAGATACAGCGGCCGCATAGCCGACTTCGAGATATTTAAAACCGAGGGTGTAGATGTAATAGGACAGCAGATTCGTGCGGTGAAAGGGCCCGCCACCCGTCATGACGTACACTTCGCCAAACGTTCTCAGTGAGGCAATCGTGGCCATAATACACACGACGAGCGTGTAGGGGCGAACCGCCGGCAGCGTCACGTGCCGGATGACGTTCCACCGGTTGGCGCCGTCCACTTGGGCGGCCTCTTCTAACTCCTTGGGAATGCCCTGCAGGCCAGCCAGGTAGATGATCATGTAATAGGGCGAAGCCTTCCACAGGGTCACCACGGCGATGGCGACCAGGGCGATTGCCGGCTCGGAAGCCCAGAGCGCATCGGTCTCGATGCCAAAGGCGCTCAAGATGACGCTGGGCAAACCGCGCGTATCGACGAGCCACGACGTCCCGCTCAGCCCTAAACCTTGCAGCGTTGCATTGAGCAGCCCATCGGCGTTATACACCCATTTCCACACGATGCCAGCGACCACGATAGAAGTCACTACTGGGATGTAGTACGCCGTGCGAAAGAGATGAACGCCGCGTATGGAGCTATTGACCAACAGGGCGAGTGCAAAGGAAATAACGGTGATAGACGGGACTACGATCAGCGCGTAGAGCAGCGTATTGGCCAGAACGCGCCAGAACAGCTCGTCGTCCATGGCGCGCCGAAAGTTGTCTAAGCCGATGTACTCGGGCGCGTTGAAAAGGTTGTACTTATGCAGGCTAAGCCAAAAGGTATCGACGAGCGGGTAGGCAAAGAATACGGCCAGGAGCAGGAGGCCGGGTGCCATGAATGCGTAGGGAGAATGTCGGTTATACACGTAGCGTAGACCTCGGGCTCACTGATACGCCAGCAGGTGGTTCCATTTGCGCTCCACGCGTTGGAGGGCGCTTTCGATGCTCTGTTTGCCCGCCATAGCCTTGGCAAACTCCTCGTACAGCACGTCTTCCATGCGGCTCCACCCCGTCACATCGGGCGGTGTCACGACAAAGGAATTGTCGATATCTCCGTATGAGAAGAGATTGGCCCGGTCTGCCAGCGTGACGGGCTCGCGCTGAAAGTAGGGACTGGCCGCTGCTTCCTTGGTCGAGGGTAATATGGCCACCTGGCGGCAAAACTCAAGCTGGTTGGCATCGTTGGTAACAAATAGGGCAAAATCTACGGCGCGCTCAACGTGAGCAGACATTCTGGGCACGACAATGGCCTGACTGTTGGCGGGAACGCGCCCCAAGCCTCCGCGCGGCTGGGGCGCAGGCTGGGCTACCCGCTCAAAAGACTGGTCGAAGTAGCGCGTAATCCACCCGCCGGAAAATGGGAACATCGCCGCACGCCCTTCGATAAACCAGTTTACGTCATCGCGATGCGACGCAGCCAGCGCTTCGGGGGGTATCGTGCCGTTTTGATACGCGTCGACCCACTTTTGCAGTATGGCGGCAGCGGCCGGGTCATTGATGCGCGTCTTGCTGCGATCCTCGTTGAACAGCGGCCAAAAGCCGTCTATGTGCAGGAGGGCCCACGGTGGCGTGCCCAGTGAAGGGTGCAGGCGCCAGGAAACGCCGTATTTTCCCGTTTGTTCATAGATTTGCTGGCCCATTGCCAGCATTTCATCTATCGTAGTGGGAGGCCGCTCGGGATCGAGGCCTGCGCGCTCAAAGAGCGCCTTGTTATACCACAGCATGGAGACGCCCGTATACCAGGGAATGACGTAGTTGCGCCCCTGGTATTGGCCGATGCCGCGCCAAAAGTTTTCGAAGCGCCTGTCGCGCTCTTCTGCCGAAACGAGAGAATCCATGTCGGCGAGGACGCCGAACTGAAGAAATCGGGGTAGGTCGTAAATGTTTACAACGTCGGGAGGGGTTCGCCCCACCAGCGCGGCAAGGAGTTTTTCCGAAACTTCGCCGCCGCTTACGTCCACCCACTTAATCCGCACCCCGGGGTTTTCGGTCTCATAGGTCTGGATCATGCCGTTGATGTAGTCGGCAAAGGCGTCGCCCAACGCAATGGTCCAAAACTCGATGGTGATCTCTTTGCTGGTGTCGGTCTCGGAGGAGGCACAGCCGAAACAGCACAGGCAAAGGAGGAGTATAGCTATGTTGCGCAAGGCGCGAATAGGGCGAGCGAGCACAGCGCGGTGGGATCGGAGTGTGAGCATATTCTACGCAATATACGGGGCAACGGAAGAGCCGGCAACGCGTTGAAGTGCGTCTTTAAATGCGAGACGCATACGGTGAGTGTGCAGGCGAAAGAGGTGTGGGGAAGTAGGACGGATAACGGTCGAACGCAAAGAGGCCAACAAACGGATTGTCATCTGAGAAAGCACGTGCACCAGACACGGGGAGAACGCACTATGCTGAAATATATTCTCGCTATCGCGTGGTTAATGGTCGCAAGCGCGCCGGTTGCATCGCAGCCGGCGTATGGTCCGGGCACGTTTGCCCTCACGCCGAAGCGGGAGACGACGCTGCAACCGGTCAGCGTGCAGGTCCCACCGGAGTTTGACCACCTGCCCCGGGACCTGACTCTAAACCTGCCGCCGGGCTTTTCGGCCAGCGTCTTTTCGGCGCACGACTTTAACCGTCCGCGCCTGATGGCTTTTGACGCGCGCGGCGTTCTGCACGTTGCCGATATGAACAACCGCCGCATTGTCGCCCTGCCAGATGCCGACGCCAACGGCGTGGCCGATGCCGCAATAACGATTGCCGATGGATTTCAGCGCGCTCATAGTCTGGCGTTTATGGGAGACGCCATGTTCGTGGGTGATCGCCACCAAATCGTTCGCTATCGAGATGTCGACGGCGACGGCACCTATCGCCAGCGGGAGGTCTTCGCCGACAATATTCCATCGAGCGGCAGCCACTCCACGCGCACGATTGTTTTAGACGAGAAGAACGGCAAGGTCTATCTGTCGGTGGGATGGCCCTGCGACATGTGCCGTTACAACGAGCCCGAGCGAGGGGTCATTCTAGAGTTCAATATGGACGGCACCGGCCGGCGCGTCTTTGCCAGCGGCGTGCGCAATGTGATCGGTATGGCGCTTCACCCGGAAACAAACCAGCTCTGGGGCACCAACAACGGACACGATAAAGAGGGCACCGGCATTCCGCCGGAGTGGGTTGATATTATCCGCGAGGGCGGGTTTTACGGCGTTCCGCTGGCCTATGGCTACAGGTCCTACATCGACTTTACGATTCCCGAGTACGCCAACAATCTGCCGCTTTCTCGCGAGGACTCACTGCTCGTCGGGCGCATGGAACGGCCCGTTGCCCTGCTGCCGGCCCACACTGCACCGATGGGCATCCACTTTTATGAGGGCAATTTATTTCCAGCACGCTACCGATCAGCGGCATTCGTAGCGCTGCACGCGGGCCATGCTAAACTGGCGCCTTCGCCCGGCTACAAGGTTGTAGCACTATTTAGCAAACCCGATGGATCCGAAGCATACAGAGAGGATTTTGTCACGGGATTTCAAACCGGCACGGAAATGGAAGACGTGTGGGGGTTTCCCGTAGGTATTACAACGGATAGCGCGGGCCGCATGTACGTATCGAGCGACCTAAATGTGCACGCCATTTTTCGCATTGACCACAGTCCCATAGTGGCAAGAGCCCAATTTGAAGTGGCCGATTCAGTCTATGCGGGATCCGAATTTCGCCTCAAAGTCACTGTGGGAATAGAGCGGGCACTCCCCGGCGGAAATCCGCCTGAAGTCGTGGCCGATCTCAGTGCGTTTGGCGGTTCCAACGCAGCGCCTCTCGCGCGCGTAGGCGACGGCGAGTACGCGCTCACGGCTACGTTAAACGCGGGCGTTATCGGCGGTGTAAAGACGGTTTCCGTGCGTGTAAAACAGGGTGACGGCAGCAACGAGCACGAGATTCGCTATCCCCATACGCTGGTCGTGATGCCGCCCCAACGCCTGGCCGATCGCATTGTTTTTGACGACGTGCTGGGCGAGGGATGGCGCGTTGAAAACAAAACGTGGTTGGAAAAGTTGCCCGCCGATCTGGGTGAGGACGGCATCGTATTTGGCGGCGAGCGCTCGGCCGCTTTCCGCGTCATGGACGGCGATTGGGACTGGGTCGTGCGCTTTCGCCCGGCAGAAACGCTCGAGACGGTGGGCTATGAGCGCCTGCGCTTTGCCGTCAATTTAGACCGCATGTTCCATCCTCGTCAAAAGGCGCCGACATTTTCTATCTACATGGGAGAAACGCTCTACGATCTGTTCCGCAGCGGACTCGTCGATACGGCAAAAGTCGGCTGGCAGGAAGTCGACATTCCCCTGGGCGCGTTCCAGCAGGTGGAAAGGCTCGGAGAAATTAGTTTCTCTGGCAATTTTTCCGGGCGATTCTACTTGGACGAAATACGGCTAGTCGGCGGTGAAGTTATCACAGCCGTTGCAGAAACCACGAGCGGTGTGCCGCACGCTCTGCAACTCAAACCAAGCGTGCCCAATCCGTTTAACAGCGGCACGCTCATTCGCTATTCCGTTCCGGCCGATCTGCAGGTGTCGATGGATATTTTTAATGCGACGGGTCAGCGCGTCGTTAAGTTGGTGCGCGCCATGCGCCGCGCGGGCGATTATCAGGTTCACTGGGATGGAAGAGACGAGCGCGGCAATGACGTGGCATCGGGTGTATATATATGTCAGCTGCGCGTAACGGGACGTGGGCTGCGTGCAGCGGAGGGGCTGCAGGTGCGCACGCAGAAGCTATTGCTCGTTCGCTAGGCGCTACTCGACTTCTATTTCCACACTGCGCACGACCCGGTTGCCTCGACAGCGTTAGCCAGCCGTCCCAATGCGTTGTCAGGCCAGCGCGCTGCCCGCACTCTTTGCTCCAGGCTGCCGTGACCGGCCCGTAGGCTACATGCAAATAGATAGATTGTGCCGTTACACTGAAGCGCCTTGGGATGGGAGGCGTCCAATTGCACGTGTCCGTTGGAGCGTGCAGCAATTCCTTTTGAGAAAGAGATACATGAGTCCTTTTCGCGTGCTCCCGTTGTTGCTGTGGGCGCTGTGCTCGGCCGGAAGTGCCGATCCGGTCGCTTCCCAATGGAGCACGCCTCTGCAGGAGCGCGCGTTGCCGCCGCTGCCTTACAGCATAAAAGACGCCGTCGTCGGCCGCAGCAACGGCGCGCTGATCGTCGCCGGCGGCACCGGGGAGGACGGCGCGCCGAGCGCAGCGGTCTTTGTCCTCGAAGACGGCGCGGAGGCTTGGCGCGCGCTGCGCCAGGAGTCTCCGCTAATGGCAGCGGCCTTTTCCACCGTAGGGGATGCCGTCGTCGTCGTTGGCGGGCGAGACGGGGGCGGTGCAACGGCGCGGTGCCATGCTCTGCGCTACGTCGACGGTCAGTTGGTGCAGGCGCCTCTACCCGACCTGCCGGTGCCCCTTTACCACGCCGGCTTGGCCGCCATAGGTGATGTGCTGTATGTGGTGGGAGGACTCGGCGCGGACGGACGTCCCGTAGACGAAAACTTTCTCTCGCTAGACCTGAAAAACGCCGCTTCGTGGACGGTTCTACCGCGCTGTCCACTGCGGGGTCTGCATCGACCCATTGTCGTCGCGCAGGCCGAAGACGTGCTGGTCTTTGGCGGTCCGCAGCTGGTGGGCGGCGCCATGCGCCACAGCACGGATTCATGGCGCTATCGGCCCCAAGCGCTCGATGCGACCACGCAGCGGGGTTGGCTCGACATGAGCGACTTTCCGGCGCCGTGGTATCGGGCGGCGGCCTTTGCCACGGGACAGTCGCACGTTATGCTGCTGGGCGGTCCACCCGGCACCGAGCTGAGCGAGCGCATCGTCGTCTACCACGCGATTACTGACGCCTATGCAATCAACGCGGCTTGGAGCGGCGACGTCGCGCTGCCCGTTGCCGTGCGCGACGGAAAAGAGACGGTCTATCTGGTTGGCACCGATCGCGCGCTGCGCGCGGACCTGCAGCCCACCAACAGGCGGCTGCACGCGCTTGACTACGCCGTTATAGCGCTCTACTTAGCTGCGATTTTAGGCATTGGGCTCTTTTTCGCACGGCGCGAAAAGACGACGCAGGACTTTTTTCTCGGCGGGCGCCGCGTGCCCTGGTGGGCCGTCGGCATCAGCCTATACGCCACGGGCACCAGCGCCATCAGTTTTATGGCCATACCGACCAAGGCGTGGACTACCAGCACGCTCTACGGAGTTGAGGGGTTGGTGGGGCTGCTCGGCACGGTGGCCGCCGCCTACTTGGTCATTCCCATCATACGTCGTCTCGACGTTACCTCGACGTACGAGTATTTGGAGCGGCGCTACAACGCCTGGCTGTGCATGTGGGGTAGTGGGCTCAATATCGTCTTTCAACTGGCCGGGCGCATGAGCGTAGTGCTGTTGCTGCCCGCGCTAGCTCTATCGGCGGTGACGGGCGTCCCGGTGCTGCCGATCATAGCTGCGCTGGGGGCCTTGGCCACGGTATACACGGTAGCCGGGGGACTGTCGGCGGTGATTTGGACGGACGTCATACAGGTCGTGGTGCTACTAGGTGGGGCACTGATGGCCTTTCTGGTTATGATATTTGGCAGCGAGGGGGGCGCTTCTGGCTGGCTGCAGATCAGTCTGGACTATGAAAAAATCCGCCTGGCCGACTTTTCTTTCGACTATGCTCAGCCGGTGATTTGGATCGTGATGCTCAACGCCCTATTGCACGTTGGCACGGCGACGTCCGACCAGGTGATGGTGCAGCGCGTGTTGGCTACGCCAGACGTCCGCAGCGCGCGGCGCTCATACCTGACGCTGGCTCTTATCGTGCTGCCCGGCAGCCTGCTTTTCACCTTTTTGGGCACGGCGATGTTTGGCTACTTTCGCTTCCATCCCGAAATGCTCGATCCGACGATGGAAAATATTCACGCGCTGCCGCTGTTTATCGTCTACGGCCTGCCCGACGGCGTATCAGGGCTGGTCATCGCCGGCCTGTTTGCCGCATCGATGTCGAGCTTGGATTCCAGTATGAACAGCGTCTCGACGCTGCTGGTCACGGATTTTTACCGCCGCTTTCGACCGCACGCCAGCGACGCACAGCGGCTGGCACTGGGCAAGTGGCTCACCGCGGCGGTGGGTGTCTTTGGCACGAGTGCGGCGCTGCTGATGGCGACGACGGAAATCAAGTCGATGTTCGATATGTGGAGCCAGCTGGTCGCGCTGATTCTGGGCGGCTTTGGCGGCGTCTTTGCATTGGGTATGTTTACGCGCCGGGCTAATGGGTGGGGTGCGCTGCTGGGCGCAGTGTCGAGTATCGGTATCACTGCGGCGGTTAAGGCGTACACCGACATACACTTTATGGCCTACGGTGCAGTGGCAATCATCGCCTGCATCGCCATAGGCTACGTCGCCAGTTTGATCCTGCCGCACCGAGCGGTAGATCTGGATGGCCTGACCATTTATACGATGCGCGAAGAGAGAGAAACGGTGTGAAGGGCACGGGAAGGAATACGCGAATCTTAGCTAAGAGCCTAGCTGCTATTGCTCCATCGCTGCTCTTTTTAATTGCCCTCGAGCTAGTCTGCCTGTGGTGGGAAAAACGCGATCCGCCGTCGATAGAGCTCCCGCAGTTACCGCTTGAATTTGCTGCTAAAAAGCCGGACGAGATTCGCCTGCTATTCTACGGCGGCTCTACAGTAGCAGGTCAGCCGTTACCCGAACTGGGTTTTCGCAAGCAGATGCAATACTACTTTTCAAGAGGTGTAGATGCTCGCGCGGATCGCCATTTCACATTGGCAAATTTCGGCATGGTTAGCGCGAGTTCGACGTACGTGATTTATCGCATGGAACAGACGCTACGAAAGAGCGAGGGTGATGTGGCTGTCGTGATGACAGCACACAACGAATTTCTTTCCAATACGGACCTAGTCCGCGACGAGTATGCACAGCTACTGGCTATACGCGAGCAATTTTTTCGCTTTGCCCTGCTCCGACGGGCTCAGCGGTACGTCAATCGCTACTATCTAGCGCGGCGTCCCGAATTTGTACAGGGACGGGAATTACAACCCTTTGACCGAACCAGTGAGCGTTTTAGGCAACGCATAGAACTGTTCCGTGATAACATAGAGACCATAGTTGATATGACGCGTGCAGTGGGCATGCCACTGGTCTTGTGCACGATGCCTTCCAACGTGCGGGACTGGCCTCCCTCGCGTAGCGGCGGTGGTTTTGTTTACAGCGATACGTCCTATGCCAACGTGCTGCGGGAAATGCACCGAGGCTTACAAGCTGGCGCTAGTGAACGCGTGCGCGATGCGTCACGTGCGCTATTGGCAGACCGGTCTGATGATGCACTTGCAATGTACTATCTCGGCAAAGCACAGTGGGCATTGAGTGAGGGAGAAGAAGCAGCGCAATGGTTGCAACGCGCTAAAGAGTCAGATCCGTTTCCCTTCAGGGCGCTTGACGAGTTGAACGATATTGTGCGCGCTCAGCGGGGTCGGGATGGCGTTTTTGTAGTTGATATCGACGCCGAATTTAAACGCGCTGCTGAAGGAGGCCTGCCCGGGCTTGAGCTCTTTGCAGACAACTGTCACCCTTCACCAATGGGTAATTTTTTGATTGCTAGAGCTCTTATTGAAGAATTGCGTAGCATGGGTTTAGTTGAAGACAGTGAACATCCAAAAGTAGCAGATATGGATAACTTTCTGCGTGCAACTGGGGCACAAGATCCTGCGCTGCAGGTGAGGTACTACCTTGAGAATGCCCGCTATGCCATGAAACCGCCATTTTTTAATTTTGCGGGCGCACGCTGGAATTTGAAAGAGGCGCTCAAGCGCGATAAGAAAAACTGGCATGTGTGGGCGAATATGGCGACGATTTCATTGTTAGATGGCGATGTAGCGACTGGGCGACAGGAGTTGACAAAGGCATATCAACTGCGCGGCCAGCGCTTTGACCTCGATGATCGTTCCGCACACCCGTTGCTGCGCGAAGCGTTGGAACAGGCCGGATTACAGGTTGAGTGAAACGCACCGGCGCGTCCGTGCGACGGTATAAAAATTTGGCAATCAATAATGCATGTACACTCAGTAACTCACGAGTCGCCAAGCGAAATCCGTATAGCCATTAGTTGTTCACATCGGACGAAAGGAACACCATGAATACGCTCGAACTCACACCTCCTGCCGGCGCCGTGCGCCTGCTCAATGACGACCTAAGTAACTGGACGACGCGCGACGGCCAGCCGACCGGCTGGCGCCTCGAGGACGGCGTTGCACACGTGGTTCCCGGAACCGGCGACATAATGACGAGAGAGCGCTTTACGGACTTCTACCTGCACCTCGAATTTCGCTGTCCTGACATGCCGGAAGCCACCGGACAGGCCAAGGGCAACAGCGGCGTATTTCTCCAGGGGCGCTACGAGATTCAAGTGCTCGACTCCAGCGGGTTCGCCGTGCCGGGCAAGGGCGACTGCGGGGCAATCTACAACCAGTTTGCGCCGTTGGTTAATGGCTGCAAGGCCGCGTTGGAGTGGCAGACCTACGACGTTTTTTTTCGCGCACCGCGCGAGGGAGAGCACGTCGGGCCGCGCCTGACGGTGCTGCACAACGGACTGCTTATTCACAACAACGTAGAGCTGCCCGGAGTGACGGGCGCGGCGCTCGATGAGGAGATATATGCGCCGGGTCCGCTGCTGCTACAGGACCACAGCGATCTGGTGTGCTATCGAAATATTTGGGCGGTGGAACTGCCGCTGAGCGGATCGGAGACCTACGAACCCAGATAAGCAGGGCGCACTAGTCGGCAGCGTTTTGCGACAGGCGCTCGATGACGGCTAGCGCATCACCGCTATGGCGGCGCGCGAAAAGAGCCGAGTCGAATACGTGCCGCACAATACCTTGCCGATCGATGACAAAGGTTATGCGGCCCGGTAGCAGGCCCCACACCTTGTCGACGCCGTAGGCGGCGCGAAGGGCACCGTCGGCGTCGCTGACGAGGGGAAAGGGCAGGTCGTGGTGCTGGGCAAAGCGGCGATGGCTATCGCCCGAGTCGGCGCTGACGCCAACGACGGCCGCGCCGGCTTCGACAAAGTCGGCGTAGTCGTCGCGGAATGCGCAGGCCTCGGCCGTGCAGCCGGGCGTAAAGTCACGCGGATAGAAAAACAGCACGACGGCACCCTGCTCCAGCAGTTCTGCCAAGCGGAGCACGGTGCCGTCGTGCGTTTCGGTGCTGAAGTCGGGCGCCTGCGCGCCGACGGTTAAGGCGCCCATCTCAGATGGTTACCTGGCGATCCATGCAGTAGAAGTTGTTGTCCGTCTCCTGAATTTCCACCTCGATGTGGTATTCGATACCCTCGCCGGGAAAGAGCTTGGCCAGCAGGTCGACCGCTTCGTTCAGACAGTAGAGTGCGACATTCTCTACGCTGGGGTTTTCGCCGGGTATGACGACGACGCCCTGCGGATCGAATACTTCGGGCTGTTGAAAAAGGGTATCGCGCGCGCTGATAAGCATCTTGTGATCGAGAAATTTGAAGATGCCCTTGAGGGCGCCAAAGTCGACGGTCATATCGAGTTTTTCATGGCGGGGAAAGCGCTCGGCTCGCACGGTGAAGCGACCCCTCCAAGTATGGCCGTGCACCCAGGCGCATTTGCCTTCGTAGTCGAGCTGGCGATGTCCGGCGTGAAAGTGGCTGTGTGCTCGTATCGTCTCCATAGTGCACCTAATCCAACATCGAAACGGCTTGGTTGCGCAGGTCGGCGTCTGTCTTGAAGTCGCCGGTGGCCACGCGGGTACGCGTAGAAGAGCAGGCGTCGCGCACGCCGCGCACGCGCATGCAGGTGTGCTCGGCGACGAGGTCGACCAACACGCCGACGGGGCTGAGGCGCATCATCACCTCGGCCGTTTCGGACGTGATCCGCTCCTGGATTTGCGGGCGCTTGCACAACTCGTTGACCACGCGCGAAATCTTCGATAAGCCTGTAATTTGCTCGCCCGGCAGATAAACCACCTGGGCCGTGCCAAAGAAGGGTAGCAGGTGGTGTTCGCAAAAGGCGGAGAAACTGCAGCGCACGGATACCAGGCCAGGGTTGGCCGGCGCGTCAAACGGCTTCAGGTGCTGCGCCGCGTCTGCGATGGGATCTTCGCTGTGGTTGAAGTGCTCCAAGTGGACGCGGGCAACGCGCTGCGGCGTCTCTAGCAGACCATCGCTCTTCGTATTGTGACCGAGCATGTGCAACTGCTCGCGGATCAGATCTTCGTACGCATTTACTGCGAGTGTCGTGCCGTTGGTGCCGTTGATACCGTTCGTCTGCGAGGCGATCATGCGCTTTCTCCAGGATAAAGGGGTTTCTGGCCGAGAATATAGCGGCTATGGGACGAGTGTCAATGTTTTGTACATATAAAAATTAGACAATAAGCGTACATAATCGAGACAAACATACTGTGTGGGCTGTGATCCGAAACGGTATGACTTCTGCTGCACGCGTCGTTTGCCCTTTGGTCTAGCTCAATTTCTTCGTTTATCTTGCCGTGGTGCGCGGCCATTGCCTAAGTTACGTCACGCACTCCAGCACATATACTTGCCGACGGAGGTCAGCCTTGATAGAAGAGAGCCAAGTCAACGCCTTTGCCGAACTCGGCGCCGTAACGATTGACACGCCGCTCAGCGCAGCGGACATAGCTGGGGCTCGTGCGGCGGTTGGGCGCCTGCTGCCCTTCGATGCAGCATCCGGTCGCTACCGCTACTCGGCCACCTGTAGCTACTACGAAGAAGAGCTGCTGGACATCATACAGCACCCCTTTTTTGAAGAGGTGGCCTGCCGGGTGCTGCGCGCCGATGCCGTGCGCTTTTTTCAGACGGCGATTTTGGCGACCTATCCCCAGCCCGAAGCCGAATTTTCCTATGACCAGCACGTCGATCTGCAGTACGCCTTGTCCGACTTGGAGGCGACGCCGCGGCGCGTGGTCTGCACCTATTTTCTGTGGCTGACAGACGTTAATGAAAAGCGTGCGCCGATGATGTGGCGACCCGGCAGCCACAGGCCGCTAGCGCAGGCGTGGCAGGAACAGGAAGCGCTGCGCGACCAGATCCCGCGCGTTATTGGCATCAAGATGGACGACCTGCCAGCACTGGATTTCGTCCAGCCGCAGCCGCTGCTGGCGCGCGCTGGACAGGCGACCGTGCTCAGCACGGCCATGGTGCACGGTGCCTCGCTCAACGTCGACCACGACGCGCGCATGGCGCTGGTGATGACGTTTACGGCGGCTGGCGTGCGCGTCAGTCTACCCGAGGCGCAGCAGCGCACCAAGGATGCATACGACGCCGAGCTGGGCGGGCGGCTGCGCCCGGAGCGCGCGCATTTGGTGGGCCGTTGACTCAGTCGCGCGTGCGAAACCAGCCAGTTAGGCTCATGCGCTCGCGCGCGGACGGCAGCACTTCATGGTGGATGAGATTGCTCAGGAAACAGACGAGCGTGCCCCCCTCGGGATAGACATCCTGATAGAACGTCTCGTCGCTCGGGTCGGTGTAGAGGCGCAGGGCACCGCCTTCTTCTGCACGCCACTCGTTGTTCAGATAGAGGATGCAGGACACCTTGCGGTAGGCTACGGCGCGGAACTGGTCTAAGTGGCGACGGTAAAAGGCGCCGGGGGGATAGACCGTCAAGTGGCCTTCAAATTCGAAAAGGCCCAGGTATAATTCGCTATTGATCGCTAGTCGCAGAGATTCCAGTTGGATCAGATAGTCCTTTTGGGCCGGGCTGGCATCGCTCTCGTCTAGCCAGAGCACGTGGTCGCCGCGCACTTCCGGCCGCAGGTGCCAGCCGTCGCCGCTGCCGACGCCGGCTGGACGGAAGGCGCGCTCGTTCCAAGCTGTTCTGCATTCGGCGGCCAGCGCATCAACCTGCTGCGCAGAGAGAAATTGGGGTAGGATACACCAGCCCGGATCGGCTAGCGACTCGGCGATGGGCGCATAGCGCTCAGGCGTGCTCATAGGCGTTGCTATGGCGCACTAGGCAGCGCCTGCCGGCGAGGGGAGCCGTTTTATAGGCCTCTGAAGTAGAGAGAAAAATACGCGCTCAAATGGCTCTTGTCGACTATCGAGCGCGCATGCGATAACTCAGCAACGGGAGAGAGCAATGCAAGTACTCGACGCGCGAAAAATATGGGACGAGGCGCCGCACAACGCCTTTACGGATTTAGTGCATTTCAAGGGCCGTTTTTTCTGCGTATTTCGCGAGGGAGAGGGGCATGTCTCGCCCGACGGGGCGCTGCGCGTTATCGCCTCATCCGACGGGGCGACCTGGGAGTCCGCTGCGCTGATTACCTCGGACCATTCCGACTTGCGCGACGCCAAGATCACGGTGACGCCGAGCGGACAGCTCATGCTGTGCGGCGCCGAAGCGCTGCACGATCGAAGCGTGCATACGCACCAGTCCCTGGCGTGGTTTTCCAGCGATGGCTCCCTCTGGAGCGAGCGCGTGGAAATTGGCGATCCCGACATATGGCTCTGGCGCGTTACCTGGCACCGCGGCGTGGCCTACGGTATGGGCTACGGCTGTGGGGAAGACCATCGGCGGCTGCGCTTTTATCGCAGCGAAGACGGCCATCAATTTCGCTCGCTTGGCGACTATTTTACCAGGGGTGACTACGCCAATGAAACATCTATCGTCTTTGTAGGCGATACGGCCCACTGCCTGCTGCGCCGCGACGGCGATGGGGCTACCGCGATGATCGGCACGGCCGCCCCGCCCTACAGCCACTGGTCTTGGAGGGATCTCGGCGCGTACTTGGGCGGGCCGCATATGCTGCTCCTGCCCGATGGGCGCTTGGTCGCTGCCGTGCGCATTCGCTTTGGCGCTGACGATCAACGGCGCACCGCGCTGGGCGTGATCGACCCGCAGGTCGGTTCCTTTCGCGAGGTGTTGGCACTGCCCTCTGGCGGCGATACGAGCTATGCTGGCATGGTGTTGCACGACGATAGGCTGTGGGTCAGCTACTATTCTTCGCACGAAGAAAAGACGTCCATCTACCTGGCCACCGTGGCGTTTTAACTCTGTCCAGCAAAGGCCCTCAACAGGAGCAATTGGATGAGTGAAGGTCTGTTCGGTATCACTGAGGAGCGAGACGTAGATGTGCCCATGCGCGACGGCGTGCTGCTGCGCGCCAACGTATTCAGGCCGGCGGGCGATGGGGCATTTCCCGGCTTGTTGCTGCGCACACCCTACGGCAAGCCGGCGGGC
>JAYPJE010000036.1:0-43178 GCA_038128265.1 Gemmatimonadota bacterium
GTGGCGCACTCTCTCGGCAAGGTCCGCATCGTCTTTCAATACCATACCCCACTCGCCGGCAGCCAGCACCTTGGTCGCATAAAAGGAGCAGATAGAGAGCACACCGCGGCTGCCCATGGGCCGATCTCCGCAGTGCCCCCCCAACGCCATCGCGCAATCCTCAATAAAGGGAATGCCCAGCGATTCAACGGCATCTAGGTCGGCGGGCCGTCCAAACATGTGCGGCACGATCAGGGCGTCTGGAGGGTTCAGCCGGGCCAGCGCCGCCGCATCGAGATGGCCTGTTGCCCCATCGATATCGCATACGAGGGGACGCGCACCAACCGCCCACGTGGCGTGCAGGAGCGCCGTGCACACGTAGCTGGGCATGGCCACTGATGCGCCCTTGCCCACGCCTAGAGCCAATAGACCCAAATGCAAAGCGGCCGTCCCGGATGAGACGGCCACTGCATGGCTGCGGCCAACGTAGTCGGCCATTTCGCGTTCAAATAATTCGACCTCGCGCCCCTGCGCAAGCATGCCGGAGCGCACGACGCGTGCAGCCGCCTCGGCTTCGGCTTCGCCCAACGAGGGACGCGAATGGGGTATCGACTCACTCATGCATAGTGTCGGTATATCGCATCCACCACGTAGTCGACCTGGGCTTCGCTCATATCGGCGTACAGCGGCAGCGATAGCAACTCTTCACATATGCGTTCACAGTGAGGAAAATCGCCGCGTGCATACCCGAGATCGGCAAAGGCGGGCGTGAGGTGGAGCGGATGCGGATACTGCACGGCCGATTCGATGCCGGCGCTGCGCAGACTCGCTGCAAGCGCTTCGCGGTCGGCCACGCATAGCGCATAGAGATGGTACACGTGGTGAGCGTACGGTGCCTCCTGCGGCGTGCCAACTTCGGCCAGGCCAGCCAATGCCTCGTTGTAGCGTGCGGCCAGCAGGCGGCGATGGTTATTCCATCCCTCGAGATGGCGCAGCTTAACTTCGAGAATGGCCCCCTGGATGCCGTCCATCCTGTGGTTGCCACCTACCTCCAGGTAATTGAATTTATCGCCGCGCGCCTGGCCGTGGTTGCGCAGCCTGCGCAGGCGTTCGGCCAGCACGTCGTCGCTGGTGGTAAGACCACCCGCATCGCCGTAGGCACCCAGATTCTTGCCGGGATAAAAGCTGAAACACGCCACGCGCCCCAACCCACCGACGGGCACGCCGTTGTAGCGCGCGCCGTGCGCCTGCGCCGCATCTTCGATAAGCACTAAATCGCGCGCCGCGGCCAGGTCGATCAGCGGCTGCATATCGACGGGCTGACCGTAGAGATGGACGGGAATCAGGGCACGCGTGCGCGCGCTGAGCGCCCCTTCGACGCACCGGGGATCAAGCGTGAAGTACTGCGGATCTACGTCCACTAGCACGGGGCGCGCCCCCACCTGGTATATGGCTTCTAGCGTCGCGCCGAAGGTCAGCGGGGTCGTTATCACTTCGTCCCCCTCCCCCACGCCGCTGGCCTGCAGCGCTAGGCGCAGCGCATCGGTGCCGCTGCTCACGCCAATGCCGTGCGCGGCCTGACAATAAGAGGCAAATGCCGCTTCAAAACGCTCTACCTGCGGGCCAAGTATAAAACTGCATCCGTCGATTACTTCGGCAATGGCCGCCTCTATTTCTTCGCGTAGCTGGGCGTGCTGCTGGCCCAGGTCGTTCATCGGGACCTGCATTTGTTCAACGCGCTGTAGGGGTATTGCCGTCATCGCCAACTCACTTTCTCTAAAAGTCGATAAAGTAGCGCACGGGGATAAACCCTTCGGCGAAGGTCACGCGGCCCTGTATGCCGCGGAAATGGGCGGCCGAACGCGAAATATCGACGATATTCAGATCTTCTATGTTGGTCTTCTCTACCTGCGAAGCATGCGCTTCCAGCGCGCCGAGCTTCTGGCTTATTACCTCGCCGATATTGACGAAGACCGTGGGGTTGAAGTCCTGGGACGACAACCCCTCGAAATACAGCAAATTGGAGACCGAACGCGCGGCCGGCACGACCGCACGAGCAATATTTCGATGATCCTGGTGTGTATCCTCGACCCAGTGGGTCAACACCGTGTCGGCGTTCACGCGGCGAACGATGTCTTCAATTCGCATAATCGACTCGCGATTGCACTCAAACAGCGTATCGGGATAGTCGAGAAAAAACACCTCTTTCGCCCCAATCAGCCTACCCGCCTCTTCCTGCTCTGCCCGCCGCAGGGCCGGATCGCCTCCGGCGCTGCCGTCGGTCACGATGACAAGGTAGACGTGGTCGCCGCGCCGTGCATGGCGAATAAGCGTGCCCGCACAGCCATATTCCAAATCGTCTGGATGGGCGCCGATCGCCAGGATATTCATCGGCCTCTCCCTATTATTATCGGTCATTTTTTCCCTTTCCCACGCACTATTTTCCCACTTTCTGGGCCGCAGTTAAACAGCAGGTCCAACGCGGATAAATGCGATGTGAATTCTCCGTGCAGTTGCTCGTACGCCGGATGCTCGTAATCCTGAAAAAACACGTCAATGCCCGCCGCAGTAAAGCGGTCTAATTGCATGTATTTGCGCCCGTCGGCGCCGGCCAGATAGGCGTCGGCGCCCAGCTGGTGACACAGGTCGATCAGACGCTGCGTTGGATCGCTGCTCACCTGCATCTGCGAGGCGATCACCAGCGGTGTTTCAATGTGTAGATGGCCCCGCAGCCACTCAACTGATGCAGCGTTGACTTCAGCCAGCAGCGGCTGATTGCCGGCGTAAAGCGCCTGCAGCGCCTCCCAGTAGGTAGACCAGTGGGGTGCCCTGCCGTAGTTGGCCTGCAGGGCCTGCAGGTGCTTGCGCCGCCAGGGATCGTCAGCGGGCACCTGCACCTCGTTGATCAGCGCTGGAAAGCGATAGGAAACCGGCACCGTCAACCACTGCGGCCCATTGGGCGTTTTAATGCGGTTGCGGTTCTGAAATTCGTTTTTCTTGTACTGCACATCGTCCAGCAACACAAAGGCATCGACCTGTGCCATCTTATCAAAGTAGCCGAGCCAAGGCATAAACTGAGGCTGGTGAATGGCGACGATCAAGGCTCCTCCCACTGAGCAAAAATTGGATTTGAAACCAGGCGCGAATCGGCGCTTTGCGCCATCAGGCGAAAGTAGGTTTTACCGAATTCCTCTCCCTCTACCTGCCAGACGTAGCGCATATCAAGGGGCGTAGTGCCGCGCACTTCTTTGACGATTGTACCCGCTCGAATAAGCTGGAGGCGCACCTGCTGAGAGGACCCATTCGCGCTTATGAGACGCGCAGCTAAGCGGATGCGCCGCGCCCCCACCAACGTCTCACCAGACTCCGCCGAGGCATCTTCCCCCGCAGCGCGAAACAGCTCCAACTGCAGGCGCTGATCGCCGCCGCTGACTGCATACATACGCCCCATGCGCATAGCTTCAAATAGGCCTGCCCGGGTCGCTTGGCGGACGCCCAGCACCGTCAATACGGCACTCAGGTCTGCACCGCTGTCGTAGTCGACGCAGCCCAGTGCCCACATGGGGTGACGGCGCTCGCCGTTGAGATATTCAACCAGTGATTTGTCCCATGCACGCCCGGGGTCGGCGGCGCGCTCCCGGCCCGGATGCAGCGCGGCAAAGGCAGCCGCTCCGCGCGTTTTAACCAGCTCATCGCCCACTTCTGCAGGCGATACCAGCGCCGTTAGCATACCGGCAAACAGCGCGATCGTCCGCCCTGAAATAGACTCGTCAACGGGCAACCACAGGGCCACTCCTCCCCCCTCGTTTACGCGGTCTATATAGTGCTGATAGGGCGCTGGTCCCATATCGCCTTTGTACGCGTCCCATAGGGGCACGCCAAACGGCGCATTTTCGACGAGAAAGAGCAGCGATGCCGCACCGACGCTCAGGCGCAGGGCCAAGGGGTGCGCGCTGGCGACAAGCGCATAGGCCAACCCGAGCAACGGCCAGAGCAGCAGCCAGCTCGATAGGGACCAGGCCCAGATGCCAGACCCGCCGCTGACCGGCAGTGCGCTGTAGGCCTCGCCGTTGTTCAGCCCCACAGCGGCGAGGCGCTTGTTCCACTGATTTAGTGCCCAAGGCCCGTCGCCGCTCGACTCCCAGTAGTAGAACGGGCGCGACTCGACCCCATCCACTAACACCAGCTGCGGAAAGCGTTCCTGGGCGTGCGCAACGGCTTGTAAATACGGTTCCATTGAATCGGATGCGTCGAGGCTATGCTCCTCATGCGAACCGCTCAGCAGCGAGCGCAGAAACGGCGGGCCATAGTCGACGCGGCGCACATCGGGCTCGGTAAAGACGACGGCATCAACTCCTGCCACGAGCGCCTCTTGGGCTATGCGCTCAACGCCAGCTGTGCCGATGCCATCGCCAATCCGCACCTGCACGGCAGCACTCAGCATGCGGTATTCTGCCGTCGCATCACTGGCTTCGCAAACCGCGGATAACAGCGCCAAACAGGCGACGAGCCGTCTTATGGTTGCCATGCCTTTTCCCTCAAGACCTCTTCGTACAGCCTCTCAATAGATCGCACCATGGCCTCGGCGCTGTAGGCTACAGCGCGCCGCCGCGCCGCCGCCGCACAGCGCGTGCGCAGCTCGGCATCGGCGAGCAGGTTGCCCAGGGCGGCTGCCAGCTGCAGCGGTGACGAGGGATCGACCAGCATCCCCTCTTCGCCGTCGCGGATAATTTCAGGGATGCCACCTACGCGCGTAGCCACGCACGGCAGGCCGACAAACATGGCCTCTACCAGTGCCTTGCCCATGCCCTCATTAATCGAGGGTAGGGCAAATATATCCATTGCGGCCAGCGCGGCATATACATCGTCGCGCCAACCGGCCCAGACTAGGCGATCTCCCACCCCACAGCGCGTGGCCAACTCTTCTAGCGCAGCCCGCTCTTCGCCATCGCCGACCAACAGCAACCAGCGGTCAGTACCCCCCTCTGTCAGCTCGGCAAACGCCACTATCAGGTCAGCCTGTCCCTTGATGGCCGTCAGACGACCCAGCGTGCCAATAACGGTGGCTTCGGCTGCTATACCCCACTCGGCGCGCAGCCGGTCGCGCTCCTGATGCCACGAAGATTGCTCGGGAAAGGCGATGCCGCTGTGCACGACGGCAAATTTATCTGGCCCCGCTACGCCATACTCGACGTGGTCGCGGGCCCCGCGTTCCGTAAGGGTGACAATCCGGCTACACAGCCGAGCGGCCAGGCGCTCCAGTAGGACAAAAAAACGACTTATAATTGGTCCGTAATAGCCGTAAAAGACGTGCCCGTGCGGCGTGTGAATAACGCAGGGAACGCGCCCGAACCAAGCGGCCAAGCGACCCAGCAGGCCCGCTTTTGAAGTATGGGTATGCACCACATCATAGCGCCCGTTGCGCACGATGCGCAGCAGCTGTAGGAGCGCGCGTAGGTCGCGCAGGGGACGAATCGCGCGGCATAAGTCGGGCACATCGATCCAGCGTATTTCGGCCTGCTGTGCACGCTGCTCGAGCGGACTAGGTGCACCCGGCCGCGGACCGGCCGCTACGTGCACTTCGTAGCGCTGCCGGTCGGCCATCGCCGCCGTCAGCAGCGTATTGTCCGTTGAGCCACCGCGCTCCAATCGCGTGATGACGTGCAAGACGCGCACGCGCCTCACGGACTCAGCGCCCATAGATTCTGCGCCTGCTGGCGTCGATCAAACTCGGCAAATACCCTGCGCCTTCCCCCCTCACCCAATCGCACGCGCAGCGCCTCATCGCACAGCAAAGATCGCAGAGCGGCGGCCGTATCGGCGGGATCCTCAGGGTCCACGAGCAGTCCGCTCTCACCGTCGACAACGGCATCCTCGACGCCTCCCGAACGCCCGCCAACCACCGGGGTACCGCAGGCGTTGGCTTCGAGGTAGACAATGCCAAAGCCCTCCACTTCGCCGACTTCGGCAATCTCGCGGCTAACCATGGCAAAAACGTCGGCCGCCCCGTAGCGATCGGCCAGTTCATCCTCGTCTACAAAACCGAGAAATTCGACGTGGTCGCGCAGGCCCAGCTCGATGACCATCGCCTGCAGCCGGTCGCGGTAAGGACCACTGCCGCCAATGGCATAGAGCACATCGGGAATGGACTGGACAATATCCACCAGCGCGCGCAGCACCGTATCTTGCCCCTTGCGCTCGACCAGGCGTCCAACGCTGAGAACGACGCGCCGCCCCTGCCAGCCAAAGCGCGCGCGCGCGCTGTCGCGCTCAACGGCTGCGGCAAAACGCGACACGTCGAGCGCCGGTTGCACTACGTGGAGTCGGCGCTCTTCCGCACCACAGCTGAGAGCGGCACGGCGCGAAAAGCCACTAATCGCCACCACCCGATCGGCTCCCTGCAAGATGGCGCGCAGTGCGCGCCCCCAGAAGGGACGCTCGTAAAACTCCAGCAGGTCGGCTCCGTAGACGTAGACCACATAGGGAATGCCCAATAGTGCGCGACAGCCTCGGCCGGCAAAGCCGGTGGAAAAAACCTGACCGCAGTGTATGGCGCGCACGCGGTGGCGGCGACAATAGGCCAGCGCCGCGCGCAGCAGCTGCAGCGCCTTGAACACTTTGCTGAGACGGCCCCCCTGCAGGCGCAGCGGCACGCGCTCGACGGGATAGGGCAGCTGGGAATCGACCGCTTCTGCACCGGAAACAACAGGCGCCATAACGACAATCTGGTCTGCGGGCAGACAGGACCACACATCGTATAAATACCTCGACTGGCCCCCAGATATCGGAGGAAAATCATTGCTGACAAGCAGCACTTTACCCTCTCTATCCACGCCCCTGCCCTACGCTCTCCAACAGCTGCATCTGCCGCTCGCAAAGCGCTTCCACCCTAAAGGCACGCGCCCGCTGTAGACCCTTTTGTCCCCAAACCCTCCGCTCGCTATCGTCGGCCAGCATTGCACCCATCAACCGCTGCCAACCGGCTCGATCATCCGGGTCAAATAGAACGCCTCCATCGCCGACGACTTCGGGCAGCGACGTGCGATTGGAGCACAGCACGGCCGTGCCGCACGCCATCGCCTCGAGCGGCGGCAAACCAAACCCTTCGTAGAGCGAGGGAAATACAAATAGAGCGGCCGCACCGTAGAGGGCCGGCATATCGCTTTCGTCAACCGGTCCGATAAAGCGAACCTGCTCGCCTACCCCGCATTGCATTGCACATCTGCGGTGTTCGTCAACGGAGGGGTCTAGTCGCCCTCCGAGCACGAGCTGAAAGCGCGCGCGCAGCGGGGCGGGCAAATCGGCGTACACCTCTATGAGGCTGCGCACATTTTTGTGCGGCCTAAAATTGCCCAGATAGAATATAAACTCACCCGAAATGCCGTATTGGTCGCGCAGCGCAGACGGCAATGCATCGTCGCTCTGCGGACCATAGCGCTCCTCAATTCCAATCGGCAAGACCTCGATTTTTTCACGCGGCAGCTGCAGCAAGCGCACGATGTCCTCCGCAGAATGCTGTGAATCGGCCAGCACGACATCGGCGCGCAGACCAACCCGCCGCGCCATCTGCCTGAAGAGCATCCGCGCCACAGGTCCCCTGCCATATTCGGGAAAAACCAGGTCCATCAGATCGTGTATCGTCACAACAAGCGGGCACCGAACGCGCATGGGCCCTTTGATATAGGGTGAGAGAAACACCTCTATGCCATCGGCATTGGCCATCCCGGGCAACGTGACTTGGTCCCACCACTGCGTCCAACGCTCTAGGGCGATGCGCGTGCGCACGTTGGAACCCGGCCATTCGGCTTCGCTGTGCTGGTTGCCGTAGAGTATCACCTCGTGCTGGGGGCGCCCCCGCTCTGCGTAGGCGATGAAATTGCGAAGATAGCGCCCGATACCGGTTGCTTTGCCGCGCTCTAACTCGCGAATATCAATGCCTATTCTCACGCGGACGACCTCTCGCGGAGCGCACCGTAGAGCGCTTCTACGCGTTCGACGTGAGCCGCGATACTAAATTTTTGGCGCGCGCGTCGTTGGCCGGCCTCACCCATGGCCTGCGCTCGCACCGGGTCGGCGAGCAGGTCGACAACGGCCGTCGCAATACCAGTGCAGTCGCCCATTTCGACCAAATAACCCGTCTCGCCTTCGACTACGATATCGCCCACGCCGCCTCCTCGCGTGGCAACTACCGGTTTGGCAGCGGCCATCGCCTCGATGAGGACCCGGCCAAAGGGTTCGTTCTCCGAGCACAGCACGACAACGTCGAGATCGGCGTAGAGCGCAGGCATTTCGCGACAGAAGCCGACAAAGTGGATTGATCGCTCCAAACCGACTTCCCGCACGCGGTTGCGCAGTTCCACCCCATACTCGCTCGGCCCTTCCGGCTCTTCGCCCACGAGAACGTAGCGAGCATCCGGATACGTTTTAGCCACCAGCGCCATGGCCCTGATAAAGTCATCCTGGCGTTTCCACGGAATAAGCTGCGCGACCATGCCAACCGTTGGCCCCGCTCCCCACGCGCCTTTCCACGCGCCCGGGGCGGCGAGCGCATACGCATCGACGTCTACTCCGTTGTGCACCAAGTGCACCTTGTGGCGCAGATCGGCGGGAAAGCGCCGCTCCACTGCCGAAGAAATGGCAATAATGCCGTGTGCCCAACGCGCGAGCACGCGATCTATGCGTCGCTCGGCTTGCGCAATGCGGACGTGCCATACGACGGGCAATCCGGTCAGCCATCCCACCAGCGCGGCATAGCACATGCTGCGCGAACTATTGGCGTGCAGCAGGATGACTGGCCCCTGGCGCACCTGGCGCAGCAGGCCGATAACGGCGCGAAAAATGGAGGCCACATGCGCGACGCGCAGCGCGGGCATCGAACAGACAACGCCCTCCACGCCAGCCTGGTTAACGGCATCGCTCATACTGCCGCGCGCCCCGCACCAGCACACCGCTTCGTACTCTTGCAGGCCCTGCATCAGAGCGAGCAGGCTGATTTGTCCGCCACCGACAATATCGCCGTGGTGATCGAGATAGGCTACGCGCGCGCGCTTCACAATTTACCACCAAAAAACACCGCCAGCGCCTGCTGAAAAAACGGGCGGCGTGCCCCATAGAGCCAACCTATATACGCCGCACTGCCGCCGATACCCGCCCCCAAACACACCGCAAAACCGCCCAGCGGCTGCAGCGCGTAGCGCAGTGCAATGACCGCACCCGTGGCGAGCGCAGCGGGCAGCACAAGAGGCTGCAGAACGCGCAGCTGGTCTACCCAACCGATATCGGCGTGGCGTTTTACATAGCGCATCGCCAGCGGTGCACTCAGCAGGCTGGCGACCAAGATACCCCACACGGCACCCAGACCACCAAAACGCGCAATCAGCGGGTAGAGCAGGAGCGCCAATAGCATCAGCTGCACCCCGTTAATCTTTAGAATGGTTTGCGGCGTGCCCAACCCATTGAATAGAGGCCCCGTATTGGATAGCAAGGAACGCAGGAATCCGTAGGCGGCCAAGCCCTGAAGAATAGGCACCATCGGCAGCCAGGCAGCGCCGAGGAAAGCCACGGTAAAAGGCTCGGCCAACAGCGCCAACAGCAGCGCCATCGGCAGCGTCAGCAGCGCCACGCTACCCAGCATCTGCACATACAGCGGTCCCACCTCCTCCCCCGCGCGCACGAGTTGAGCAAAGGCCGGAAAGGCAACGCGACCTACGACGTGGGCAACCGCCGTCACCGGCACGTTGGCCAGCAGGTAGGCCCGAGCATACAGGCCCAGTTCGCGCTCTCCTCCTAGGCGCGCTACAAACACGTCATCGATGCTAACGACTAAGAAAGAGACAATGGCGGCCGCGCTGACGTAGCGACCATAGGAACTAAGCTGGCGCACGTGCGCCATGTCAAAGCGCCAGCGCGGTCGCCACGATATCAACTTCCAGGCAGCAGTCTGTCCGGCAGCGGCGGACAGGACGCGCCCCCATACCAGGCTCCACACGCCGTATCCTGACCAGGCCAGCGGCAGAGCGATCAGCGCATAGATCAGCGTCGGCAGCGCATCGACGTAGATTTTCTTATCGAAGGCCAGCTCCCGCTCCAACAGCGCGCTCGGGACGGTACCCACGCCCTGAAGCAGGGCAATAACGGCTAGGGCGCGCAGCACCTCGACGAGCTGACCCTGATCGGCGCCGGCCAACCAAGAAGCCAGCAGCGGGGCGCCCGCATAGACCACACCGTACAACACGAGCCCCACGCCGGCGCTGAGTATAAACGCGCTGTCGCAGCTCTTGCGATCGACTTCGCTGCGAAAGACCAGCGCCTCGCCGACGCCCAGCGAACGAAGCAGTGCCAGCGCGCCCACGACAACCATGCCAAAGTGCATTACACCGTGTTCGGCCGGCAGCAGCAACCGCATCAGCGCCACGTCGGCACAGAGGGCGACTAGGCGACTGCCCATCGTCGAAAGAAAGACGAAGGTTAGGCCGCGCTGTATTTTGCTCTGCAGTGTCAAGAGCTAGATCCGATAGGCGCAGAATCAGCTTCTATCGCATCGGAGGGGGCACGCTCCTCCCCCTCAATTTTATAAGCCGATACGACCATGCCACATACCAGCCAGAAGGGCTCCATAATGCGCACGATAATAAAGGTGTTGGTACCCAATGCGTGTATCATGAGGCCAGCTAGCCCACACATCAACCCCATCGCCAAACCGCGGTAGAGCGGCACGGATGTCTCCCGATAGAGTCGCATCGATTCTGTATACACTCGGTAAATCATGTAGAAGAAAAACAGCAACCCCAGCAGCCCGGTCTCGACCCAAATGCGCGGATACTGCGCGTCTAGGAAACCATATCCGGTCACGCCAAAGCCCCAAAGTGGGCTGCTCAGCCCGTCGCTTAGCGCATTTTCCCAGCTGGCCAGTCGCTCGCTTGTAGACGTGTCGAGCTCGACGCCACCGATCGACTTTTTCTCCTGCTGCGTATACCCCTGGTTAAAGGTATAGCTGACTCGGTCTACGACGGTGCTTGGCATGAACACGGCACCAACGAGAGATAAAACGACCAGGAGAACAACCATGCGCAGGCGCTTGCCGCGGCGAAAGTAGGCAATGGCGGCATAGACGAAGGGCAGCGCGAGATACGATCCGCGCGATAGCGTTGCAAAAAATGGGACGATCATAAAGGCCAACAGCAGCCAAAGGTAGCGCCGGGCCTTTTTGCTTTGCACGTTGAGGGCCAATCCCACGGTAAGCGAGCCGACCAAAATCAAGTATCCGCCCAGCGTATTGGGTTCGCCTCGCTCCCCTTCGAAAGGCGCCGAAACGCGCTCTCCGCTGGGAATCTGCGCAATCGCCGTAAGGCAGACGACAAAGGCCGTTGCCAGCATGACAATTACAAAACGCTCTATCTGCTTCCGGCTCTGTAGGTTGTTGCAGACGATAAAGTAAACGATGAAATACTCAACGTATTTGAGCACGTAGAAAAAGCCGTTAACGCCGCGCACATGGCCGGTGATAAAACCTATTAGCGTGGCCAGCAAGCAGACGGCGACATAGCCGCCAATAGCCGAGTTGAGCGGCGTCGGGCGGATCAGGCCCAGATTCTTATTGACCGCCGTACGCGCAAGCCAGGCAAAACCCAAAAGCACCAGCAGAAAGTCTTCGGCGCGCAGCGTGACACCCCGGCTCGACGTCGTATCGTTGCCGCTCAACCCGCCAGCGCCAAACTCGGGCGAAAGCAGCATGGAAATAATGAGGAAGTAGATTCCAGCTTCGGCGCTAGCAAAGGCCGATATAAAAACAATCAGGGCAATAACAGACGCGCCGGCCAGCGCAGGGGGCACCTTTACCAGCACCACCGCCATGCAAAAGGTGAAGAATGCTATAAAGAGCAGGAAGAGCGTTTGCCCTCCCCCCAATGCGCTGCTCGTTCTAGTGGGCATAGGCCTGCAATCTGCAGATAAGGGACGGCCCGCTCAGCGGCGCCCAGCGCGAGCGGGACGACCTAGCGCCATGTGGCCGGCCGCCTCGTTCGCTTCCTCTGCGGTTTCAAACGCACCGGCCAGCACGCGCTGGACCCCGTCGGGGCCAACTTGCACATAGCAAAAGCGCGCCTTTTCGCCCAGACTCTGTAAAAAGTCGAGCGTCTGCTGCTGGCGGGAAAATCGCCCTAGCTCGAGGGCGTAGGGCAAATAGGCCGGCGCAACTTCATCGACCATGCCCGCCTCGCGCAGCTGGCGTCCCCCCCGAAATGCCGCATCCCAGCTGGGGTAGCTACCCGACATCAGGCGGACCATTGCATCCCCGTCTGACGGTGGAACGAGAAAGGCCATCTGCCCCGTCTGGCGCAGCTTGTTCAGGTTGGGAACCGCCCATTTGCTGGACGAGGCGTAGGTGCCAATGCGCAGCGTATAGGGGCTGACTGGCGACCATACGTGCTCACCGTCTGGGGCCGGAGTCGGTTCCGCTTCAACGCGCGGGCTCGGAGAAACAGCGGCTGGCGCATCGGCAAAAGCGCCGCCTGTGGGCTGGAGCGACATACTCGCCGTCGCCGCGGTCGCTCGGCTCCCATCTTCTTCCACAGCGTCGACAGCCTCTCTCGGCCCCCCAGCGCTGGTCCGCACCACATCAGATGGAGCGTCAACGGGAAGCGGCTGATTGTACAGCGAGAAAACGGGCACTGCACCAAGTGGACGCTGCAGCAAACCGCTCTGCCAGACCAGGCCCAAGCCCGTTAGGGCGAGCAGCACCGCGCTGGCGGTGCGCACCAGTGCCCCCCGGGCACCGTCCCGTTCTTCCGCTTCATCCCCCTCATCGCGGTTCCCGCCTGCTAGGGCGGGATCGTATTCGCTGTCGCCTTCTTCCCCATCGCCATCAACATCGTCGTCCCCATCAGCCGGCGGAGTATCCCCCTTGCGCCGTTTAAAAAGGTATTCCTGCGCCCTTTCCAACCACGTCAGCGACTCGTTGCCCTCCTCATTACCATAGGCGTAGTAGGAGTTATAGCCAAAGTCGTAGTAGTCAGCGCTGATCTCGGCCCGTATGCCATTGAGCACAATCCCCAGCAGGTCGACCCCAACGCTATTGAGCAGATTTACGGCGCGCTTGAGCGATGTGCGGGGAATATCGCCCGCCTTGTACAGCATGAGCGCACCGTCAACTTTCTTGCCGAGAATCGCCGCATCGGTTACGTGCAGTATAGGCGGCGCATCAAAGAGGACGATGTCATAAACCTCTCGGACTTCTTCTATGAACTCGGCCATGCGGCTGGAGTTGAGCAGTTCGGCTGGATTGGGCGGAATAGATCCACTGGTGATGATGTGCAAATTGCTGATGCCCTGCGTCTGCATCAGGTTTTCCATGCCCATACCGCCGGTGACAATATCCGTCACGGTGCGAATAACCTCGCGCCAGTGGTAGTTACCCACGATGACTTCGGCCAGCCCCGGATCTTTGTCGAGCCCAAACATGCGGGCTACCGTCGGCTTGCGCAGGTCGCAATCGACTAGCAGCGTGCGCTTGCCCAATTGCGTCATCGTCATGGCTAAGTTCGCCATGACCGTACTCTTTCCCTCGCCGCTGGTCGAACTCGTTACCAAGAGCGTTTTGTCACCCTTTTCTACCGTGACAAACTCGATATTGGTGCGCAGCGTGCGAAAGGTTTCGGCCAGCGTCGACTGCGGGTCGAAATAGGCGACCAGCTGCGCCATGCGCTGCAGCATCCGCTCGCTCTCAATCTCATACCCCTGCCGCTCCATCGACTCGGCCACGCTCTCGGCGCGGATGAAGGGCACAACGCCGACGACTTTGGCCCCCGTATATTCCTGCACATCCTCGATGGTGCCAATGGAGGTGTCGAGCGTCTCGGCAATAACGGCGAAGACGATCCCCAGCACGAGGCCCAGAACCATGCCGAGCACACCGCGCTGCACGGGGCTCTGCGGATTGTTGGGCAAGGTCGGGACCAGCGCCCGCTGCAAGACCTTTGCCGTTTCGACGCGGTCGGCGGCCCGCATGCGCGCCTGCTCGTACTCACCGGCGAGGGCCTCGACGATTTCTTGGCGCAAGTAGACTTCGCGCTCGCGACGATCCAGCTCGAGACCGCGCGCCGGCAGGTTGCTGTATTTTTCCTGCAATGCGGCCAGCTGCCCATCGACCGACTGCAAATCGCCCTGCAGTTTTAACCGCCGCTGGCGCAGTTCGTTCGCCATATTCTCGACCATCAGGTCAATCTTGGCCTGCACCTGGCGCACGGCGGGATGGTTCTCGGTAAACTGGACCAGCAGCGCATCGCGGTCTAAACGCAGCGCGTTGAGCTGCTGCGCAAAAAGCATAAACGCATCGCCCACCTGTTCGCGGCTAACGCCCTGTAGCGTGCGCTGTGAGAGTTCTTGACCGCTCTCTATCTCGCGCATCATGCCGCTAACCGCGTTGATTACCTGTTCGAGCTGCACCTTGTTGCGACGCTCGTCGGCGATCTGCCCCAGCATCATACTCGCTTCGGCATCAATAGAGACGATGTCGTTATCCTCGCGGTAGCGCCGGGCGTCCTCCTCTGCCACGCGGAGAGAATCCTTGGCTCCGAGAAGCTGTCCGTTGACAAAGTTTAAATGGTCATCGGACTGCTGATTTTTCTGCTCGTCGCTGTACTCCTTAAAGACCTGCGATACCGTATTGACGACTTGGGCGGCGCGTTCCGGATCGGTATCGTCAATTTTCACCAAGAGGATCTTGGCATAGCCTTCCTGATCGATGTCGAGACGATCCTGCAGGTCGATGATGGCCCGCGCGGTATCGTCCTCTGTCTCAGCCGGTATGCTCAGTTCGCGAATAACCCGTTTGAGCAGCGGATAGCTCGTTATAACGGACATCTGGGTTTCCAGGTCGTCGCCCCCGGAATAGACCTGGTACAGATTGGCTGCGTTTTGTTCGTTGGATATGAGCTGGACTTTAGCCGCAGCCGTGTAGATGGGAATGGGCTGCCAGAGCGTAGACAGTAAGAAACTGAAAAAGCCCAGTAAGAAGGCGGTGAACACCACGATCCCCTTGCGACGGCGCAGGATGCGCCAATAGTCGCGCAGGGTTACTTCATACTGGGCCATAAATCAGCCTGAGGAGGTTTAACGCGTTACAAAGCGCGGTTTGCGACCGTAGGAGACGGTCTGACCGCCCCCGTCCGCAGCGGACGCGGCATTGTCCGCTCGAACTTCACCACCGCCTACCGCCCCTTCCGCACCGAGTAGCGTTCCCACGCATTCGGGGGGAATTTCCTCTGTCAGGATGACTTCGCCGCGCGCAAAGAAGGCGATGTCCTGCTCGTGGGCTTTGTCCGCTAGGACTTCCACCACCAGCGGACCGCTCTTTTCGTGGCTGCGCGAGGCGGCCGTATCCCGGTCGAGGGAGAGGTGCACGTAGTAGCGATCGCCGGAGGTGATACCATCGCGGGCGAAGTGGCGCGCCGCAGCGCGCGTGGTCCCCATGTAGAGACGGGCCGGCGGCGGATTCATCGGCTCGCCGTCCATCTCGACAAAGAAGCTGTGACCGTACAGGGCGCGAATCCCATACTCGTTCATCTCGAAGCGACGCTGCGTTGGATCGTTGGCCAGCGCCGTTAGATCACTCTCTGTAGCATCGTCGTAGCGCTCCTGCAGCGCCTGTAACACCTGGTCGACAGGCGCATAGCCGTAGGTATCAATTTCCAAGCCAAACTCGTCCGGCTTGTGGCGCAACATAAGCGATAAAAGCTTTGAAATGCGACTTCTATTTGCCAATTTATCTCGTTATCCCATCGTGGAGGTTGCAGGTTTCAATCCGATTGTCGGCGCGCACGGACAGAGCATATAACAGGGCGTTCGCCCTCTACGCAATTGCTCTTAAACTGCCGCGGATCAACTATTTACAGCCGATAATATACTCCATCACTCCCCGCGCGCAATCTCCGCCCAATCCAACCTAACCCAATTTTCGGCGCAGAAACGTGGGAATGTCGAGGTTTTCCCCGCTGGCAGACGCAGCCCCATTCCCCTCGGTGGCAACCGAGCGTCGGCGCGTGTGTGCCGGCACGTTTAACTGGGGGTCGAGCGTGCGCACGCCCGGCGTTTCGCCCAATACCTCAGCCGGTGGCTCCGCAGCCCCCTTCTCGCGCTGGGGAACAGACGGACTCACCCGGCTTTCGCTGCTGAGATTAAAGCCCGTTGCAATGACGGTAACGCTAATCTCATCGAGCATTTGATCGTCTTTCACCGTGCCAAAAATGATATTGGCCTCCTGCCCAGCCGCTTCGTAGATCAGCGACATCGCATCGTTGACTTCAAAGAGGGTCAAATTGGAGTCGGCGGCGATATTAATGAGCACGCCCTTGGCACCGTGAATAGACACGTCTTCCAAGAGCGGACTCTGAATGGCCTTGCGCGCCGCTTCGACGGCGCGGTTTTCGCCCTTGTGCGTGCCGACGCCCATAATCGCATCGCCCCCCTGCGAAATAATCGTCTTTACGTCGTTGAAGTCGAGGTTGATCATGCCGGGAATCGTAATCAAATCGGCAATGCCGCGCGTGGCTTGCATGAGCACTTCATCGGCTTGGAAAAAAGCCTGATCCAAGGTCGTATCGCGGTCGCAGATGCTCAACAGCCGCTGGTTTTTGATGGTGATGAGCGTATCGACACGCTCCTGTAATTCGTTCAAGCCGGTGTGCGCATTGCGCATGCGCGGAAATCCCTCCATGACAAAGGGCTCCGTTACAATGCCCACCGCCAACGCCCCCAGATCGCGGCAGATTTCGGCCACCACCGGGGCGGCCCCAGTGCCGGTTCCTCCTCCCATGCCCGCCGTTATAAAGACGAGGTCGGCATCGGCTAGGCGCTCGGCTACCTTGTCGCGATCTTCCTCGATGGCCTGACGTCCGACCTGGGGATCGGCACCGGCCCCCAGACCGCGCGTCACGCCGTCGCCAATACATATGCACGCGTCGGCCGAAGACGTTTCCAGGACCTGGGCGTCCGTGTTGATAGCAATAAATTCGACGCCGTTCATGCCCGATTGGATCATGCGGTTGATGGCGTTGCCCCCCGCACCCCCTACGCCCACGACCTTGATGCGGGCTTTGCGTTCGTTGTCCACTATTTTAAAACTCATAGCTGCTCTCCTCGCTAATGTGCGTCTGAGGACGCTCAACCCGCGCTCAGACCCAGGTTTGGAACCACTCTTTCATGCGCCCGAAAACTGCTTCAAACCCCGCTTCGTCGAGATTCTCTCCCTTGAGCCATTGACCGGGCTCACTGCGCTCGCCGGCCAGCCGAGCCAGACCAACGGCGGTAGCATAGCTGGGATTGTCTACTCCGTCGCTCATACCGACCACACCACCCGGTATACCCAGGCGCACCGGCACTTCGAAAATGCGCTCGGCCAGTTCAACCACGCCTTCCATCAGTGCCCCACCGCCGGTTAGCACAATGCCCGCGCCCAGTTCAAAGCGGGTAACGCCGAGTTGGTCGCGCACGAGCACGAAGATCTCTTCCATACGCGCCTCGATAATGTCAGCCAAGAGGCGTCGAGCCACTAGCTGCGGCGGCCGCCCCGCTACGCCCGGCACCTCCACCGTTTCGTCCTCGCCCACTGCGTGCAGCGCGGCCGTGCCGCTGGCGCACTTGATCTTCTCGGCAATGGGCCATCCCGTGCGCAGACCAATCGCCACGTCGCTGGTGATATTTTGTCCGCCGAGACCAATCACACTGGTGTAGCGAATACCGCCGCGAGCAAACACGGCCATATCCGTCGTGCCGCCTCCCACGTCGACCAGGCAAACGCCCATATGGCGCTCGTCGGCATCGAGGACCGCTGCGCTTGAGGCCAGCGGTTCAAGGGCGATATCGCGCACTTCCAACCCGGCGCGCAAAATGCTTCGGCAAATGTTCTGTGCAGCCGTCACAGCGCCCGACACCACGTGTACGTGCGCTTCTAGACGCACCCCGAGCATGCCGACCGGATCGGCAATATCGCGCCGGCCGTCGACTATAAATTCTTGAGGCAGGATGTGCAGCACTTCGCGATCGATTGGGATCTTCACCGCGCCGGCCGCTTCGAGAACGCGCTGGCGATCCTCTTCGGTGATGCGCCCATCGCTGCCGGCCACCGCCACTACGCCCGAGCTGTTTAGGCTGTTGACGTGTTCACCGGCGATACCCACCGTTACATCCCTTACCGAAATACCGGCCATCAATTCCGCCTGCCGCACGGCTTTTTCTACTGCCTGCACCGTCTTTTCGACGTCGGTTACAACGCCGCGGCGCAGGCCCTGTGAAGGGCAGCTACCAAAGCCGAGAATACGCGGCATGTTTTCCGGCGTCACTTCGGCAATGACCGTGCAAATTTTTGTCGTGCCCAAATCGAGACCGACGACGCGCTTTGTCCCTTCGCTCATCCCGCGCCCCCCTCTTTGCCGCCGACGACCAGCTGGCCTGCATAGCGCAGGTCGATGTAGGTGGGGTTGGGATATTCTCGATAGACTCTCGGCATCATGCGCTTGAGGTGACGCAGTCGCTCATCGACGCGATCAAAGGGTAAACGCACCTCCAAGCCATCGCCCGCCAAGCGCAAGCCAATGCCCTCGTCGCTCAGGGCGGCGATTTCAGAGATACCCATGCAAAATTCCGGATCGACATGACTGGCGCGCTGCCACCAATCGAGCACCGCGCGCAGGGCGTGCGCAGTATCGGCGAGCGCCAGGCCCGGATAGAGCGAATCGACATCGGTAGCAATACCCGAGATCACCGGCAGATCGACATCGCCCAGCGATTCGTTGGCCAGGCGCTGAGCCGGCAGCAACACGCCTTCTGCATCAATGCCGTAGGTCTGCTCGAGAGCGACCCAAGCCAGGCGCTGGCGCTCGACCAATTCGACGACCAGGCGATCCGGCGGCTTGCGCATTACTACGGCGCGCTTGACCCAAGGCACTTCTTCGAGCCGCCGCGCCACTTCGCGCAAGTCGACGTCCAAGACGTTGTCGCCAAGGACCAGACCACTGGCCTGTAAGACATCCTCCCCGCTCAGCAGGCGCAGTCCGTTAACCTCGATGGCAATCAGCTGGAACTGACGGGCAAAGGCACCCGAATGGCGCCACTCCCACCATCCCCACACAGACGTTGCCAGCACCAGCATCGGCAGAAGCAGCCAGGCCATTTTCCAGCTGAAGCGGCGACGGCGCGCTTCGCCATTCCGAGAGACCATTGGGCGCGCTGACTTTTTGCGCTCGACCTTTTTTTTCACGACGCGCCTCCGCCAAGTTCTGCAACCAGTGGTCCTGCCATCTCACCGATATTGCCTGCTCCCATCGTCAGCACCACATCGCCGGGACGACAGATTCGCAAGAGGTGCGGCACGATATCGGCGACGTCGGCGACATGGTCGATGTGGTCACAGCCTGCGCGGCGCATGGCATCTGCAATGAGATGGGAATTAACGCCGGGAATGGGCCGTTCGCGCGCCGGATACACATCGGTTAACACAATGTGGTCGGCCACCGACAGTTCGCGGGCAAACTCCTCGGCAAAATCGCGCGTGCGCGAGTAGAGATGGGGCTGAAATACCGCTACGACGCGACGGCCGCTAACCCGCGCGGCCTCCAGCGCGACACCGACGGCCCGCGGATGGTGCGCGTAGTCGTCAATAACCCATATTTCGCCCGCTTCTCCTATGAACTGAAAGCGACGTTCAACGCTCTCAAAATCGACCAGCGAAGCGGCTATGCACGCTCCATCGACGCCCAGATAGTGCGCGGCCGCAGCGGCTCCGGCCGCGTTGCGCACGTTGTGCATACCCGGCACGCGCAGGGCCAGGTCGATCTGCTGTTCACCATCGCAGAGCAGCGCAAAGCGGCTCTCCCAAGGGCGCAGCTGCACGTCGATAATGCGGTAATCACAGTCGACACCGATGCCGTAGGTGCGGCTTGCTCGACGCGTGCTGCGCAGAATGTCCACAGCGACCAGATCGTCTCCGCCGACAAAAGCCACGCCGTAAAAGGGCAGTCGGTCGAGAAAATCAATAAAGGCGCTGTGCACCTCGTTCAGCGTGCCGTAGCAGTCGAGGTGATCGGCTTCTACGCAGGTGACCAGCGCTACATCGGGGTGCAGTTCCAAAAAGCTGCGTGCGTATTCATCCGCCTCGACGACCAGCCATTCGCCACATCCAGTCTCCGCGTGGGCGCGGCCATCAACCCAACCGCCCACCAGGATATCCGGCTGCAATCCGGCTCGGCGCAGAACGGCCGCCAACATGGCCGCAGAGGTGGTCTTCCCATGCGTGCCCGCAACGGCCACCGTGCGCCGCCAGCGACTCAATTCGCCCAAGACTTCCGCGCGACTAGCGCAGGCAATGCCGCGCTGCCCGGCCGCCGCACGCTCGGCATTATCGGCGGGGATCGCCGCCGAATAGACCAATAAATCGGCGTCGCCAATCTGGGGCGCAGCATGTCCCGCAAAGACCTCGAAACCGTCCTCTCGCAGCATTCCCAGCGCTTTTGACGGGACCATGTCCGATCCCGTCACCCGCAGGCCGCGCGCGCGCAGCAGGCGGGCCAGTCCCTCCATACCCACGCCGCCAATACCGACGAGGTGGGCGTGCCTAAAGCGCTGTTCCAGCGTCATGGGCGCCGCCTCCCCGCGTTTCTGCTAGCCGAGTGGCGCGCCACCCCCATCAGAATGCCGACGCCCGCCATATTCCACAGCAGGGACGAGCCACCATAGCTGAGAAAGGGCAGAGGCAACCCCGTCGTAGGCAGCATACCCGTAACTACTCCCATGTTGAGCATGGCATATATAGAAATCATCGCCGTAATACCCGTTGCCAGGAGGAAACCGTGACTATCGGACGCGTCACGGGCAATGCGCACTCCGTAGAGGGCAAAGGCAATAAAGAGAGCGATGACGCCGAGGGCTCCGGCCAAGCCCAATTCTTCGCCGACAAAGGCAAAGACGAAATCCGTATGGGGTTCCGGCAAATACTGTAACTTCTGCATGCTATTGCCCAAGCCCACACCAAAGAGCTGGCCGTTGCCCATGCCGATAAGCGACTGGGTAATTTGGTAGTTGCCAGCATCTTCCCCGCTGCCATTCACAAAGTTGGTAAGACGGGCCATTTGATAGGGCGAAGTAAGCAGCGAAAGCACCACGCCGCAGCCGCCAGCACACAGCACGGCACCCAGCTGCAGTGGCTGTACTCCCCCTACCCATAAGAGGACCATGGCGATGCAGCCGACCGCAATGGCCGTGCCCAAATCGGGTTGGGCGGCGATGAGGACCAGCACGAGTCCGACGACGACGAGGCGGGGCAATAAACCCCGCTTGAACTCCTGGAGGTCGCCCTCTTTGCGGACCAACACATCGGCCAGGTATAGGACTAGAGCGAGCTTGGCATATTCGGAAGGTTGAAACGTCACGCCGGCGAGGAAGGTCGGCATGGCCAGCCAGCGCTGTGCGGGCCCCGTGCCGAAAAACAGCACCAGTACGAGGAGCGCAATGGCCGAAAGCATAATAGAACGGGAAAAGCGCGCCCAGGCCAGGAGCGGCACGCGCGAGAGGACCCACATAACAACTAAGCCCAGCGCGGCCCGCACACTCTGCCGCTTGAGAAAGAAACTACTATCGTCAAAGCGCACGCGTGCCAGCTCGGAGCTGGCACTGTAAATCATGACCAGGCCCAGCCCGACTAGTAGCAAGCAAACGAGCAGCAAATGCGTTCCAGCACGCTGAACGGCGTACATAAAGCGGCTTCTCCGCGCCTCGAACGGGGAAACCCAAGCAGTGAGTCCGTGGGATGGACTACGGCCCAGTTGTAAAATGGGTGCAAAGGGACCATCTGGTGGGAGCAGATGGAGATGGTCGAGGTTAGGGAAACCTCAACCGATTGCTTCTACGACCTCCCACAGCGCCATACCTCGCGAAGCCTTGACTAGGAGAATGTCATCGGCCTTCAAGGTAGATTGGAGATGGGCTGTGGCCTCTTCTTTGTCATTAAAATGCACTGTTTCCCGCGCACCAGCAGCACGCGCGCCGCGGACTATATGCTGAGCCAGCGGCCCGACCGCCAATACGACATCGGCGATCTCAGCGGCTCTGCCACCGATTTCCTCATGCAGCCGAGGTCCGCTCTCGCCCAGTTCCAGCATATCGCCAAGCAGGACAAGCCTGCGGGCGCCGCGCATTTCAGCCAGCATATCCAAGGCCGCGCGAACCGAACCGGGATTGGCGTTATAGCTATCGTTAACAACCGTCATCCCCCGCACCTGCACGACTTCCGTGCGCCGGTCTACCGGCTTGAATTCCGACAGGGCGCGGCATACATCACCGGGCTCAACGCCCAAGATATCGCCGATGGCGGCTGCAGCTAACGCATTGTAGGCGTTGTGCTTACCGGGGATTTTTAAATCTATGGAATGCGTTCGTAGAAGGAAGTGGCCGCAGCCCTCCTGGTCTAAGATGAGTCCCTCCCCACGAAACTTGCTCTCGGACTGAAAACCGAAGGTCAGGAGTCTCCCCTTTGTCCTCAAAACCTCCTGACACACGACACGGTCATCAGCGTTGATGAGAGCTGTTAAAGACTCATCCAGATACTCCAGGAGCTCCCCTTTGGCCTTGGCCACCCCCTCTACAGATCCAAAAAACTCGAGATGTGCGCTGCCGATATTCAGCAGGACCCCTATGGTTGGCTGGGCGATGGTGCACAGGTAGTGAATATCGCCCTCTTTGCGCGCCGCCAGTTCCAGCACCACCGCCTCGTGTTGCTGGTTCAGGTTGAGCAGCGTGCGCGGAACGCCTATTTCGTTGTTCTCGCTGCCAACGGTCTTTAGCACGTTGTAGCGCTGCTCGAGCACCGACGCGACCATTTCTTTTGTCGTCGTCTTGCCGGACGAACCGGTAATGCCAACGACGGGAACATCAAAACGGGCGCGATAGCGAGCTGCCATCTGACCGAGGGCTGCAAGGGCACTGTCGACTGCCAGCAGAGGCCCGACCCCCGACGCATACCGATCGAGGGCATTTTTCTCGACCAACGCAGCACAGGCACCGCGCGCAAGCGCGGCTTCTACGTAGTCATGGCCGTCAAATTGTTCGCCGCGCAGAGCTATGAACAATTCGCCTGGGGCCGTGCTGCGACTATCAGTCGACACGCCCGATGGTCTAATTGGCCGATCTAAGATACCAACAAGTTCTGCATCCGTCCACTGTAGAATTTCGTCCAGTTGCACATCGTGCATGGATACCTCTCTGCTGGTTTTAGTTAGCCCTTTCGAGCGACTTCAGAATACTGCGCGCAACGTCCCGATCATCAAAGGAAATGACGCGATCGGACAGAATTTGCTCGGATTCATGCCCTTTACCAGCGATCAGCACGACGTCCCCCGGGCCGGCAGTGCGCAGGGCGTGGTCAATGGCCCTATACCGGTCAACTTCGCGTTCACATTTCTCCTCATTGGGCATCCCCAGAGCAATTTCGTCGAGTATGGCCTCCGGGTCTTCGCTACGCGGATTGTCCGACGTGAGCCAGATGCCGTCTGCCCATTGGGCGGCGACGCGTCCCATGAGCGCTCTCTTCCCTCTGTCGCGATCGCCGCCGCAGCCAAACACGCACAACACCTTGCCATCGGTCAGCGGCCGCGCGCTCTGGAGGGCGCGCTCGAGCGCATCCGGCGTATGGGCATAGTCCACAATGACGGTGAACTCCTGCCCTTCGTGCAGCAACTCAAAGCGACCGGGCACCCCCTCTATCGATGCCAACCCATCGCACAGAGCCTGTTTGTCTACTCCTACCAGAGATGCTGCTGCAAGCGCCGCCGTCACATTGTAGCAGTTGAAGCGACCCGTAAGGGAGGTCTGGACACAAAATGTGCCAAAGGGCGACGCGACCTGCATCTTCATACCGTCACAGCGCATATCCACTGCCACCGGATACCAGTCGGCCGCATCGCTCAAGCCATAGCGGACGACCTGCGCATCCGTGCGTTTCGCCAAGTCGGCGGCATGGGGATCATCGGCGTTGAGCAGGGCAAATGCCTCGCTTTTCAAGCCTTCAAACAGCAGAGACTTTGCAGCCAGATAGCTGGAAAAATCGCCGTGATAGTCCAGGTGGTCGCGCGTTATGTTGGTGAATATCGCCACATGGAAATCGATGCCATCCACCCGCTGAAGAGCCAGACCGTGCGAAGACACCTCAAGGGAGACCGCGCGCATGCCCTCGTCGACAAGACGCCGCAAAGCGCCCTGCAGCACGTCGGCTTCCGGCGTTGTATTGGCCATTTTTTCCAACGGCCCATCGCCACCGCAACCCAGCGTGCCCAAATAGCCGCACGGCATACCGGCGGCTCTCAGCAACGCGCTCACGATGTAGGCCGTCGTCGTTTTGCCATTGGTGCCGGTTACGCCAATATTGAGCAACGAGTCGCTAGGAGCACCGAATAGGCGACGTGCTATGCGAGGCAGCGCAGCGCGACAGCTGGCGACGACGATGCGCGTGGCGCTGCAGGGCACTTCTTCTTCGACGACGACGGCGGCGGCTCCACGACCAATAGCATCATCGATAAAGCGATGGCGATCTTGCTGCTGTCCCCCACGCAGTGCGACAAACACATCGCCTCTTTCGACCAGGCGAGAGTCACTACATACCTTGCCAACCAGTCCATCTATCGGTCCTGCAACCGCAGCGTCAGGCAAGACGTCAAGCAATTCCCGCAGCCTCAACTAAAGCCTCTTGCGCGACAGCAGTGGAGCCTCTTCCATAACCTCGAACAAATGCGCCTGTCTCCGCTGCAGTGCTTCCACGCTGTCGATGTACGACAGGTCTTCTCCCATCTGACAGCGAATATCGACTCCGGCAAGCACTTCTTGTCCGGGAGCGGGCCGTTGGTCCACCACCACAGACCCTCCCCCCTCGGCAATGGCTTCCATTCCGCGCAGCTGCGCCGTTAAACGCGCGGCCGCCCGCGTCATGCCGCGCAGATCGGGCACTGTAATCGTCGCCGGCACAGGACCGGCCGTGGGCGCGTGTGCCAGCAGCCCACCCGGCAGATGGACTATGCGCTCCATAACCCGTTGGAAAGCTGGCGCCGCAACACTGCCGCCCCATCTGTCCTTGCGCGGTTCATCAACGACGACAACGCAGACATAGCGCGGCTCTTCGGCGGGTAAAAAGCCGGCAAAAGAGGCGATGCTCGCGTCGGGATCGTACCCACTGCCATCGGCGGCAGCTTTCTGCGCCGTGCCGGTTTTCCCAGCCACCGACAGGCCCGCGATTTTTGCGCGGTGCCCCGTGCCGCGATCGACGACACCGCGCAAAATGCGCCGCATCACCGCGGCGGTCTCTGCGCTGATGACGCGCCGCACCACCGCTGGTTCACCCGCTTCCAGCATGCGCCCATCTTTTCCGATATATCCCTTGACGATCTGAGGCACCATCAACTCTCCGCCGTTGGCTATTGCCGCATAAGCCTGCGCCAACTGCAGAACCGTCACGCTGATTTCCTGGCCGATCGCAATGGTCTCCAACGAGCGCTCGGACCAGCGGTCCGCTCGCTGAAGTAGCCCACTGCTCTCTGCCGGCAGCCCAACCCCGCTGCGCGAAGCAAAGCCAAAGCTACGGATGTATTGGTAAAAGCGCGCGCGCGGCAGGCGGCGCGCAAATTTTATCAAACCAATATTGCTGGAGTTTTCAACCACCTCGGCAAAGCTGAGCTCACCGTGCGGGGCGATATCGCGAATCACCTCGCCGTTACTCAACTTTAGAACCCCCTGCTGGCAATCGACGCGCTCGTGCACGCGTGCCAGGCGATCTTCCAACACCGCTGCAGCTGCAATGACCTTGAAGGTAGATCCCGGTTCGTAGGCATCGGCTATAACCCGATTCCGGCGGAGCGCGGCCGTCGATCGCCCCACCCTATTCGGATCGAAGAGGGGCACGTTTGCCATCGCCAGAATTTCCCCGCTATTCGGGTCGAGCACCACGCCCATCGCTCCGTCGGCATCGACCTCCCCCACCGTGCGCGCCAATTCCTCTTCTAAAATACTCTGATAAAGTGCATCGATTGTAACGACAATACTGCGTCCGTCCTGTGGCAGTTCGCGTTCCTTAACGCGACCGGGCACCTGAAGGCCGCGCGCATCGACGTAGGATACCATCGCCCCATCCGCTTCGCGCAGTTCGTCGTCAAAAGCGCGTTCGATACCCTCGCGACCCCGATTGTCGATATCCGTGTGTCCTAGAAGCTGCCCGGCCAAAGAGCCCAGCGGATAGAACCGCCGCGTTGCGCTGTGGCTATATACGCCGGCAAACGAGTCGGCCGGAGCACTCAGCCGATCCCCCTCTATCTGGCGCACCAAATAGACGAAGGGCCGCTCGCTGCGCAGCTGCTTGGCAAGCGCTGTTGCGTTCGCACCGCTCAGCCGTGCAAAGAACTGGGCCACCCCCTGTGGATCCTCGATGCGATCGGGACGCGCGTAAAACGAACGCGCCTCGACGTCGGTGGCCATTTCGGTGCCGCGCCGGTCCAATAGACTACCGCGACGCGCCTCCAAGGCCGTGCGGCGCACGTACTGATCGTGGGCACGCTCAGCATAGGCAGGCCCAAGCACTCCCTGCACCTGAACCAAGCGACCAGCCAGCACAGCCCAAAAGAGCAGGCCAAAGCAGGCAGCCACACGCAAGCGCTGCGGACCACACCAAGCTGCCTGTCGGCGGCCGTCGGTCATCAGTCGATGTCTTTTTCCACCCAATGACCGGCTACCGCCTCGCCCTCTCTGGCGTACACCATACCGATCTGCCCCACGGCAACGTGCTCAATCATTTCCAGCTTCTTTTTGAAGGCAATCCCTGCCATCAGCTTTGTCCGCTCATGGCTCAGCTCATCCATTACCTGCTGTGCTTCCCAACACTGACGATCGATGCTGGCCACTTCGACCTTTTGCCAAACGCGAAAGAGCATCGCACCGACCAACAGGCCAATAAGAGCGACCCCACGTCCGCCACAGAGCGAACGGTTAGACCTACCGGAACCACGCGTCATGCACACTCCTCTACTTTTTCGAACAGGCGCAACACGGCGCTGCGCGCCCTGCTGTTTATTGCAGTTTCATCGGCGCTAGGCCGTATGCGACCGCGGCCCACTTTAACAAACTCTGGCCTGCGTCCACACGCACACACCGGCATGCGCGGAGGACAAACACATCCGCGCATCCGCTCAGCCAAGCGCTGTTTAACGAGGCGATCTTCCAGTGAGTGATAGGCGATCACGGCTAGGCGCCCACCAACAGCAAGGCGGCCGATAGCGGCATCGAGCCCGGCCGCGAGCTGGTCTAACTCGCTGTTAACGGCAATGCGGAAGGCCTGAAAAACGCGCGCCAGCGTTTTGTTGAGCATCTGCGGACGCGTGTCCTCCACAGCCCTGCGCAAATCGCCGGTAGTCTGCAGCGGCGCTCTCTCCCGCATGCGCGCAATGCTCTTTGCAACCGCCCCCGCCCGGCGCTCTTCACCGAAGTCGCGCACAATTTGCAACAGCTCCCTCTCCGATGCGAAGGCGATTATATCGGCAGCCGTCTTTGACTGCGTCGAATCCATTCGCATGTCTAGCGGCCCCGCCGACCGATAGCTAAATCCTCTGTGCGCCGCATCGATTTGATGCGACGAAACGCCCAAGTCAAACAGCGCTCCGCTAAGCGAGTCCACCCCCTCAGAATCCAATAGGGCATCCAGTTCGGCAAAGCTAGCTCTGCGCACCCGCGCGCGCTCGTCTTGGGACAGCACGCGTGCCGCCTGCTCGACGGCATCGGCATCGCGGTCAACCGACCACACCGTTGCCTCGCTGTCGAGCGCGCGCAATAGGGCTTCGCTATGCCCGCCTCCCCCAGCAGTTGCGTCGAGATAAATCCCGCCTGGATCGACAACCAAATGCTCGACAACCGCGTCGCACAGCACGGGAACGTGATATGACATAGTGGCGTATACACAGTGGTTATAGGTCCAGATGCTCGGCCGCCGCTTCCATGCCCTCGTCGGCCTCTTCCATAAATTTATGCCAATCGTCTGGATTCCAGAATTCCAATTTATCCAGCGCCCCAATTACCACCATGTGATCGCCAATGCCGGCGCGCTCTAACAGCTTGCGCGGGATCCCCGCACGCCCCTGACGATCCATCTTGACCTCGGCGGCCTGCGACAGCATCGCACGTATGAATACGCGATTGCGCCGCTCTGTCTGCGGTAGGCGCATGAGTTTTCTCGCCGTCTCTTCCCACACGTGCTGCGGATAGGCCGTGAGGCAGTGGTCGTAACCGCGCACCACGACAAAGGTGCTATCCGCCGCTGCAGGCAATTTGCGCCGGAACTCAGCCGGCACAAAGATGCGCCCCTTATCATCTACTGGCACATCGTATTCGCCGAGAAATTGCTCCACAATTTGTCTTTCAAAGTGAAAAATAGACTATCGACCCAGCCACACCCTACTACACCCTTTTACACCACTTTGACAAGTATCCCCATTTTAGTTCTAGCTGTCAAGCATAATTTTATCAGCTAGTTAGGCGATTTACTTTGCGTTATGATCAACATACATAAAAAAACACACTAAACAGTGTATTAACCACACTTTTTTGTGTTGTATGCAGGTAAAAAAAGGGGCTCCATAAAAGGAGCGCCCTTTATACAAACGGCCCAATCGTCCTCACTCATCGGGTGAAAATTCCAATACGCGCCTATATATGGGTTTGCCAGCAGCGATATACTTTTCCTCGTAGTTTGTCTTCGCACCGTCCCATTCCGCCTCCACAACGCGCATAGAGCGACTTCCATCTAATACTTCGAGCATGACATCAAAGTACTCGGAGAAATCAGTGGCCAACCACAGGTGGCCTCCTGGAATCAGCGTGCGCTCCACCTCGGCCAGAAACTCGGCGTTAAACAGGCGACGTTTGTGATGGCGTTTCTTGGGCCAAGGATCGGGAAAGTATATATGATACGCCTGCACCGAACGCGCAGGTATGAAAAACTCGACAAATTCGCGCGCATCGGCGCGCACAAAGCGAACGTTTTTTAACGAACGGCGCACGCAGCGGGCATGTGCCAAGCGCAGATATTTCATCGCCCATTCAACACCGACAAAGTTTACGTCGGAACGGCGCTGGGCCGAGTCGATCAGAAAGCGCCCCTTGCCAATCCCAATCTCAACTTCTACCGGGCTGTCATCAGCAAATACATCGGCCCAATCTAGCGTGGGATCCTCCCCATCGACATCGGTCAGTTGCAGCAGCAGTTCGAGATCGGCGCCTATCGGCATACATCGCTCCATGACAAGAAAAAAACAGGACATTCACGACAAAAAAATGGGCGCCGATCGCTAGCGATCGGCGCCCAAAAAATATCGGGTTCGAGACGATTTAAATCAACCCGCCGCCTCGCTGTGCGAGGGTAGACCACAGAACTGCTGATAGTCGATGAGTTCCGTGACCGTCGGATTGTCACCGCAAACCGGGCACTCGCTGTCGCGGCGCAGCTTTAACTCGCGAAATTTCATATCCATCGCGTCGTAGAGCAGCACGCGACCAATTAGCGGCTTGCCTTCGCCCAAGACCAACTTGACAACTTCCGTCGCCTGCATCAGCCCGACCGTGCCGGGCAGCACGCCTAGGACACCCCCCTCAGCGCAGCTCGGCACTTCTCCGGGCGGCGGCGGTTCCGGGTAGAGGCAGCGATAGCACGGACCATCGCCGGGCATGTACACCGTCGCCTGCCCTTCAAAGCGGAAGATGCTGCCATCGACTACCGGCTTCCCCGTTAATACGGCTGCGTCGTTGACTAGATAACGCGTTGGAAAGTTATCGCAGCCGTTTACAATAATATCGTAATCGGCCATCACGTCGTAGATATTGTGCGAAGTCAACAATTCGTAGTGCGTGCGGACGTCAATGCCGGGATTTAAGCCAAGCAGGCGATCGCGCGCCGCCTCGACCTTGGGGCGCCCAACATCTGATTCGCTAAAAAGCACCTGGCGCTGCAAGTTGCTCTTGTCGACGACGTCGGCATCGACCAGGCCTATTTGACCGATACCCGCCGCAGCCAGATAGAGCGCGGTGGGACATCCCAAGCCGCCTGCGCCCACAAGGAGCACCCGACCTTTCAGCAACTTCTGCTGGCCCTGTTCGCCGACTTCGGGCAAAATAATATGGCGCGCATAGCGCTGCATATCATCCTCAGATAACAGCCCCCCCTGCTCAAAATCGAAACCGGCATCTTTCCACCCCTTGAATCCACCGATCATGGACTTCACATTGGTATAGCCCATAAACGCTAGATCGCGTGCAGCCAGCGCAGAGCGATTGCCTCCCGCGCAGTAGAGTACGATTTCGTCCTCCCGATTCATCGTCACGTCTTCCTCGATGTTGAGTTCGAGAAAACCGCGCGGAATCAGCGCTGCACCGGGAATGTAGCCATCCATCACCTCGTCGCGCTCGCGCACGTCGACAATGTGGATTTCCTTGCCAGCCTTTAGATCTTGCTGAACTTGGGCCGCCGTTACTTCGGCGATACTTTGCTTCACCTGATTGAGAAGCTGACTCGACGTCACACTCATATATCCTCCCAGGAATCCTTAAATAGCCGCTGCTTTTTTCTTTTTGCCAGACGCGGCCACGCCTACTTCCGCACCGCGCAGCACCTCTACGGCCGCGACGACGCGCTCTGCAACATATTCTACTTCGCGCGCGGTCGTAAAGCGGCCAAGACCAAAACGCAGGGTTGAACGCGCCCGCGCGTCATCGCATCCCATGGCGGCTAGCACGTGCGATGGGTTCGGCGAATCAGATGAACAGGCTGCGCCCGATGAGAGAGCAATGCCCCGCAGCTGGGCCAACAGCTCAGCCCCGTCAAGACCGCGAAAGCTAAGGCTCAAATGGCCGGGCAGGCGCCGGGTTTCATGGCCGTTTAACTCGTCCCCTAATAACACCTTCGACAGCCCCGCGCGCAATTGGCAGCGCAGGGCCAGCAGGCGCTCGGCCTCAGCCGGCCGTTCGGCCGCCGCCAGCTGGCAGGCGGCCCCCAGGCCGACGATGCCTGGCACATTTAACGTGCCGGCGCGCAGACCGCGCTCTTGCCCTCCACCGTCTTGCTGTGCCCCTAGGCGCACGCGCGGCGAGCGCGAACGCACATAGAGTGCCCCCACGCCCTTTGGGCCGTAAAATTTGTGCGCCGACAGCGATAGCAGATCGATGCCTTGCGCATCGACGTCTATCTCAATTTTGCCAACCGCCTGCGCCGCATCGCAGTGAAACAATACGCCGCGCGCTTTACAGAGAGCGCCAATTTCGGCCAGCGGGTGCAGCGTGCCCACTTCGTTGTTGGCGGCCATGAGAGAAACCATAACCGTCTCGTCGGTTATCGCTCGCTCCAACGCATCCACATCGATGCTCCCGCTTTGATCAACATCGAGGTACGTCGTGCTAAAGCCGCGCCGCGCCAGGCTCTTACAGACGTCGAGAACGGCTTTGTGTTCGGTCTGGGCAGTAATGATATGGCCGCGCCCAACAAACTCGGCTACCCCCTTCAGCGCGAGATTATTGGCCTCGGTAGCCCCCGAGGTAAAGACGATCTCTCGCTCCCGCGCATTAAGGAGCGCGGCAACCTGACGACGGGCCTGCGCCACAGCCATCGCCGCATCGTTACCCAACGCATGCGTCGCGCTTGAGGCATTGCCAAACTGCTCGCAGAAATAGGGTAGCATGGCGTCGAGGACGCGGCGATCGACCGGCGTCGTCGCCAGATAATCCATGTATACGGGTAGGTGCACGCCCGACGCGTCTCAGGCGCTAAACGACTCGCCGCAGCCGCACGTCGTGCGCGCGTTGGGATTTTCGATTTTGAATCCTGCCCCCATCAGTCCGTCGTGGTAGTCGAGCGTCACGCCGCTGAGATAGAGACTGCTTTTCATGTCGATAAATATTTTCACGCCGTTTGTTTCAAAAACGTGGTCTAGATCGCCACTCTCGGCGGCAAATTCCAGCTTGTACTGAAATCCGGAACACCCCCCGCCCATCACGCCCATGCGCAGACCGCTCTGGGCGTCGCCCTCTTTGGCAATCAGCGTTTTGATTTTTTCAGCGGCTGCATCCGTGACAATAACCATACCGCATTCCTTCCCCCGAGAGCCCCACCAGCCTCGGCGTCGCGTGCTCACTTCTCAAAAATGGATGATTCAATTACGTCGGGCACCTCATCGTGCTGGCAGTAAACGCCACAGTGATGGCAGTCCCGTTCAAATACATTCTTTTCACAGCAGAGACACCCCTTGAGTATCTCGATGGCCTTGTCGTTGCGCGCCCTCATATTGGAATAATGCGCAATGCGCGCATCGATTTCCTGCTGCTGCCAGCGCAGGTGTTCGACAAGCGACGTGGCGAGTTCACCGCCCGTTCTGCTGCACTCTTTTAAACTGAACAGCTCGCGGATGCGTTCCAGCTCGAATCCGAGCTCTTTCAGACTCTGTATGATTTTTAAGCGACGCAGCTGGGCATCGGAATAGAGGCGAAAACCACCACCGGTGCGCTCTTCGGGTTCAATGATGCCCAGTTCTTCGTAATATCGGATCGTTCGCGTAGTGACCCCGGCTTGGCTTGCCAGATCGCCAATTTGCATCATGGGCTCTTCTTCTTCACTAAAAGGGCTTATCCCGGTATTATTACTATACTAACGTAAACGTGAATGTCAGTCAACCGCCAGCGCAGAACGACGCTATTCCCAAAGGCCCGATAGGCGGTTTTGACCACGAATCGATGCGTACAGCGCCGACGGACCGCCTTTAATGTATCTAAATTGACCTAAGTGCATAAAAACTGCCCCGGGCAGGTCGCACTGCCGGCTGGTCTACTTCGCCCAGCTTATCGCATCCAGCTCGCGCCTTGCCGCGGTAACGGAGGCAACTTTTTCACCGATCCGTAGTCTGCAGTGGGGTACGACCCATATGGCGCGTGCACGGCGTATATTTCTGGGTATATTCTTCTCCGAACCGCCCAGTGTATTCGAGAAATGGATCATCATGCCCTACCTTCTCATCGCGCTCATTTCCCTATTCTCTACCCAGGCGCACACGGCAACCGTAGAGCGCTTCAGATTAGACCAACTAGCGGACCAAGCTGCGCGTGTCCTCGTCGTCACCTGTATTCAGAGCGAACCCGACCTAATCGACGGCGCCATTTACACGCGCTACAAGTTCACTGTTACCGAGACCGTAAAAGGCCCCGCGCAGAAGGAACTCGAACTGCACCTACCCGGCGGCCAATTCCAAGGAGTCCGTTCGCGCATCGCCGGCATACCGACTTTTGCACCGGGTTCGGAGAGCGTTCTCTTTCTCACCGCTCCCAATAGGCTTGGCCATGCCTGGCCCATCGGTTTGGGCCAGGGCGCCTTCCGCATCGAGCGACGCGACGATGGCGCTGCGCGCGTCTACCAGCGTCTGGATGGCCTGACCGTGTATGAAGGAGCCGCAAAGCAGGTCAACCAGAGCGAATCCATCCAAGGCGCCGAGCTACACACTTTTCTACGCCGCGTGCGTGCGCTGGCAGGGATACAAGGCTATGCGCACTAGGCTCTGGTTCACTCTCGCGCTGTCCTGCGCGCTAGCCCAACCAAGCACGGCATTCCTGATCCAAACCTTTCAGGGCGACTCCGGTCCCATTCAGCAATTTTGGCGCAGCCCCGAGCGGATTCCCTTTGTCCTATTTAGCGCCGGTTCAGACGATATGCCCCCAGAGGAAGCCCACCGCCTGCTGCGCGAGAGTTTCCAAATCTGGGAAGACGTGCCGGGCGCCCGCGTCGCTTTTTCGGACCTGGGCGAAACGTCCGCGCGCACGCCCAGCCGGCGCGACCGACGCAACCTGGTGTACTTTGATGAGACCAACGCTTTTCTCCAGGTGCCACAAGGCTCGGGTATCATCGCCGTAACCCGCATCAACTCGGACGGGCTTACGGGAGAAATCGTCGACGCAGACATCATTTTCAACGGACGCGACTTCCGCTTCTCCGGCCCGTCGACCCCCAAGGTGGGACGCGTCGATTTGAAGGACGTCGCCGTGCACGAGGTGGGGCACCTTCTCGGGCTGGAACACACGCCGCTCGACGGTCCGGCCAGCGTGCGCCCAACTATGAATCCCTTTAATCGCGGCGATGGGCCAGGCCTGGGACAGACCCTCGAGGCCGACGACATCGCCGGCATCAGCTTCCTCTATCCAACCAGCACATATCCACTCAGCGTCGGTAGCATTCACGGCACTGTCAGCGACATCGCGGGTAACGGCCTCTTCGGCACCCATATCTCCGCCCTTAACCTCGATACAAGAGCACAGTACAGCACCGTTTCAGGCGCCTACGAAGGACGCGGAGGCGCATACCGACTCGAAGGACTTCCACCCGGCCGCTATCGGCTCCGCTTGTCCACCATTGAAGGAGCAATCGACGAGGAGAGCTTTGGCGGTATCTTCACCGATTTTTCCACTGGATTTGCCGACGAGTACTACGACAACAGCCGCGATGAAAACCTGGCCTACGTACTCGAAGTGTCCGCCGGACAAAGGCTGGACTCAATCGACTTCGTAACGGGGTTTGCACGCCCCGGCTATCCCAGCATAGAACCCTTCGGCCTAGCGACCAACACCCCCGATACTGCCGGTCCCTACACCATTCGCATGCAGGCTTTCTACACCGATGAGATGTGGCTGCACTACCGAATCGACAGCACGACAGCTGATCGGATCGCCATGAGCGCACAGGCCGACGGCCTTTTTTCTGCCAGTATTCCTGGTCAACCGACCGGCACGCGCGTAGAGTACCGCATCGAAGCGAGCAACGACAGCATAGCTCAATCGTTCTTTCCCGGTGAAGGACAGTGGCTGGGGTTTGATGTAGTTGAGCTCAGTGGCGCTGCGCTGGCATTTACCGCCCTTCGCGGCGAAGACGTAATCAGCATCGTAGATACGGAGACACAGGTTGAGATGGCGCGCATCGCCGTCGGCGACGAGCCCATTCAAGTCTTGCTAAGCCGAGATGGCAGCACCCTCTACGCTTCCAACTTAGGATCGAGTGAAATTAGCGTCGTCTCAACGGCCACCTTCCAAGAGGTACAGCGCATAGAAACGGCGGTAGAACCCCTCGATCTGGCCCTCAGTCCGGACGGCCGCACACTCTACGCAACCAATTCGGGCGCAGGAGCGCTCACAATTATCGACGTGGAATCGGCCGCGGCGCGCACGGTGTGGATCCCCGGGCTCGAGAGAGGACCCTATGGCATGGCGGCGAGCAGCGACAAGCTCTTTGTTACCGATCTGGCCAATAACCGCGTGATCGTCATGGATCTGGAAGGCGCGGTGCGGTCGCGCATTGCCGTGGCTTCGCAGCCGCGTTCGCTGGCCATAAGTGGGGACGGCCGCACCCTCTACGTGGCCAATATGGGAGAAAATGTGCTGACGGTCATTGATACGGAGAGCGAGCGTGTATCTCGACAGGTCGAACTACCCGTGACCGGCACGTTTGCCATAGCCATTAACCCAGCCGAGGACAAACTATACCTGACGGCATACGATGAGGGCGCACTGCTCATTCTCGACGTCGAAACGCTGAGCGTGCGGACACAGCTGTCGGTCGGTGAAAATCCACGCGGCATCTCTTTCTCGCCAGACGGCCAGCGCGTATTCGTGACCAACGAATTTTCCGACGAAACCATCCTAATTGACGGCGATGGCGACGAGCGCATCGGCCAGTACAGCGCCGGCGTCCAGCCGCGCGGCATTGCCGTGGCCATGCCCACTCTTCCCACCGCCGACACAGCAGTTTCTGAGAGTGGCACTGCTCCGCTGCGCTTTGCGTTGGAGCCAACCTACCCCAATCCGTTTAACGCCGAAACGCAAATCGCCTTTTCCCTACCTGCAGAGCACGGAGAACAGATGGTCCATTTAGCCATCTACAACGCATTGGGACAGCCGGTGCGTCAGCTGCTCCGGGCGCGTCTTGACGCGGGCGTGCACCGCACCCAATGGAACGGACGCGACGACGGCGGACGCGCCGTTTCCAGCGGCGTCTACGTCCTATCGCTGCGCGCGGGCGACTTGCACCAGGCGCGCAAGCTACTTCTCCTGCGCTGACGCTTCGACAAACCCCTCAACGCTGAAATAGCGAAAGCCCGTATCGCAGAACAGCGTGAGCAGCCTCTGGCCAGCTCCCATAGCTTTTGCGACGCGTAAACTCCCGGCGACATTGGCCCCAGAAGAGGGACCGAGCAGCAAACCCTCTTCGCGCGCCAGGCGACGCGCGTAGTGGAATGCCTCGTCGTCATCTATCGCGATCACATCGTCTATGATACTGCGATCGAGCACTTCGGGAACAAAACCGGCACCAATCCCCTGAATGCCGTGTAGCCCCGCCTCTTGGCCGCTGAGAACGGCCGAGCGAGCGGGCTCAATGGCGACGACGCGCAGCGAGGGGATGGCCTCCTTCAAGACCGCGCCTACCCCCGTAATGGTGCCGCCGGTGCCCACGCCAGCGACAAATGCATCCAGCGACCCCTGCGTTGCGTCGAGGATTTCGCGCGCCGTCGTCTTGCGGTGCGTTTCGGGATTGGCCGGGTTGTGAAACTGCTGCGGCATAAAGTGGCTGGCCGGATCGCCCGCGACAATCTCCTCGGCTCGGCGTATGGCCCCAGGCATATCTTCGGCTGCGGGCGTCAGTTCGAGTTCGGCTCCATAACTAGCCATAACCAAGCGGCGTTCAACGCTCATACTCTCGGGCATCGTCAACACGAGCCGATAACCCAAAGCCGCCGCCGCCATAGCGAGGGCAATACCGGTATTGCCGCTGGTCGGCTCGACGATCGTCATACCCTTGCGCAGCTGCCCGTGCGCCTCGGCGGCGCGAATCATGCTGATGCCAATCCGATCTTTTACACTGCCGGCCGGATTGCGCGACTCCAACTTTCCATAGATAGCGCAGCCGTCTTGCGGCGCAATCCGGTTGAGCCGGATCAGCGGCGTCGCTCCGACGGTATCGAGAATGCTTTCGGCCGGCTGTGCCTGACTAGGGTTCATCCTTTTCCTTTTCCTCTTCTTCCTCTGGTGCAACAACCTTACCAGCCGCGCCCCCCGTGCCGGGCAGTGGCTGGGTAAATATCTGCGTGCCCGCTTCCGCCTCGGGTGCCAATCCCGTATCCAAACGCAGCCCCCCACCCGTGGTATAAAACTGGCGGTACGTCCCCGGCAACAGGAGAATGTTGAGCAGGGGTTCTACCTTTGTAAGCACGTCGTTTACGTCGCCCATAAAACTGCGCGGCACAAAGACAATATCGTTGTTTTCCAGCACGACGTTCTGCCGCAGATCGGCGTCGCCGGTAATGCGCTGAAAGTTTACGGTAAACATCGTCGGACCCTGCTCCGATCCGCGGATAATGCGAATATCGTCTTTCAGCGCCACATCGCTCAGCCCGCCGGCGCGGCTCAAGACCTCGAGCAAGCTCGCGTCGTTGGCCATGAGGTATACGTTGGGAGCGCGCACCTCACCGAGAATAATGACCTTTTTCGTCAACCGCGAAGTCCCGGGAACGATAATAATGTCGTCTCCCTGCAGCACGGGGTTGTGGCTGGAGTCACCTGTGTTGAGCACGCGTTGGAGATCAAACGAGTAGGATGCACCCGAGCGTATGAGCTGCACCTGATCGAGCTGGGCATCCGGCGTCGCACCACCGGCCTCGAGGATAATATCGAGCAATCGCGTCCTGTTGCGCAGCGCGTAGCGCCCTTGACCCGACTTAACGCCCTGCTGCCCGATGGTCTCGATAGCGCCCAGCACCGATACAACCTTACTGCGGTACTCCGTCACTCGCACGTCGATCCGCGGCTGGCGCAGGTAATCGCTCAGCGCGCGCGTGAGCGCCGAGTCGACTTCCCCCACCGTCATACCTGCCACGTAGAGATTTTCGACAAGCGAGAACGATATATTGCCGTCCAGCCGCACGTTGACAACTTCCGTCAGTAAGTCTACGTCGCGCAGAACGATTTCCAATTCATCATCCGGACCGACTATGTACTCAGGGAAGAGCCCCTTTTCAACATAGGCCTGGCGCAGCGGATCCGTCGGCATTACGGGTGCGGCAGCAGGACGCTCAACCTGAGGCGGCGGCAGTTCTGGCGGCGGCGGTCCCCCACAGCCCAGCAGCCACCACGATAGCAGCAGGATTACGTAGCTCACAGCGTTGACAACGATCATCCCGCGCTCCTAACCATACTGGTAAGCAGACGTCCGCCGCGCAGCAAGAGCTGTCCAAGGCGCAGCACATACGCCAGCGGCAAGAGCGAATTGGGAAGAAAAGAGAATATCTGCATGAGTACCGCCGGACGGGGAAATGCCGTTTCCAATATAAACTGCGCGCGACGCCATGCGCCATCTATGCTAAATGCCCAGAGAAAATCACCCAACGCACGATCTCTGCGCTCCCTCCACATACGCCTCATGAGCCACTGTTCGCCCGCGCCTACCGACCGTTCCGAGCTCCAGCGGGCCAACTGTGTCGGCAGCGCGGTATAGCGCCGCAGAAAGAGCAGTGCGTAGAGCAGCGGCCGCTGCATCGAGGCCACGTTGGCGCGGTGTAAAACGGTCTCTTCTTCGACGGAGCGTTCGATGAGCAAGCGCAGGTCGAGCAACCAGCCGAGGCGACTATAGCTGTGGCGCAACACGTGCGCCGAGCAGTAGAGCAGCGCGTCTTCTGCACAGGGCGCCGGCAGAACAAAACCGCTGACGTCGTATTCGACGGCGCGCGCCCGCATTTCTTCAAAGTGCATTTGCCCGACGTGGCCACGCGCAGCAATGCGTTCGCTATGGAACAGGTCGGTATGTATATCGAGCACTAGCCCATCGCCGATAAATAGGTCCGGATAGCGCTTCGGGCTGGAAAAGCCTGCAGCCCGAAGCCAAGCGGCAACGGCCAGAGCCGAACCCTCGTCGACGAGTATATCGACGTCGACCATCGAACGACAGCCCAGATCCGGGTAGTAGGCTAACAGAGGCGCCCCCGGCAGGACCAGCGCCTCTATACCAGCCTCTCGCCATCCGGCAAGACAGTGACTCAGCCGCTCCAAAGCGACGAGATTGCGGCCCGCATTTTCTCGATAGGCGCGCTGCCAGACCGCCCCTACCTCAGTCGGCACACTCCATCTGCCGCACACGCTCTGCCAGTACAGCCAGCCAGCGACGCCCTCGTCGATTGCGCGTGATTGCGCTTCTGACCACGCTTCAGGCTCCAAGGTCTGCAGCACAGAGGCATCGCCACCCAAGACAACGCGCTCTAATATACCCGCAACATCTGCCACTATGTTAGCAGTCCATTTTCCACAAAGTCGGCGATCAGGCGCTCGATATCGCTGCGGGCCACCGCCGCATCGACGCTAAACTGGCGGGCAAAGTGCCCCTCCAATACCTCCATTCCTTCACCGGCCTGACACCCTTCCCACACAAATGCAGCCGTGGCATTCAGATGGTGCACCAAACCGCATTCGGCGTCGTATAGCATCCCGCCATCGACCAGCGCGCGATAGTGCAACCCCTCTTTAATGCTGCGACTACCCATAGCTCTTCTCGCGCGAAATTGCGCCGTGCCCCCATAGCATAGATGTGCCTTATCGCATTAATCGAAACTAAGCAGCCCCTGTATCCCCGACAAGAAAAGGCTCGCGCATATCGCCCGAAAGAAAGCGCTGCAAATCACGTACAATGGCGCGGAAATATTGTTCACTTTGGTCGCGCGCCTGCGCACTGCGCAATCGTCTCCGGTGCCACGGCAACACCTCGCGACGGTAGCGCCATTCCACGGCTTGCTGCACCTGCTCTGGTGCTTCTATCACAGCGAGGGAGCGAATTTCACCAAAGTTTATATTGGGCGTTCCCACGCCGTTAATCAGCGCGGCGATCTGCTCCCAACCCATGGGCGTTTTAAAGAAAAACCAAGCATAGTACGGATTGATACCGCGCAGGCGTACCAGATCGACAAAGCAGCCTATATTGGCCTGCGAGCGCCCGCCGTATACCGCCGTGCGGTTGCGCCCCAGCGCACCGGCTCCCGAGCGCGGCAAAAGCCAGTCACCCCGCTTGACGCGGCTGCGCTGCGGATCAAAATCGCCGCGCATTTCTACCCTGAGCAGGGCGCTTTCCTCGAGGCCCGTCTCGGCGATATCTCCCTGGCGAATAACGGGGATTCCCCCCTCGATATGTTCGGGTTTACGGCCGGTAATAATAGGCCCGTAGGTCAGGTGTTCAATAAAATCACCCAGCGGCCGCAGTCCAAAACGCCGTGCCAGTTGCCGCACGTGAGCGGCACCGCGCCAGTAGCCTCGATCCCAGCGCCGACCTACCAACCGACGCTGCTGAACGCTCATTGAACACACGTTCACACCGCGTCCATCGCACACCTGACGCAAGTAGGCATCGACATCTACATTCGTTTCAGACCCCTTCACCCCAGCGAGACGAACGCGCCGCATAGCGCGGTTCGCTCCCTTTTGGAATACAATAAACGCCGTGCGGGCATTAAGTCCGCTTCCGCGAAATACGGCAGCGGGCAGCCCGACAACGTCGGTCAGCTGCGCGCGTTCCAGCAGCCAGTCGCGCGCCTTTTGCCAACGGGCATTGGCCAGCAGCCCCTCGGGCAGGATCAGGGCAACCCAACCACCCGGACGCACAACCTGCAGCGCGCGCTCGACAAACAGCCATTCTACGGGAAAGCTGGACGCGCCATTTCCCATGACGTCCCACAGCTGAAAGCGCGCGGCCAGCGCTTGGGTAGCCGGATCGCCCATCGCCGCGCGAAAAGCCGCCAGTTTGCCAAATGGAGGATTGCCAAGTACCGCGTCAAAGCTGCCGTCCTCGACGGCGGGGAACTGGCCCAATAACCCATCCCCCGTATGGCTGACGCCCGAGCGAACCTGCCAGCGGGGATCGATTTCAATGCCGTGCGCATCGGTCCCCTGCACATCCCCGCCTTCCAGCACGGCATCCAGCCACGCTCCAGCACCCGCCGCCAAATCGATAACGCGCGGCTGCCCGGCAAGCGCGCGGCCACTGCGCTTACGCACAATTTGCCAAACCCGACGCGCTACGCACGCCGGCGTAAAGTGCTGTGCTAGCTCATCATCCGGACGATGCTCGTATAGGTCGCTACTCAAAAGCGTATCTCTGTCGTTACACACAGCGGTTCACCGACCGCGACTCTTTTCACAGCAAAACCCAGTAAATCAGCAGGTTACAACACAGAGCAACGGCGTGGCACATATCCTGCTTACGCCTCCAAGCAACGCGTTGCGCCTCATCCCCCAAGCCAACTGGAGGTTACTTCTATGTCGCTGCTCAGAATGCCCCACATCAACCAAGTTGCCCTCAGCGGGCGTCTCGTCCAAGACCCCGAATTTTCACTCAGCGACAGCGGCACTGCTCGGCTGACGGCCCGTCTGGCCGTCAACCGGACCTATCGCGACCGCAACGACGAGTGGCAGGAAGAAACGTCGTTCTTTGACATCGTGCTGTGGCAACAGGCCGCCGAGTCGTTCGCCCAACGCCTGCACAAGGGCACGCCCGTCTTTGCCAGCGGTCGACTGCAAAGCCGCACCTGGCGCGACGCAGAAGAAAAGAGCCACTCGAAAATCGACATTCAGGTGCGCAACTTGCAGATCCTGGAACGCAGTGCATCTGCGGCAAACGAACCGCCTATAGACGATGGCGACGCGGACGAACTGTTAGAAGCCGCCTGATCACAGGCATGAATCGGCGGGCGGGCCGGTGCAGTCGGCAGACGAACAAGACGCGCCGCGCACTGCCCGCCGGTCAATTATTCACAGCGCTCAAAGAGAGCGGCAATGCCCATGCCTCCTCCGATGCACAGCGCCGCCACGCCAAAGCGCTGCCCGCTGCGCGCCATCTCGTGCAACAGCGTTGTCGCCACGCGCGCTCCGCTGGCCCCGACGGCATGCCCCATAGCAATGGCACCGCCCAGTACGTTGACCCGCTGCCAGTCCCAGTCCAGCACGCGGCCAACGGCCAGGCTCTGCGCAGCGAAGGCCTCGTTGAGCTCGATGCGGCCAATGGCATCTAAGCGCATATCCGCGCGCTCAAGCAGCCTGCGAATAGCCGGGGCCGGACCAATGCCCATGATCTGGGGATCCACGCCGGCGCTGACGACGTCGCGCACAAAAGCCAGCGGTTTCAGCCCCGCTGCGCGCGCCCCCTCTGCCCGCATCAGCAGCAGTGCAGCGGCACCGTCGTTTATCCCCGAGGCGTTGCCCGCCGTCACCGTACCATCCCGTTTAAACGCCGGCTTTAGTGCAGCCAGCTGCTCAACCGTAGTTTCCGGCCGCGGATGCTCATCGGCGACACAGGCAACCGGGCCCCCCTTAGCCTCAATGTGCACTGTGGTCAGTTCGTCTCGAAATAGGTCGGCCGAGTGCGCACGCGACCAGCGCTGTTGACTCTCCAGAGCAAAGGCGTCTTGGGCCTGCCGATCAATGCCGTATTGCTCCGCCAAATTCTCCGCCGTAATTCCCATATGGCAGTCGTAAAAGCAATCCCACAGACCGTCTAAGAGCATCATGTCTTCTATCTGGCCATGCCCGAGTCGCTGCCCCCAGCGCGCCCCGTGCATGACATAGGGAACTTGGCTCATATTCTCCATGCCCCCAGCCACGACAGTATCTGCGGACCCTACCTGCAGAGCTTGCCAAGCCAAGCCAACGGACTTGAGGCCCGATCCGCACAGCTTGTTGATGGTCATCGCCGGCACTGCATGGGGCAGTTCCGCAGCAAGTGCGGCCTGGCGCGCCGGATTCGCGCGCGCCCCCCCCTGGTATACCATGCCCATGATGACTTCATCAACCGCATCCCCTCCCACGCCCGTTCGCGCCAGCACGTCTTCAATAACGCGCGCAGCGAGTGTCACGGCGCCAACTTCTTTAAAACAGCCGCCGAAACGCCCCGTCGGCGTGCGCACGGCATCAACGACAACTACTTCACTCATAGTTCATTCGCTCTGATTGACGATTGGAGGCATTATCTCTATTTTTCATAGACTAAAGCAGTTTGGAGAATGGCATGGCTTGGGAAAAAAGCAAAGAATTTCTTGAGAAAGTGCAGCTGAGCAGCATCGTCTTGTATCTGGTATGCTTGG
>JAYPJE010000037.1:0-41784 GCA_038128265.1 Gemmatimonadota bacterium
GGCATATTCCGGGCTATGTATTTGCGGATCTTCATTTACGTCCAACGCGATATTACCGACCGATGCAACTTCCACATCGGGCGCGATTTCATTGTATGACAGCACGTGGAGCACTGGGAAATTAGCCGCAGTTAGCTTGCGGAATGCCAGGCGTATTTGCGGCGAAGCCAGCACGACCGGCTGCTGCCCGTTGGCGACCATCTGATCGATCAACTCCGTCAAAAGCACAAAGATTTCATTGGCCACATCGGGTGCCAACGCAACGACGATACCGGCCGGTGAGCTCTGTACGGCCTCGACTACGAGCTGTTCTACGACTCCGTCTATGGTCAACACGGCGATGGTGTTGTCCGGAGACTCCTTTAGCAGCGCATTGCAAATCGACCGGCGCAGTGCCGTGCGCGCGTATTCGCCCAGGACTTCGACGTCGTCGATTCGATCGTGATCTGCCAATACTTCAAGTATAGTGCGCAAGTCGCGAATAGGCACGCGCTCGGAGAGCAGGTTTTGCAGCACGCGCTGCAATTTGCCCACAGCAGCCGAGTCGGGAACGAGTTCTTCCACTACGTTCGGGTAGGCCTGTTTTAGCTCGTCGAGTAGATGCTGGGTCTCCTGACGGCCGAGCAGCTCGTGCGCGTAGTTATTAATTACTTCGGTCAGGTGCGTGGCCAATACGGCAACGGGTTCGACGACGTTGTATCCCAGCAGCTCTGCCTTCTCGCGCAGCGACGGTGCGATCCAACGCGCCGGCAGTCCAAATACCGGATCGATGGCCTGCACCCCTTCTATCGTTCCCTCGGCAAAACCGGGATCGATGGCCAGCAGTTGCTTTGCCTGCAGCTCGCCGCGCGCCACGGGGTTGCCTTTGACGCGTATCTCATAGGAGGTAGGCTGCAGTTCCGTGCTGTCGCGCACGCGCACGGGCGGCGCAACATACCCCATATCCATGGCAGCCACTTTGCGAATTTGCACGATCCGCTCAATCAGATCTCCACCCTGTTTGGCATCGACTAGCGGCACGAGCTGATAGCCGACCTGCACTTCCAGCTGATCTACGCGCAAATAATCTTCAGGGCGCTCTTCAGGCTGATCGATTTCTTCCTGCGCAGCCACTTCCATTGCCTCATGCTGCAGCCGACGCCGGCGCACCAACAGCGCCACGCTGACCAACAGCGAGCCAATCGCGGCAAAGGGCCAGGTAGGCAAACCAGGGATCAACCCCATGGCCATTAGCATAGTACCTGCAATGATGCCGGCCTGGGGACGTCCCATTAGCTGCTGATTAATGTCGGAACCCATATTGCCGTCGCTGGTGGCACGGGTAACGATAATACCAGCCGCTGTGGATGTAATGAGCGCCGGAATCTGCGTTACCAAACCATCACCCACCGTCAGCAGCGTATAGGTCTGCAGCGCTTCGTTAAGGCTCAGCCCGCGCTGCAGCACGCCAATGGCAAAACCACCAATGATATTCACCAGCGTAATGAGAATACCCGCTACGGCATCGCCGCGCACAAACTTGCTGGCACCGTCCATTGCACCGTAAAAATCGGCCTCGCGCGAGATATCCTCGCGCCGCTTCTTGGCGTCCTGTTCGTCTATGAGTCCCGCATTGAGATCGGCATCAATCGCCATCTGCTTGCCCGGCATGGCATCCAAAGTAAAGCGTGCGGCCACTTCTGCGACGCGACCAGCACCTTTGGTAATGACGACAAACTGGATAATGATAACGATGATAAAGATGATGAAACCGAGAACAAAGTTACCGCGCACGACGACGTCGCCAAAAGCCTCGATGAGGCGACCAGCGTCGGCCTCACTCAGAATAAGCCGCGTAGAGGCGACGTTCAGCGAGAGGCGAAACAGCGTGAGCACCAAGAGCAATCCGGGAAAAACCGACAGCTCCAGCGGCGCCGTTATATAAATCGTTAGCATCAGCACCAAGAGTGCCAGGCTGATATTAAACGTCAGCAAAAAGTCGAGCACAAAGGTCGGCAGGGGCACGATCATCACCGCGAGGATGGTAATCACGCCAATAGCCACCAGCACGTCGGTATGCTGTGCCAGCATTTGCAGCCATCTACGCATGGCTCAGCCTCCCCGATATTACAGCCAGTAGGGCCAACGCGACGTCGACGACCAGCAGGGCACTGGCAGCCAGGTCGGGCAGCGGTAAGACCATCACCGCAAGACTAATAGCCACGCCGGCACTTACCAACCAACCGGTGCGCCGTGTGAGCGTTTGCAATCGCTCGAGTGCGCGTTGGGCGATACCGTGCATCAGGCGTTGCTCCCGGCTTTGCCGCGTTTGAGTTGGAAAACAAAGGCCAAAACCTGGGCCACGGCCTTAAACAGATCTTCCGGTATCTCTTCGCCGATGCGCACGACTTTAAACAGCGCACGCGCCAGCGGCTTGTTTTCGACCAGAGGAACACCGGCCTCGCGCGCTAATTCCTTGATGCGCTGAGCGACCAGGCGCTGCCCCTTAGCGACCACGCGGGGGGCCCCCATCGTCTCTACATCGTATTTGAGGGCAACCGCCACGTGCGTTGGGTTTGTCACCACCACATCGGCCGTACCGACGTCGTCCATCATGCGCCGCTGCGACATCTCGCGCTGCAGGTTGCGAACGCGGGAGCGGACCATCGGATCGCCTTCCTGCTGTTTTACCTCTTCGCGCACTTCCTGCCGCGTCATGCGCAGATTTTTTTCGTAATCCCAGCGCTGAAAGGCGTAGTCGAGAATAGCCATGACCAAGAGCATCAGCACAATGCGAAAGGCCAGCTTGATTATGACGCTGCCGCTGAGTGCGAAAATCTGTCCGACACTCATATCCATATAGGCGATAAAGCTGTCCATATCGGCAGAAATAGTCAGATACGTCACAAAGACCACCGCCCCGATCTTGAACAGCCCCTTTCCCAGCTCGACCAAACCGCGGCTGGAAAAAATGCGCTTGAGGCCGCTGAAAGGACTCAGGCGCTGCGCCTTCGGAGTCAGCGGTTCCAGTGTGAAGAGGACGCCGACCTGCGCGTAGTTGATTCCGAGCGCTGCGATGACCAGCAGGACGACAACGGGCCCTACCACCCGCACGTATCCGATGGCCCAGTCGGCAAGGGAGAGGCGCAGGCTGCTGGCGTCCAGTTCAATAAAAACGCCGTTGGTCAGCATATCGACCATGAGCAGGCTGAGTTGGTCATACATGTAGGGGCCCAGTGCCGACAGCGCCAGCAAACCAGCCGTGAGAATGGCAATCGAACTCAGTTCGCTGCTGCGCGCGACCTGCCCTTTGCGCCGCGCGTCTTCGCGCCGCTTTGGCGTAGCCTGCTCTGTCTTCTCCTGAAAGGATTCTTCAGCCATGACCCACCGCGCTCAGGCGAAAAAGTCGATCAGCGCAAAAAAGTCGCGCTCTAAAATGTGTAGTGACTTGTCGAGTAAGATGCGAAAAAGCGGCAGCGAAGCGACCAGTACAAAGAGGCCGACGGCTAGCTGCACGGGAAAGCCCACGATAAAGACGTTCATTTGCGGCACGGTGCGCGCCAGCACGCCCATCGCAACGGATACCAGAAATAGGGCGATCAGTATTGGTGCGCTGATCTTGATGGCCACGGCAAAGAGCGTACTGGTCAGCGCGATTAGCTTGGTCGCTACAGGCGCTTTGAATACGACCCCTCCAAGCGGCACGGCCTCGAAGCTGGCCATGAGCCCGTTGAGAATGATGTGATGCCCATCTAGTGAAAAAATCAGCAGTACCGCGAGAATATTGAGAAACTGTCCAATGATCGAAATTTGGTCGTGCGACTGCGGGTCGATGACATTGACGATACCAAATCCCATTTGCAAACCAGCGAGCTGACCGGCAAACTGGATACCGACAAAGAGCAGCAGCACGGAAAAGCCCAGCACGATGCCCATGAGGACTTCGCGCACGAGTACAAAGGCGTAAGGCAGAAACCCCTCGGGAATATCGAGCCCCCCATCCGCCACGCTGGGAAATATGACCAGGGAAACCATAAAGGCCATGCCCACTTTGGCACGCGCTAGGTAGAGCCGATGCCCAAAAATCGGCGCAACGACTAGTAGCGCGCTGACGCGCAGCAGCACCAGAAGGAATATGTGGAATTGATCGAGCCAATACGCCACGCTTCTTCCCTATCCGATAATTGTGGGAATGCTGCTGATGAGGCCAGTGGTGAAATCAATCATGCGGCGAATGGTCCACGGCAGCAGCAGCGATACGATGGCAGCAACGGCTATGATCTTGGGAATAAAGGTCAGCGTCATCTCGTGAATTTGCGTGACCGCCTGAAAGATACTCACCATCAAACCGACGAGCAGGGCCACTAACAGCGTAGGACCCGCCACTACGAGCACCAGCATCAGCGTGTCCTGTCCCAGTTTAACTACGTATTCTGGCGTCATATCGCTCTCTTTTAATTGAAGCTCTTTACCAGCGACTGCATCAGTAAGTTCCAGCCGTCTACCAGCACGAATAGCAGGATCTTAAACGGCAGCGAAACCATAATTGGCGGCAACATCATCATACCCATCGACAGCAGAATGCTGGAAACGACCAAGTCAATGACCAAAAAGGGAATAAACAGGATGAAGCCAATCTGAAACGCGGTGCGCAATTCGCTGATGATAAAGCTTGGAATCAGCACGGAGTTGGGTATTTCCGAGCGATTCCTCGGCTGCTCAATGCGCGCCATGCGCACAAAGAGCGCCATGTCCTTCTGCCGCGTTTGCTTGAGCATAAACTCGCGAATGGGCTCCATCCCCCGATCCAACGCCACCTTGTAGGGTATTTCGTCTTCTACCAGCGGCTGAATCGCCTCGTCGTTTACGCGATCCCACACCGGCGACATAACGAAGAAGGTCAGAAAGAGCGATAGCCCAATCAGAAGCTGATTGGGTGGCATCTGCTGCGTGCCGATAGCCGTGCGCAAAAACGAGAGCACGACGACGATGCGCGTGAATGAGGTCATCATGATCAAGATGGAAGGCGCGAGCGAGAGGATCGTCAGCAGGAAAATGATCTGCAGCGAGACAGCGGCATCGCCGCCTTCCTGTGCATCTTCTACCTGCAGACTTATTTTCGGCAGCGCCTGGGCCTGCGCATCATTGCAAACGGCCCCAACGCACAGAAAGATCAGTATGCCCACCCAGCGAGGAAGGCGCTCCATCCGTAGCAGCGTATTCATCTCCCCTCCTGTGTGGTGTGTTTGAGCACACTTTTGAGTTGAGCGGCAAAGGGCGAAGCCTTTTCGGCGGGCGGCGATAAGTCCAACGACCCCGCCTCCCACTCGGCCAGCGTGGCAATGTGTTCGTCGGTGACGCCCAAGGCGAGGGCGCGATCGCCGATTTCCACCAAAAACACCGCTTTTTTGGGCCCTAAGTAGGCGCGTTCAGCGACGCGAATAAGGCTATTATCCGCTCCCAACTGACGCCCCAACGTGCTCTTTCGCAGCACATGGGCGGCTCCCCAGGCCAGCAGCACGACCAGCGCCAGGCCTAGGCCCAAGCGCATGGATATGCTCCAGATATCATCTTCGGGCGCTTCTGGTAGTTCCTCTGCCAGCAGCGCACCGGACCGCGGGTCGACCGATCGGGGGTGGGGGGCCTCCGCGGCCGCGGCGGGCGCTTCCGGCGATTGTGCTGCGACCTGTGCGCCGGCGACGACGAGCGACTCTGATACCACAGCCGTTCCCTCGGCCATGGCGCTGGTCGACCACCACGCGATTGCAAATACCATCCCGAGGACGGCTTGCCAACTGCTCCACTTTGCGTATTTCATGATCCTCGCTCTCGAGTGTTACCCATGCGCAGTGGAGCAACATATATGCCATTTCCCCCAAACAAAAAAAGAGGGACCGATTGGCCCCTCTACACACGCACTCACGCGCCCTAAACCGAGCGCTTTTTTCTTTTTAAGATTTTGTTATAAATAAACTTATGCACTATTATATGCGGACTCGCCCACGCCCACAACGGCCTGCCAACCTAGGCGGCACAAACTTCCTTCAGAGGGAATATATTTCCCCTTCACTGCCTACGGTGGGGCTATAGCTCGCTCACATTGCCCAAAATTTCGGTAATGCGCACGCCGAAATTTTCCGATACGGTTACGACTTCTCCGCGGGCGAAAACCTTGCCGTTTACCAGAATATCCACCGGGTCACCCACCTGTTTATCGAGCTCTACAAGGGACTGCTCACCGTAGTTAAGCACCTCTTCAAGCGTTTGTCGCGTTCGCCCTAACTCTATTGTGACGCTCAGGTTTACGTCCATTAAGCGAGCGATATTGGCCGGAATACCGGACGCGCCGCCTCCCGCATTACCTCCCGCCGCTGGCAGCCCGCCGGAAAAGTCCATGCCCCCGCCACCGCCTTCGTCTTCCATGGCTTTGAGCATTTCCATTTCCATCATGCGGTCAACGTCTTCCTGCGAACCGCCTTCATCGCCGTCGCCCTCTTCCTCCATCATCTTCAGCATCTCTTCGGCAAGCGGATCGAGGTCGTCCCCGCCTTCCCCCTCATCCCCACCGCCGACAGCGTCGGCTAGCGCATCGAGTTCGTCTTCAGATACTTCGTCTTCTTCGGCCATGATGGCTTTCTCCGCCTGTAGTTAGTCGCCCGATTGGCGCACTTAGTCCGATATAATCGGCTTGCTTTTGTTCTTGAAAATCACCTCGTCATCCGGCTCGATATACTCGGTGATTTGCACGGCGTTGTGACGTCCCATACGACCTGGACGACCGATGTATTTGGGCTCGTCTTTCACATAAATGACCGTCGGCTCGTTGATGCGCGTATCCATGGTCAGCACATCGCCCACCTGCAGGTCCTGCAGCGCGCGAAACGTCGTCATCCCACGCGCCAATTCAGCGCGAATTGGCATATAGGTCTTTTCCAGACGCAGCTTGTTCATGCGCAGCATTTCATCCTGGTTCATGCGATTGGTGCGCACGTAGGAAGTCTGCTGCAGGCGCGGCAGGATCGATTCCAGCGTAAAAAATGGATAGCACAGACTGACCAGACCCGATGCGTTGGTCGAGTTGACCTCAAAGGCCAGGAGAATCACGATTTCCGACGCGGCAGTAATCTGCATAAACTCCGGATTGGTCTCCAATTCGATATCGGAGATTTCCACGCGTAAGATCGGCTCCCAGGTCGCCTCTAGATCCTCGATAACCCGCTTGACAATGCGGTTGATAACGCCAATTTCGATCGGCGTTAGCTGGCGGGCCTCAACGCCCTGCGAAGAGCCCTTACCGCCGAAAATGCGATCGACAAAGGCGAAGACCACCGGCATGGCAAAGTCGATGATCGCCTGGCCATTGGTCGGCCCCAGCGTAAACTGGTACGAGCACGACGGATTCGACAGGCTCATGATAAACTCGGCGTACGTCGTCTGGTCTACAAAAGCGGTATCGACGTCGACCACCGCGCGCATGGCGCCGGAAAACGTCGACGAGAGCAGACGCGCAAAGTTGTCGTGCAAGTTCTCGAGGGTGCGCAGCTGGTCTTTATTGACACGCGCCGGATGCTTGAAGTCATAAGGCGTTATAATCCGCTGCGACGAAGCGTCGTCAAAGTCGGCCCCCCCAGCACCTAGATCACCCATTCCATCGGCATCTTCATCTCCATCGGTAGCCGAGAGAAGGGCATCAATTTCTTCCTGTGATAGTATATCGGCCATCTGTAACTCCTCAACGCCGTTGGAGCGACGTCACTGAATAATGATATCCGATATGTTTAGCTCGACGACGCGCACTTCGAGCTTCTGCTCGTCGTTGATCTGGAAAAGCCGTTCGAATATCTCTTTATTGATCATTTGGCGCATTTCATCTTCGATTTCGTCTTGGAACTGCGCGTCGAGTTCATCTACGGTCTTGCCGCGAATCGTGCGCATAATCAGCGACTTAATCTTTAAGTCGTAGAGCGCGATTTTCTTGATGATATCATCCTGATGAGCATCTTCAATCTTGTCCGTAATATCGTTGTCAGGCGGCGATTCATCCGTATTGTAGGCCTCTAGCCCCAGCTGCACGCTCAGCACGACAAAGCGCTCGGAATTGGTGCCGGCCGGATTGGCGGTGATGGTCTTGAGATTCTCCGACACGTATAGATAGGGCAGTCGGCTCTTTTCCTCTTCCTGCCCCTGGCGAATCTCGACTTTGCCCTGCTCGGGTATAAGGGCCTCTTGATCCTCGCCAGGCACGTTGTCTTTTAGCGTGAACTGTATTACTACCCAGGCCAAAACGACCTGCGCTAGCAGCACTATGAGTGCCAGAGGACCGTACTTCTTCAGTACGCTTCCGCCGTCACCGCCGCCATCTTCCGCTGCTTCTTCAGCCATAGCTTTCCTTCCTATTCCCCCTCGCCTTCCACGCCAATCTGCGCTTCCTGCAAGAGTTGCCTAACCAGTTCAGGCGACGATTCTTCGCTGTCCTGGTGATGGCGGACTTTTATCTCAACGCGCCTATTCGACGCGCGATTCTCATCACTGTCATTGTCTAACAGCGGCTTAAACTCGCCGTGTCCGATCGCCGTCATGCGCTCGGCGCCGATACCGACCTCGTTTTGAAACACGTCTAGAACGCCCAGCGCACGCGCGCTCGACAGCCAGTGATTGCTGGGAAATTCCTCGTTTTTTATCGGCAAATCGTCCGTATGCCCTTCAATCTCAATGGGATTGGGCAAGCGGGCCAACACGCCGCCAATTTTGTTCAGTAGCGGAAGAATATCGGGCTTGATATCCGCCTTGCCGCTAGAAAAAACCGCATTGTCCTTTATGCGAATGGTAATGCCTTCTTCCGACTCAATGACCTCTACGTTCTCTTGCTGTGCCTCCGCCTCTACTTCCTTTTCAATCTCCGCCTTTGCGTCTTTCAAGGTCGGACGCGCCTCGGTGATATCGCCGCGCACGATAGGCACGTGCAGCTTGACCGGCGACGTCAGAATCGGGTCACCTGACAGCACGCCTAGGGCGCCCTGCAGCGAACCCACGGCTTTCTCAAAGTCGGATTGCTTTGTCGTAGAGAACGACAGCAGCAAGATGAAAAAGGTCAGCAGCAGCGACATCAAATCGCTGAAAGTCGCCAACCACCCGGGCAAACCCTGTGGGCACTCCGGGCATTTTTGCTTCTTAGCCATGCGCTATTCCCCGCCGCTTCCCTCTTCGCCAGACGGCCGCATCGACGGCGGCAAGAACACCGAGAGTTTGGCTTCGACGATGCGCGGGTTGTCGCCCTGCTGAATCGCCATAATCCCCTCAATAATCATCTGCTTGGAGAGGATTTCCTTTTTGGAATAGGTCTTTAGTTTGGATGCGATCGGATCCAAAAACACGTTCGCCAGTATGGATCCATAGAGCGTAGTCAGTAGAGCAATGGCCATACCCGGACCAATAGCGGCCGGATCGTCCATATTTTTGAGCATGATTACCAGTCCCACTAGGGTACCAATCATACCAAACGCCGGTGCCGTAGTCGCCATGCGCGAAATAATATCTCCGCCCGCATTGTGGCGCTCTTCGACATAGCGCAGTTCGGTCTCGAGGATATCCATGATGAGGTCGGGTTCGGTTCCGTCAACGGCGAGGCGAATACCGCTACTGAGGAAGGCATCGTCGGCCTCTTCAACCGCCTGTTCGAGGGCCAGAATACCCTCGCGGCGCGCCGTCTCGGCGAAGCCCACAATTTTCTCTATGAGTTCATTAGGCGAGGAAGCCGTAGTCTTTATCGACTTCATGTAGATGCCTATTATGCCGATGACCTCGGGCAGCGGATTGGCTATCAGCGTCGCAGCAATGGTACCCCCGATCACCATGATGGCGGACTGCGTGTCGATAAAAGCCGTCACATCGCCCATACCAATAAGGATCAGGGTCATGCCCGAAACCAACCCTATGATAGTTGCTATATCCATTATGCACTCGGTCCCTATGAAGTGCCGCTAAACAAAGGTTCGTTGCACGACCGCTTGTACTCAACGACTCGGTTAATAATCAGATCTACGGGCTCTGTAACCATGACTTTTTTGCCGGAAACCAGCGAAATCAGCGTATCGGGCGTCTCTTCGACAAACTCGATCATATCGGCGTTGATAACGACTTCGCGCTGGTTAAGACGAGTCAATTTGATCATAGTAGAACCTCGATCTCAGTAGGTATTAGCGGTTATACGTCAAATATAACTTACCGCTTTAAATTGACCACTTCGGTTAGCAGCTCGTCTGAAGTGGTAATACTGCGCGCACTGGCCTGAAAACCGCGCTGAGTGACAATCATATTGGTAAACTCGGCGGCCAGATCCACATTGGACATTTCAACCTGTCCCGATCGAATGCTGCCCTGCACCGTGCTTTCGGCCGCACCAATCACGGCCTCGCCAGAGGCTTCGGACTGAACGAACATATTGCTGCCCATGCGCATCAAGCCATCGGCATTGCCGAACGACGCCAGCGAAACCCGTCCCATATTTTCCGAAGTGCCGTTGCTAAACAGACCCACGATGTTACCGTCGGGTTGGAAATTGACGGAGATCAGCGACCCCGAAGCCCGCCCGTCCTGCTCGCGCACCGATGCAGAAGAAGAGGCGACAAACTGCGTCAGACCACCTAATCGATCCGTGCTATCAGCCCCGACGTCGATTCGCAACAGCGGCGTGCCTTCGCCAGGCTGAAAGACGATGGGCGACTTGTCTGCCGACTCAAAAGAGCGCAGCGTGCCGTCTTCGTTAAAAATGACTTTGCCGTTGTTGCCAGCTTGCGGAGTCAGCCCGTCTACGGTAGCGACCCAACTCCACTCGTTGTCTACAACGCCTCGAGTAAAGTTGAGCGTCAACGAATGAGCATTGCCCTTCTCGTCAAAGACCTGGGTGTTCGTGCTGAATTCATACGGTGGCTCATCGCCGTAAATACCCGATCCCACGCCCGAGTCGAGCAAGGTGAGATTGATATCGAAACCGACAATGCGGTCCTGGGTAATTGTGTCGGTAAGGATGAGTTGGCCGGTCTCGGGATCGAGTCCCGCATCGACGCCACCGTATATATTGCTGACCGCCGTCAACAGCTGTTCGATCGTATCGCTAACCCCTGTTTCAAACGTGAATCGTCCGTCAAAGCGCTCGCCGTTGGGCTTCACTCCGGTAAAGCGGATGACATCGCCATCCGTCAAATCGGCGCCAACGTTGGACAAGTCATTTATCAAATCGATATCCGCTGCTTTCTGGCCCGTTTCGGACACATCAGCGGTAAAGCCTAGCCGCGAGGCTACATTCACTTCGGGGTCGGCGTTGTCGACTTTGATCGACACTTGGTCACCCCCTTCGACAGTGCGCAGAATGAGTTCGCCCAATTCGTTGGTTTTAAAGAGGACCTTGTTTTTTAGCGCGCCGTTGATGCTGATCTGCGAGTTGAGTTCGGCCACGAGTTCAAGGCGATCGGCATACGACTTGGCGGGTATATTAAGCGTGCTCTCTGTCACCTCTCCACCCGACGTAATTGTCACCTTTAAGCCCGCTTCGTTCAAATCCGTCAGGTCGAGCGGAAAACCGGGATTGGGGCTGCTAGTCAGGCGTGCTGGCAGGCCAAACAGCGTTCGGCTAGTCCATACGGGAGCGCCCATATCGCTGCCGCTGGCATCGAGGTTGCCCGACAGGCGAATGCTGGTCGTAGCCACCGCTTCCGACTCGCGGTCGAGCGGTATGATGAGATCTTCTACTTCCGACTTAAACGTGCCGTCGGCGTTGGCGAGGTTGCCCTGCACGACAAAGCCGCTGCCCGGGTCGTATAGCCTGCCATTGACGTCAAAGGCAAAGGTTCCATCGCGCGAAAAAAGGCGCTGGTTGCCGTCGCTGACGATAAAGTACCCGTCGCCCTCCACGGCCAAGTCCGTCTCAATACCCGTCGTCTGCAGCGTGCCCTGCTGCTGAATGGTATCGATGCTGCTCACCCCCACACCCAGCCCAGACTGACTCGGATTGGTTGCAGCAATTTGCGCGCGCTGCGGCCCCCCTCCGTAGAGCGTCTTGCTCATGACGTCGGCAAAGTTGGCACGCTCGCCCTTATACCCGGTCGTATTGACGTTGGCAATGTTGTTACTAATGACATTCATGCGCGTTTGATGACTGCTCACGCCCGTGATGCCTATGTAAATCGAATCCAGCATATCCCCTGCTCCTCTACCTGCCAACGCAGTTGGCTAGTGGGTAGGTTGACGCCCATCCGGAGCACACCTCCCATTGCCGCGCATCCCATCCCATGGGCTGCGCTCGACGCTTAGTAACGCCTAGTGTATTTAGTTTGAACCCGCTAGCACCCCACGCACATCCCCGAGCGTCAGCTCGCGCCCACCTGCCCACAGGTAGGACTCCCCTTCGCCATAGCGAACCGCCTCGACGCGCACGCGCTGAAGCGCTTCGGCTGCCACCGGCGCCCCGCCAACCCCTTCAGCCGAAACCACTACGCGATACGCTCCTTGAGGCACGCGGCTTCCCGACTCGCTCTTGCCGTCCCATTCGACGCGACCATGCGTTTGGGAAAGGTCTAAATCAAACTGGCGCACCAGCTGCCCGCGCGCATCGAGCACACTCAGCGTTGCGCTGCGCGCCCCCGGCCCCAAGCCGTAGCTTATCTCCGTCGTATCGCCGTAGAATCCCACCTGATTTGTCGCCACTTCGACATCCTTGCCCACCAGCGAGGTCACGAGATTGTTGGCAAACGCGGTGTGCAAACCGCTTTCGTCGCTCTGATTACTCGTCAGCGTCTGGTTGATGTTCTGCAGCTGCTCAAGCGAAGTAAACTGCGCCATCTGCGCAATAAACTCCGTATTTTCGAGCGGATTGAGCGGGTCCTGATAGCGCAGCTGCATCGTCAACAGCTGCAAGAAATCGTCTTTGCCCAGCTGTGCACGCGGTGCATCCGCTCCGTTAGACGGGGTTTTCTGCGGGTTGGTAATGCTGCTAATATTCATAGCCTAGCCTATTCCCTTCTTATGCCGTGAAATCCACGTCGCCACTGTCGGGCCTGCGCGCTGGAGCCGGAGCCGATGCCGTATCCGCCGGCGACTCCCGCGTACCAGTTCCATTGGACTGAGCCTGGGCCCCTTCGCCCTGACCTTCGCCCCGTTCGGCAAAAGCCGAGTGGTCGCCGACGTCAACGCTAAACCCCTGTAGATCCAATCCCTCTTCGGCCAGAGCCGCACGCAGGCGACCTACGTGTTGCTCTAGCAGTTGCTTGACTTCAGGATTGGTCACCACGAACTCACCGCGCACTGCAGCCTCTGCCGTGCGCACTCTCAGCTCAATTTCGCCCAGATCGGCCGGCTGCAGCTGCAGGCGCATCTCCGCTCCACCGCCGCGCACGAGCGCGGCCACGCTGCGTATAACCTGAGGCAGCACGCTCTCGGCGAGCTCTTCCATCACGGGCGCTTGGCTGCCCGCAGCCTGAACAATGCGCGTCACGATTTGTTCCGTTCCCTTTTCGACCGTCAAATCGGGGTCCATTAGCTCGACTACGTTGAGCAGCTCCAGCGGATTGTCTGCTCGAACGGCCGAAGCGCCATTAACTGCCGTCGGCGATTCGACTTCGGCGGCATCGAGCTCTACGGTATCTACGTTCATTTCGTCCACTTCGGCATCGGCCGGAGGCGTCTCGACTTCCAACCAATCGGGGCCATCGCTATCGACGGCAATGCCTTCCTCAGCATTCTCTTCTTCCTCGCTATGCTGCATCCCCTGTTGGGCCAGCAGCGCCACGGAGGCCCCTGACTCGGCATTTTCTTCCGCCTCTTGCTCATCCTGTTCCAACGGACGTCCTTCGCCATCGGATGCTTCATCCATCGGCTCTGCCCTTTCATCGGGCTGGGCTCTCTCGCCTACGCCGCGGGCCGATCGAGCGGGAGAAGCCGTCGGCGCTACGGCGACCTGCTCTTTCTCCGCCTGCTGCAGGAAACCAGCAAAATCCAAACCAAACGACGCACCCTTTGCCGAACTCGACGACATTTTGTCTGCAACGGGGGCCGATCTACCCCCCACTAACTCAAGCATGTCCGCGCTCCTCTGCCTCCAACTCGGCGCGCTCGTTCCCTCGCCGCGCGTAGAGCTGCTCTCCAATTTCGTCCAGTTGAATCCGTTCCTGGCGATTGGCTTCGCGCCGATGTGCTTCCTCGGCGCGCTCTCTTAATACTTCATACACGCGGCGTTCGCGCGTCGCTTCAGCCAGCTTCTGCCGCTTGTTCTCTGCAATGGCTTCAATCTTGCGCACGTGCTGCTGTTGCTCATCGATTTCGCGCTCCAATCGCTGGGCATAGCTAGCGCCAATGCCCAGCAGGCCGGCATTTACGGGCTGCGCTGCAGCAAATCCACCCATATGTCGATAGGCGCTTTGGGTCGAGCGCATGGCCGATAGCTGGTCGACTTCGCGGTTCAGGGCAGCCAAAACCTCGCCTAACTCTGCACGGCGCGCATCTTCCACGCGCTCTTTGATTTCCAAAATTCGCTGAAAGCGAAAGGTAAATCGCTTCACGGTATTAACGATTCCTTAGCTAGGCTGGCTGCTGGTCAGGCTGCTCGGCCATGATGCCCATCAGGCGGCGTACGTTCTGGTCGAATCCCTCGATGCCCACCCCGCTCTCTAACCCCTGGCGCAGGTATTCGTTTATCGGTTCGATATACTGCAGCGAGCGATCGATGCGCGGATTGCTGCCGCGCGCGTAGGCGCCAATATTGATCAGGTCTTCGGCTTCTGTATAGGCAGCCATAGAGGATTTAACGTCCATCGCCCGCTGCCAGTGAGCATCGCTCGTCACGTCTTTCATAACGCGACTCACGCTTTCCATCACGTCAATGGGCGGGTAGTGTCCGCGTGAGGCCAAGCGGCGCGACAGCACTAGGTGGCCGTCGAGAATGGCGCGGGAAGCATCGGCGATCGGCTCATCCATATCGTCGCCTTCGACCAGCACGGTGTAAAAACCGGTGATACTGCCGCGGCTCGTCATGCCCGCGCGCTCCAATAGGCGCGGCAGGAGCGCAAACACGGACGGCGTATATCCGCGCGTTGTCGGCGGCTCGCCCGCCGCCAGGCCAATCTCGCGCTGCGCCATCGCTACGCGAGTCAGCGAGTCCATCATCAGAATCACATCTTTGCCCTCGTCGCGAAAATACTCGGCGATCGCCGTTGCAACAAAAGCTGCTTTTAGCCGGACGAGCGCCGGCTGATCGGACGTTGCGACGACGACGACGGAGCGCTGAAGGCCCTCCGGACCCAGGCTATCCTCGAGAAAGTCAAGCACCTCTTTGCCGCGCTCACCTACCAGTGCGATGACGTTGACGTCGGCCTCAGAGTGGCGCGCAATCATGCCCATTAGCGTGCTCTTGCCAACGCCGCTGCCAGCGAAGATACCCATGCGCTGCCCCTTGCCGCAGCTGACTAGTCCATCGAGTGCACGCACGCCCGTTCCCAACGCATCGCGCACGCGCCGGCGCCCCAGCGGGTCCGGCGGATCGGCGTGCACACTGCGCCGCTCTTCGGCGTGTATAACGCCCTCGCCATCGATGGGATTGCCCAAGCCGTCGAGCACGCGCCCGCGCAGGCCGTGCCCCACGGGCACGTAGAGCGAAGTCCGCGCCGGAAAAACACCCGTGCCCGGACGTATACCTTCTACCTGACCCAGCGGCATAAGCAGCACTTTGCGACCGCGAAAACCCACCACTTCGGCGCGCACGTGGTCGCCCTCTGGGTCGCCCAAATAGCATAGCTCACCCAGCGCCACGTCGGGCGGCCCAATCGCTTCGACTACGAGGCCAACGATATCGCTTACCTTGCCGTAGTGCACCAGCGGATCGATGCGTTCGACAGTGCTCAGCAGATTGGCGCTATTCACTTTCGGCACCCTCCTGCTCTTCCCGCTCGTCGCGCTCTTCGTCTAGCACGGCCGCGCGCAGGGCCTCGTGCATAATCTTTAGTTGCTCTTCCAGGCGCGCATCGACGTTTTCCTCGCGGCCCTCGACCATGCAGCCACCGCGCGCTACGTGCGCACTCGTGCGCACCTTCAATACGGCATCCGCGTCGACCTTTGCCACCCAGCGCTCGACGTAGCGCTGGGCAATGGCCAAATCGTCCGGATGCACTTTGATCTCCAAATTGCTCCGCTCGCTCATATGCGCTAGAGCGCTGCGCACGACCTGCAGGAATGCCTTGGGATTGGCCACGACCTGAATGCCGATAATGCGACGAGCCAGCGCCACGGCTAGATCGACCACGGCCACTTCCGACTCAACGAGTATCTGCGTGCGCTCGTCGACCATGGACTGATGCAGGCGCTCCATGCGCGCGATGGCTTCGTTGACCTCTTCTTCGCGCTGTGCAACCCCGTCCTGCACACCCTCTTCATAGCGCTGGGCATGCAGCGCCTCGCGCTCGCTGTCCCAGCCAGCCTGAGCTTCTTGAAAGCGCTTATCGCCCTCTCCCCGCACGTAGGCTACCTCCTGCTGCATTTTCTCTTCCCACCCCGCATCGAGCTCGCTTTTTATTTCGGCAGCGCGTTGCGCTATCAGGTCGCCGATACCCATCTCCTCTACGCTCTTTTCCTTTTCCTCGTCGGTCCCCACGTAGAGGTCGCGCTCGGCTTGGCCCACTGTCACCGCGGGTCCAACAAAGCGCGCCGTGCGAATAACCTTAGACAAAATGGACTCCCCTTCCTCCGTTTTGATGTATAGCGCATACTACAAGGGGAAATATACTAAAGTGGTCCATTATGCTTCTTCATCCATGAGCATTGTTCGTATCAGCTTAGCCGCATCTTCAGGCCGCTCGCGCACCATTTGTTGCACCCTGCCGAGTATGATTTCGTGCGGCGTCTCCGCCCGCTCAAACTCTTCTTCCTCGACGTCGGTCGACACTTCGCCAAGCACCTCGAGCTCTTCCTCAACGCCAACGCCACGGCCAATAGCCTGGATGATAAAACGCAGCGTGATAAGGGCTGCAATAATACCGAGTATCTTGGCTACGTTGATGGCGATATCGGTCCAGAACTCCTGGCGCTCCTGATCCTGCTGTGCTTCGCGGGCGCGAATTTCCTGCGTCTTATCAAACGCCATCGGATAAACTGTAACGACATCCCCGCGCTCCTGGTCCAATCCAATAGCGTCTTCGGCCAGTTCAGCGAGCTTGGAGATTTCGTCGGCCGGGCGATCTTCTTCCACGTAATTTCCCTGAGGATCAATAATCACCTTGGTCTTGTCGATGGTCAGCGCCATGGAAATGCGCTTCACCGATCCGACCGATCCGACGATATTTTGAATTGTTTCGTTTACTTCGTAGTTGCGAATCGCCTGCTCTTCAGTGCCTTTTTCCGCCGAGCTGGTCTCCTGCGTCTCCTCGCTAATGACCACCTGCGAAGCGCCCGGCTCAACCAGTTTGCGCTGCGTTTGCGTCTGGTCAAAATCGAGCACCACGTTAATGCGAACGCGCGAGCGATCCTTGCCGATAACCTGGTCCATCAGCGTCTGCACTTTGTTCTGCAGCACGTTTTCTACCTGCTGCTGCATCTCAAACTGCTTGTTAGCCATTTTGACCAACGGATCTTTTTCTTCTGAAAGCAGGTTGCCCGCCCCATCGATGATAATCACGTTGGCCTGGTCCAGCCCTTCGACGCTGGCGCTGACCAAATAACCGATGGCATTGATGCGCTCACGAGACAGCTTGACGTTGTTTTCCAGCGTAAGCGTAACCGACGCCGTTACGGGATTTTGCTCCTCTGTAAATAGGCTGGGTTCGGGAATAACTAAATGAACGCGCACGGTGCGCACGCCTTCAATATTGCTTAGCGTCTCTTCGATCTCGGCCTGCAGGGCGCGCTGAAAATTGACCTTCTGCAGAAAATCCGTCATGGCCAACTGCGCTTCGTCGAAGATTTCGTAGCCGATCCGACCGCTCTTGGGATAGCCTTCCCCGGCCAGCTGAACGCGCAGTTCCATATAGCGATCCTGCGGTACCAGAATGGCCGTGGCATCGCCGGTTAGACGGTGCGGCACTTCCATGCCGTGCAGGCGATTGCTAATTTCGGCGGCTTCGCCAAACTCCAAGTTCGAATAGAGAATGCGCCCCTCCCAATCGTCTTCGCCACCCGAGGTGAAAAAGAGCAGGAAGACGAGCAGACCTACAACGGCAACGACGCCGCCAATCGCTCCATACTTCTGCACGGGGGGCGCTTCTTCCCACCATCCTTGAAAGCGCTCCGTTATACCCGATACCTGTGTAGACAAATTCATCTGAGTATTCTCCGCAGGAACTTATACCTGCATGCGTATGAGTTCCTGATATCCCTCCAGAACTCGGTTGCGTATCTCTAGCATTAGGTCGCGGGCCACCCCCGCTTCCTCTACGGCGACCATAACCTGGTGCACATCGGCCGCCTGGCCAGTCACCAACATGTCGATGGCGTGCCCCGCTTGGAACTGCAGATCATTGACGTCTTTCGCAAAGTCCTTTACCAAATCAGAAAAGTCCGGCCGCTCAACATCGCCGCTCAGCCGCATTTCACTCTGCGCGTTATTGGTCTGCACGCGCTGCGATCCCATCTCGCCGCGACCGCTAAAGTCGCGCACCATCGTCACGGCCATTCTAGCGTTCCTCCGCCGCGTAGGCGCGGCGCAAGCGCATGACGCGCGGCACGTATTCTTGGGTCTCCAGCGGCATCCGCCCCTGCTGCACGGCACCGGGGCCAGCGTTATAGGCCCATAGGGCGACTTCGACCGATTTAAAACGATCCATCAGGCCGCGCAGGTAGCGCGTGCCCGAAGCGATATTTTCCTCTGGATCAAAGCGATTGACCACGCCCAACTCAGCCGCCGTCTCTGGCATCAGCTGCATTAGACCAGCAGCCCCTTTGGGCGACAGCGCCTCCGGATTGCCACCGGATTCGGCATCGACAATGGCCATGATCAGATGGGGATCCACCGAGTGCAGCGCTCCGTATGCTCTTATCAGCCCGGCGTAGGCGCGAACGCCCGTAACCGGCTTGCGCATCACCTTGGGGGTTGATGGCTTCTGCCGCGGTGCGGTATAGGCGCTGCGACCGATGATCTGGCGCTGCGCGTCGCCTCCGTAGCTGCGCGATAGAATGCCGCTATCCTTGGATTCAGCCCAGACCGATAGAGGCAAGAGGGCAAGGAGCACATGGGCGACAGCTAGCCCGCGGCGTATTTTTTTTCCGATACGACCCACGGCACTCATCCCGTAATATCCAGCAGAGATCCGCTGGTCACGCGCTCGGCGCGCAGGGCGCTTTGCCCGCGCAGGTTGTAGATACCGCCAGGGCGCGTCGGGGCGACCCTTTCCTCGGCCGCTGTAGGCTGGCCAACGTCGAAAAATGCGGCGCGCAGGGCGCGCGTCTCGTCGCTGCTCAGCACGCTCTGCATCTCGCTGGTCGAGGCCACAGAAGCGACTTCGCGCACCGGCGTCGGCTGCGCTCTCTCTTCTACGCCGCTGTCAGAAATCGTCAGATCAAAGGGCCGGCGCGCCGACTCCGTCCGCCGAACTCCTAGTTCCGCTCCTCTATGTGCTACCCTGTCTATATTCATTCCCGGTCCCTCGGTTTATCACCTTAAATTTCCAACGAGCGATTGGCCATATCCTTGGCCGCATTCATTACCGTAATATTTGCTTCGTATGCGCGCGATGCGGCGATCATATCGACCATTTCCGTTATGGTGTTGATATCCGGATAGAGGACCATGCCGTCCTCGCGCGCATCAGGGTGGTTGGGGTCGTATACCATGCGCGGCTTAACCGGCTCCTCGCGCACCTCTTGACTCAGCACGCCCGATCCCAAAAACATTTCGCCGGGACGCGGCTCGCCCTCCGGACGGTGTTTCAGATCGGTGACCCGCAGGCGATTTTCCGCCTGGTCGAGCATCGTGGAAAACTTGCTCATCTTCGGCGCTTCGAGCATGACAACGCGGCGGCGCTTGTAGGGCCCGCCCTCGTCCGTGCGCGTTGTATCGACATTGGCCAGGTTGCTGGCGATAGCCGTTAGCTTGCGGCGCTGGGCGCTCAGTCCCGATGAGCTAATATCTAATGCATCAAATATTTGCATGACTCTATTCCCCTACTATTCTCAGCCCGTGCGGCCCGAAATGCTCTTTTTTAACCCGTCGAACTGCCCGCGGATAAGGCGCTGCCCCGCGTTGAAAAACAGGTGGTTTTCCGCCAGATCGGCCATCTCGCGATCGATATCGACATTGTTGAGACCGGAGTCATTGAGACTCGATTCGGGTTCGTAGACAATGGGATGGGCGATGGGTTTGGGAATGGGAATGTGACGATCGTTGCTGACCTGCCCCTCTACGGGCGGCTTGCGCACAAACGACTCGAGGTATTCCTGAAACTGCACGTCCTGTTTGCGATATCCCTTTGTAGAGACATTGGCGATGTTGTTGGCGATGACGCGCTGGCGAAGCTGGGTAACATCGAGCACCGCATTGAGCACGGGCACTTTCGTTTTGTTGAAGATGACTTTGTCTAAAAACATGCGTTGGGCTCCCCATTCTATTTTGCAACCGCCCGCTCTTGAGCAATTAATATGCCACTATATGGCAAAAATAGGCTTAAATTATTTTTTTACAGGCACTTATGATTTTATGTATCCTTTATTTGAGGAGCCCCCACTCCGAATAAACGGCCTCTGCGCGGAAAGAAACGCACGGCCGCGGGGAAAGAATTACCGCACAAAAAAAGCCGAAGGGCAAACGCAAACCCTCCGGCGCAAAAAACAACTAAAATCATTATTTTTAATATATTTACGTCATATTCTATCGGCAATCCTAGGCGTCTTGCCGCCGCGCTGGTTCATACTGGCCATCATATCCCCCAGCAGGCCCGTCGAGAAAAACTGAATGCCCACGATGACCATCAGCACGCCCAGTAGCAGCAGCGGGTGGCGGTTTTGAATATTGCCAAACTCGAAGCGCAGGAGCGCGACATAGGCGCATACCAGTGAACCAGCCAGCGTCGATAGGAGCCCAAGGGTGCCAAAGATATGCATCGGCGTGGTCATAAAGCGCACGACAAAGGTGATGGTCATCAGGTCCAGAAACCCATTCAACAAGCGCTTGGTGCCAAATTTAGAATAGCCAAAGCGGCGCGGATGGTGTTGGACGGGTATCTCCTCTACCCGATAGCCGGCCCAGTGCGCAATGGCCGGCAAAAAACGGTATAATTCACCGTACAGATAGGGCAGCGCATCTTCGCAGACTTCGCGGCGATAGGCCTTGAGTCCGCAGTTAAAATCGTGCAACCGGATACCGGCGACCATGGAAGTCACCTTGTTAAAGAGGCGCGAGGGCAGCGTTTTGCTGAGCGGATCATGGCGCTTTTTCTTCCAACCCGAAACGAGATCGCACCCCGCTTCCAGCTTTTCCAACAGGCGCGGAATTTCCTCTGGATCGTCCTGTAAATCGGCGTCCATGGTAATGACGACCTGTCCGCGCGCCTCGCTAAAGCCGGTAGCCAACGCAGCGGCCTTGCGATAGTTGCGTCGAAAGCGCACGGCGCGAATCTGTGCGTATTGTTCGCGCAACTGGCGCATGACTGCAAACGAGTCGTCGGTGCTCCCGTCGTCTACAAAAATCACTTCGTAGGTCGCGTCTAGCGCGTCCAGCACGGCGTGGAGCTTTTCGCAGAGCGGCGGCAGGCTTTCCTCCTCGTTAAATACGGGTATGACTACCGATAGAAAGACTTCTTGCGTCATCGCTCCCCCTTTTGCACTCGGCGCGTGATATCCTGCACGACCTCGGTCAATTTTTCGTTGTTGGGATGGTGCCGTAATCCCTGCGCAGCATGCTGCAACGCCTCCTCAAACCGCTGTTGGCGCAGCAAAATACTTACCAGACGCACGTGCCACGCAGCGTTGTCTGGAGCGCGCTCGGCCGCCTTGGCCATTGCATTGGCGGCCTCGGCCAACTGCCCCTTCTCATCGTAGAGCAGTGCCAAATTGCCCCACCATTCGGCGCGCTGCGGATCGAGTTGGGTCGCGCGCTCGAGCAATTCTTCAGCCCGCTCCATGCGCTTCTGACGCAGGTAGATCGCGCCGAGATTGCCCAGCACAACGCCATCGTCAGCGTGCACTTGGGCGGCGCGCTGGAGCACCTCAATCGCCTCGTCATACTGACCCGCATTGGCCAGCCCCAGCCCAAGTCCCACCAAATAGCCATCGTTCTCCGGCGCCATACCCAGCGCCTGACGCCACGCCTCCAGGCTGCGCTCATGCAGCTCGGCGACGCTGGCCCGGTCACTCTCCAGACGCGCCTGCGCCTGCAGCGAACGCGCCAGCCACGCGTAGGCATCGGCGTGCAGCGGTTCGAGTCTGACGGCGTGCTGCAGCACCTCCACGCTCTCAGCGGCAAGACCGCGTAAATAGAGCGCTTCGCCCAGCAGGCGCAGCGCGCCGGCGTTGCTTGGATGCAGTTCTAAGCTGCGGCGCAGCGCCGTCTCTGCTTCCGACAGGCGACCAATGCGCAATGCCATAAGGCCGAGCATATGCTGATGACGAAACTCGCTCGCGCGCCATGACACGGCGCGACCAAATGCTAGGTAGGCACGGTTGGGCTGCCAGACGTCATAGTACTTTTTCTGTCCCCGAAAATAATAATAATCGCCCAAGAGCGTACCCACAGACCAGTAGAGCCCCCCCGCACAGAGCAGCGCGGCTGCGACCACACACCCAACGCGCTGCCAGGCGACCAGCGCCCACGTGCGCTGCGGTGCGCCGCGCACGGCCTCAATTAGACCCACCGCCACCCAAAAGTGCAGGGCTGCCGTGGGATCGCGCAAATTGAGACTAAATAGGGAGTGTACGAGCGTGGCCAACAGCGCCGCCAGCAGCGACCATAGTACGATCCGCTTTTCAGCATTGTCCTGACGGAGCGCCGCTCGCCATCCCGAAAAACACACTATGGCAATGGTTAACAGCCACGCTATCAGCGCACCAACCCCCGACTCAGCCCAGATTTCTAAGTATTCGTTGTGCGCATAGTACGGCCGGTGTGGCAGTAGGTTAATGTACTGTTGCCATTCCCGGTGGCGCTTTACCGTGCGGTAGTCGGGTACGGCAACGGCGTAATTGCCGACGCCGACGCCAGACCAGAAGTTATCCTCTATCAGGTCCACCGTATCCAGCCACACCAATCGGCGCTGATCAATGGATATATGCTTGGCATCGGCCAGCGTCTCTAGTCGCGTTACCACGCGCTCGGCGAGGTGACTCAGTCCTTCTCCACTGTGCATGGCACGCAGAGAAAACTCGCCAATCACAGCTAGCAAGATCAGGACCGCCAGCACGCCCTTCCACGGTACGCGTCCGACCACCTGACGCCTTGCTTGCCAGGCGAAAAATACCAGCCCGCAAGCTAGTGCAATCCACCCACCTCGACTCTCCGTCAAGAGCATGTAATAGCCGCAAAAGAGCGTGCACGACCACAGCGCGATGCGTTGCCAAACGACGCGACAGGCCAGTGCCGCGCCCAGCATCAGCACGATGGCGATCTCTAAGTAATGGGCTACGAAGTTTAGGTTGCCAAACGTGGATATGCCAAGATTACCAAAACGGGTGTGCGGCATGGGGATCGCGTGTATGCCGGCAAATTGCAGCACGCCTAGCGCCGATGCGATAGTGGCGGTTGCTGCCACTCCAATTAGAACCGACCAAGGCACGCGCTGATAGAAGACCAGAGCGACGGAAAGCGCGATGATGCCCAAGCCAATCTGACGGCCTAGGTGCTCGATGCCCATATACACGTTGGCTGCTTGCATCAGCGATAGGGCAGATAGAAACACAAAGGCCAACCAGGGCAGGAGCCAGCGTGCTCCCGGCAGTATGAGTGCTCCTTGCAGCGCACAGCGCAGCAGCCAAAGGCCAGCAATTAGGGCACAGCTCACTAGCAGCAATACGCGCTTGGTCACCATGTAGTCGGAAAAAAATGGGGCATAGGATAGCGCGACGAGTGCGCAGGCAGCCACTACTACGACCCGGTTCACGCGGTCAACCCACTGCAGTTCCCCTTTTGCGTAGACCGACTTAAACAACGTGCCCCCTTGCTTCTCGCGATCCGTGCGCCAGCCAAGTGACCATCAACCCCAGCGCAGCCGACACGGCGTTGAGCTGGATATCTTTCACCTCGAAGTAGCGCTGGGGCAGCACCCACTGAATGCACTCATCGCCTACTCCGACGAGCACGGCCGCCAACCACGCGACCAAATAGCTCCACGGCGGGTGTATATCGCAGCGTAGGGCGCGCAGCAGCACATAGCCCATAAAACCGTATTCCACCAAATGCAGCCGCTCGGCAGGAAAACGCGCGAACTCACCCAGGAGATGGGCATATAGGGCGGCGATCGCAACCAGCGCTAGATAGCGCCACCACTCTCGTCCCAAGCGGGCCGTCAGCCGAATCAGCAAGGCCACACCACCAACGACCACGACCACAATGCCCAGATGGCGAATGGCTCCCTGCGTATACTCACGCAGGAGGGCCCACACATCGGGCAGCAGCGGAATGGTGCTGTAGACAAGGGCGATATAGGCTAGGGCCCCTGCCCACGCCCGCGCCCGCACAATACCCAGGCGTGCGTAAGCAGGCTGGGAAACGGCGATCAGCAGCACGGCGACCAAGGCACAGGCGCTCAAATCAGCGGCCGAAAAGGAGAGCACCCAGCCCCAGAGATCGGCCAGTCCTAGCACTAGACCAACAGACAAGTTTTTAAGGTCTGCAGAACCGGCCAGCAGCATGGGAACCATCATGGCCGCATTCCAGCTGGGTTCCCCCTGCCCTGCCGATGGCGCCAGGTGAAACGTCACCCAGTCGCTTTTTTCCTCTGGTCGATCCGTTCTGTAGACGCGGAATTTCCACGGATTGTAGAGCACCAGCGAATTCCAAAAACCCGCTTGGAACGGACCGTATACAGGGCGACTACTCCTTTCGGTAATCTCTCCGGATAGGTGATATGCCCCCTCGCCCACGACGTATTCTATCGCGTACTGCGCGCGCTCAGCACCGCTCCAATGCAGGCGTATTTCGTGCTCAGCCCCCTGATAATGCAGCGTATCGCCATTGGCGGGAAAAAAGATCTCCGGCGGCCCAACCGCGACTTCGACGGCGCTCGCAGCTCCATTGTCCTCTTCCTCGGCGCTGCGATAGGCGGCTTGATGAGCATATAAATTCCACTCGTGCAGCCTGTTGGCCAAGCTATCGCCCACCGCGTTCTCACGCGACCACAGATTGTTTACCTCATAGGGATCGACGCGCACATTATACAGCTCATAGCGTTTGCCGGCGACGTCGTGTATCAGCTTCCACTCCGGCGTGCGCAGTGCGAGAAAGCGCCGCTGGTATTCCTCGGGATTGGCGGTATAGCCGGCATCGGAGCTCTCAAAGTAGAGCGTTCGCGGCTGCCATGCCGGATCTCCATCAATGAGCGGCAGCAGCGACTCCCCCTGTAGCGCCAGCGGAGCTTCGACATCGACCAGCTGCAGCAGCGTAGGCATAATATCAATGCACTGAACCTGCTCCTCGACAACCCGCCCAGCCGGCAGCCGGCCGGGCATCCACATAATTAGAGGTATCCGCGTCACCTCGTCGTAGAAATAGCCCTCTTTGAAAGTCGAAATATGGCCGACCAACTCCCTGTCCACCAGCGCTTCGCCGTGGTCCGCCGATACGACGACAATCGTATTCTCGCCGAGTCCCGTCTCGCGCAAGACGCGGCGCAGGCGCGCAAAAAATAGATCGTCGAGACGGCGGATTTCTGCATCGTACAGCGCCCGCACCCATGAACTGTCGCGCGCGGCAAAATCCATATCCCCGCGCGTAATCATGACGTTTCTTTTAACTAATTCCATCTTCTCATACGCAATAAAGCGCTTGAGTGCGGCAATCGCATCGAGCGGTGCGGCAAACGCCTCGTCGAGGTATAGCTCATCATACCCTGGACCAGGATCGTAGGGCAGGTGCAAGTCTCTGTAGTGATAGTAGAGGAAAAAGGGCGAGGTACTCCCTTGCGCTTCGTTTTCCAACCAGTTAAAGAAAATTTCATCGCCCTGAAACAGCAGCTCTTGTCGCCGGCCATAGGGCTCAAAGCCCAGGTGATCAAAATTGGGAATCTCCGTCAGAAAAAAGATATCGGGGGCCCGGTATCCAGCGGGTCGCAGCACGTCGGGCAGGGTTTCCACGCGCGGATCGAGACGCCGGCCGCGAATATCCACCGCATGCGTGGGCGCATAGAGCGAAGTGAGAATCGAAATCAGACCGGGCGTGGTCCATCCCGACGAGCTAAAGGCCTGACGAAAAAAAACGCCTTCACGCGCAAACGCATCGAGCGCCGGACTCGTATCGCGCGGATTGCCGTAATAGCCAATGCGGTCAGCGCGAAAGGTATCAATCGTTATGAGGATGATATTGGGGCGCTCGGCGGCCTGCACATATACTGCACACAGGCAGATGCACATACTGAGCATAGCCGCGCGCATGCTATGCAAAACGGGGCCCCCTCTGTTCGATAACGAAGACCACACCCAGCAGGAAAGTCGCTGCAATGCCCCAACAGAGAAACGCCCATAGCATTTGCCCCGACACGGCACAGTGCGCACCCAAACCATTTAGGAGCGTCATACAACCGGCCCACAGACAGACGGCACCGTGACTCCAACCCATTCGGCACAGACGCTGATACAGGTGTTTATTGTGGGCATGCAGCGGATTTTCGCCATTGATAAGCCGCCGAAGCAGCGTGTACGAAGTGTCAAAGAGATAGTAGGCCAACAGAGCGAAAACGTGCAGAGGCGACATCCCCGCGCCCACGGCAAGAAAAGCTAGGGCGGCAACGGTAAAACCGCAAAAGAGCGAGCCTACATCTCCCATAAAAATGCGAGCGGGCGGTTTATTAAATAGGAGAAAGCCCGCCAGCGCCGCCGCAAAGAGGCATGCCTGAGCAGCGAGATCTACGCTAAACGGCACCACATTGAACGCTAGCCAACCGGCGATGCACATCGATTGGGTGGTGCCCAATCCGTCGATTCCATCCATAAAATTAAAGGCGTTGCACAGACCAAAAAACCAGGCCATTCCAATGCCAAACCAAATCATCCCTCCGCTGTCAACGACCCATTCGCCGATCGGCAGCGGCTGGGCTGGAACACCGACGAGAAAGCACGCTGCCGCCCCCACGAGGAGCACGGTTTTCTCCAACGCACTCAGCGGGCGCACGACGTCGTCAATAAGGGCCAACAGCAAAATCCCAAGCGCTGCCCACCACAGGGCAAAGAGCGGCAGGTCGATGACCAGATGACCGACGGCAAAACCCGCAACAATACCCAGACCACCCCCCGTTGGCATGGGCGTAGAATGGGCCCCGCGCGCGCTTGGCTCTACCAGGCGGCGACTGCGCCGTACAATCCACAGCACAACGGCCGTGCCCAGCGTGGCTACAAGCCAAGCGACTATGCCACCCACAACAAGCTCAGTTCTCAGCATGGCCCCCTCCCGCTCCAACCAACTCTAATCCCCGCTCGAAGGCGACCGGCTCATAAGCCAAATCGCGCTGTGCCTCACCAATATCGTACTGCTTATCCTCTTGCAACCGCAGAATTTGCTCCGGCTCCAGCGGCAGCGGTGCCCCCCAACGGCGCAGAATGCCAACCAGCGCGGCCGCAGGACGCGCTGGCAGCGGGACAATTATCGGAGATACGCCGATGGAATGACCGAGCGCTGTTAGCAGGTCGCGATAGCTCAGCGCGCTGCGTCCGGCCAAGGCATAGGACCGGTGCTCTATGCCGGGCTGGCGCAGGGCCGCCATGGTGGCACGCACGACATCGCCAACGTAGACGGGTTGGTGCAGCGCTTGACCGCTGCCAAAAATCGGCATGACTCGCCAGCGACGCAGCTGCGCCCGGAGCCGACTGATGTTGCGATCGCTGCCCGGCCCATAAATCATCGATGGACGCAGCAACACCCACGGTTTGTCGCACTTTTCTACGGCCTTCTCCGCATTTATGACCTCGGTTACTCCCGCCGCGACTACCCGCGAAAAACGCCACAGCGAGCTCATGAGGACAAGGCGTTCGACTTGTGTTCCAGCATCGCTGAGCACGAGCGGCGCGTAGCGTATATGCGCTAAGTGAATGACGGCACGCACGCCCTCTAGTGCCCTGCGCCGCGCCCGCTCGTCGAGCAAATCGCCCTCTTGAATACTCATTCCCCACTCGCGCAAGGGGCGCAGCGATTCCTCCGGTTTGTGCGGCCGCACCAGACAGCGCACAGACTCGTCCTGCCGTGCCAATTCGCGCAATAAAAAGCCGGCGACATATCCGGTGCACCCAGTAACCAGTATCATGTTTGCAAATGCTCCCGTAAGAGCGCGTCGTATACACCCTGCATGTGTCGCAGCGCCGTTTCGCGCGCAAAAACGCTGCGCGCGCGCGCCCGCCCGTTGGCCCCGAGGCGGGTGCGCTCGGCGGGTGCCTCCAGTAGCTTGCATATCGCTTCAGACAGCGCGTTGCTCGCGTCGACCTCCACCAGAAGACCCGTTTCACCATCGACCACGACTTCTGCCAAGCCCCCAACCCGGCTCGCCACAACCGGGCAGCCCATAGCCATGGCTTCTACAACGGCAATACCCATGCCCTCGCGGCGGGACGGAGCGACAAATAGGGCGCATTCGCGCAGCCAGGGACGCACGTCTTTGGCAAGTCCCGCAAAGCGCACGCACTCGGCGACGCCCAGTTCCCGCGCCAGTCCTTCCAGCTCTGGCCTCAGTGGACCGTCCCCTACAACAACTAGCTCCACGCCCGGATGCAGGCGCACTACGGATGGCAGCGCGCGCAGCATCACATCTACGCCCTTTTCAGGCGTCAAACTGCCAATCGTCACCAGGCGCAGGCCCCGTTCGCCGGACGGCTGTGCACCTTCAAGGGCAAAAAAAGCAGGCGCGATTCCGTTATATACCACATCCCAGCGACAGTTGCCTCCGATACCCAAATTCAATATGTCCTCGCGCACTGCGCCACTAACCGCTACAATCGCATCGGTAGTGCGCGCTGCGCGCCGTTCAACAGCGCGAAATAGACGCGCCTTCGGCGAATCCCCCACCCACTCCTCTGGCACGCCGTGGTAGGTGTGTAAAACCAAAGGAACACCGGCCCAGCGCGCCGCTTGGCGCCCGAGAATGCCCGCCTTGGAGATATGCGTATGAACAATATCGAAGGAGGCGCGGCGCAGGTGGCGATAAATCTGGTAGAGCGCAACGAGATCGTCGCGTACGTGCACGCGGCGACGCAGCGCACCTATGCGCGTAACGGATAGGCCGCGATCGCGTGCCTCGGATACCAGATCGCCTTCATCCGCCTCGCTGTGCCCGGTAAGTATTTCAACGGAAAAACGCGCGCGATCAAGTCCCGCTGCCAGTTCGATCACGTGCCGCGGCACGCCGCGCACGGCGAGGCGGGTGACGATATGGCAAATGCGGATGGGTCGATCTGCCACGCTTATATCCACGAGAAATAGCGCATGACCTGCATCGTTCCAACGACGCGGCGCGCCTGCACACATCGACGCCAGCCCAGCGCGCGCGGTAATAGGCGCAGCGCGTCGGACAGAGCTGGCAGCAGGCGCAACCAGCGGCGGGGCGCCCGGCACAGCAGCACTAGCCAGACCAGGGGCTCACCCACTAGCCAATAGGGTGCCAACAGGAGCAACTCCACGGGCGAGGCATTTTTAACGAGGGTCAAGTAGCGGTTCTTCAGAATATGGCGCTGTAAAAACGCCGGCTTGTCGACAAAGCGCATCTGTTCGTTCGAGGACCCCGAACCCACGTGCAGCGCGCGCGCCTGCGGCACGTAGCGCGCCTTCCAACCCAGCAGCCGTGCGCGCCAGGCCAAGTCCACATCTTCCCCATAGCTAAAATAACACTCGTCGAAATATTGCCCATCGACGGCGATATCTTCCAGCATCGCGCGGCGAAATAGAATCAGCGCCCCGCTGCAGCCAAATATATCTTCCTCGCAATCGACCTGTGCGCTGTGGCGCGTGCGCATCAGCGGGCGCAGAAAAAAACCGCTGTTCAGCCATTCATTTGTTGCCTGCTGATAGACCCTGCCGGCAACGGCGCCCAGCGCCTCGTCGCCGCACAGCACCGGCAGAGCACGCTGAGAAAAGTCGGCTTCGACAAAGACATCCGTATTGAGTGCGAGGATCCATTCGTGAGAGCAGGCGGCGATCGCGCGATTGTACCCGGCTGCAAAACCCCGATTTTCCGCATTGGCCAACAGCTTCACCTGCGGATAGTGTTCGGCAATCCACTCGCGTGATCCATCGGTAGAACCGTTGTCGACAACGACGACTTCAGCGGGAGGACAGCTCTGCGCATAGAGCGCTGACAGGCAGCGGTCTATGTATTTCATACCGTTCCAATTGGCCAGCGCTACCGATATGTCCAGCGCCTGCACAGATCCCATCTACCCACCACTGGCCGCGGCGAGAGAGCGCTTTTTCTGCTGCCAGCCGGCAATTTCTTTTTTTAGTATGGCAAACTCACTAGTCAAGCGCTCTCGCCGCGTTTCAACCGTCTGCGAAATCGACTGTAGATAGCGCTGCGTAGCGACAAAATAGCTCTCATCCGCCTTTTCTACCTCACCTGCAGCCACGGCCAGCTGTGCGCGTTTCCAACTAATTTTAGCGAGGCGATGCAGATAATCGCGCTGAATCTCATTGACTTCGCGCATTAGGTTAAGCGCCTCGCCCGAGTGCGTTCGCTGATATACCATGGCCAAGTACTTGAACGCTTGGTCTGCGTAGTACTGGTGTTTTCTTCGGTCTATTACTTCGCGTACCGCCCCTTCGTAGTAGATTCGTCCCAGAGCGAGCATATCGGCGTTGATTTCTCTTTCCATGCTGTCGGTGCGAAAGAGATCTGACGCGATGCTCTGTCCAGCAGTGCCGTCTTTGATTGTACGCGCCGTGCTGTTGCGCCGGTCAATCTTAAAGCGTCGATCGACGATAGCCGCTTCCAGCGTGCGCACGCATTCCACCATCCAAGGCGCGGGGTCCTGTCCCCGCTCAGCAGCCATCGCACTGAGCAACTGATACATGATGAACATCTTCTTGTAGAAGTTGCCCATGAACTCTACTTCAATAAATTCCACCCCCTCGGCTTCTTCCCCCTTTTTAAAAAGGGCCAGCGACAGGTTTTCTTTTACGCCCGTAATCAGCATCGACTCCGTATTGTCCTTGGCGGCGAGCGTAGCATGGGCCTGCGAAACAAAGTAGCGAGGGTCTTGCGGCAGCAGTTTCTTGGAGCGGACCTGGGCGCGTTCGAGCAGGCTAGACCGACTGGCTCCCAAACGGACGTATTCGTCCCAGTAGGCGCGCAGCCCGTCTTCGTCCTTCACGTACTGGTTAGCGCGCTGTAGCCAATCGCCGTTAAACTCTTTGTCCGTTTGCGCAATCCGCCCCAATAAAATGCGAACTAGCTGGCGACGGAGTTCCTCTTCGGAAAGTTCCGGCTCGGGTTCTTTTTCGGGTTCGGGCTCGACGGGCGGAGGGGCCTTGGCCACAGCGACGGGCTGCGCGGCCTTGGCCGGCGTCGGCGCGGGCGTTTCCTCATCGCTGTCGCGCAGCAAACTCGCGCCGAGACCGGCCAGCGCTGCACCGATGAAAACCACGCCGATAGCGAGGGGTACGATTTGACTTATCTTACTGGAACTCATGGCAGTTAGCAATCGTTATAGACCTAATGTAACTGAGTGTTATTCCCCGTGCAACAAAGTCGCTTGACATCCTCGCTCCTTGCTAGGAATATTCCCTTATGACTCTATGCCAGGGTGCACATATTCACCTAATCGCCGCCTGCGGCACGGCCATGGGCTCGCTGGCGGCCATGCTGCGCGAAAAGGGCTATCGGGTGACTGGCTCGGACACGCACGTATACCCGCCGATGAGCACCTACCTCCAGCAGGTGGGCATCGAGCTTTACGAGGGCTTCTCTCCCGACAACCTTCGCGACGCGCCCGATCTCATCGTCGTCGGCAATGCCGTCTCACGCGGCAATCCCGAGTTAGAGGCCGCACTCGACCAGCATATCCCCTACACCAGTTTGCCAGAAATTCTCCGCGATGTATTTATTCGCGGCAGGCATTCTGTTGTCGTTACCGGCACGCACGGCAAGACCACTACCACAGCCCTAACAGCGCACCTTTTTTCCAGCTCGCAGCTCGACCCATCGTTCTTAATTGCCGGTTTGCCAAAGAATTTCCCGCGCCCCTATCACTTGGGCGGTGGCCAACACGTTATCGTCGAAGGCGATGAATACGACAGCGCCTATTTTGCCAAATGGGCCAAATTTTTCTATTACCTTCCCCAAACGCTCATTATCAACAACATCGAATTCGATCACGCCGACATATACGATTCTGTAGAAGAAATTGCCAAGGCCTTTCGCCAGCTAGTCAATACGGTGCCGCAGAGCGGCCTTATTCTCGCTCACGCATCCGACCCGATCGTCGCAGACGTGCTGCGCGCGGCGCATGCCCCGGTGCAGACGTTTGGAGTCGAAGAAGATGCCTACTGGCGCGCCGATATTCTTTCATCGACATCAGAGGGCACCGACTTCACGCTCTTTCGCCAGGATCAATCGCAGGGCGACTTCCATTTACCGCTGCACGGCGAATACAACGTCCGCAACGCGCTGGCCGGCATTGCCGCCTGCTCCCGTGCCGGCATCGCCCCCCAAGCCATGCGAACGAGCCTATCGACGTTTGCCGGCGTCAGCCGTCGGCAAGAGCTGCTAGGCGAGTGGGATGACATTTTGCTCATCGACGATTTTGCCCACCATCCAACGGCCGTCGAGCACACGCTGCGTGCCATCGCCGCGGCGCATCCACAGCGACCCATCTGGGCCATATTCGAACCGGCAAGCGCAACCAACGCACGTGCGCTCTTTGAGGAGCGCTACTTGACGGCCTTTGCACCTGCCACTCATATCGTAATCGGCCGCGTGCCTCGCCCTGAACGCGCGCGAGACGACGAGCCTTTTTCTCCACGACGCCTGGCCGAGCGCCTGCAAGCGCAGGGAAAGCAGGCCCACTATATGCCCGATCCCGACGATCTCCTATCCCATTTGCTAACGCATGCACAAGCGGGCGACATCGCCCTTTTCATGAGCAACGGTGGCTTTTCTGGCATCCAACAGAAGCTGCTGGCCGCTCTCCGCAACCGCCATGTCACGCCTTAGATCTTCCGCCCTTGGGTGGCTGAAAGCCCTATCTCTGCTGCTATTCCTGCCCTCTTTGCTGCTGGCACAGGACCCCAATGTAGACCGCCTAGCGCAGGAGTTGCAGAGCAACAATGCGGGCATCCGCCGCAAGGCAGCTATCGCTCTTGGGCGCGCCAGCTATCCGCAGAGCGTCAATCTGCTGCGCGGAGCCATGCGCAGCGAGGGAAACGTTTCCATTCGCCTAGAGATCGTACGCGCGCTCCGCCACATCGTCTTTCAGCGCTTCCCCGGCTATCCAGAAGCCATGCGCGCGCTAGGCGAAGCAGCCGACGATGGCGTAGAGACCGACGAGTTGGTGCGCCTGCGCGCCAGCGAAGCGCTGTGGGAAGCCGCAAAAAAAGATCTGTTAAATCCCGTGCCTTTTCTGCAGCGCAATCTGGAGGATAGCAGTCAGCGCCTGCGCCTTTCCGCCGTGCAAATGCTGCGTAAACTCGGCACGCCGCAAACCATAGAACCGCTGGGGCGGGCCGCTTTAGACAAGACGCAGAGCGACGCCATTCGCCTGCGGGCCATTGATGCCATCGGCGCCGTATCGCTTTCCGATCCCGGCATCGTGGGACGCGCGATTGCCGAAAGCAACCGGCGCACAGCACAGCTGCTTGGGCAACCCCCACTCGTCGGACCAGGCAGTTTCGAGCCGCGGCACGAGCGCCAGGTCGGCTATCTATCCTCCGTCGTGCGCGATCCCGACAACAGCCCGACGCTCATGCTGCAAGCCGTAAAGTCGCTGGGAAAAGTCAAAGACAAAAGCGCTATGACGGCACTGCAAGAAATTATTACAACGCACACCAACCAGACCGTGCGCAAACAGGCGACCCGCGTTTTGAGCCACGTCATGGCACGGCAGTACGAATAGCGTGTAAACGCGGTAGCACGAGCGACGCCGTTCCACCACAGTACGCGTTTTTCCGCCACTGTTCTTATTTTTACAAAGTTATTATAAACAGTACTTTGCACTATTTTTATTCCAATGGCATGGTTTTTGGTAAACCTCTTGTAGAAGGCGTTATCCTCTCACATAACAAGGAGTTTACCATGCGCGTATATATGCTCGCTCTCCTCCTGGCATGGCCGGCTTATGCCCAACGTGCCCCCGTCGTGTTCTCAGAGATCATGTGGATGGGTAGCAGTGCATCCAGTGCAGATGAATGGGTGGAGCTATACAATATCGGCAATGAGCCTCAAGATTTGCGCGGCTGGACCCTGACCCGACTGGGCGATCAGGGAGAACAGGTGCTGTTGACCATTGAAGAAGGCCAGATTGACGCCGGACAGACATTTCTCATCGCCAATTACGCCGCGGATCACGCTAACTCTCAGTTGGCCACTGTTCCCCAACTGGTGAATTCAGCCCTATCGCTACCCAATAGCAAACTGCAGCTTTCACTGTATGCGGGCCATCCGGATGACGGTGCTGAGCTGGTCGATGTAGCCGACGACGGCCGCGGCATCCCGCTGGCTGGAGATGCCACGCTAAAGCGCTCGATGGAGCGGACCGACCTCTACGGGGATGGCCGATTGTCGTCGAGTTGGAAAACGGCGGAAATAGCCTATGGGTGGGACCTCGATAGCCAAGAGATGGGCACGCCGGGCATTATACCCACCCAACTCAGCGCTCCAGCCCCCTCACAGACAACCGCCATCGAGTTGGCAAAGTGGGCCGAGGTAAAACTTCAGCAGTAAAAGCAAAAGAGGCCCCGGGAACACCCGGGGCCTCTTCGCATCGCTCCTGTAACCTATTCCATCACTGCGTAAACTGGGTCACGTTGGCAATACCACCTGGCTGCGTAAGCGCATACACAATCAGGTTAACGCCAAACTGCAGACCGCGCTCACGCGCATCGGCCAGCGGATCACCCCAGTACCAGCTGATATTGAGATCGGAAAAAACCACGGCCACGCGGCCGCGCAGCTCCAGCATCTCCATATCAAACACGTTGCCACCGGGAGCTCCACCCATGGGCGGACCATCGGGAAAATCCCAGAAGCTGTAGAACAGGTCGTGTGTCTTGGGCACTTTCTGCCACTTCGACCCATCGCTTCCCAACACCAGCGGATCCTTCATCAGCGCCTTGAACTGGCGATCGAAAGGCGTGCCGGAAACGCCGGCTTCCTTTCCATCCAACCCGTTTTCGGCATCGCTTTGACGAATCTCCTCGGCAAACATAAAGCCACCGTTTTTGAGGTATTCGCCCAAGTTTTTCTTTTCCGTATCGCTAATCTGCAGCACCGCGTCATTACCCGTAACGTAAATCAGCGGAGCCGTCATAATGCGCGGATCAGAAAACTCCAAGGTCGTGCCCTCGATGCGAGCCTGTATCTTGGTATGGTCGCGCATATAGCGCATCAACTCTTCGACGGCCGTCGGGAAGCGATCCCGGTTTTTGTCGGCTATGTCATAGTCGATGACGGTCATATTGAAAAAACCGCGAATGTTCTTCTTGTTGTCCGGGTCCTGGATCAGAATCGCTTGATAGCGCCCAACGTCCAAGTCGCCTACGTTGAGCAGCTCGTGCTTGAGGCTTAGTGCCTCCTGCACAGGCGCAGCGGTCTCGGTCAACTCGACCATTTCGACTTCGTCGAACGACAGCTCTTCGGCTTTGGCCCCGCTAAATTGGCCGAGAACCTGCGTGCCGGGCATAACGCCCTGCAAAAGGTCGCTACCCACAGCACTCACGTCGGCCATAGCCGAAATATCCGTCGGCATATCCGGAGGCGCCATGGACTGCAGCATCTCCATTTGCACTTCGGAAATCTCGGGACGCTTGGCCAGGTCGAAGTTCTTTTCCAGAATGGGCGGAGGCGGCTGGAAGCGAACGACTTTCTCCTCTTCTTCAGCTATATCGACGCCGAAGTAGTAGTCGTACGCGACAACGCCGCCGTGCACGGCAAGAGATAGCAAAAACGCTATATTCATGCCAAGACGGCGACCGGTCGTTGCCTTCCACAACGCCACCAAGAGCACAGCCAAGCCTGCAACGCCTACTGCATAGGCCACTATCTTGGACAGCACGAAGGCGGTGTGGATTACAATAGCCACACCGACGGCGATATAGGCGAATTTTTTGCGCTCGTCCTGTACTTTTCTCTTATACTCGTCCACTAAGGTATTTCCCTCTCTCTAGAAGGAACCTGAAAAACATCAGTTCCTCTGGGGCTCCGTGGCAATGATCTGATCTACCACTCCAACCTGACGTGCAATATCCATTATCTGAACGATCTGTCCGTGCGTCGACCGCTCGTCACCCTGGATAATCATCATCGTAGTATTATCCAACAGCCGCCTCTTCTCCTGAAGCTCATCCTTCAACGTGGCAAACGTCACATCTTTATGGTTGAGCTTCATATTACCGTCCTGATCAACGACGATAAAGAGGTTCTCTTTTTCCGGTGCCTGCGCCTCTTCGGCCTCAGGCAATTTGATATCGAGACCCGGCGTCACGGCAAACACCGCCGTAACCATGAAAAAGATTAGCAGCTGAAATACCACGTCGATCATAGGCGTCAGATCGGGCATGGCCATTTCTTTTTTCTCAGCTTGCTTAGCCATCTCTATTTACGTCCTTCCGATAAGAGCAGTAATTAAGCGGCCCGCGAGCTCTGCCAGCGGCGCAGGAGGGCATCGACAAATCCGTGACCATACGCTTCGAACTGAATGGCCTTGCCCGTAGCGCGATTGCTGAAATAGGTAAAAATAGCAATAGACGGAATCGAAATGACCAGCCCAGTAACCGTCGTGATAAGCGCTTCCGAAATACCGGCAGCCACGATCGTCGGCTCACCCAAGCCCTTCTCAGCAATACCTTCGAAGGCGTTAATCATACCATTAACCGTTCCCAGTAGACCGAGCAACACGACAGACTTAGAAACAAAGTCGATTACCGCCAGATAGCGCTCGAGATAGCTCAGAGCCGCACGCTCGACGGTGCCGTTCATTTCCTCGCGCATTTCTTCCAACGAGCGCTGCTCGCGCGAAAGGTGCTCAAAACGCTCGATGCCTTCGCCGAAGACCTCGCCTTCCATCTTGCCAACTTCTAGACAGAACTCTTTGAGCTGATCAATGGACGTTCCCGAGTCAATGCGCGCATTGACATCGTTGGTTATCTCGGCCAGCTCATCCTCGGTCCGGAGCTTGGCGTAGGTGTATACGCGCTCCAGGAAGAAGGCCAGAGAAAGCACCGACCACAAGGCCAATGGCCACATGAAGGGTCCACCTTCTTGAAAAAATTCAATCATTGTTCTCTATCCCTCCTTTTTGGGCTCGAACGTTTTCATGCGCATTGCACAAAATCTTATAAGACGCGGGCTTCCTGCATTACTTCTAGCTGCTGCTTAGAAAAGTCGACCTGCTGCAGATATTTCGAGCTGTCGCTGTATTTGTCGACGACCTGCTGGAATATTGCACCCGCCTGACGAAACTCTTCCTGCGCCATGTAGGCCGCGCCAATATTAACCAAAGCGTTGACGGCCTGATCGCTTTCGGGATACTTGACCTGCACTTCTTTGAAGATCTCGATGGCCTCTTCGTACTTCTTCTGGTCAAAGAGGACTTCGCCCTGAGCGTACAGGTTGTATGCATCGATTTCAGCCAAGTGGCCCAACAGCGTCTCCGCTTTGCTGACCAACTGACGATCGCGACCTTGCAGCTTGTCGATGGGAAACAGCTCTAGGAAGCGCTCATAGCTCGCGGTGGCCTTGTCGTACTCTTTGAGACCGTAGTAGTAGTCACCCAAGGTAAACTGGCTTTGCGGGCCATAGCGACCATCTGGGTGATCCGTCACAATGCGCTCGAAAATCGGCACAGCCTCTTCTTTGCGCTCCATCGTAATCAGTGCCCAAGCCTTGTTGTAGAGCGCGTCATCTACGTAGTCCGACCCGGGATACTGTGCAACGACGCGATCGTATATGGCCATACACTCGTTCAACACGCCGTCCTTCTCATCACGCGTGCCGCGATTGGTCAGGTTAAACAGCGCCTCGCCCGCGCGAAAAATAGCCTCGGGAGCATAGCGTTCCCTGGGATACTTCACCGCAAGCGAGCTGAACGTATCGCTGGCCTCGCGCCACTTGCCCAGGCGATAGCGCGCCCACGCATCGTAGTAGTAAGCATGGACCGCTTTATCGTCGTCGGGATACGTCGTGTAATAGGTCTGAAACGCTTCTGACATCTTGGGCAAGACGCCGATGTCCCCATTCGACAGCTTCTGGTACGCTACGCCAATCTGAAACTGTGCGTTGCGAGCCCAGCCAATCTGGGGATAGTTCTCGATAATCTTGCTGTAGGTCGCAATCGACGCCGTATACTCACCCGCCTTGTAGTACGAGTTCCCCTGTACGAAAAGCGCGTTGGCAATGCTCTCCTCGTTCGACGCCAAATCAATCAGCTCTTGAGCCGCATCAATGCTCTGCTGAAACTGATTGAGGCGAAAGTAAGCATTGGCCAGACGAATGAGCAGGCGTTCCTTGTCTTCCGTCGAGTCAATCCCGGCCAGCATCTCCTCATAGATGCGTATGGCGTCTTTGGGATCGCGCTTTTCCGCCATGGAGATCAACTGCAGGCGAGCCGAACGCGCCAAGCTCTCATCACCCGACTTGACGACTGCATTTAACAGCCTTTCCGCTTCGGCATCGCTTCCCTGAGCCGAATACGACAGGGCCATTGAAAACTCAACTTTAAGCTGCATGCTCTGCGGCAGGCGCTGATCGAGCAGCCAGCGATAGTCGTTTAGAGCGCGATCATAGCGCCCCGTCCAGTGGTAGGCCAGCGCGCGGCCATAGCGCGTATCGCGGATGAGTTCGCTCTCGGGATACTCTTCCAAAACCTTGGTGTAGCCCCTGATGGCATCTATATAATTCTTGTTGTTTAGGTCGAGCTGCGCCATCTGGTAGTGCGCCCGCGCTTCCAGCGCGCGATCTCCGGTGACACCGGCAAGCAGCTGGTTGAGCATCTTGCGCCCCTCATCGGGCCGCCCCTCGCTGATGTGTATATTGGCCGCCTCAATAAGCGCCGCAATATAGGTCTCGCGCGAGTCGCGATCGACTTGAGAGAAGGCTGCAACCGCTTCGTCGGCGCGTCCCTCGTCGCGATAGAGGATACCCAGGCCATAGAATGCATCAGCGGAATAGCGCGTTTCCTGATAGCTCTCGGTGATTGCTCGATAGGCGTCAATCGCCTCCTTTACCTTCTGCTGCTCGTAGTTGATACGGGCAATGCGCAGAAGACACAGCGGCGCCTGTTCGGAGCGAGGAAAGCTCTCAACCGCCTGACTGTAGCTGTCGATAGCCGAGTTAGCCTCCCCCATCTTTTCAGCCGACCAGCCCGCACTGTACAGCGACGCTGAACGCAGACCCGTATCGCTATCAGGGTATTCGGACAGCACCTTCAGGTAGTCCGCACGAGCCTGGCCGTAGTCGTTGGCAAAATAGCGCGCCTCACCCTTCTGATACTGAGCGTTGGGCGGATAGGGCGTATCGGCGTAGAGTTCGATCACCTGATTGTAGGCGGTCCAGGCATCGTCGAACTTCTTCCACTCCATGTAGTTATCACCAATACGCATCTGGACTTTCGCCTTGTAGAAGCGCTCTTCCGCCGTTTCCTGAGCGGCGATCAGCTCTTGATACGCCTGCTCGTATTGGTCTGTCTTGCGGAAGATCTCAGCTACGCGCAGCGATGATGTTTCAAAGAGCTGACGATAATTTTCGAAATCGACGTTTTTACCCTCGCGGAATGAACCGCGCAACAGCTCGAACATGCGGTCGTAGAGGCTGCGAACCTCGCGATACGCCGCAATCGCATCTTCATCCTGGCTCAGCTTGTCAAATGAATTGGCCTTGAGATAGACCGACTGGGCGATAACTGGGCTGTTGGGATACTTGTCCAGCACGATCTGCGCCGCGCTGACAGCCTCTTCGAAACGCCCCTTCTCATACAGCGCGTTGGCGATGCGAAACTGGGCGTCAGGCGCGTAGCGATCTTCGGGATAAGCCTCGAGCATGCCCTGTAGGGTCTCAATGCTCTCGTCGTAATCCTTCTGGTTAAACTGGCTCCAACCGCTGTAATAAAAAGCTTTACCCGCCTCGCTCGTGTTCGGAAACAGCTCGACGTAGCGCTTGTATTCCTGAGCAGCCTCGGCCCACTCTTTAGCCAGAAAACGGGTTTCAGCCACCTGAAACTGCACTAGCTGGCGAAATTCGTCGGGCACACCTCCCACATCCAAGACATGGCGATATGCATCTACGGCCTGCTCGTGCTGCCCGCTCTTCTTGTAGGCATTACCAAGCTGATACCAAGCAGCGGCAACTACCGGCAGTTCGAGTTCGTCGCCAAAGTTTACCCGCACACTATCCGTGCGAACGGCCCGGCTTTTGAACTCGACGATCTTTGAGTACTCAATGATCGCCCCTTCGTATTCGCCAAGCGCGTAAAGCGACTGCCCAGCATCGAAACTGGTCTTCAGGTTTTGTGGCACGGGGAGAAATAGGCTAGCGCCTAATCCCATTCCCAGCGCAATGAGTCCTGCCCAGACCGTCATGTGTGCGTCTCCTTACTCTGTCCTGGAGTGAGAGCTATTTCAGTTAAACTTAGAATCCGTAGGCAAACGAGAAGCGATGTGCGCCGTTGGTCTCGGTCAGATCCAGCGGAATGTGGTAGCCGTAGTCAAAGTGCAGCTTGTTCCAGCGATACCCCAGACCCGCGTTCAGATCGCCCGTAGCGTCCTCTTCAAAAATCTTGCTGCCACCAGCACGCAGCATCAAGCCCTCAACAAGCGTCGTCTCGCCGCCCAAAACCACGCGGCTATCCGGCTCGTCGCCCGACACGTCGCGGCGCACATACTGCACCGACACCAGCGAAGAGGGGTTCAGGCGATAGGCCACGCCAAAATGCACGTCCATCGGCAGTTTACCCGCATCCGAATCACCCTGAACGCTGCCATAGGCCACGTTCGGCTGGTTCAAATTCTTGACCATCAGACCAAACTGCGCGCCCTTCAGCGGGCTCTTCCACATCAGGCCCAAGTCGACGCCTACATTGCCCGCACTCTGGTTTGAAAGCGGATCGGCCCGACCGTTGTCGGCGGGAATATCACCCACGCTCCAGAACAGATACTTGGCGTTCAGACCGAGGTTAAACGACTGGCTCAGCTTGTAGGCCAGCGACAGAAACGCGCCGTTTTCGCTCATCAGTTCGGATCCAATGCGCTCGTAGCCCAACCCAAGGCCCAGCTTCGAGCCCAGCGGCATCACATAGGACACGACGTGCTGGCCCAGATCGTCCCCTTCGATGCCGCCAAAAAACAGCGACACATTCGTGTAGGCCAACTGCGTCTGTTCAATCTGACCCAATCCAGCCGGATTGGCAAAGACCGCATCGGCATCGTCGGCGATGGCTACGTAGCTATTGCCCAGCGCCGCCGAGCGCGCACCGGCCCCTACGTTCTGGATGTTGACGACCGCGTCG
>JAYPJE010000038.1:0-27008 GCA_038128265.1 Gemmatimonadota bacterium
TCCGCGGTCTGTGCCGCATCGTCTGCGGCCGTTTCCCGCGCAGCATCGTCCCGCAACACAAACGGTTCGTCGTCTGCGACGAGCGATGCCTCTGGAGGCCGCTCCGGCTCGGTTTCCGGATTGGCAGCAGGCCGCGGACTAGATCCCATACCCTCCATGGCAGCTATCAGCGAGCCAAAGTCGACAGGCGGCACATCCTGACGGCCCTCGTCGGCCGCAGCGGCCTGTTCCGCAACGACACCGTCTGCAGCCGGCACATCGGCCTCTGCACTACGATCTTCGTCAGCCGCAACCGGTGCAGCGAAAGGCTCGTCGCCCTCGCCGCTGCCGGCAGTCGACGCTGCCGGCGGTGCGTTGGCTCCCTTTAACGCCGACAGCACAGCGGCAAAGGTCTCGCGATCAAACTCGCCGTGACGTCCGCTAACCGATGGCGGCTGCTCGACAGCAGGCGCGCTGTCACTCGCCTCGGCTTCGCGGGTTTGCTCGACCTCCGTTGCCTCGGTCGGATCGGCTTCCACCTGCTGCGCGGCGGGCACTGCTTCAACTTCCTCCGATTCCTCCTCACCGTCCTCATCAATCTCGGGCATTTGAATGCCGGCCGCCTCGGCGGGCGGGCCGCTCGGCTGCGGCTCAAATATATCGGCGTCTTCCGGAAGGTTATCGGGGGAAAATATAGAGATTTCCTCTTCGGCCTCCCCACCGTCAGCCCCCTCAGCAGCCGCGTCTTGGGCGGGCTCGTACCGCACCCATCCATCGCCATCATCGCCTGCTGATGCGCCATCGTCGGCGGCATCCGTCTCAGCCAAATCGGAGTCGGCAGCCGATACTACTGGCGCATCGTCACTCGTCTCGTGGGCGGGCGAAGAAACCGGTTCGAACGACGCATTAGGCTGCCGCTCATCCGCCTCTAAGACAGCGCTTATATCCGGCTCATCGGACCGATCCCCCTGCGGCGATACCTGAGCAAAGGGTTCGTCGGCCTGCTCGCCATCGGCGACCTCGACGGGATCGCCGTCTGTCGTTTCAGTCGAACTAGCTGCTGCGTCGACAAAAGGCTCCACCGAGGCTCTTTCGTCGCGGCGCGCAGTCTCGAGCCGCACCTTGTAGGTCAACTCGTCAACCTGCGACGGCAAATCGTCGGCGAGTGGGTCAAGCTCGGCCGCCTGCTGCAAGCTCTTTAGCGCCAGCGTCGGCACGCCCAGCTTTTCGTAGATGGCCGACAGGCGGCAATATCCCCGCGGATTGACTGGATCCAGGCGCAGCGATTGATCCATTGCGTCGCGTGCCTGTTCAATAGAACCCTGGACCTCGTAGCACTGGGCTAAGACCATGAAACCCGTCGCGTAGTCTGGAAAGTGCTGGCATCCGCGAAGACAGACTTCCAGTGCTTCGTCGGTCTTGCCTCTCTTAAGATAGAGGTCGGCTAGACGAGCAAAAAGCGGAGATTCTGGATTGCGGCGATAGGCCTTTTCCAGCTTTGCCAATCGATCAGCCATGGTGTCGTGGGGGAGGGCAAGGGGACAAAAATCATCGTTAATTCGCAATCAAATGCCGTGTAGACGAGGTGCTATTCTACGCTCTATACCTAAAAATGTCAAGAGATTAGGCCACTGTAAGATAGGCGTTTAGCGCCATCGGCGCCTTGACAAGGAAATCCGCGGCGGCTATCTTTTTCGCCTCGCTATTACGTGCGCCTATAGCTCAGCTGGTAGAGCGGCTGACTCTTAATCAGCGGGTCCTTGGTTCGAGTCCAAGTGGGCGTACCATTTACGGGGGTACAGCAATACGCTGGCCCCCCTTTTTTTGTCCTAGTCGCCCTGTGCCACTACGCGAGTGTATTTTTCGGCAGATGTAGCATTTTTTGCTTGTTTTTTGGTCTTTTTTATCTTTATTTTAATCCGTTGAGCCGATTTACGCCTTATGACTTGTCTTTATTCTATCTTTCGTATCTGCTAAAATTAAACCCGCTGACTCATGGGAAAGACCAGTATCGTCGTCCTCGAAAGCTGCCCGAAGCGCGCAGCGCAATTAGAAACCTTGCTCCGGGATAGTGGGCAGTACGACATCGTCCTGTCTGACTCGCCACGCCAGTTAATGGACGCCATAGAAGGCAGAGATGACATCAAGCTGGTCATCACCAACACCAGAATTAGTCGCGATGAGAAAGACGGCGGGAAGTTTATAAAGGCCCTCTATCTGAAGTATCAGCGCGACAAGATGGCACTCCCTCCCATTATCGTTTGCAGCGCAGAGCAGCGAGGCGAAATCGTTCGCCTATATGCCTATCGATTCTCCGAGCTGGCGCTAGTGCACTACGTGCTATTGCGCGACGATGAAATCGCAACGGCGGGCGACAAGCTGCTCGATGCCATGCGCCGTTCTATTGATAAGCGCAAAACGCTCGACAATAGCACGAGCGATGAAGCGCAAAACCATCAGGCGATAAAGGGCCGCTTGAAAGAGACCCTCAAGCAGATTGTCCACCTGCCTGCTCTCTCGAACATGGTTGCTCACATGCGAGACGTGCTGAGCGATCCAAAGGTCTCATTTGAAGAGCTGAGCAAGATCATCAATCTGGACATGACGTTAGCGGCCAACTTGATTAAGCTGGCCAACAGCCCCGCCTATGGCGCATCAGGCAAGATTATGACGGCCGAAGACGCGTGTAAAAAGCTGGGGCTGAAATCCGTTACGAATACCCTGCTAGCGACCAAGGCCCTGGAAGCCCTCGGCACGCTGCCGATGGATTTCGATATGGAGTCCCTGCGCAGACACAGCTATGCCGTGGGCTCGATTGCACGCCTCGTTGCGCGACGCTGCCACGCCTACGGCAATGTGCAGGATCGCATAGACTTTAGCAGCGCCATGTTTTCGGCTGGACTGCTGCACGACATTGGCAAGGCGCTACTGGCGCAGCACTTTGTCATGGAGGTAGATGAAATCGTTTCGCGCATGCACTCGAACGACTCTTCTATGACGCAGGCGGAGACGGCCGTTCTGGGTTTTGACCACGCGGATGCAGGGCTGCACGCCAGCATGGAATGGCAGTTCCCAATTCTCCTTATCAACGTCATTGGACGCCATCACTGGCCGCTGGAAAAAATCCTTCCACGCCTCAAGACCAAACAGGGCCGCCTCGCCCAGCGCGTCATACGCATTGCCGATGCAGCCAGCTATGAACTCGGCTATGGCATGGTGCGATCAGACGGTAAGGCCCCCCCCCTACACGACGATTACTTCGAAAAAACGGGCATTGATCGCAGCGAATTCGATAAATGGTGCCCCGAAATGCGCAACGATATATCCTACACATTGGAAACGATGGGAAGCGCGTAGACTGCGCCAACGGATTGACCTGATTCCCTGGCTCACATGCCCTCTTGATCTGGAGCAGAACTCGATCAGGCAACAAAGACGGCGTATAGGTGCTTCAAGGAATGCTGTAACGAGGTCGCAACATTCTGGGCTTGGATATTAGCCATAAGCGACAGGCGGTATTGGTAAAGCGATGTGTAACAGCCGTTGTGATCTGTTTACCCATAGCACTTATCTCCACAAGCAAGCGTGTATGGGATCGTTTGTATGATAGGGGCCAAAGGAAGACGACGGATAGACAACCCCACAGTGCGTTTACTCACCAGATTCAGAATGCCAAACAGGCCGTAGCCCTCACCCATTAGCGGGAAGCAATCGTCATGAAAGCTGCGCAACTAGTGGCTCCGCGCCGCTGGGATATCATCGACGTAGAGAAGCCGCAGGCCAGCCAAGAACATATGCTGGTGCGCATGGAGCTAGTCGCCATATGCGGCAGTGACAAACCCCCATTTGTAGGCGTGCACGAAGACTATCCCCTCGCTCCTGGCGCAACGGGCCACGAGGGCATGGGCATCGTCGAGGCGTGCCCGTCGGGCCGCTACAGCAAAGGCGATCGCGTGCTGCTGTGGGGGTTTGACCGGGGCCTGTACCAGGAATACGTCCTGGCCACCGACACAGGCGGCTGCATCCGCTTGCCAATCGACTTGGCCGACGAACAGGTGCTGATGAGCCAACTATTGGGCACCGTTATCCACAGCTTCTACAAGTTGGGCAACATTATCGATTGGAAGGTAGCCGTACTAGGCCAGGGGCCGGTGGGTCTGCTCTTCAACGCGGTGCTGCGCAATTTGGGCGCAGGCCAGATCATCGCCATCGATCCACTCGAATACCGGCTCCAGGTCGCCGAGAAGATGGGAGCAACGCACGCCATCAACTCGTCGCGCGAAGACCCGATTGACACCGTCGCACACATTACCGGCGGCGACATGGTCGACCTCGTCGTCGAAGCCGTTGGCCACACCGACACCTTCAACCTCTGCGCCCCCATCGCCCGGCGCAACGCCTATGTCATCTGCTTTGGCGTGCCCGACAAGGACAGCCACGACGGCGTCGTATCGCTGCAGCTGCGCGATATGTACCGCAAAGAGCTGCGCCTTATCACCTCGATTGGGCCAAACCCCGACCGCGACTACCGAGTCGCGCTGGATTGGATCGTTCAGCAGCGCATTGACGTCGCGCCCGTCGTGAGCCACGTTCTGCCCTTCGACCAGATTCAGCAGGGCTTTTCCATGGCCTTTGACGAACCCCAGCAGCATCGCGCGCTCAAAGTGCTACTCGCGTTCTGAGCACGTGCCCCGCCTTCATAGGGCAAACCACTCGTCGACAAAGTGGTACAGACCGTGGAGGTGATCTGTGTGATCGGGCGCGGAATTGCCGGCAAACCCCATGATGCGCAGCCTGCCGCTGCCAGTTTCGCTCAGCTGCTGCATCCCAAGTGGACCCCATTCAAGCACGGCCCGCCGCGACAGGCCAAGCGCATCGAGCAAATAGTCAGCTGTCTCCGTCGTGCTGGCGAACGTGCCGGGAAATACTTCGGAATGGGTGATCAGCATGCGGACCTCACCCGCCATCGCGCGACGGGCAAAGCGCACAAAGGGTTCCAGCTGCCCCGCTTCGATTGCACCCCCTGCTGCCAGCGGACACCCTTCGGGACGATAGCCGCTGTGCAATCCGTCCAGTATCAGCACACCGTCGACTTGCTCGGCCAGCGCCTCTTCTCCGAGAATAGCGCGGAGCGCACCGTAGCCCGCGCTGAAGCTGCTCAACCATAGTCCTGTCGCACTACCCGCTGCCGCGCGCAGAGCCGACAGCAGGCGCGCAAACGCGCCGGGCTCGGCAAAGGGTCGCTCATACGCCGCACTGCCAGCGCCCAACTGCACGCAGGCCAGCGACAGCGGGCTTTTCGCACGCGCCGCAGCATAGTGGGCGACAAAGGGCGTGCCGTGAAAGTGAACCCACAGCGCAGACGCGTTAGCCGGCGACACGTAGAGCTCAACCGGTCGCGGTAGGATGCCATCAACCGTGCTCTGCACGCCTGGCCACGTGCGCTCTTTGATCCGCTCGTGCGCCCGCGTGTGCTCCTGCATGGGCGATGGGTTTTGCGGCACGGACGCCATCGACTATTTCCCTAGCGGCGCCTCGGCTGCGTTCAAGCCGAGCGCTCGACAAAGTCGAGCGAAGCAGAGTTCATGCAGTAGCGCAGCCCCGTCGGCGGCGGACCGTCGGGAAATACATGCCCCAGGTGTGCACTACAGGCGCTGCACACCGTCTCTACGCGCACCATGCCGTGACTGGTATCCGTCTTTTCGGCAATGCAGTCGGCGCTGATCGGCTGCCAGAAGCTCGGCCACCCCGATCCCGAATCGTATTTGCTCTGCGAGCTGAACAGTTCATTTTCACAGCAGGCACAGCGATACACGCCCACGCCCTTGTGGTTCCAGTACTTTCCAGTGAAGGCGGGCTCGGTGCCGCCACAGCGCGCAACGGCGTATTGCTCATCGCTCAGCTGCTGCCGCCATTCGGCGTCGCTCTTTTCTACTTTGTCTGCCATATTCTCTATGCTCCCAATTATGCGTGCTGCGTTATCGCTTCACGCGCGCATGACGCTCTAACTTTCTTCAAGCGAGGTCTTCACGTGAAGCTCGGACTCGGACTCTACCGCCATCTGCTCGACCGCGACCACTACCAATTTGCCGTTCAGGCCGGCGCCACGCACATCGTAGCCCACCTCTGCGACTACTTTGCCCACAAAGAACGGGACGGACAGCCCACCGACGAGCGCGGCGGCTGGGGCCGCGCCGGCAGCCCCAAGTGGACGCTCGACGACTTGCGCGCCCTCAAGCGCGAAATAAACGACGCCGGCCTCGAACTCGAAGCCATCGAAAACTTCGATCCAGCCCACTGGTACGACGTGCTGCTCGATGGCCCGCGCAAGGCAGACCAGCTCGAAGACATAAAGATGATGGTACGCAACGTGGGACGCGCCGGCATTCCCATTATCGGCTACAACTTTAGCCTGGCCGGCGTCTGCTCGCGCGTCTCGCTTCCCGCCGCACGCGGCGCGGCGCTCTCGGCGTGTATGGAGCACGTCGACCAAACGCCGGTGCCCAACGGGACGGTGTGGAATATGATCTACGACGAGGAGGCCCCGAGCGGCACCGTGCCGAATATACCGCATGACGAGCTATGGCAACGTCTGGACGCCTTTCTCGAAGCCGTGCTGCCTGTGGCCGAAGAAGAAGGCGTCAAGCTGGCCGCACACCCGGACGATCCACCCGTGCCCGTGCTGCGCCAGACACCTCGCCTCGTGTACCAACCCCAGCTCTACCAGCGGCTTCTCGACCTGCGTCCCAGCCCATCTAGCGGCCTCGAGTTTTGCTTGGGATCAATCGCAGAAATGACCGAAAGCGATGTCTATCAGGCCACCGAGCAGTACAGTCGCCAAGGCAAAGTATTTTACGTGCACTTTCGCAACGTATCGGGCACTGTACCCAACTACCGCGAGGTATTTGTCGACGAGGGCGACATCGATATGATCCGCGTTCTGCGCATACTGCGCGACAACGGCTTTGACGGTGTGCTCATTCCAGACCACACGCCGCAAATGCACTGCGCAGCCCCTTGGCATGCCGGTATGGCCTTCGCCATGGGCTATATGAAGTCGGCTATGCGCACGGTCCTCGAGGAATGACGGGGTTCGACGTGCAGACCGACTCAATCGCCGCACGCACGCCGCGCTCGATATGGGCCAAGGGGAGCGATGGACACTGCAGGCGCCGCTCTACCAGCGCCTGCTCACTGGCCATTGGCAAGTGCAAAAAACCCGCACGGCAGGGCCAGTCCCTCTCTTCCAGAAAATGCAGCACCTGATACATAACGTGGTTACACAGGTAGTTGCCCGCGTAGACGTGGGCAATAGCCGCAACGCCGGCTTCGCGTATTGCGCAGGCCACCGCTTCGGCGTCTAAGCGTGCGAAATAGGCGGCCGGTCCCTGCGCAATAATAGGCTGTTCACCGCCTTCCTCGCGTCGCAAATTGAGCGCAATGCGCTCCACCCAAATACACGGTGCCGCCGCAGCCAAGCCCAGCGACAGCACGAGATGCGGTCGTACTTTCTCGATTGCTGGCAGCACCCGCTCGGTATCGCAGCCAAACACCACGGGGAGAACCAGGCTCTCTACGACGTGCTCGGCTATGCGCGCGCCGTGCAAGGCCTCGGCCACGCGCATAGCGGGATTGTCAGCAAAGCCATCAAAGGGCTCAAACCCCGTCAAGAGCACCGTGCCCACGGTCTATTTGCGATCCTCGCGCACCGCGCCAGAAACCAGCTGATCGTAGCGTCCACCGTAATACATCAGCGGCACGCCCTCACCGGTTTCACCCGCCAACGGCTCGCCAAAAAACAGATCGTGGTCTCCCGCCTCTACCACGGTTACTAAGCGGCAGTCCAACCACGCCAGCGCATCGGCCAAAATGGGCGCACCCGTCTCCGACGTCGTTACGGATAGATCGGAAAAATCCTTGGGGCCAGGCGTGGCAAAGCGGTTGGACAGCGCTTCCTGCTCGAGGCGAAGAATATTGATGGCAAAGCACGATCCCTCGCTTATGTGCTCGTGCATACTGGCGCCTTTATCTACGCAGACGGCCACTAGCGGTGGATCGAGCGAAAGCGAAATTACGGCATTGGCCGTCATGCCGGAGACCTCTTCTCCATAGCGCGTCGTGACGACCGTTACGCCCGTGGCAAAGCGCCCCATTATCTGTCGCTGCTTCATCGCATCAAATGCCATGCCTTGTGCTCTCCTCTATAAAAGGGCAATGTGGTATCGCCGTATGAATGAATCACCAAACATAAGCCACCGATTTAGTCCAGCACCGCTCGGTAGATTGCCTCCGCGTCCGGCGCCTGCACTTCGACCGGATTGGGATCGAGCAAGCGACGCACCGTCATGGCCAATTCGACCATCCGCGGCACATCGGCCTCGCTCAGCCCCGACGCACGCAGCGACGCATAGGGCGTGAAGCGTCGGCGCAGGTCGTCAACCCATCGGGCGGCAGCTTCGGCGCCCTCTTCGCGGCTCTTGTCCCGCAAATCCAGCCCCGTTACGCCCGCAGCATAGTAATACTTGTCGGCAACGGCCGGTGCGTTGTGGCGCATAACGCCCGGCAGCACGAGGGCAACGGCTGCGCCGTGGGGCACTGGATTGCCCCGCTCGTAGGATAGTTTTTCAATGCCGTAACCCAGCGCATGTCCCGCTCCAGTATTGATCGGGCTGAGCAGCAATCCGGCCAACAGCGCACAGCGGGCCATGCCCAGACGGGCCGCGCGGTCATCGGCTCCGTTTTCGACAGCTGCGACAAAGGACGCGGCACCGGCCCGCAGCGCTTCGCGCGCCACCGCATCGCCCACTGCATGACTCTTTTTCGACGCCGTGCACTCCAGCGCATGCCCCAGGGCATCGAGGCCTGTCACCGCCGTTAGCAGCGGTGGCAGCGTGCGCTGTAACAGCGGATCAACCAGGGCTACGCGCGGCTGCAAATAGTCGCTGTAGACGGCCTTCTTACCCTCCGCATCGGCGATGACGCATACCCGGCTGGCTTCGCTGCCCGTGCCCGCCGTCGTCGGCAGCGCCAACACGGGCCAGCGCGCCGGCTGGGGAATCAGATCAAAGCCCCAATAGCGGTCAATCGGCTCACCTGTCGTCGCCACGCAGGCGGCCGCTTTGGCCGTATCCATGGTGCTGCCGCCGCCCAGCGCGAGCACGGCATTGGCTCCACTGGCGACGATCGCATCGGCGCATGCACCAACGCTGTCGACCGTGGGGTTGCTCACGACCCCATCGTACTCGCCGACCCGTTCGACTCCAGCCTCTTGCAGTGCGCGATGCACGTGCGGGGCCAACCCGCGCACGCCCGGGTCGCGCACCAGCAGGACCCGCGTTACTTCGAGCCGCTGACACTCGGCGCCCAGCGCATCTAGGGCTCCTTCGCCCAACAGCACGCGCCGTTCGGCAAATTTGAAAATGTGCACCAACTCTTCGAGGTGCTGCGCATCGGAAAAAAACGCGCTATCACCCAGTAGCTGCTCGTTTACCTGCACCTGAACCATGCCAACTGATTCCTCCGCCTATGGCGATTTGATCGACCCACTTAGGCTGCGCCCCACAGGCAACGCGCGGCGCACACACCGCCGGATATGGCTTTTGCCAACGACATCCGGGCGACCTGCACACCGGCCTACAGCCCATTGGTGCGCATACCTTTTTCCCATATATTATGCACATCTCGTCGCGTCGAGTAAAACGACGAGGCGCACCACACCAGCGCCGATGGGTGCGACGCCCAATCGGCAGCTACAGGAGCCAAGCGCATATGAGCATCACGACCGATATACGTCAGCAATACGCCGAACAGGGTTACGTCACGGGCATCGATATATTCGACCGCAGTGAAATCGACCACTACCGCAGCTGCTTTGACGCCCTGGAGGAGAGAGAAGGACGCGAAAAGTGCCAGATCGGCCTGCAGGCGCGCCATCTGACGGACGAGTTTATCTGGCAACTGTCTACCGATAGCCGACTGCTCGACGCCATGCAGGCCGTCATGGGCGATGATCTCTTGCTGCTGTCGACCCATTTTTTTTGCAAATACCCCGATCCCGACGCCAAGAAGTTCGTCGCCTGGCATCAGGACGTCACCTACTGGGGACTGGATCCGGCCGAAGCGCATACGGCGTGGATTGCCATCGACGATGCCGACGTGGAAAACGGCTGCATGCAGGCCATCCCCGGGTCGCATAAGCACGGCATTGCCATGCACTCCAAGTCCGACAAAGAAGGCAATTTGCTCAGCATCAACCAGGAAATTCCCGACGAGTATGTAGATACCAGTCAGGCCGCGAACATGGCGCTGCGAGCCGGACAGATATCCATCCACGACGGCCAGCTGTATCACGCCAGCAACCCCAACGCATCCAATCGCCGCCGCTGCGGCCTGACGGTGCGCTTTGTGCCCCCGCACGTAAAGCAGGTCAACCTAAACTCCACGGGCGATAAATGGCCTGCCATTCTGGTCCGTGGCGAAGATCGCTACGGACACTTTCCCGTGCAGGACTGTCCATTTACACTGTCCTGATCGGGCTCGACAACGCAAGCATGCTCATTACACAACCACTCAAGGAGTACGCGCATGGCCCAGTATGACCGTATGGCCGTTCTAAATGCCATATACGACACCGGGATCGTTCCCGTCTTCTACCATAAAGACCCTGAGACAACCATTCACATTGTCGAAGCCTGCGCCCGCGGCGGCGCGCGCTGCGTGGAGTTTACCAACCGCGGCGACTTAGCCTATCACGTCTTCACCGACGCCGTTCGCCACGTCATCGCCAACGAGCTCGACGTAATCATGGGCGTCGGCTCCATTGCCGATGCGCCCACCGCCGCGCTCTACATCGCCAACGGGGCCAACTTTGTCGTCGGCCCGCTGCTCAACGAAGAGGTCGCCCGCCTGTGCAATCGCCGCAAGATCGCCTATTCTCCGGGCTGCGGTTCGGTTACGGAAATTGGCCAGGCCGAAGAGCTGGGCGTCGAAATCGTAAAGGTGTTTCCCGGCAGCGAAGTCGGCGGTCCCGCCTTTGTAAAATCGGTCCTCGGCCCCTGCCCTTGGACGCGCATCATGCCCACCGGTGGCGTCGACGCCACGCGCGAGAGTCTGGAATCTTGGGTCAAAGCGGGCGTAGCCGCCGTCGGCGCCGGCTCCAAGCTCATCACCAAGGAATTGGTCGATGCCAAAGACTGGGACGGACTGGCCGAAAAAGTAGCGCAGAGCGTGCAGTGGGTTAAGGAAATTCGCGCCGAGATGGCCTAGCTCTTAGCACGGCGCTGCTAGCAGCAAGAAGGCCCCCGGCACAGCTGCCGGGGGCCTTTCTCGTTTTGCGCTCGAGCGATGGCGTCTAAGCCAAATACGCTTTCATCAATTCGGCCATTTTATCGACTTCGTCTTCGCTATTGAAGATGTGGGTAGAGACGCGAATGGCATTGTAGCTGATGCGCGGCCCCGTCTCGTGCTCTTTGGGCACATAGGGATACGTTCCCTGCGCCGTCTTGAGCACGATATTGTGCTCGCTGCTGAAGTAGCTGTAAATCTCGCTGTTCGACGCCTTGTCGGGATCGACGGAAAAGCTGACCATGCCCGACGACAGTTCCTCTTCGTCCGGCGTCATAAGCGTCAATGCGGGGATTTCACGCAGGTGCGCGCGCACCCGCCGACTGAGCGCCCGGCAGCGCGCCTCAATGCGCTTGCGTCCAATCGCGTTGTGAAAATCTACCGCCGCGCCGTGACCGTAGATATGCGCGACGTTGCTCGATCCGGACTGGGCGCTGTAAATGTTGTAGTTATCGCTGTCGCCCACCGGATTGAACACGCTGACCGGGCGAATGCGATCCTGCATCTCTTCCCGTATATAGAGCACGCCGCTGCCCTTGGGCGCCAGCAGCCATTTGTGGCTCGACGACGCAAAGGCGTCCACGCCGAGTGCTTTGACATCGACGTCGAGCATACCCGGCGCCTGCGCTCCATCGCAAACCAGCACGACGCCTTTGGGTCGCGTGATGGCCGCAATATCGGCCATGGGCATCTGCATGCCGGTAATGGTATCAATCTGACTGACGCTGCAGACGCGGGTGCGATCCGTTATGTGCGTTTCGACCAGTTCCAAAATCTCCGCCTTGTCTCGGACGGGATGGGGAATATCCATGTAGCGTATTTTCACCCCGTGGAATTTGGCCAGATACTGCCAGCACAGCATGCCGCCGCCGTGTTCGTGATTCGTCGTGAGCACTTCGTCGCCCGACTTCAAGTGCAATCCCGTGGCAATCATATTCATGCTCTCGGTCGTATTGCGCGTCAGCGTGACCTCGCCTACTTGGGCGCCGATAAACTCGGCCACTTTACCGATTACTTCGCTCTGAGAGGGAAAGGCGTGCGACCACGGGTTCATCTCGTCAGTGCGCAGGTAGTGGCACACCGTATCGATTACGTGACGGGGTGGCGCCCCCGTGCTGCCGCAGTTGAAGTGGATAAAGCCCGGGTTGAGGGAAAATTCCCTGCGCACGCGTCGCCACAGCTTATCCTCATCCTGTGCATCGCTCACGGCCGAGCGCAGGTCCTCAATTTGCGACGTCAGCGCCTCAGCCACGTCGGGAACTACCTGGGCAGCAACGGCCGCCGTCGCCAATGCCTTTACAAAATCGCGTCTTTCCATGTGTTTCCCTCTTCATGCGTGTATTGTGTCCTTCGCTGGTATCGCCGCCCCTCTTCAACGCGTATGTCCTCTAGTATAAATACGCCGACCGACAGCGACAAACAGCCCGTTGTGAGTCGATCAACCAATGCCTTTATTAAGCGCCTATCGCCTCTAAACGGATGCGCGGAAATCCCGCGCGCTAAGACACCAAAGGAGTGTACGCAATGAACCTGCTACTCGCCGCCGCGCTCATCTGCGGCATGACCGTTACATCCGCACTGGCACAGGAATCCGTCGCCATCAGCAAGCTGCCTTTCAGCGCTGCACGCATGGCCAATGGAACCCTCTACATCAGCGGACAGATTGCTCGCACCGCCGACGGGAAAGACGTTAAAGACTCCGTAGCGGCAGAGACGCACCAAATCATGAAAAACATCGGGAGCATTCTCGCAGAACACGGCTATGCATATGACGACCTCGTCAACGTCACCGTCTGGCTCAGCGACATTGAAGACTACCACGAAATGAACCGCGTCTACGCGTCGTATTTCAAGGAACAGTTTCCCGCGCGCGCCTGCACCGGTGGTGCGCAAATCGTCTTTGGGTTCAAAGTCGAAATTGCCGCCATAGCCCATCGGGACGACGAGGAATAGCATGACCGTCACCCGCCGACAGTTTATTCAAACTACTGCGCTGGCCGCCAGCAGTATCGCATTGACCGGCTCAGTCAGCGCCGCGACAAAGGAAAAGTACATGAGCGACGCCCGCCCTCTATTTGTATCGACCTGGCCCTTTGGCAAAGCGGCCAACGAACGCTCTCTGGAAGTGTTTGAGAACGGCGGCTCGGTCCTCGACGCCGTCGAGATGGGCATTCACGTGCCCGAAGCCGATGCCAGCAATGCCTCGGTCGGTTTAGGCGGCATTCCCAACGCCGAGGGTGTCGTGCAGTTGGACGCGTGCATAATGGACGGTGAAGGGCAGCGGGCTGGCAGCGTGGCCGGTATCGAAGACATCCTGCACCCCATTTCCGTCGCACGCCGCGTTATGGACGAGACCAAGCACGTTATGCTCGTCGGCGAAGGCGCACGCCAATTCGCCCTTTCGCAGGGCTTCGAAAAGGTCAACCTGCTGACAGAGGACCAGCGTCAGAAATGGGAAAAGTGGAGGGAAGACCAGCACAAAGCCGATAACCACGACACCATTGCCCTGCTCGGCGTCGACGCCAGCGGCCACATAGCCGGCGGCTGTTCGACCAGCGGCTGGGGCTACAAACTGCCCGGACGCGTCGGCGACTCGCCCATTCTCGGCAGCGGCCTCTACGTCGACGGGCAGGTCGGCGCAGCCGGCGCCACGGGATTGGGCGAAAACGTCATGCGCTACTGTGCCTCTTTCCTGGTCGTCGAGTACATGCGCCAGGGCCTGCATCCAGAGGAAGCCTGCATGGCCGCCATAAAACGCGTTGTGGCAGCCGACCCTCGCCCAGTTGAGGACCTGCACATCAACTTTGTCGCACTCGACAAACAGGGACGCTACGGCGCAGCTGGCACCAACGAAGGCTTCAAATACGCCGTCACCTACCCCGGATACAGCGAAGTGCTCGAAGGGGCTGCCCTAAGCGCGGGCGACATTGGCCCCGAAGGAGGCAATATACGCTGAGTCGAACGGGGCGCTATCCCCCCTTTTATACGCAAATAGACGGAGGCATAAACTCCAGTAGATAATCGCAATTAGTAAATTTTCTATACTTTTTCCTGTTGACACTAGTGCGCGTCTTTTGTTTATTGTTGCAACGTCAATCATAGATGTATCTGTCGTTCTCTGCGCGCACTGCGCAGCATTCATCAAACCTACAAAGCATTCATCCGCAAACTAGGAGGAAACGATGCTTAAAGTAGCGAAAAGGGCTCTGGCTGCTAGCCTATGCCTCGTCGGCATAGCGAGCGCTCAGTTTTTTGATCCGCCGGCACTGGCCGACCGCAACGGTAGCCAGGGCTTCTGGTTTTACATGCTTGAAGTGCCGAATCCCGGCTCGATGAGCATGGACGGCTTCAACGACGATTGGGCCTGGTTCGATCCCGAGTTTACGCTGACCAACGACGAGTGGCGCGACGAAGGCGATCGCCCGGCTCCCGATCGCAGCGACCTCAACGTCACCACGTTTATGGGCTGGAAGGGCGGCGACGACAACCGCTGGTACGTCTTCCTCGAAGCCACGGACGACGTCATTGCCCACGCCGGCACCAACGTCGCGCGCTGGGACGGCGACATGCTGCAGGTCGGCCTCGATCCGCAGGATCACGGCCGCGAGCGCAGCCCGGCTTCGGGTTACACGATGGAATGGCTGATGGCGCCCGGCGATCTCAGCCCCCCCACCAACGTCGCTTTCCGCTACACCGAGCAGGAAGCATGGGCCGAGTACGGCGAGGCTCCGTGGATTGACTTCGCCGTGCGCGTCGATCCGGCGGAAGCTTGGGCTGCCGACCTGTGGACCGACGGTGGCACCACCTACTACGAGTTCAGCATCAAGGTGCTGGCCTTCCAGGAAGATGCCGGTCCCGGCGTCAGCGAAGTCTGGCAGTTGGACAACGTATCGGGTGAAGACGGTGCTGGTATGCCGTTCGCCATGTGGTACGAAGACGGCGAAGGCCCGGATTCGAGCTTCAGCCCGAACGACGACGGCACCCCCGGTGGTCGCAACGACTGGACGACTCGCGGTCCCGAAGCTTCGGCTCGTCAGTACTACTCGATCGCCAAGCTGCTGCGCATGGGCGAGTACGCCAGCAGCGCTACGGCTGTCGAATCCTCAACCTGGGGCGATATCAAGAACTCGTTCAAATAGAGCTTCTTGTTAATAGCAGTGCCCTGAGTTTGTGTGTCGGGCCAATTGGAGAGGTCCAATTGGCCCGACTTTTTTCTGGTCTACACCGCTATTAGTTTTACTGCTTCAGGCAAGGTCGAGTTCATGCGCGTAATACCTTTCATCTTATTGCTAATTGCCCTTAGCGGCTGTGGTCGCTATTTCCACACTCCGCTGCAGCCGTCCGAACAACAGGGTGACGGGATGACCCTAAACGACGATGGGTCGATCACCTTCACGCGCGATCGCCTGTCGATCAACCTGAAGCCCATGACCGACGACGAGCTCAATCGCCTTTCGGCGGCCAGTGCCGATCCGTCGCTCAACCCCTATACCTTCGGCACGTGGAAAGCGCCTGGCGATGAGCACACTCCGGCGCGCTTCACCGTCTTCCGCCTCAAGGTAAATAACTACCAGTATCCTAAGATTCAGATCGATCCGCTCGAGGCTTCGATCTCGACAACCAACAGCCGCTACTACGAATCGCTGAGCTACGCCGACCTGTACAACTACTACCGCGCCTTCTGGCTTGGGCGCACGGGGCAGGGACGCCAGGCCTTTCAAACGCGCACCGATGCGCTCAAGCGCACGCTCTACAGCGACGCGCTTATCTTCAGCGGCAACGAGGAGCAGGGCTTTCTGGTATTCCCCACGCTGCACGACGACGTCCGCGACATCGACGTGCTCATTAAAAACGTGGCGCTGCGTTTCGACTACGCCAACGAGCCAATCGAAACCCTAGATCTGAGCTTTTCTTTTAGCCGCGACATCTTGCAGGGCAACTCGGCGGCTACGGCCCAACCGCGCAACTGAGCACTGACATGCAATCCTATTTTCGCCTGCGCGCACTTGCTATCGGACTCACGGCGTCAGCAATGCTCTTTTCGCCCAGGATCAGCCACGCGCAGATCGATGTATGGCACATCGGCAAAGGCGGGCTCTCTTGGTCATCGCAGGCGGAAACGCAGATCGGCGCACTCGATGTGGATGGCGCGCTGCAGCCACTCGAACTGGTCGAAAGCGAAAGCTTGGTCGAGCTGCTGAACGCTTCGGGGCAGCGCTTCCTCAACGGACAGCCGCTCGACTTCACCCAGGGCGGTCAGCCGCGGGCCTGGTCAAACGACGGTTTTTTCAACCAGCTCAACGGGCCGCTCGACCTGATTGACGGCGACCCCGAGACGTCTTCAAAAAGCGTATTCAAGTCGGCCCAAAGCCAGGCCGGCGCAGCGTTCTTCTGGGATTTGGGTGCCCCCTTCCCCATCAATCGCATACGCTTTTATCCCGAGCCCAATGACCCCGATGCCTTTATCAAGGCATTCGAGCTACAGGTTAACGACGGCGAGACATTCAACAATATAAACCGCCCCGAATACGAGCTGCTGCGCCGCGTCGAAGTGAATAGGCAACAGGTCGTCGATATTCAATTCGCCCCACTGCAGGGACGTTTTCTGCAGCTCCTCGTCCTATCGAAGACGACGTTCAATATTGCCGAATTTGAAATTTACGGGCAGGGTTTCGTGCCCATTGCCAGCTATGAGTCTTCGCTGCATTCGTTTGGGTCGGCCGTCAATTACGGCCTGCTACGCATGCATACAACCCGCCTGACTAGCGCACTGGGCGATCCGGCTACTGCGCCCACAGCGACAATCCAAATGCGCACGGGTGCAGACGATACGCCGCTTGCGTACTTTCGCCGCGATCGCAACACCGGCTCTCAGGAAGAAGTGTCTTTTGCCGAGTACAACAACGACCTGCCGCGGCGCGCCCTATACCGACAGGATCCCACAACCGGGGAACTGCTAGAGGAAATAGACCGCGCACCGTACCTCGACTTACCCGTCGAAGAGCAGGGCCCCGTTCGCGACTTTGTCAAAGGCGATATCCGCGCTGACGTAGAGAACTGGAGTTCTTGGTCTCCGGGCATCGAGATCAATTCAACGGGGCTGCTAGAAATCCCCATCGAACTGCCCAGCCCACGCCAGTACATGCAGTTTCGCGTATTTTTTAACGGCGACGCGGAAAATGCCATGCGCATCGATACGCTGCAGGTGCAGTTTTCGCCGAGCCTGGTAAGTAGTGCCATCGGCGAGATTGCACTCGCATCGAACCCGCAGCCAGCCAGCGGCGTGTTGGAAGTGGCCAGCGGTGTCGACACGACCTTCGTCTACGATGTGCGCACGGAGTTTGCCAGTGCCGACCTGGCCGGCTATCGAGGCATTCGCATCGAGGCATTCCCACCGCCCACTTTTTCTGACCTGCAGGCTGGCGATCCGCTCACCTCGATTGCCGACGTTAATGTCGTGCCGCGAGAACGGGGTTTTGACGTGCTCTTCCCCCCCGTCAGCAGCGACAACAACCAGCCCGTGCGCGTCGTGTTTGACATGCGGTTATTGGAGCACAACACGCCTATCAACGCCTGGCTATTGGGCGGCGACGGCGTGCCTCCACATCCAATTGCTCCGGGCAATGCCAGCGATGCCATTGGCACCGGCGTTATGAACGCCTTCGCCACGCAGTCTGAGCCCGATATGCGCGTCGACCTGTCCACGCGCTTTATCACCCCCAACGGCGACGGAGTCAACGACTTCGTAGACATCGAGTTAATCCTCTCGCAGTTCTCGGCAAATATCGATGTTTCGATTGGCATTTACGATCTGAGCGGGCGTCTCGTGCGCAGTCTGTCTACGGCACCTCGCTCTTCCGGATCCTATGCGGACGCTTGGGATGGGCGCAATGCGGCAGGGCGTACGGTTCCACCGGGACTCTACTTTTGCAAGGTAGAAGTCGCCGCTGATTCCGAGACATTTGATAGCACTCAGCTGATAGGAGTAGCGCATTGAGTGGCGCGATGCAAATAGTTAAAACCACGGCCCTCGGCCTAGTGCTCCTAGCGCTCTCAAGCCTGCCTGTCGACGCACAGACGACCTGGGTGATTGGCGGCCCTAACGGCCAACCGTGGGCCGAGCTGGCCGAACGCTGGATCGCCCTCGACGACACGTCCAACGCCGGCTCCATTCAGCCGCAAGAGGTCCCGCGTGGCCACACGCTCACGCGCCAGCTGCTGCGCACGGGTATCGCTACTACGCAGCGCAACGTCTTTGGCTATCGCTGGAGTCTGCACAAAGGTCCGCGACAAATCGAGGCCGATACGCTCGAAGTGGGTTGGCACCCGCGCCTGTGGCCGGGCGGTGGCACCAACGCCCTCGCTCCGGAAGTGTATCGCGGGCTGATCGACGGCGACGAATTGACGGCAGCATACCGGCACAACGCGCGTTTTGACGGACGTCCCAACAGCGTCAATTTTATCACGATCGACCTCGGCGTGCCCGTTCCCGTCGACAGCATCGTCTTTTTTCCCCCACAAACGGGGTTGACCAGCGACAACCAACGACAGGGCGATCTCTTTGCGCGCGCCTATGAAGTGAGCCGAACAAACGTGCCCGTCGAATGGCTGATCTTTGAAGACGAAAATACGTCGACGGGTTCCGTCGGTTACCACCCGCTCGACGAAGTCCTCGGCAGCACCTTCGCCAACAACACCAGTGTCGTATCGCTCACGCCCGAACTCGCTTTTACGCGGTTTCTGCGCTTCAAGTTTGGCGAGACGACGATCACGACGCTGCTGGCCGAAATTCAAGTCTTCGGACGCGGTTATCCACAGGAAGCGCGCTACATTTCCGTGCCGCATTCTTTTGGCGAACCCGTCAGCCTCGGCCGCGTGCACTGGAGCTTTACCCGCTATCGTCAGGCCACTTCTGGTGCGATCTTTGCCGATCCCGACGCCCCCGTCCACCTCGAGCTGCAGACGCGCGCCGGTTTTGACGGCGAACCCAAGACCTACTTCATATTTGACGATCTCGGTCGACCCAGCGAGGTCGACGAAGCGACCTACTTCAACTCACCGCGCGTCGTAGAGCGTTTTTCTGAAGGCATCACCGGTTTCAGAGCACTGCGCGGAGACGACACCGAAAACTGGAATACGTGGTCCGTTCCCTATCAGGCGTCGGGAGATGAAATTCGCTCTTCCGACGGTGCGCAGTATCTCCAGTTTCGCTTTAACATCCGCAGCGAAGATCCAATGGCCTTCGGCGTGCTCGACAGCGTTGCCTTTGAAATTTCCCCCCTCCTAGCCGACAGTGCGCTGGCCGAGATTTCCATCGACGACGTGCAGCTAGCCGCGCAAAGTAGGCTGGTCGAAGTGCCGCTGGGCATACCGCAGGCCTTCGCATATGATCTGCGCACCGTAGCGGGCGCGGGGCGCGTAGGCTATGACACCATCGAACTCGACGTGCCGGGCGCCGCCCAGTTTAGCGGTCTCGAGATCGACGGACAACCCGCCGTCGAGGGAAGCGACTTCTCGCTGGAAAGCACCAATCGACAGTTCCGCATTCGCTTTCCACAGGCCATACGCGAGGACCGCTCACTCCGCCTGCGCTTTAACTCGGCCATTTTTCAGGCCTCGGTATTCCTCGAAGGACGCATACTCAACAGCTCAACTGATGTCGCCCTGCCCCAGTCAGTCGAGGCGGGTAATGCACGCACAGACGTGGCCAGCGACGGCGTGCAAATCGTCGCCAGCGATGTAGAAATCGACATCCTCAGCCGCATCGCGCTATCCTCAGGTGCTTTTACTCCCAACGGAGACGGAATCAACGACCGCGCGACCGTATCGTTTGACCTATTCAGCGTCAACGGAGGCGCCTTGCGCGTCACCACCTTTGACCTGGCCGGGCGCCGCATCGCCAATCTACTAGAAGAAGGCGCCGTGGCAGGTCCCTACGCCGTTGCGTGGAACGGTCGCAACGATAGCGGACAGGCCGTTCCACCAGGCATCTATTTGGTGCGCGTTGAAGTCGAAGTGGACGGGGGCCTATTCAGCCAGATCGCCCATGTGGGCGTAGCCTATTAATGCGCGTCGGAGATTGGATATGAAGACCATACTGCGACTGTTCATACTGCTATCCCTGCTGGGCGTCGGCGGCACCGGCCACGCCCAGGACATCGACTTTGCCGGCAGCGACTTCGACACGTGGAGCTACCCGCGCGGACTGGTCAACATACAGCCGGACGGCATCGTAGTTAAGCGCTTTGAGAAAGAGTTTAATGCCGTCGCGAATGCCGGCGAATTCAGCGCCAGCGTCATCGGCGAATACGGGCAGCGCTTTGCACGCACTCCGTCCAATGCCAATTCGGGTCATCTGGTCGGTGATCAAGACACCGGCACGTGGTGGCAGCCCAGCGCCGATGACGAGGTGGAAAAGTGGTGGATCGAAATCGACTTGGGTCGTGCGGTGGTAGCCGAAAAGCTGCGCGTCATCTTTCCCGACCAGGATGGGGCGCGCCCCTTTAGCTTTTTCTCCGTCTATGTCAGTCCCGGCATCCCGGTATTCGGCGGCGCCTCCCAGCGCATCGTCTACAACCGTCTTGGGCGGCCTATCAATAACAACACGCGCAGCACCGTCGAGTTTGATCTCAAAACGACCGGGCTTTTTCCCGCGACGGGAGACTTTCTTGCCACCGACGAAGAAGTCAGCTTTGATGTCGTCCGCTTTGTGCGCTTTGAGGCAGCCGGCAAAACGCCGGATGCCGCCCTGGCCGAAATCGAGGTCGATGGAGTCGGTTTTAACCTCTCGACACGAGTGCAAACAGAAGCGCGCATAGAAGATAACCTGCCCCACTGGGGAGGCCGCACCTGGACGTCCAAAGACCGCGACTGCGACGGCTGCGGCAAGGGCAGCGGCTCTGAAGCGCTCATCGACCAAGATCTCGGATTTCGCGGCTGGAATATCGAGGCATCCGACAAGGGCAACTGGCGCGATTCAGGCGTTTGGTCCGTCATCGACTTTGGCAATGTGTTCCGCGTCGACCGCATCGTCTGGATGCCCATCGTATCCGGCCAAGGTCCGTTTCTCTACGGCTATCAGCGCGACAAGCAGGGCCTCTGGGGCAGCTTTGAGTTTCTGGCGTCGGACGGCACGCCGAGCAACCGCTCCGACCCCGTCGTCGAAGGCCCGTTTCTCTACGAGCAGCTCTCGGCCGTCGACAACTCGAAGCGACGCTACCTATTCGACTTCCAATTTGCTCCGCGCGCGCTGCGCCTGCTGATGTGGCGGGTAATTCGCCCCGACCAGTTTCACCGCGCCGTGCAGCTCTTTGTTTTTCACAGCGAAGGCTACCCCGCTCAAATCGAGTTGGAATCGGATGATATTTTTCTGGGAGGAGCGCGCAGTATACGCTTTGTCGAATGGGATGCCGACTTGCCGACAGGCACTCGAGTTGAGATTGAAACGCAGACTGGCAACGGCTTCGACACCTTACAGCGCTATTTCTTAGCCAACGGCAAAGAAGTGACGAAAGACGCCTACGACGCAGCCAAATCGCGCAACCGTGGAGATATTGTCGAAGAGCGCGTTCGCGATGATACGTGGAGCAGTTGGAGTCGACCGCAGCGATTTTCTGGCCAAGAGTTTCTCTCGCCGTCGCCGCGTCAGTGGCTGCGCGCCCGCGTGCGTCTGATCAGCGACGACCCCACGGCTTTTCCGAAGCTGCGCAGCATAAAGTTTGTCGCCAACTCGCCGGTTATTACGGCTGGTTTGATAGGGCGCATCGCACCGCGCGAAGCAGCGATAGATTCACTACAGACGTTTCGCTACACCATAAAACCCTTGGCCTTTGGCAGGAGCGATGCCGGCTTTGACCGCGTGCTCATCGACCTGCCGCCGGGCAGCGTTGACGCCGAATTTGTCGGCGCCAGCGTCGGCGGCAACGACGTCGACGCCAGCGCGGCGCTGCGCAGCGATTCGCTTATTGTCCAACTGCCACCGCCCGTCGTGCGCGGCGACTCCGTGCAGATAACCTTTCGTGCGCGCGTTAGCGAAAGTCCGACCGAGTTCAATACGGCCGTTGCCAACTCCGATCAGCAAGAGAATTTCCAAGGCGTTGTTCCGGCTGAATACGGCGCCATTCAGGTCTTTGTTCCGGATGCGGTCGCCGGCGTTTCGCTGGTGCGCAAAGTGGACGACTCGCAGTGGATCACGCCCAACGGAGACGGCGTCAACGACCGCTACGAGTTGAATTTCACGGTGGTTAAGACCGGCGTCGAACCGCAGGTGCGCGTGTTTACGCTGGGCGGCGAGCTGGTCGCCGAGTTGACCGACATGAGCGCCGGAGGCAACCGTTCGCACTATGAATGGGACGGCGCGCGCGCGGGAAAAACCGTGCCACCTGGAATCTATATTGTGCGCATTGAGGTGGACGCGGACGCCCGCGATGAACAGCTCCACCGACTCGTCCGCGTCGCATACTAGACGCATTTATTAACGCAGTGAACACGGCGTCTCATCCATTATTTTAGGCAAGAGACGCCGCCCATAAGCGAAAAGTAAAAAGTTAGTACTCATCCATGGGAGGGTGATGTGAGACGTAATCCGCTCATACTGTTGGCCTGCCTGTCCGTCCTGTTGCTCTGCACGGCACGCCAGTCCACAGCCCAAAGCGTCACGGGGTATGAAAACCCCTACTACACCACCGGCACCGAACTTTCGCCGGCAACGCTCGTGCCTTCTGTGCGCAAGTGGTACCTGCCGCAGCGTCTGTATTCGCTCTACGATTGGCGCCAAGAACAGTACTCCAACTACGCGCGCAACAACTACGAGCGCTACACCGACGTCTTCTTAGAGGGCACGCCGTTCTACGACATATACGGCGACTACATAACCCAGGGATGGCTGGTATACGACTGGACGGAAGACTATCCGGTAGACAATGGCAGTATCATCACCAAGAATCCCAAGTTTCGCTCCTGGTTTAACAACTTGCTCATCTCGTCGAGCCATTCGGGAGAATTTCACTCGTCGCTGATGGTCGGCGATGGCATCCGCACTACGCTGACGCCGCTAACCTTCTCAAAGCCCCGCTTTGACGGCATCCAGTGGGATTTTATGACCGACAAATACGCCGTAACCCTGCTGTCATCGCGCGTGAGCAACACCGGTGAAATATCCAGCACGGAAATTGGCGGCGGCGTGCAGGCCGGCACGTTTACCAACCTGATGGCGGCGCGCGGCCGCGTGCAGGTCGGTGACTTTGCTAGCATGGGGGCAACGTTTGTCAACGCGGCGCATCGCAACTCAAATGTGCCCTTCGGCGACAACTCGCTCAGCGGTTTGCTGAGCGGCCCGATGAACTCCGACTTTGTGCGCTCCATCGTGGTGCGCATATCGGATGACTCGCCCGAAGACGGCGAGGGCGGCGCGCTGCTATCGCGCTGGCGCATCTTTGTAAATGGCGTCGAACACACCGACGACATCATACCGACCGTCGAAGGCGGCGTGCGCCGACGCGGCGTCATCGAGGCCAGCGGCACAGACGTGATCACCCTGACTTTCAACATCGAAGATTTCTCGCCGAGCGTAGAGGATGAAATCGACGACTTCCGCGAAATTGAGCGCGTGGAAATCGGTCTGGTCTTGGCCAACGACTACCGCGTCGACATCACGTCCAACAAGCAGACCAACAACCTCGGCACGCCGGTCTACCTGCCCGTGCTGCGCGCCTCGGGCAATGTGAAAGACGGATCTAACCAGACCTTTCACCGCTTCAGCTACGGCTTGCCTACCGCAACGCGCATGCTGGGATTTGACCTGTCCATTGCCGACGTGGGCGGTCTCGATATTAAGGGTGAATTCGTGCGCAACTTCCAGTATCGTCGCTTTCCCAACGAAAATTTTCCACGCGACCAGAAGCGCGCCACCAACAAGGCCGACGCCTTCTACTTAACCGCGCAGAAGCGCAGCTATCCGTGGACGGTTTATGGCGAATTATTCAGCATTGATCCGGACTATAGCACGCGCGCCTTTATGCCCAATGCCGAAGGTCAGGTGTTCTACGATAACGAGCAGCGCCACATATACGAATTTGTCGACGACAACGACGACCAGGACGAACTGCCAGACTGGACGCGCCGTTCGTATGGCACCCGCGTCAATACGCGCCAAGGGCAGGGCCTATACGCCGATGCGGCCGTCTTTCCGGGCATCGACGAAGACAACGACGACATATCCGATTTCAACCGCAACTTCAATTCGCAGCCCGACTACGACGAACCCTTTCTGCGCTTTGAAGTCGAGTCACCGGATTTTCTCTTCGGCTTGGATATGAACAACAACGGCGTTATCGACCGCTTTGAAGACGACGAAGAGGCCGACTACCCCTACAAGCTAGGCCGCAGGGGATACAACGCCTATGCCACCGTCGAGATCGTTCCACGCGCCACGCTCATGGTCGGCTACTTGGACCAGCGCCTGCTAAAAACTTCGCGTGAAAACCAGTCGGCCTACATGCTGTTAACCGCGAAAAAAGAATACCCAGAGCGCGACCTGAGCGTGTGGATGGTCGTCAATCCGCGCAAAGTGAAGGACGACATACCCGACGATGTGCTGCTGTGGAAAGACCTGCCAGGCACGTTTGGGCGTTCGATCTTTACCCGCGACATTCTCGCCGCACGCGATGCGTTTATCAATACCACCTATCTCGAGGTGCACTACGATCGCTATCTACCGCTGACGGCTAAAATCAAGCACGAGTTTTACGATCAGCTCGGTTCGGCTCCCGACGGCCTGCGCGATCAGAGCTTCTTGGGTGTAGTGACGAAGGGCGAATACGCAACCGACATCCAGCACTGGACGCTCATCCCGCGCTGGAAGCAGATATACAGCGATCGCACGCCGGCACAGCGCGGCAACCTGAAGCAGCGCGAGCTGACGCAAATCCTTTCGCTGCAAGCCGTCCGCCCCATCAATAAAAACATGCGCTTTATCGCCGGCAGCGAATACGAGATTTTTAACAACCTGCGCAAAAAGCCCGATCCTCTGCCCTCTGGCTACCTGTTAGATGGCAAGACGTGGATCTTGGCGGCTCAGGTGGCCAATAGCTCGGCGTATTTGGGCTACTCGCTGACCTCCAACGTCGGCGTGCGCTGGATTCACAGCAATTTCGACGAAGCCCCGGCGGCGTCGGAGTTCTTCTCCTTTATCAGCGTATACGCTGGATTGGGCACCGAGCGCTAGTCGCCTCCAAATGCAAAGGGCCGCCGGAATGCTCCGGCGGCCCTTTTTGCGTCATGCCCTCTAATTACTGCGAAAACGCCAGGTCGAGTCCTTCGGAGAAAATCTCTACCTCTCCGTCAAACGCCTCCTTCAGCTCGACCAATAGCTCGTCCATCGCCTTGTTCTGCGCGTCGTTTTGCATAGCCGTGCGAATGCTCTCGCGCAAAAACTCAAACTCCGTTACTTTGCCATCTTCGCGCGTAAATTCGCTGATATTGGCGTCGTAGAACGCACGCACAGCGTTATCCGATATGGGCGCAGTTCGCTTTGTAACTTCAGCGCGAAAGAGCTTTCCGACAATCAGCTTGTCGCGCTCTGCGTCCAGTTTGCTGCGAATAGCCTCGTCTCGATCGAGTCCCAGCAAACGCGCTTCCGCTAGCATAATTTGCTTGCCGGCCAGATTGTCTGCGTCTCGCAGCAGAATATCTCCGGTGCGGCTGCCCGGAGCATGGGCACTGCCTGCGTTGACGGCATCCATATAATCGCCGTCTGTCAGTTGACCGCCGTCCCACGTGCACAGAGAGCGCTTCAATACGAAAGTATCCGACCATTTGGCCAGCAACTCTTCGTCGCAGCGCAGCTGGTAACGCGCGCGTAGACTGTGCACGTAGCGCTCCATATCGTCGGCCCGACGCTGCACGAGCGCCTGTTTTTCCATCAGTTCGCGCGCATCGGCAAAATCAATGGCACGGCGCTCGGCCAGACGAAACACGTGGTATCCCATAGCGGTGAGTACCGGTTGAGGATAGAGGCTGCCAACCGGCATCGTGCTCAGCGGCTTTTTTAGCGGCTCCATCACATCGCCAATCTTAAACCATCCCACCCATCCCTTGGGGCCAAAGCGCGCAATAATGTTCTGGGTCGAGTAGGTGCCTACGAGCGATTCGAAAGCCGCGCCGGCATTGAGCGCTTCGATAACCTCCAGTGCCCGTTCCTCGCTGGTGCAAACGATGTGCTGGCTCATCACCTCCACGTCGTACTGGTAGTCGTGAAAAAATGTGCGCAGTTCTTCTTCTGTGAAGCTGTACGACGGCTGAACGGCTTCGCGCTCATACAGCTCCATCATCAACATCTTGCGCTCGCTCTTTTCAATCGTCGTCGCAATCGTCGAGTCGCGATGGTATCCCCTACGCATACCTTCCATAATTAAGAGCTGGCGAGCGATGATGCCGTCGAGCAACGTTCGTTTGCCCTCGGCGTTGAACTGCGCAACGTGGCTATAGCCCGTCTGCTTGAGTTCTCTAGCCATGTCTTCAAACTGCTCGACCGATAGTGCTCTATCGCCAATACGCGCAACGAGCACCGTCTCGTCGGCCAACGCACGTTCCGCACTAGCCAACGCGACTACAACCCATATTAATGCCGAAGCGATAAACATTCTCATAGGCCTCATTCTCTAATGGTGTGCTTAATAGACCGAACG
>JAYPJE010000038.1:27108-41736 GCA_038128265.1 Gemmatimonadota bacterium
CCACTGCGAGCCGATGGCGGCAGGTTCAGCGACCTCGGCGGCCAACGCGCCGGGGGCAACGCCAACTATGAGCGCAGCACACAGCCCTACGCTATTCGACCTGCAGCGATGCCTCCAGCCCTTCAACGCATTTCCTCTCTAACGACAAGGGTCTGATCAGCCGGCACATCAAGCAGCGTTTGCACCCGTCCGCTGGGCCAGCGCACCTCCAATGTATCGACTGCGGAATTTCTCCCCAAACCCAGCGTCAACTGCACGGCATTTGAACCCATATAGCCGTAGCTGCGACGAATTTCGCGCGTCTGTACGAGCGATCCGGACACGGCGCGCACGCGCGCCCCAATGCCTTCGCGATTGCTGTCTGTGCCGACGACATGCACCTTGAGATAGCGGTTGGCGTTGCCGCCATCGTTGCGCAATAGCGTAGACGGCCCATCCGAATCCGAGACAAAGATATCGACGTCACCGTCGTTGTCGTAGTCCCCCATAATCGCGCCGTGGCTGACGCGAGCGACCCGCATGCCCGCGCCGCTAGTGGTGCTGACATCTACAAATTCGCCCTTGCCGTCGTTGCGAAACAGCTGGTTGGACTGCGCATAGGTAGTTGCCGGATCGTAATCCTGGACGTTTTCATCGAGGTGCCCATTGCTGACGAATACGTCCAAGAACCCATCGTTATCATAGTCGATAAAAGACGCCGTCATTCCCAGGAACGGCACGCTGGCAATGCCCAAATTAGCGGCAAAGGTCACATCGGTGAAAAAACCGTCGCCGTCGTTGTGGTAGAGCGTATTGGGCAACCACTGGAAGGTAGCCACGATGATATCCAGCAAGCCGTCGTTGTCGTAGTCGCCCCAATCCGCACCCATTGCCGATTCGGCTAGGCCCTCTTCGTTATAAGCGACACCGGCGATAGCACCCTCTTCGACGAAGGTACCGTCGCCCTGATTGACAAAGAGAAAGTTGGGGCGCTTGTCGTTAGCTACAAATAAATCGGCATCGCCATCGCCGTCGTAGTCACCAAAAACGGCAGCCAGCTGCCGGCCGCTGTCGTCGTCTAAGCCCGCGCTCGCCGTCACGTCGACAAAGGTGCGCGCGCCATCGTTGCGATACAGCACACCCGCCTGTCCCGGATAGGTATTGGGACCGCAATAGATCGGCACTTCGCCGGCAAAACAGCCCTTATTATCGGCTGGATCGAACAGCATGTAATTGGCGACATAGAGATCGACGTCGCCGTCGTTGTCGTAGTCGACAAAGGCCGGATGCGTTCCCCAACCCGCATCTCCCGTATTGGTTTGCTCTGTTATGTCGGCAAATACGCCGCTGCCATCGTTATCATAGAACACGTTGGTTCCGTAGTTAGCCAAGTACAGATCCGGGTCGCCATCGTTGTCGTAGTCGCCCACAGCAGCACCCATGCCGAAGCCTTCATCGCCAATACGCGCCCGCGCCGTGTCGTCGAAAAACGTGCCGTCACCGCGATTGCGGTAGTGTCGATTTGGGCCGGTCGGGCCAGCGTAGTCCGGCAGGGCGGCGCCGTTAACTACGTAGAGGTCGAGCAAGCCGTCGCCGTCAGCATCAAAGAACGCGGCACCCGAACCAACGGCTTCCGCCATGTATTTATGCCCACTGGCGCCGTTTACGTAGTGAAAGTCGATGCCGGCTTCTTCTGTCACATCGACGAACTGCGGCAGCTGCGCGCGCAGCGGTACAGCGCTGAGTAAGAGCGCACAGTAAGTCAACCAGCGCCTCGCCCGCCGTAACACTATCGTCATTGCTCCCTCCGAGCCTGTGCGGCGATGTCTTCTGCAACGGCCAAATTGCGCTGCAGGGTAGCATTTTGTGGATCGTGGCGCAGACCGCTGCGAAAGCTGGCCATCGCGCGATCAAAGCGCTTTTGCAGCATCTGCGCATTGCCCAGCGCCAGGTGAGCAAGCACGTAGGTCGAATCGGCCCGCAGCGCCCGTTGAAACAGGCGCACGGCCTGGTCTAACGCACCGTTGCGCATATACAGATTACCCAAGTTGTGATACGACGGCGCAAAAGACGAATCGCGCGCAATAGCCTGTAGGTAGCGCGCGTGTGCCTCCGACCATTGTCCGCGCTGGCCGTACACAATCGCCAAGTCGTGGTACACCGTCGCACTATCGGGATATGTCATCAGCGTATTGAGCAAGATTGAAATGCGATTCTCCTGTTCTTCCAGCGATTTATAGAGGGCCAGTTGGCGCCGCCCCTCGCCTTTGTCCCCCATGCGCAACAAGCTATTGCCCAGGTTAAAGCGCGCGCGCGCAAAGAGCGAATCGAGCCCCACTGCGCGTTCAAACGCCAGGGCCGCCTCCGCATAGTCGCGGCGCTGGTAGTGGCTGCGCCCCAGTCCATTATAAAAGCGCGCCGCCGTCGAATCCGATGCCACCGCCCGGCGGAACGCCTCCTCGGCCTCGGCGTAGGCATTCTGCTTTAGATAGACTTCACCGAGATTAAACCAGGCTTCGGCGTAGTCGGGCACAGCGGCAAGCGCGCGACGCTGTGCGGCAATCGCCGCCTCGTAGTCTCCCTGGCGAAATCGCATCAGCCCAAGCACCATGTGGGCCCACGCATAATCTGGGCGGTCGCGCACAGCACGCTCGAGCTGCTCTAAGGCCTCGGCCGGTCGATCGAGACGCGTCAGCAGCACGGCCAACTCCGTGCGCGCTTTGGCAAAATCGGTCTGCATCTCGATAGCCTGCTCGTAGACGCGCACCGCAGCCGGCAGTTCCTGGTTTAGCGCGTGTGCTTCGGCGAGCTTCCGATACAGTTCGGGCGTTGCGCTCAGCGCGCCCGATGCGCGGCCATAGGACTGCACGGCTTCCCCGTAGCGACCAGCACGCATCAGCTTATCACCGCGCTCTTCGTCCAGCTGCGCGCGCCCCACCGGCACGGCGCGACTAGCCTGTTCAGAGGGTGGTACGTCTTGTGCACAACCGAGCAAAAGCGCCGTCAATAGCAGCCAAGCGGCGCGCAAAGAGAAGTCTGGCAATTTGGAAATGGCAACCATCAACGAGGGGGTGTATAGCGTTAAAACGAGCGGGGTTTGTATGCATTTAATATAGCCAAAGCACCGCACACAGACAACGAACGCATGCATAGGGCAGTACCGCGTCGCACAGCAGCAAGGCCGGAGCCCATGGCACAATGGCCGAGCAGCAGCTGATCGCTTAGCTTTGACCTCTGTCTTGGCAGAGCACACCGCCCAACAGTGGGCACAGGCCCACACTATATAGCCAAGACCTTAGACAAAAGGATTTCTCTACCTACACCAACGCGGTCACTTCGGAGGATGAGCAATGAGCGGCTGGATCGGCGTGGATTTAGACGGCACCCTAGCACACTACGATGATTGGCGCGGCCCCGAACATATAGGCGATCCCATACCCGCCATGCTGGATCGCGTGCGCGCGTGGCTAGCCGAGGGCAAAAAAGTCAAGCTATTCACCGCGCGGGCCTCTGTGCCCGCCTATGTTCCTCCCATTGCAGCGTGGCTGCGCAAGCACGACTTGGGTGCACTGGAAATAACCTGCGTAAAAGACTTTGCTATGATTGAGCTGTGGGACGACCGCTGCGTGCAGGTTATTCCAAACACGGGCGTTCCGGTACTTATGGAAGGGCTATAAAAGCCAGCAACGGCAGGCCCGGTTCGTGGGATTCAGCGCGCCTGCACCTGTTCAATATGCCATTCTGGGTGGCGACTCATCTGCAGCGCGGCATGGGCGAAAAACGGGTAGACGCTCCACTCGACGCAGCCGATCAGATCGGGCTTACCGTCGCCGTTGACGTCTCCGGGCCATGCGCTGGGCCCGTGGATAGTAAAGGCCAGCGGATCGCCATAGCAGCACATTTGCTGCGGCTGGGCAAAGATTGGTTTCTCGCGCGAGCCAACATTGCGCACTAGGTATATTTCGCCCGTACCGGCCAGGCTGTAGATCAAATCGCTCAGGCCGTTGCCGTCCCAATCTACGGCGCGAAACGACTCGGTCCAGTGCTTTTGACGACCTACGACCGCATCGCATAGCACGCGTCCGTCTTCCAACAGCACCGGCCCCTCTCGGCGCACGCGCAGCGCGCCGCTAGCGTCGCGATACTGCACAAAGAGTGCTGCCTTGCGCTCATCATCGTGAGTTATAAAATCCGTCAGGCCATCGCCGTTCCAGTCGGCAAAAGCTGACCCCGTACGCCAAAAAAAGGGCGCGTGCTCATCGCGCGGATAGGGGTGGTTAGCCAACGATGGATCGAGCCCCGCGCGCCCCGATGCCGCGCGCAATGCCGGTGAATCGGCAAAACCCTCCACTTCGATAAACTGACGCGCAGCAAAGCGCGGCGTCTGCGGCGTGCCGACATTTGCATACCAGGCGATGCGATTGGTCTCATTGGGCAACATCAAGTCCGGCCGGCCGTTGCCGTTCCAATCGACCCAAACCGGGTAGGGATATCCCATATTATGCCAGTGCTCACCTCCCAACAGCTCGTCGCGCAGAATCCGGATTGGCTCGCCGTCGGCGTAGATCAGCTGCGGCTCTTGCCAAACGGGCCGTGCGTTGGTGCCGCTGTTTAGCGCAACGCGCGGCCAGCCGTAGCCGCCGCCGACGAGCAAGTCCAACACGCCATCGCCGTCCCAGTCGCATAGACACGGCCACGCCTGGTCGCTCCAAGACAGCACCGCCGACGGCGACTGCAGGCGCTCGGCTCCGGCAAAGCAAGGCCGTCCGCCTAGCTCGCCCTCATACGGGTAAAAGCGCAAATCCTGATAGGCATTACCCTGCACCAGCAGGCCGCTGCGTTTACCGTCGTTAACAAAACGTAGCTGCGTGCAGCTGTCTTCCGGCCCAATCAGATCGAGTACCTCTCCATCGGCGAAAGCGCCGCAGCCAAGTGCACGGTGCCAACGGAGCGAGCGTGCAAAACGCCACGGCCCGACATCGAGCGACAGCATCTCGACTGTATCTCCGCACGCAAAGAATGCCACGCGTTGACCTGCACCCAGGTCGACGGGCGCGGCTGCGATAGGAGGCCAGCCGTTCGGATTTTCGTTGCGCAGCCAGTGACCGTTGACGACCAAGTCGGGCACGCCATCGCCGTCGACGTCGACCCACTGCACATCGACGATGTCGTCGAAAGGCACTTCGATAGAGGGACCGCGCCAGAAGATGGGCCAACCGCCGCCGTCGCGCTCGTCCGACTGCAAAAAGAATTCGACACGGCCCGAGCTGCGTTCGGAAAAGACAATATCGATGCGGCCGTCGCCGTCGATATCGGCAAAGTCTGCGCATTGATAGACGCCGGCAAAGTGCTGCAATGCGCTCCCTTCCCCATCGCGGAAGCGCAGGCGCACCATATCGCCGAAACACAAATCACCTGCACTGCGCGGGTAGCACACCACGCCACTGATGGGATCTCCCGGACGCCGGTAGTAGTTCCAGCAGCCGAGCAGGTCGACGCGCTCTTCGCCCGTCCAGTCGGCCAACTGCATCGAGCCACCCAGGGTCAGCGGACGCGGACTTCCGGCGTTGTAGCGCAACAGGTCACCCGTGCCCACCAGCGGCACGTGCGCCTGGGGCAGCGGTCGGCAGCGCTGGGGACGCATGCGAAAGGAAACAGCGTAGCTTCTGTGCAGAGGGTCGGCGATGGCCCACTCGAGGCGACCGACGTCGCCGTGGGCAAACTCTTCACCGCGCGCAAACTCTACGCGCTGTCCGGTTGTTAGATTGACAATTTCAACGGAGTCGAGATCCACGGCACCGCCAACGCCAACGCTCAGCGCAACATCGGCTAAGTCGACGCGTGGGGCGAAAGGTATTAACCCGAGATCTCCCGGTAGAAGCGTGTCGATATCGAGTCGGAAGTGTACCGTGCGCATATAGATCGATACGGGGTGGGGTTCAATCTGGTTGCGGCGATCGCCGACACACCAACTAGGTGCTTTCGACCAATTCTAGCAGATCGCTGCTGCGAAAGGGTTTGGTTAGAAAGTAATCCATGCCCGCTTCCTCGCACGCCTGGCGATCCTCGTCCATTGCATTGCCCGTAAGCGCGGCAATTTTTAGTGGAAGCATCTGCTCTGCGTGCTCGCGCTGCCGAATGATCTGTACCGCTTCAATGCCTCCCATTTCGGGCATCTGCAAGTCCATCAACACCACGTCGAATGCACGGTCTGCATCCAACGTCTCCAGCGCTACCCGGCCGTTGTCGACGATGACCACCTCGTGGCCGCGCTTTTCTAATATGCTCTGAGCAATTTTTTGGTTTACCAACATATCTTCCACTAACAGAACTCTGCGCGATTTGTCCGACAGCGCACCACGCACGCCGCTGCTACCTTTCTCAAGCGGCGATTGCTGGACACGCTCTCGATCAAATGCCGCCGTAACGTAGAACGTGCTGCCAACCCCTTCTTCGCTCTCGAGCCATATCTCGCCTCCCATCGCTTCCACAATCTGGCAGCAGATGGCCAGTCCGAGTCCGGTGCCGGGAAACTCGCGCGTCATCGATGTATCAACCTGCGTGAAAGCCTCGAACACAATGGACTGTTTGTCGACGGGAATACCGATACCCGTATCTGCGACTGTGAAGCGCAACGCGTCGCTTTGCGCATTCGATTCTACCACCTCAACTTCTACGCGAACCGAACCTGCACGGGTGAATTTTATCGCATTGCCAAGCAGATTAATCAACACCTGGCGCAGACGCCCAGCGTCGCCAGCGTAGTAGTTGGCAACAGCCTTGTCTACGCTCCAAGTTAACTGCAGGGCCTTTTCTTCGGCCAGGTTATTCACCGTATCTACTGCAAACTGGACGCATTCACGCAGCGCAAAGGGCGCGCGCTCCAACTGCAGAGCAACGCGCTCGGCACGCGAGAAGTTCAGTATATCGTTAATCAATTGCAGCAGGCCATCCGCCGAGTTGTATACCACCTTGAGTTGATCGCGCTGACTCTCGTTTAATTCGGTATCCAACAGGATTTCCGTCATGCCCAATACGGCGCTCATCGGCGTGCGAATCTCGTGGCTCATATTTGCCAAGAATGCGCTCTTTACCGCAGAAGCCGCCTCGGCTTTGTCTCTGGCCACGCGCAGTTCTTCTTCCGTGCGGCGATGATCTTCCACTTCTTGACTGAGCTCTTGCAGGTGCAATTCGACAGCGCGAATGTCGTCCCAGCGCTGGAAGGACTCCGACAGCAAATTAGCCATCAGCTGTACACACTCTTTTTCAAAATCGGGGAACGCATTGTCTTGCGGGCTGCCCACCGTCAACGTACCGTGCGAAAACGACACGTCAATAACTGAACGGACCTCCTCCCCATACTGTCCTACCAACGCATGGTGCTCTGTGCACAGATCGTCTGCGCGCAGGTCAGGCCAATAATAGCACTCGCCTGATCGCCATAGATCGGCGCGTGCAGGGTCCTCTTCCGGACGGCGCACCTGCACGACAAACCCATTCCTACTTGCGTTCAAGTCCTGCAGCACATCTACTAAGAGCGTCGGATTCCTTGCAAATATATTGAGCGTGCAATGGGCCAAAGACACACCCAGCGATTGCAGCGAGAAAAAGGCCCACTGCAATACGCCACCGATGTCCTGGCTGCGTTCCATACTCCAGATTTGCTCGCGCATAGATCGAGCCAAATTGGCTATCGTTTCTTCATTCTTGCGCTCGCTGATGTCCTGCAACATCACCATCGACCCACACGGCTCCCCGTCCTCGCCACGTAGGGTAAAGAGCGTCACTTCGCACGGACGACCAGATGTGCCTATAGTCAACTCCACCCTCTCCATATTGTCGCCCTGACCGTCCATCCAAGCAGAAATTTCCGGAGCCACGTTATCTAAACTGCTTCCGATCAGCACATCGTCCCCGCCCAGTATGTCCACACTGGCCGGATTTGCATCGACTACGCGTTGTTCGTTGTCGAACACCACTACCGCATAGCTCATACTGTCTATAAGCAAATCGCGAGCGATCGGCGTCAGGTCAAAGACGCGAAAGCTCAAGAGCGACCAGCTAAACAGCACACCCGTGGAGACGAAAGAAAGCGGCGTCAAATCAACAAAGGGCAAGGGGTTAAATGGAGACAGGTAAAATGCGTTGGCCAACCAGGGAATGCTCAATGCGGCAATGCTCACAGCCGCCTGTTTGCGATGCAAGCCCTGGGAAGCCCTGTATGTGCGCGCCATGATGATGAGCGATGCGGCCATCAGCACGTAGGAGTAAATGGCGTGTATCCAGAATCCAGTGCCACTGCTCATTGAAAATGCGACGAAGTCGGCCGATTCGACTCGGTCGATGCTCTGCCAGTAGAATGAGTGCAATGGATCGTACCACACCATGACCAGTGTGGCCAATGGCTCGACCAGCAACCAACTATAGTCGCGCCAGCGCACAGACCGGCCGCTGAACTCTAGGACGAAGAGGAGAAGAGACGCCGGAACCAACACGACGCCCAAGTAGAGGACCTTTGTGAAAAAAAGCTTGTTTTGCAGCGATACGGCCGCTACTTCCAATGCCGCTCCCAGCGACCACAGCAATACACCCAACATGAGCAGCCATAGCGGACGCCCTCCCCGACTGGCACGCCGGGGCCAGACATAGGCGCAAACGACCAGCGACAGCAGGGTCGCAACACCCAGCGGCAGGTTGTAGGAAGTGTATTGCCACATCAGAAACCTAGATATCTCTACTCGGCTTAATTGGGATAATGGTAGTCCATTGTGGTGGATAACTACCGTCGTCAGATGAATTCGATATATGCTTCAAAATGCGCATGACCCGGTAGCACACATATTATATACGCTTATTCTGCTTGGGGATCAACGCAGAGAGGCCTGTGGAATTATCCACAGGCCTCTCTAACACCGCGCAAAAATCGCTTAGTAGCGGTAGTGATCCGGCTTGTAGGGCCCTTCCACTGGAATGCCGAGATACGATGCCTGATCGGCGTTCAAACTATCGATTTCGACGCCGAGTTTTTGCAGATGCAGACGCGCCACTTTTTCGTCGAGATGCTTGGGAAGCATGTAGACGCCTACCTCGTACTGATCGCTGTTATTATACAGCTCCATCTGTGCCAGCACTTGGTTGGTGAACGAGTTGGACATCACAAACGAAGGATGCCCCGTGGCGCAGCCGAGATTGACCAGACGCCCCTCGGCCAGCAGAATAATGCTACTGCCGGAAGGGAAGGTAAACTTGTCGACCTGTGGCTTGATTTCCGTGTGCTTAATGCCGGCAAAACCCTTTAGCTGAGCAACTTGGATTTCTACGTCGAAGTGGCCGATATTACACACGATCGCGCCGTCTTTCATTCGCTCCATGTGGTCGATGCGAATGATGTCCTTACAGCCGGTCGTCGTCACGAAGATATCGCCTTCAGCGATCGCATCGTCCATCTTCTTCACTTCGTATCCCTCCATCGCCGCCTGCAGCGCACAAATCGGATCGATTTCCGTAACGATGACGCGTGCACCCAGCCCTTTCATGGCATCGGCGCAGCCCTTACCGACATCGCCGTAACCGGCCACGATGACCACCTTGCCAGCAATCATGATATCAGTGGCGCGCTTTATGCCGTCGGCCAGCGACTCGCGGCAGCCATAGAGGTTATCAAACTTCGACTTGGTGACGCTATCGTTTACGTTGATCGCCGGGACCTTGAGCGCATCCTCTTTCAGCATCTGGTAAAGGTGGTGAACGCCGGTGGTGGTTTCCTCGGATATGCCGCGAATGGCATCCAGCATTTCCGGATGGTTGTCGTGCACCCACTTGGTCAGATCGCCGCCGTCGTCGAGGATCATATTGGGTCCCTCGCCCTCGCCCCAATTGAGCGTCTGCTCGGTGCACCACCAATATTCGTCTTCTGTCTCACCTTTCCAGGCAAAGACCGGGATGCCGGCCGCGGCAATGGCGGCCGCCGCGTGGTCCTGCGTAGAAAAAATATTGCACGAGGCCCAGCGCACCTGAGCGCCCAGCGCTACGAGTGTTTCGATTAGCACAGCCGTCTGAATGGTCATGTGCAGCGATCCGGCAATGCGCGCCCCCTTGAGAGGCTGCTCGGCTCCAAACTCCTCGCGCAGCGCCATGAGGCCCGGCATTTCCTGTTCGGCGAGAATAATCTCCTGGCGCCCCCACTCAGCCTGCGAGATATCAGCGACTTTATAATCCTGCAATACGGTAGTCTTCTCTGCTGCTTGCGTCATGTTCTATTCCTCTTTCTGAGCTTCAAATGCTATGAGTTGTAGTGTGTCTGCGGCGCCGACGACTTCTGCGCCTTCAATGGCAAAGTGAAATTCGCGCAGCCAACGCTCTACTTCGGACGGCAGAAAACCGAGCCAGAGGTCGGCCAGATGTTCGCGCAAGCTCTCGTCTTCGTGCCGATACAAATCGACTATGACCAGACGGCCACCCGACCGCAGAGCGCGGCGCGCCTCGCGGATTGCTTCGGCCGGATGCGAGAGATGGTGCAATACCATACAGGCGACGACGAGATCAACTTCGCCGTCGGCGATGGGCAAATGGCCCAAATCACCGAGGCGAAAATCGCAGCGCATCGTCTCTTTGCCCAATGCCTTGCGCGCCATGTCGAGCATCGTAGTCGATGAGTCTACGGCAATGACCCGCTCCGCGCGGCGCAGTAAACCCGGCAGCAGCAAACCCGCTCCCGTCCCCATATCTAAGACCGTGCCGATGCCGTCGGGCACGCGTTCCATGGCTACTTTGCGGTAGTAATCTCCGTCGAGCGACTGGTGCAGCTGCTGTGGATCTACGATGCTGTCGAAGAACCGGCGCGTCTGCTGGCGACGCCCTTCGACAACGTTTTCCAATCCCTGCAGATCCTCCGCATAGTTGGGCAGTTGGCGCTCGTGGCGCTCGCACAGGTCGAGCGCATCGACTACGACCGCCTCTGACGACTGGCCATTCCCCTGATAGTAAATCCACGTGCCCTCGCGCCGCTTCGTCACCAGTTCGGCTTCGGCCAAGATCTTCAGATGGCGCGATATGCGGCTCTGTCCCATGCCTAGGATGCCGATAATCTCATTGACGTTGAGCGAGCCGCGCACCAGCAGGCGCACCAGGCGCAAACGCGTCTCATCGGCGAGCGCTTTGTAGATTTTCAGTGGATCGGTCATAGTATGTAGAACTTACCGCGGCACTCTTTAAATGTCAATATCAAGATTTATTGATATATACCCGTTTATCGGCCCTAATTCGCCTATTCTACACGCCTTTTCTCAGCCTAGACGGCGGTAGGCGTTGACGCATCGGCCATTTTCCGCCACGTTTCTTTTGCTTTCACACCTGTCAGAGGAGATACGCCATGCGCATTATCGCCGTCGGTTGCGAGTATAGCGGCGTCAGCACGCTGCTGAACGGACTCTATGCATGGGGAGAACAGCGACACGTCCACTACCATATGGACGACCACTTTACCATCCCCGATGCCTACCACCTTTCAGACGAAGAACAGCGCGCCATGCTCGACATGCTGCCGGCGCTGAAAGAGCGCTTCCAGCGCTTCCAGATCGTCTACCACGTGCGACTGATAAACCTCTACGAAAACATCCTGCTGGGCGGCTTCCACATCGAAGAAGAGGTCTATGGTCCGCGCTACTACTATCCGGGCCTGCAGGTCAGCGACACGCGGCGCTACGAGAGCGAAATGCCGGACGATGCCATTCTAGTGCACATGCACGCTCGCCCCGATGTAATTGCCGAACGCATGCAGCTTGCACCCCACCCCCATACGTTGATCCACCGCTCAGACATTCACCAACTGCTCTACGAATTCGCCCAGCAGTGCCGCAAGTCTTGGATCAAACGCAAAGTGGATATCGACACCTCCGACTTGGCACCCGATCAATTGCTCGACGCCTTTTTCGCACGCGCGCGCGGACACCTCGAAGCGCGCGATGCGCTCTTGCTCGACTAGGCGCACCATGGTGGAAATCGCAGAGGAGGGCATCCTCGACCGCGCGCCCGGCCGCGGAGCTTATATGCCGTGGATTACCCCGCTGCCCAACGGCTCTTTTATCGCCAGTCAGCACGTGGGCACGGCACTGGGAGCCAACGACTGCCGCATTGAGATCCTGCGCTCAAGTGACGGACGCCAGTGGCACAACGAGGGGCCTATTCCCTGCGACGATGCGTCTTTTTCCTATCGCGTGCCGCAGATACACGTTCTGCCCGACGGACGCCTGCTGATGACGGCAACGCGCTTTGAATGCAGCGAAGCCGACCTATTCGATCCGGAATCCGAGGCCCTGCAGCGGCCGCAGATGCTGCTCTACTTTTCCGACGACGAAGGCCGCCATTGGTCCCAGCCAAGCGTAATACCCGTCGATTTGCCGGCCGATCAATACACCGCGAATGGGGCGGGCACGCTCCTGCAGCTGGCCGACGGACGATGGATGTATCCGTTTGAGACCTGGAAACCCGAAGGCTACAGCGGACCGCCCGACCAAAAGGCCGCCGCGCTCTTTTCGCCCGACCAGGGAAAGACCTGGAACGAGTGGTCGGTCGTCGCCGACGATCGCTCTGGAAGCCTATGCTACTGGGACCAAATGTGCGCACAGCTAACCGACGGGCGCATCTACACCATGCTGTGGACGCACCGCTACGGCACGAGCACCGATGCACCCAATCACTACGTCGTCTCCGACGATGCGGGACGCACCTGGTCGCCACCGTGCGCAACCAATCTACTGGGACAGGTCTGCTGCCCCATTGCCCTGCCCGACGGACGCGTAGCCGCGCTGTATAATCATCGCCACCATCCGCAGGGCGTGCGCTTGGCCATTAGCGAGGACCTGCGACACTTCGACGATGCACTGGCGGTGTTTGATGCGGGCAGCGAGGCGACACTGGGCGAAGCTCAGAGCGAAAACTTCCTCGCCGAACATCTGCTCATCGCCTTTGGCAAACCCGGAGGCATCCAGCTAGCAGACGGCGACGTACTGGTCTGGTACTGGTGTACAACCTCTGGCATTACCCATACCCGCTGGGCGCGCCTGCGCCTGCAATAGACACCGCCTAGAAACCAATCATGCAAGACGAACGAAAGACCAAAAAGCAGCTTATCGAAGAGCTACAGGCCCTGCGCCAACAGCTGCAGCAGCGCGAAGACTCACAGCGCGATGTGACTGCCGGCCTGCGCTACCAGTCGGCGCTGGAAAACATTGTCGACGGAATCATAACCATCGACGAGTACGGCCATATAGAATCGTTTAATCGCGCAGCCGAGACGATCTTTGGCTACGCTGCAAACGAGGTCATCGGCTCCAACGTATCCATCCTAATGCCATCTCCCTATACCGACGAACACGACCGCTACGTAGAAAATTATCTGAACACCGGGCAGGCAAAGATCATCGGCATAGGACGCGAAGTAACGGGAAAACGCAAGGACGGTACGACCTTTCCCCTGGACCTAGCCGTAAGTCAGTTCCATCTGGGTAAGCGGCGCATGTTTACCGGTATCGTCCGCGACATCACCGAGCGCAAACAGTTGGAGGCTCAACTCGTCCAGGCACAAAAGATGGAGTCGGTCGGCCAGCTGGCCGGCGGCATTGCCCACGATTTTAACAACCAGCTCGGCATTATGCTCTTCGACGTGGATATGATGCTGGCCGCACACGAAGAAGAGGGTCTGCGCGAGGACCTGCTTAAAATCCGCAAGATCGTATTACGCGCCGCCAACCTAACGCGCCAGCTGCTGCTCTTTAGCCGCCGCCAGCAAATCGAACGGCAGCCTCTCGATTTGAATGGCCAAGTAAACGAGCTGCAAAAGATGCTCGATCGCCTGCTCGGCGAGCGCATTGCCATTCATATGGAATTGGGCGACAACCTGTGGATGATTAACGCCGATCCCGGCAATCTCGACCAGGTTATCCTCAACCTGTCCATTAACAGCCGCGATGCCATGCCCGAAGGCGGGTCGCTGCGCCTGATCACCGCCAACGTAGAAATTGACTCAGAGCACTGTCGCCGCCACTCGCAGGCTCGCATGGGTCGCTTTGTGCGCCTGCAGGTCTGCGATACCGGGGCGGGCATGGACGAGTCCATTCGGCCGCGCATTTTCGAGCCCTTCTTTACCACCAAGGACGTCGACAAAGGCACGGGACTCGGCCTATCGGTTGTCTACGGTATCATCGAGGCACACGAGGGTTGGATTGAGCTGGTAAGCGAGCCGGGACAGGGCAGCACGTTCTCGCTCTACTTTCCCGTTCACGGCGATGACACCGCCACTCGGCAGCGCGAGTCGACGCCTGCAAACCAGTCGCGCACGCGGGCACGAGGCGAGCGCGTGCTGCTGCTAGAAGACGAGCCCGACCTGCGCGATCGCGCTCTGCGCGTGCTGCGCGACCAGGGCTACGAAGTTTTTCCCTGCGCGACGCTAGGCGAAGCCCGCACCCTGTTTCGCCGCGAAGACGGTCGCTTTGACCTGCTGCTGAGCGACGTCTTTCTGCCTGACGGACGCGGGTCCGAATGGCTGCTAGAACTGCGGCGCGAACACGTAGACCTGCCCATGCTGCTGGTAACCGGCTACATGGATGAAAAGACCGATTGGGCACAGGTGCGATCGGCGCACATACCCGT
>JAYPJE010000039.1:0-40284 GCA_038128265.1 Gemmatimonadota bacterium
GCGAGTCGCTGCGCAACGACGGGCGCGTGTGGGTGCCCCAACAAGCCGGTGACAAACGCTCCCCCGACCAAATACCCGAGGCCGAGCGCGATTACTACCTAGAGCGCCGTTACCCGAGCTTCGGCAATCTGGTGCCCCGCGACGTAGCTTCGCGCGCTTCCAAAGCCGTATGCGACGAAGGACGCGGCGTCGGCAGCACTGGGCGCGCGGTATACTTGGATTTTGCCGATGCAATCAAGCGCGATGGCGAGCAGACCATACGGCAGAAGTACGGCAATCTCTTTGATATGTATCACGAAATAACGGCCGAAGACCCCTACAAAACCCCCATGCGCATTTATCCTGCCGTCCATTACACCATGGGCGGTCTGTGGGTCGACTACAACCTGATGAGCAATTTGCCCGGCCTGTTTGTCCTAGGTGAGGCCAATTTTTCCGACCATGGCGCCAATCGGCTGGGGGCCAGCGCCCTTATGCAGGGCTTGGCAGACGGATACTTCGTCATCCCCTACACGCTGGGCGGCTATATCGCCTCAGAGGGCATTGATCCCGTCTCGACCGATCATCCCGCGTTTGACGAGGCCGAAAGAGAAGCCAATGAACGCATAGAAAAATTGCTCTCCGTGAAGGGCGGCCGCACCGTTGACGATTTTCACCGCGAATTGGGCCTGGTTGTCTGGGACTATTGCGGCATGTCGCGCAGCGAGGAAGGCCTGAACGAAGCGAGAGAGAAAGTACGCTCTATACGAGAAGAGTTTTGGCAGAATGTCACCGTCTCTGGCACACAGGGCGAATTTAACAAAGTCTTGGAACGCGCTGGTCGCGTGGCGGACTTTATGGAATTTGCCGAGCTGATGATGTGCGACGCGCTGGCCCGCGACGAGTCGTGTGGCGGACACTTCCGCGAAGAACACCAGACGGAAGAGGGCGAAGCAAAACGCGACGACGAGAACTTCGCCTTTGTATCCGCTTGGGAATTTACCGGTGTTGGACAAGACCCCGTGCTACATAAAGAAGAACTCGCATTTGAGAATGTGCACCTCACGCAAAGGAGTTATAAGTGAGCGGAGAAAGCAGCCGCGCTGAGGGCATGACCTTTACGCTGAAGGTGTGGCGTCAGAAGGGTGCTAACGAACAGGGTGAAATGGTATCATACCCCGCCGAGAACATCCGTCCGGAAATGTCTTTCCTGGAAATGCTCGACGTGGTAAACGACCAGCTAGAACTCAAGGGAATTGAGCCCGTCGCCTTTGACAGCGACTGCCGCGAAGGGATCTGCGGCATGTGCGGGCTGGTGATCAACGGACAGCCGCATGGTCCGGGCAGCGGAACGACAACCTGCCAGCTCTACATGCGCAGCTTTGAGAGCGGGTCTACTATTACGATAGAGCCCTGGCGGGCAAAGGCCTTTCCCGTCGTGCGCGACCTCTGCGTCGATCGGTCTGCGTTTGATCGAATCATGCAGGCGGGAGGCTATATTTCGGTAAACACCGGATCGGCACCCGACGCCAACGCGATGCCCATTGCGCAGGACTTGGCTGAAGAGGCCATGGACGCAGCGGCCTGTATAGGCTGCGGTGCGTGCGTTGCCTCCTGCAAGAATGCATCTGCCATGCTGTTTGTCGGCGCCAAAGTCAAGCACCTCAACGTGCTGCCCCAAGGCCAGCCCGAGCGGCATCGGCGAACGGTTGCGATGGTTGAGGCGATGCAGGCTGAGGGGTTTGGCAACTGCACCAACGAATACGAATGCGAGGCCGTCTGCCCAAAGGAAATTTCTGCGGGCCACATTGCTTTCCTAAACAGAGATTTTCTGCGGGCTAAGCTCAGCGGCGAGTAGAGTACGACAATTATAGAACAAAAAAAGGGTGCGGGCCGTTTAGGCCCGCACCCTTTCGTATTGTCTGGTATTTCGAGTCGCTACGCAGCTACGATGTTGACGCGCTTACGGCTTTTGCCAAACTCTTCAAACTGCACTTTGCCGTCCGCCGTTGCAAAGAGCGTATCGTCGCCGCCCTTTTTCACATTGAGTCCCGGGTGTATACGGGTGCCACGCTGGCGAACGATGATCGTGCCTGCCGTAACCGCCTCGCCGCCATAGCGCTTGACGCCGAGGCGCTTTGAATGACTGTCGCGACCGTTTTTGGAGCTGCCTACGCCTTTCTTATGAGCCATGGCGCTTTCCTTTCAGCTAATCTCTAGTTGGGGAGGACGATGTCCTCTATCTGGATTTCGGTATAGTCCTGGCGGTGCCCGTTGCGGTTGCGGTAGGTCTTGCGCCGCTTCATCTTGAAGACGACAATCTTCTTGCCGCGACCGTGACCTACGACCGTGGCCGATACGCTTGCTCCCTCAACCGTAGGGCTCCCAACTTTCGTGTCGCCCTCGTTGGAAACCAACAACACTTCCGTGAACTCCTGAGCATTGCCCTCTTCGGCCTGAAGCTTGGGGACGCGCACGCGCTGGCCCTTTTCGACCCGAACTTGCTCACCTGCTATTTTGACGACTGCGTACATCGCACTTCTCCAAAGAAGATCATCCGTTCAAATCACCAGTATTCTGGGAAACATATAAAATACGAACGGCATTTTAATCTGTCAAACGCTGAACTCAGACGTAACGTCCACGCTGCGTTTGAGCGAGAAAAAGCGATAGTCTTGCGGCGACAGTGTCGTATCGCTCTCCACCTGTAGGCGCGCCTTGGTCGATTTGCGCAGCGAACGCAGGCGCTCTTCGCGGTTTTCCAAAATATAGGTGGCAACGTCTGGATGAACCTTGAGCACGTAGCGACGTTCGCGCGTAGCGGCGAATGAACGCTGTAACCAGCGTTCGATCTTCGTCATCGTCGTGTCGGGACCCATGACGCGCCCCGTGCCCGCGCATACGGGGCAGGGTTCGCTGTGATCGTGCAGCAGGTTAGGACGGACGCGCTGGCGCGTCATTTCCATTAGGCCAAATTCGCTGATGCGCGAACTAATCGAAACCTTCGCACGGTCTTTTTTTGCCTCTTCAATAAGCCGATCGACGATTTTCTTGCGGTTTCGCTCGTCGTTCATATCGATAAAGTCGATGACGACAATGCCGCCGATATCGCGCAGGCGCAGCTGGCGCGCCACTTCGCTGGCCGCCTCTAAATTCGTGTTGAGGTTGTTTTCTTCCTGGTCGTCGGAACCAACAAAACGCGCGGAGTTCACGTCGATAAAGGTTCCGGCCTCAGCAAAATCGATGACCAGTGCCCCGCCGCGTCGCATCCAAACCGTTCGGTTGGTTAGCTTTTCGATCTCCTCCTCAATCTTGTACGCGTCAAATATCGGGCGTCGATCTTTGTGCAAGGCGATCCGCTTGACCAGCAGAGGAGAGACCTGGCGCAGGTAGGACAGAATCTCACCGTATAGGTTTTCATCGTCTACAATCACCTGCTCGACGTTATCGGTGAAGAGGTCTCGGATAACGCTCGACGTCATACCCATTTCTTTGTGAATCAGCGATGGAGCCGCTAGCTTCAGGCCGTTCTTAAGCAGGCGCTGGTGGTTTTTTACCAATTGCTTAAGGTCGCGCTTGAGATCTTTTTCCTTTTTGTCTCTGCTTTCGGTGCGCACGATCACCGAATACCCTTCTGGACGGATCTTCTCGATGATTTCGCGCAGGCGCCGCCGTTCGTTCCAGCTGGATATCTTGCGCGATACACCCACCCAGCTACCGCCCGGGACTAGAACCACGAAGCGACCCGGCAGCGACAGCTGGGTCGTGATCCTAGCCCCCTTTGTGCTAATGGGCTCTTTCGATATCTGCACGATAGCTTCGTCCCCCTTCTTGATCAGCTTTTGGATCGGGGGCTGACTGTGGAAGCGGCGGCGGCCATTGCGCCCTCCACCGTCGTCTTCGTTCTCGGCCTCTACCATGTCCCGGGCCTGCAAAAAAGCCGTCCGCTCTTGTCCGATATCGACAAACGCCGCCTGTAAACCCGGCAGTACGGCGGTCACTGTTCCCTTGTAGATATCGCCAACCATGCGCTGGTTTTCTGGCCTTTCGACCCATAACTCAGCCAGGCGTCCGTCTTCTACAATGGCAATGCGCGACTCGTTCGACGCGGCATTGATATATATTTCTGTTTGCATGCAACTTCCCTATTGGATACGCGAAGTATCAGCAGAGAAGACGCGAAGAGTACGATTGCGAAGAGGTATTGCACCCGATGCCATTTGTTGCACCGGGGACCTAGTGAGGGCTAGGAATTTTAGCGTGCTCTTAGGGAGAATGCGATATACGACGGGCCGAATGATCTATTGAGACGATCCAATATGACCTGGCAGAGGTATCGCGCACTACTCATCTCTGAGGTCAGGAATGATCCGGCTTGAGAGCCCGTTGGTCTGCGGTTCTGAATCACCGCGGTAAAACCCGCTTGTAACCGCACCACTTCAAGCTCTGTAAAATCTTGTTAATAATAAGCTTGCGTCACGCTTGACGCACGTCGCTTCAAATCCCGGAAAGAGACCCTCTATACCCTCTCATGCAAAAACTTCTCGGTCTCTGCTCAAACTTCAAAAAGTAAAAATGGTACCGTTAGTAATATAACGTTTTCTTAAAACCGATGGACTTCACTGATATAATACACATCGCCCGGTCGACAAGCAAGTGTCAATCTTTTTTGACCAGTGCCTCTTTATACATCTTTTGATCCTGTAAGACGCCAATAGCCTTTTCCAGCTGAGGATCCTCTCTTAACTCGAGCTTCAGCTGCGCTTTTCTACCCTCAACGCGGAGCGCCAGCTCCTTTTCTAAAGCAAAGCGAATCTCTGGTTCCAGCTTTGCCGTGAATCCTTTTTGGCGCTCTGCCATAAACGCGGTTTCTAAATTCGCAAGCGACGTCTCCACCTCTCCCCAACCCAATTCACCGGCGATATCCTTCAACGAGTTTAGCTGGTCTAATCCCATTGCGTAGCCGTCCTTCTCGTTGGCGCTGCGGACAAACTCCCTAAAGGAGCTCAGCATCGCTTCGTCTACCTGCGTTTCCTCTGTGTAGGTGGAATCGGCTGTGCTGTAATCCACCAGAAAATCAAAGAACAGGCGCCGGCGCTCGAGGTTTTGCACGTAGTGGGAGGGCGCACGCGGTGCAACTACGATGTCCGGCGTAATGCCGCCACCGCCAAATACCTTTCTTCCGCGCTGAGTGAAGTATTCTCGCTCGCGCAATTTAACGGAGTCTGCTGTCGACGCAGACGATTCCATACCCACCAAATCGACTAAACGCGTCTCCAGCAGCTTTTGCGCTACTGGCGCATCCAAATCAAAGCGCGCCTGCAGAGCGGCTAACGCTGTCTCCCTGTCGCTTGCTTCCAGGATGACATCCATCGCTAGGGCCGCCGGCAGCTCGCGATCGGCAATTTCGATGCGATTGGCCTGGTCCGCTCCGCCCGAATATTCTCGGTGAATGCTGCGCCCGCTGGGCGTGTAGTAGAGCGCCGTTGTCAGCTTGAGCGCGCTATCGGTTACTTCCTGCAGATCGAATATGGTCTGAACAGAGCCCTTGCCAAACGATGTCGTGCCAACGAGAACGCCCCTATCGTTGTCTTGAATGGCTCCGGCCACAATTTCAGAAGCGCTGGCACTGCCGTCATCGATAAGCACGACCAGGGGCAGCTCGCCCAAAACAGGTCGGCGCTGCGAGTGCTTTACTTCCTCGCGCCGGCCCTCGCGCTCGCGGATCGATACAATGGGTGCCCCTTTGGGCAAGAATAGATCCGCCACCTGCGTGGCCTGACTGAGCAAACCGCCCGGATTGCCGCGCAGGTCGAGGACAACGCCTTTCACCCCCTTTGCCAGCAGCGACTTGATGGCCTGCTCGACTTCCTCGGAAGTGCTTTCCGAAAACCGCGTCTGTCGCATGCTGATATAGCCCACGCCCCCGCGGATTTCTTCTGCCAACGACACGCTTTTAATTTCTATTATCTCGCGCTCTATTACGACTTCGTGCCTCGGACCGCCCAGCCGGTGAACAATTTCAATCCGCACTTCCGTGCCCGGCTCCCCTCGCAAAGCGTCAACAATGGTCTCCAGCGACATATCGCGCGTGTCCGTTCCTTCTACGGCGACAATTAAATCCCCCGAGCGCAAACCTGCTCGCGAGGCCGGCGTATCTTCTATTGGGGAGATAATTACTGGGTAGCGGTCCTTTATTGCGACGGTGATACCAAGTCCCGCAAATTTGCCAGTCGTATCCTGACGCAGCTGACGCAGGCCTTCCTCGTCGTAGAATTGGCTGTATGAATCGAGCTGATCGAGCATGCCCTCGATCGCCGCCATCATAATCTCGTTGCCATCCAAACTCGCGTAATAATTGTCGACTATGCGCGCATAGACCGCCCCAAAGCGCTCCCAGCCCGCATTGACCTCTTTGTACGGATCGGCCGGTGCCGCCGCCGCAATCAGCGGAACCCAGAGGGCTATCAATACCCCAAACGGCATATTCTTCATAAAACGTCTCATATTCTGTTCAAAGCCATGGCCACCGCGTCAGGAGGGCTTTGCGGATGGCCTCAGAAACCTCTTCTTGGGCGGGGCGGGCATCAATTTCAATAGCCTGCAAATCGCCTGCGAAAATAGACTCATACCCCAAGGCTACGCGTTCCTGTAACTCGTCTCCTGCTTCTTCCAAACGGTCTGCCTCTTGCGCGCGCTTCTGCCGACGAAGACGCGCATCCTCAACCGAAAGACGTAAAAAAATCGTTGCGTCTGGCAGGCACGAGCCCACCGCAAATTGGTTTACCTGCTCAACGAGGCTTTTGTCCAGACCGCGCCCAAAAGACTGATACGCCACCGTTGACGCAATAAACCGGTCACAGACGACGATTTTTCCCGCAGATAAGGAGGGCCCAATAAGCTCCTCCACGTGCTGGGAACGACTCGCCGCGTAGAGGAACAGTTCCGTGCGATAGGCTGTTTCCGGCAAGCTGGGATCCAAAACCAGCTGGCGGATGCGCTCGGCTACCGGCGTGCCACCAGGTTCGCGCGTGGGCACAACGTCGTGGCCGCGCTGCTGCAAGAATTGGGTTAAGGCCGCTGCTTGAGTCGTCGTGCCGCTTCCATCGACCCCTTCAAATACGAAGAATAGCCCTTCTTCAGGCATCGGTGGACAGTGCGAATGAGAGGTGGTGCAAGTCGATTAGGACGACCCCTGCTGAACGGGATTGGCAGCGTTGGGACCGGCCTTGAGTTTGTTGCGGATGTAGGTCAAGCGCTCGATAACGGTGTAATTGGTCGTCACTGCGAGTAGGACGAGAACGAAAACCAGCCCATTGTGGCTCACCAAGCAACCCAACCCCAGCGCCATTAATCGTTCGGGGCGCTGCATGAAACCTACCTTGCAATCCTCTCCCAGTCCCTCAGCCCGCGCGCGAACGTAGCTCACCATGAGTGAGCCGGTGATTGCGAAGAAGAGAATGCCGCTTGCGATCCATTCATCCCGTCCAATCAGATACGCACCGATGCCAAAATAAATAAAGATCTCTGAGTATCGGTCTGTCGTCGAATCGAGCAGAGCGCCGAATTTGGTTTCCTTGCGCCCTTCGCGTGCCACCTGGCCGTCAAGGATATCACACAGGCCGGCCACCATCATAACAACGGCTCCCCAGCGCAGCTCGCCTCGGGCAAACACAACCGTCGCACCGATGTTCATAACCAAGCCCATTAGGGTCAGCCAATCCGGACGGAAGCCCAGCCGAATAAACAGGTGGGCCAGCGGTCTAAGCACGGCCAACGAGAGCGGTTTTAGGTATTTGTCTAACACAGTGTATGCCGGAACAGGTGAGGAACGATAAAGCCCAAGCCCATAAAATATACGGCAACAGTCTGCCCTATTGCAAGATATTTATGGCTTAAAAATAGTTCACATACCAATCTATTCACTTATCCACAATTCAACTCTTTACGGATCTGAAACCCATGACTTCACTGGCGTTTATCTAGATGGTTTTACTCGTGCTTCACACCATCAATTGGTGGCTCAAACCACGCTTTTCTTATCAACATTCTTTAGGTGGATAACCTTGCTCTATCTGTTAATAAATTAGAGGCACGCGACCCAAATGCATCACCTCTTTTTTCCATTGCACAACCAACCGCTCACCCCCTTCTACGGTCGATTCTCCGCGTGGGTCCAGCGGACAGAAAAGCCAAGCAGACGAGCGAACGTGTGACTGGACTAGAGCCTTTAGTTCCCCTGGATTGGCGACCGAACGCGCCGTCACTACATCGGCTGTTATTGGTTCTTTCCAGTCTTCTACTCGCTCGTTTATTACCACGGCCTTTTCCAAATGGAGCAAACGAATTGCCTGCTTCAGAAAGTTCGCTCTCCGACGTCGGCTCTCTACTAAATAGAAAGCGGTTTCTGGCAGACAAATCTTTAGGGGAATGGCCGGAATGCCCGACCCAGAACCAACGTCAAGAACCGTCTCGTGCGGAACCGATTGAATATGCGGAACCATTGCCAACGCGCGCCATACATGTCGAGTCCCAATAGATTCGCGCTCCTGCACTGAAACTAAATTAAGCTTTATCGATGTATGGTATAGCAAGTGGACGTAGGCACATATAGCAGTCCATTGCTCCTCTGAGAGAGCAACCGTGCTGTTCTGTACCCATGTATTGAGAGCCTCCAAATCGCCCTCGAGACGCGGTGGTATGCTCCCCAACCTTTTTTCCTCCCATGTTGTTTCACGTGAAACAGGAGGGCTTGTCATCGACTTTTTTCACCCCTTGTGTTTCACGTGAAACGTTTTTATTTGCCGATGCAAAATTCCGAAAAAATCGCATCGAGCACATCTTCGTCGACGCGCTCGCCAAGGAGAGAACCCAAGCTGTTTAGAGCCTCTTGTAGCTCGACCGCAACGCATTCGTCCGGCTGGCCAGCGTCTAGTAATTGAACAGCCGACTCTGTTCTTTCGAGCATCGACAGGAGGCACTCGCGGTGTCGCTGTCGAGTAAGCACTACGCCCCCTGTTGAATGGTCGCGAGGAAGGGATGCTAACGCTACTTCTTTCAGCTGCTCTAGTCCAACGCCTGTAAGTGCTGAAATTTCAACGACTGTTCTTCCCTCAAAAAAGGAGGCATTCTCTGCTGGAGACCGCTGGTCTATTTTATTAAAAACAACAATGGGCTGTTTATGGCTCAGCTCGTGGCAGAGTTGTACTTCTCTACCGACATCATTCTCCATTGCATCAACTACAAGCAGAACGAGATCCGCCTCGTCCGCTATCTTTTTTGCCCTGCTTATCCCTTCTGCCTCAATCGGGTCAGGGCTTGCACGCAGGCCTGCTGTATCAACCAGGCGAATGCTTCGACCCTTCCAAGTGGTGCGCCCTTCTATGAGGTCGCGCGTGGTGCCCGGAATGTCCGTTACAATGGCTCGATCTTCGCCTAATAAAGCATTTAAAAGCGTGGACTTACCGACGTTGGGCCGACCGACAAGGGCAATGAGGTAGCCCTGCATTCTCCTGCGCCCGGCGGTAAATGAGTCAACCAGTTGCTGAGCACGACGTTGTATTTTCTCCAACTCCCCAACGATGTGATGGCGAGCAATTGGATCAATGTCTTCTTCAGAAAAGTCCAACCCCACTTCTACTTTAGCCAGGGAATCGACCAACGATTTTTTTAGCGCACGAACGTCCTCCGACAGCCGCCCTCCTGCTAAACTATAGGCATCTTCGAGACCGTTTTCACTAGAGGCCTGTATGAGGTCAACTACGGCTTCGGCTTGGAGCAGGTCGAGCTGCCCGTGCAAAAAAGCACGGCGGGTAAATTCGCCGGGAGCGGCCGTGCGAGCACCCCATTTAATGGCTTCATTTACAACCAGTTCGAGAATTAAGGTGCTCCCGTGGCAGCTGATTTCTACGGTATCTTCTCCTGTGTAGGAGCGAGGAGCTCGGAAGACCCAAGCAAGCGCTGTGTCGATTTCTTGGCCCCCTACAGAAACCTTGCCGTATTCCACGTAGCGGAGGCGCGTACCGAGGGGTGGGGTCGACAGAAAAAGCTGTTGGGCAATGGGTATTGATTGGGGCCCGCTGAGCCGTATGACTCCTACGCCCCCTTCCCCTGGAGGGGAAGAAATCGCAACAATGGTTTCTTCCATAGCTGGCCGGGCAGCGATTGGAGGGTTACTTCTTAAGGTGATTTACAAGGACCTGCTGGCCAATGGTCAGAACATTAAAAAGTGTCCAATAGAGCACTAGCCCCGATGACATGGTCCAGAAGAAAAAGATCATGAGCACCGGCATAAAATACACTAAAAAAGCCTGCTTGGGATCTTTCATCGTCATCTTTTGCTGAATAAGCATAGAAACGGCCATCAGCAGAGGGAGTATATGGAGACCGAATCCACCAACGAGGACCTCGTCTGGCATAGAAAGGTCGTTGATCCAGAGGGCAAAGGGCGCCTGACGCAGTTCGATTGTCTTGCTAAAGACATTGTAGAGAGCGAAGAAAATGGGCATTTGGAGGAACATGGGCAAACAACCACTAATAGGATTGACGCCCTCCTCTTTGTATAGCTTCATCGTCTCCTGGCTAAGGCGCTGAGAATCATTCTTATACTTTTCTCGCAAAGCTGCTATTTTGGGCTGCAGCTCCTGCATTTTGCCAGCCGACTCGTAGGTTTTGTGGGTAAGTGGATAGACGATAATCTTGATCACCACGGCAAAGAGGACGATAATCCAGCCGTAGTTAGGAATGTAGGTATGAGTCGCTTTAAAAGCGATGAGTAGAAACTTGCTCACGCTGCGAATAACAGGCCAGCCAAAGTCAATGGCTTGTTCCAACCCTACTTCATAGCGAATAAGGTTATCGTAGTTGAGTGGACCGAGATAAACAGTGTTTTTCCAGCTACCGGACGAAGAAAGCTGGCGGCCAATTTCGTAACTGTAGTTGGGTATGGGGCTGGATCCCGTGCGGTCTCCCCTGAGTTCGGCCCGGTAGCGAGCCTGTTCGGTCGGTATGATAGCCGAGAGAAAGTATTTGCTCCGAGCACCGATCCAGTGTAAATCGCCTTCGGCATCCCAGGAGTCACGCTCTCCATTGTCGACCTTGATTTCAATGCGTTCGTTATTGAAGGTGGCAATAGCACCCATTTCGGGCAGGTCGCTGTCGGGGGCACTCTCGGTAAAGGGGATTCCGCCCTGCCAACCGAGTAAGACATCGAACTCCTCAGAAAACCCGGCGTAGCGCAATTCAAGGTCAAAAGCATAGCGGTCTGCGTAAAAGGTAAAGACCTTTTCAATAACCCGGTTTCCGCCCAGCTGGGCCCGCATAATAAGGGTGCCCTGTCCCTCGTTTACGACGAGTTTTTCTCGGCTGGGTTCGAATTGGATCCGCGAAAGGTCTTCAACGGCATCGATTTGCTGCAGGCGAACCGTTAAACCAGACCGTTGAGGTGCGATGAGTTGAACGGGCCGACCGTCGTCGGGAAGGGTGTATTGCTGGAGAAAAGCAGACTGAATCGTGCCTCCTTGGGTCGAAAGGGCGAGATCTAAGAGAGGGGTTTGCACTGCAACCGTACGGGGTGTGAAGGTGGGAATGTCTTCTCGTCGGGAAGAGAGCGCGGCCCCACTTGCCTGTCCCAGCTCGTTGCCGGCGGGTTTTTCTTCCTCTGTCAGCACTTGGAGAGGCTGCTCCAAACGCTGGGGTGGGTTGGACTCCACAGGGACTTTTTCGGCGGCTTGTTGCTGAGTTTCAGCCGAGTCCTGTTCAGAAGGTCCTTCCGGTTTGGGCGATAAACCCATCCACTCGTAATAATAGGGGGAAAGGAGAAATATGAGTCCGATCAATAAGAGACCGAGTAGTGTTCGCTTATCATCCATAAGAGGTTTGCTCTAATTTCCGTTACGCGTTAGGGCACTGGATCATACCCGTTCCCTCCCCAGGGATGGCACCGAATAATCCTCTTTGCAGTCAGCCAACATGCCTTCACAACGCCGTATTTGTCCAAAGCATCTAGGGCGTATTGAGAACAGGTTGGTTGAAAACGACAGGACGGGGAAAGAAAGGGAGAAACGAGGAGTCGGTAGGCTTGGACAGCCCAAACAAAGAGGTATTTCATGGAGCAGATAGTTTAGACAACAGCGCCTTAAGCTCCTGCTCTAAATCGGAGAATTTCGCCAGAGTGGCAGAGGGCTGACAGAAGACGACCAAACTCACGGGTAATCCAGATCCTATTGACCGACAAATCGACCGAAGTCGTCTTTTCAGGCGATTTCGAGCTACAGCAGTGCCCAGTTTGCGTCGGACTACAAAGATCGTGCCTTGTTTTTCCCGACCGTGCCGGATCCAAAGGTGAGTTCCTCTGATCCAGCTCATACCGCTCTCCGTTAAACGGCTAAGCGCTTGCGTCCCCGACGGCGGCGGCGATTGAGTATGGCGCGCCCGGAGGGAGTGCTCATGCGCTTGCGGAATCCGTGCTTGTTCCGGCGCTTTCTGTTGCTAGGCTGGAAAGTGCGTTTCACGTTTTCTATCCTGTTTTACAGTTTGCAATTCAGCAGCATTTGTAGAAACCTATAATAGTAAGGCCAATCGTCTGATATGTCAATATTGATTGAGTTTGGCCCGTTCTTGTCTTGACTATCCATGTCTAATTGCATAGCTTGAATTCGTCTTCCCCACCCATTCGAAATAACAGACAATTCATGGCTCCGGATTCACAGGATCCCCACGAACTCTGGGCACAATGTCTCCTTGCTATCGAGCGCCGCGTTCGTCCCCAGAGCTTTGCCAACTGGTTTAGACCCACGCAAATAGCCCGTTTTGACGGAGATATGCTCGTTATTCAGGTCCCGAGCATCGTCTCTGCCGATTGGCTCGAAAAGCACTATTTAAGCCTAATTAGAGATGTCGTAGCCGAAGAAACAACCCTTACCCCAAAAGTCTCTTTCACGATAGAGGGAACGAGCCTTAAAGTGGAAAGAGCTCCCGGCAACGGAGGGGCTGAGGGGCAAGAACAGGCCAACCAACCTGGGGTGCCCGCATCCGTTCAATTCTCTGCTCCAACCAAGCCAGAGACTGTCCCTTTACCTACCGCTTTCAATGCAGGACAAACCGAAGAACAGCCTTTTTCTGCGCTGAACGTGAGCTATACCTTTGACGGATTTATCGTTGGAGAAGGCAATCGTTTTGCCCATGCTGCAGCCATGGCCGTTGCAAAGTCACCGGGTAAAACACAGTTCAATCCGCTGTTTATATTTGGCGGGGTCGGCTTGGGCAAAACGCACCTATTGCAAGCGATTGGAAATTATGCGTGCGCCCATAACCTGGCCCAGCGAGTGGCTTATGTGCCCTCGGAAAAGTTTATGAGCGATTTCATTGAGTCGCTTAAAAATCGGAGTTCGGCCGATTTCCAGCGGCGTTATCGCAGCGCCGACATCTTGCTGATTGACGATATTCAATTTCTGTTTCTACGCGGTGAGCACACTCAGACAGAGTTCTTTCATACATTTAATGCCCTGCACCAAAACGGCAAACAGATCGTAATGACCTGCGATAGCCCGCCGGAAAAACTCGAGGGGCTAGAGGAAAGGCTGCTGTCCCGCTTTCAATGGGGTCTCGTTACGCCAATTGAACCGCCCGATCTGGAAACTCGCATTGCCATTTTACACCAGAAAGCCGAGATCAACGGCATTCCCCTACCAAACGACGTGGCTGCTTTTTTAGGGAGCTATATCAGTTCAAACGTCCGCGAATTAGAGGGGGCCCTTATTCATCTGATGGCCTACTGCTCCGTTCACAACACCGAGTTAACGGTCGAAGCCGCCAAGCACATTGCCCGAGAACGCGGTCCCGATCCCACGACGGAGCTAAGCATCGAGTCCATACAGCGCTATGTTGCAAACCACTTCGATCTAACGCTGGACACACTAATCAGCAAAACTCGTAAGCAGGATGTGGCCACCGCTCGGCACATTGCCATGTTTTTGGCTAAGCGCCTGACCCCACATCCTTTGAAGATGATTGGTCTACACTTTGGCAACCGCGATCATAGCACGGTGGTGCATGCCGTGCAAACCATAGAGAAGAAGTGTAAGAAAGATCCCACTTTTGCGCGCATGATCGAAGATTTTACATCTGCAATCAAGCAAAAATACGCTCCTTCTTTCTAAAGAAGTCCCCCTTTTTACTTTACTCCAACACCATGTGCCGTTTGCAGGACCCTGTCATTGTGTCAGTGGAAAACTATCCACACCGCCCTGTAGAGGAGATGTGGATAAGTTGTCCACACGGCACATTCGTGACATCCTTTAGATCTACCGGTGGATAGTTGGCCCCTTTTACAGCCTTTATTAACACCTATCACCAGGCCATTTTTCTCACAGGTCGTCGTAAATAAAGGCAATTAAAAACAACGGTGTATAGGGCCCGTTGCGTTGGACTATAAACCGACTTACCAACATATCAACAATCCAACTAGAACAAGAACTAGAACAAGAACACAAATATGTGTATAGTATCTATACTAGTTTGTGTGGAATTCTGTTTTGGATGGCACACACCATAAGGCACACACTATACACACCTATACAAAAAAGCACTCTTTTCGGAGCCGTTTTGCCACATAAATTGAAAATACCATAAAAATAATAAAAACAAATACTTAAAAACGCGAATATATTATTACGGTATTTCATCGGTGTACTATATAATATAGTCTTGACATACCCGCATGCGTTTGTTAGTTTAGCTCAGACAACCCCTATCTGAGCAATAGCCCCTATGAAACTGACTGTAAATCGCAACGAACTCTGGCAAGGCATCGACACCGTCCTAGACGCTGTCCCCTCAAAGCCCGCCTTGCCAGTGCTATCCAATATTCTGCTGGTGGCCGAGGGCACGACGCTCTCTCTTTCGGCTACTGACCTAGATTTGTCTATACGCACTCAGGTGCCTGCTTCCATTGAAAAGGGAGGACAGATCACTGTCCCAGCGCGGACATTCGCAGAAATTGCCAGAGAGTGGCCTGAGGCCGAACTGAGTATTGTCGTTGAGAACGACCGCCTGCGCCTATCGGGTAATCTAGGCGACGCCGAAAGCGGCGAAGGTGCTTATAGTCTGTCTGGAATGGCCGCAGATGAGTTTCCTAATATGCCGTCCTCTCTTGACGGCGTTAGCATTTCCTTTGGCGAATCAGACGCGCTAGACGCCAACGTCCTGCTTGAGATGATCAACAAAACGTCTTTCGCCGTCTCCAAGGACGATACTCGGCCCGTCCTTAACGGCGTGCTGTGGCGCATTGACGCCGAAGGCATGGAAATGGTCGCCACAGACGGCTCGCGTTTGGCGTGCTGCCGTCGCGCTCTGCCGCTGCAGGTCGGTGCCGACGAAGAAGCGGGTGTAATTGTCCCTCCGCAGGCACTGCAGCAAATAGGCAAGCTCCTTTCGGGCTATCAGGGCGCTGTGCAGGTCACGCTGGGAGAGACGCAGCTGTTTCTCAGCACGGATAGCACCCATTTACTGTCTCGCCTGATCGAGGGGCCCTACGTTGACTATGCCCAAGTAATACCCAAAGACAACGACAAAAACCTGCGCGTGGTGAGCGATCGCCTGCTCCCTGCCGTGCGGCGGGTTTCCATACTGTCCAGTTCGTATACCCGTCAGGTCCGGATCGCGTTAAAGAGCGATTCTATTGAGCTTTCGGCAGCTAGTCCGGAAATCGGTGGCGAGGCGCGCGAAGTTATACCCGCATCGTACGACGGCGACGATATGGAGATCGGATACAATGCGCAGTTCTTGATGGAAATACTGCGAAAAATGGATGCGGAGTCGGTGCGCTTCGAGCTGAACAATAACGTCACGGCGGCTCTACTGAAGCCCAACGAAGTGCGCGAGGGAGAGGAGTACTTCTATCTGCTGATGCCCCTGCGTCCCACGGGATGAGGCTAATAGCCCAGTGCGCCTCCTCGAGCTGTGGCTCAGACCGTACCGCAATTTCGCTTCCATACACCTGTGCTTTGAGGCATCGCACACGCTTCTATTCGGCCCAAACGGCCGCGGTAAAAGCAATATTCTCGAGGCGATATCATATCTCTCGATTGGAAAATCGGTACGCGGCGCCAAAGATGCCCAGTCCGTGCCCCACAGCGGCGAGTACTTTGATATTCGAGGTCGGTTTACTAGCGGTGGCCAAGCACAGAAGATGCGCGTTTTCTTTGGAAAGAAAGAAGGCAAAAAGGCATTTTTAAACGAAAACCCCCTGCCGCGCGTCGCCGATATTTTGGGGCATTTTCGCACCGTCCACTTCTCCCCTGAAGACGTGTCGCTCGTTCTGCGTTTTCCCGCGCAGCGCCGGCGCATGCTGGATATACTGCTTTCTCAGTCCAGTTCGGCCTATTTGCGCGATCTGCAAATCTACCAGCGGGTGCTGCAGCAGAGAAATCATCTTCTGCGTTCGGCGAAAAAAGATCCGCGTTCGGTGCCAGATGCAGAAGTGTTGGAATCTTGGGACGAGCAAATCGTCGAACACGGGTCTCGAATTCGCCGCGCTCGGCTCGACGCGTTGGCAGTTTTGCAAGGCCCATTTACAAATTACTACGGTCGCTTTTCGCCTGGAGGAGAAGAGGCGGAAATAAATTACAAAGGGCAGCGCCGAGAGGACGCGGGAGACAGCTTGGAGCAAACCTTGCGCGACGAGTTGCAGCGCAAACGCGCACAGGAGCTTCAGATGGGCCACACGCTCTGCGGTCCGCACCGCGATGATTTGTCATTTGACTTAAACGGCCAGCCGGCAGAGCTCTACGCGTCGGAAGGACAGTTAAAGACGATACTGATCTCCTGGAAGTTAGCGGAGTGTCAGTTTATAGCGCAGCGCTGCGACCAGCAACCGGTCGTTTTGCTCGACGATGTGTTCTCTGAGTTAGACCAGGCGCGCATAGGAGTTTTACTGGAAGTGGTGGGTGAGTTTGGTCAAGTGGTCATCACCGCACCGCGGGAGTTCGACACTACACCGGCAGCTACTTTTGAAGAAATTCGCTTGGAAAAATAAGGGGGCCGAAGAACGTCCACCCGCACCGGCCAGCGCACTAGGCGAGCTGTTGGGCGAGCTGTTAGGCGAATTGGGGGTAGAGGACAAACTGGCCGAGTGCCAAGCCCAAATCGCTTGGGAGAAGGCCGTGGGGCCGTCACTGGCTCGCTACGCCCGTCCCCTGCGAGTGGACAAGGGATGTCTTGAGGTCGCCGTGCCTTCAGCCGTGTGGCGGTCGCAGTTGAGTTTTATGCAGAGCGACATTGTCGACCGGATTAACAGAGAGGTCGGCCGCACAGTAGTGCGCGAACTGAGATTGATTAACCGACAGAGCGCTCCAACGCGCTCGACTACACAAGGAGAAAGTTGATGACGGAACCAGCAAGGGACCGCGCTGATTCTTCTGACGAAAACAACGCCGAGTACAACGCCGAGGCCATTCAAGTACTCAAGGGCCTGGAAGGCGTGCGTAAACGCCCGGCTATGTATATCGGGGATACGGGCGTCAACGGGCTGCACGAGCTGATTAAAGAAATCGTCAACAACAGCGTGGACGAGGCCATGGCAGGACGCTGTTCGCGCATCGATGTGATGCTTAAGCAGGATGGCAGCGTGCGCATCGAGGACGACGGCCACGGCATACCGACAGACGTTCACGCCGGCGAAAACATGTCGGGCGTCGAGGTCGTTATGACCATGCTGCACGCCGGTGGCAAATTCGATCATAAGGCCTACCAGGTTTCCGGCGGGCTGCACGGCGTGGGGGCTTCGGTGGTTAACGCGCTGTCCGAATGGTGCACGGTGGAGGTGTGGCAAAAAGGCAAAGTTTTTAAGCAGCGCTATGCGCGCGGGATTACGCAGAGCGAATTGGAAGTCATCGGCGATGCCGACCGCACCGGCACGATCACCGAGTTTAAGCCCGACGCAGAGATATTCGAAACGGTGGAATTCGACTACGAGTTCCTTTCGCACCGTCTGCGCGAGCTGGCCTTTCTTACAAAGGGGCTGGCCATTCACGTTGGCGACGAGCGCAGCGGTGAAAGCGACGTGTTCCACTTTGAGGGTGGAGTCGAAGAGTTTGTGCGCTTCATAAATCAGGGGCGCGCCGTTCTGCACGCAGATCCGATCTATCTGCAGGGGGAACGCGGCGGCATTGCCGTCGAAATATCCATGCAGTACAACGACAGCTATCAAGAAACAATTTTTACGTATGCCAACAACATTCGCACAACGGAAGGCGGGACGCACCTATCTGGCTTTCGCACGGCGCTGACGCGTTCGATAAACGCCTATGCGGCTGGCAATAATTTGCTGAAAAACGTCAAGTTCAAGATCTCCGGGGAAGACACGCGCGAAGGGCTTGCTGCCGTCGTCAGCGTTAAAGTCCCCGAACCGCAGTTTGAGGGACAGACGAAGGGGAAGTTGGGCAATAGCGAAGTGCAGGGAATCGTCGATTCCTTTACCTCCGAGGCGCTGAGCCGCTACCTCGATGAAAACCCAGACGTAGCCAAACGCATCGTCGAAAAAATTGTCGAAGCAGGCCGCGCGCGCGAGGCCGCGCGAAAGGCGCGCGAACTGACGCGGCGCAAGGGGTTGCTCGACGGCGCGTCGCTGCCCGGCAAACTAGCCGATTGCTCCATACGCGATCCGGAGAAAACGGAGATTTACCTCGTAGAGGGCGACTCGGCCGGCGGTTCGGCTGCACAGGCGCGCGACCAGAGTTTTCAGGCGGTGCTACCGATGTTTGGGAAGCCGCTCAACGTGGAGAAAGCGCGCATAGATCGCGTGTTGGGCAACGACAAGCTGCTGCCGCTGATTACGGCCCTGGGAACGAGCTTAGGCGAGGAGTACGACTTTTCCAAGCTGCGCTACGGCAAGGTCATTATCATGGCGGACGCCGACGTGGACGGCAGCCACATTCGCATACTCATAATGACGTTTTTCTTTCGCTATATGCGCGAGCTCATCGAACGCGGCAGCCTGTTTTTGGCGCAGCCACCGCTGTTCCTCGTCAAAAAGGGCAAGCAGGAACACTACGCCTTTACGATGGAAGAGCGCGACCAGTTCGTGCGCGATTTGAGCAGCGATGGGGAGGGACGCGGCGTCATGGTGCAGCGCTACAAGGGTCTGGGTGAGATGAATCCCGAGCAGTTATGGGCTACGACGATGGACCCCGAAACGCGCACGCTCCTACGGGTAACGCTAGACGATGCCGTGGAGGCCGAACACCTTTTCACCCTTCTCATGGGCGAGCAGGTAGAACCGCGGCGCGAGTTTATCGAAACGCACGCTCTCGACGTCAAGAACTTAGACTTCCACGGCGCCTAAAAACGCCCGCTACTTCACGGAGAAAAGAATCGGCTTATGCTGGAACAAAAAGACCCCCGCATTGTCCCGGTTAGGATAGAGGAAGAGCTCAAGACGTCCTTTTTGGACTATTCCATGAGCGTGATTATGGCGCGCGCGCTGCCCGATGTGCGCGACGGACTCAAGCCGTCACAGCGCCGCATTCTCGTCTCGATGGATGATCTCAGCCTGGCACCTAACCGCGGCTTTCGCAAATGCGCCAAAATAGCGGGCGATACGTCGGGCAATTACCATCCGCACGGCGAGGCAATCGTCTATCCAACGCTGGTGCATATGGCGCAGCCCTTCCGCATGCGCTACCCGCTGGTCGACGGGCAGGGCAACTTCGGCTCCATCGACGGCTATCCGCCGGCAGCCATGCGCTATACGGAGGCGCGCATGAGCTGGGCGGCGACCGAGCTGCTGGGCGATCTGGACAAAGACACCGTCGATTACATGGGCAATTACGACGACACGCAAAAAGAGCCCACCGTCCTGCCCTCAAAATTTCCCAATCTGATCTGCAATGGCTCCATGGGCATTGCCGTCGGCATGGCGACGAAGATTCCCCCGCACAATATCTGCGAGGTGGCAGCCGGCCTCAACGTGCTGATCGACAATCCCGATGCCGATATATCCGAGCTCGTCGAACACATCAAAGCGCCGGACTTTCCCACGGGAGGCGTTATCTACGGCATGAGCGGGGTGCAGCAGGCCTATCGGACGGGGCGCGGCATCGTGCACGTTCGCGCGCGCGCCGAGGTCGAAACGCTCAGCAACGGCCGCGAGAACATCGTCGTCACCGAAATACCCTTCTTGGTCAACAAGTCGACGCTGCTAGAAAAAATCGCCGATTTAGTGCGGGATAAAACGATTGACGGCTTGTCCAATATACGCGACGAATCGGGCCGTAAAGGCATGCGCATTGTCTTTGAGGTAAAGCGCGATGCCCAGGCCGAAGTCGTGCTCAACCAGCTCTATCAGCACAGCATGCTGCAGAGCACCTACGGCGTGATGATGCTAGCCATCGTCAAGGGTCGCCCGGAGCTGCTCAATCTCAAGCAAATGCTCCAGCACTACCTCGACCACCGCCACGAGGTCATCCTGCGCCGCACCCGCTTCGACCTGGACAAAGCCGAGGCGCGTGCGCACGTGCTGGCCGGTCTGCGCTTTGCGCTCGACCACATCGATTGGGTCATCAATACGATCCGCTCGTCGGCTAGCCCCGATGAAGCCAAACAGCGCCTGATGGAAGGTGCGTCGCTGGAAGTCGCCGAGTTTTCTGGCGTCAGCGGCCAAGAGGGGCTCGTCCTGAGCGAAGTGCAGGCGCAGGCTATTCTCAGTATGCCACTGCAGCGGTTGACTGGCTTGGAGCGCGACAAGATCGACGGCGAATTCGACGAGCTGCAGAAAACCATCGCCAGCCTGCGCGACATTCTCGACAACCGAGATCGCCAGATGCAGATCATCAAGGACGAACTGGCAGAGATGGTCAATCGCTTTGGCGACGAGCGCCGCACGGAGATCGTCTACGCCGCCGAAGAGTTCGACATCGAGGACTTGATCGCCGAAGAGGATATGGTCGTCACCATCTCGCACGAAGGGTATATCAAGCGCATGTCGCCGCGCGCCTACCGCGTGCAGAATCGCGGCGGCCGCGGCGTCACGGGTATGAAGACCAAAGAGGAGGATTTCGTCGAACACCTCTTTGTGGCCTCTACGCACTCGTACCTGATGTTTCTCACGTCAAAGGGCAAGTGCTACTGGCTTAAGGTCTATCGCATACCCGAAGGCGAGCGCGCCTCGCGCGGTCGACCGCTGGTCAACCTGCTGCAGATCGATGCGGACGACCAAATTTGCGCGATCGTATCTCTCCGCGAGTTCAGCGAGGACCAGTACCTGTTCACGGCTACGCGGCGTGGAATCGTGAAGAAGACCGTGCTGTCGGCGTATCAGAATATTCGCCGCGACGGCATCATTGCTCTGAAAATACAGGACGACGACGACCTGATTGGCGCGGCCATTATCGAAGAGGATCAGGACATCACGCTGATTACGCGCAATGGCCGCTCGATGCGCTTTAACGAAGACGAGGTGCGACCGATGGGCCGCGTCTCTACGGGCGTGAAGGGCATTGGCCTGCGCGCAGACGACGAAGTAGTCGATATGGTCGTTGTCAGCGATTCCGATAGCCAGCTGTTTACTCTGTGCGAAAACGGCTATGGAAAGCGCACGGTGCAAGACGAATATCCGCGCAAGCACCGCGGGGGCATGGGTGTGTTGGATATTAAGACAACGGACCGCAATGGTCCGGTGGTTGCCTGTAAAGAAGTTATGGACAGCGACGAAGTCATGATCGTCACCCACAACGGCGTGCTGATTCGCACGCAGGTCGGTGGCATATCCACCGTGGGGCGCAATACGCAGGGCGTGCGCGTGATCAACCTCGATGAGGGCGATCGCGTCATCGATATGACGAGAGTCCCCAAAGGCGATGATGAGGAAGGGGAAGAGGGCGATGACGCGGCTGTATCGGGCAACGGCCACACCGTGAACGAAGGGGGCGCGGACGGCGCACCAGAAGGGGGTCAAGCGCCTTCCGAGGAGGGGGAAGAGGGTTGACCTTAAAAAGTGGCGCTTTTATATTTATGCGCTGCAAAATGGAGGGTACGCGAATGGTTAGCAACCGGTCTTGAAAACCGGGGTCCGAAAGGATTGGGGGTTCGAATCCCCTGCCCTCCGCCAGAAAAAGAAGAAAACAAAAGGCCATGGAGAGGTGACCGAGTGGCCGAAGGTGGCAGCCTGCTAAGCTGTTGTACGGGGTAACTCGTACCGAGGGTTCGAATCCCTCCCTCTCCGCCATGTTGTCATGTTGCCCCCTAGCACAATTGGAAGTGCGCCTGACTCTGGATCAGGAGGTTCTAGGTTCGAGCCCTAGGGGGGCAGCCACTAATGCCTCCAGAACGCGACTGCGTTTTGGGGGCATTTTTTTACAGCATTCGGTGCTGCTCGTCGCCTCAGATAGTCGGCCCGTACCGGCCCCGTTTTGCGGAAAGCTCGATGTGTTGACAATTAAAACCCGAGATCCTATCGTTGGGCACGAGCACCTATGTAGCCCACACCCGCTTCCTCACCGATGTAATTAGGCACCCGGGTCAATGGATACCCGCACCAGAGAACACATTATTGCTTGGGGCTTTCTAACCCCGGCACTCGTCGTTTTAGTGGCGTTTGGCCTGTTTCCCATCGGCTACGCGTTCTTTGTCAGCCTGCATAACTGGCGCATAAAGAAGGACGCGTTTGTCGGACTTGAGCACTATGGCCGCATTGTAGGCGATGGGCACAGCGCGCTGTGGTTTGTCGTGGGCATCGCCCTATTCTGGGCGGTGGCGCAGCTGCGCAAGACGTTGTGCTCTCGCGGCGGGGCGCTGTATAGGGCGTCTTGGATACTCTATGCAGGGGCAGCTTGGATTCTGCTCAGCTGGGGTCTGAGCGGTCTGCTAGAGACGGGCGATAGTCGCCTATACAACGGCTTCAAAGTAACGTTTTTCTATGCGGCCGGGACGATACCCATTCAGTTGAGCATCGCCCTGGGTTTGGCCTATCTGCTCTTTAAAAGCCTGCGCGGCAAGAGCGTGTTTCGCGTTCTATTCTTCCTGCCCTACGTAACGCCGGTTATCGCTTCGGCAGTTGTTTTTCGCACGATTTTCAGCCCACACCCGTCCTCTATGGCCAACCGGTTTTGGGAGTTTTTTGGCTTTGAGGGGCAGCGATGGCTCTACGAAAGTCGCTCTATCGTGGCCGTTGTGCTGCAGGCGGCCGGAGTCGAGGGCTACCCGGCGTGGATTGACACGGCCTTTCCCAGCGTGGCTCTCGTGTCCATCGTGCTTTACAACATTTGGGTATACGTCGGCTACGACACGGTTATTTTGCTGGCCGGCCTCAGCGCTATTCCGCAGCACTATTATGAAGCCGCTGAGATCGATGGGGCCAACAGTTGGCAAGTATTTCGCCACATCACGCTGCCCCTTGTTTCGCCCACCCTGTTTTTCCTCTCTATGATCGCCGTCATCGGTACCTTCAAGGCGTTTAACCACATCTATATCCTGCGCACACCCGGCGCACGCGACAGCGTCGACGTGCTGAGTATTGCCATCTTTGATCAAATATTTGAGTTCCACAACGCCGGCTATGCGTCGGCCATGGCGTTTGTGCTCTTTGTCGCCATTCTCGGGCTGACCTTTCTGCAAAACAGGGCACTTGGAAAGCGCGTGTTCTATGGCGACTAGGCACAAGCTGCGCGGCCGTCCATATCTGGTATACGCCGGTCTCTGTCTGGGCGCCGTTGCCGCCGCCCTGCCCTTTGCGTGGATGCTGCTGGCATCGTTTATGACGCGCGGCGAGACCCTGCGCAGGGTATTCACCCCCGAGAGCCTGCAGTGGGCCAATTACCAGCAGGCGTGGAGCGAGGCCGACTTCGGACTCTATTTTGAGAACTCGCTCATCGTCGCCGTGCTGCAGGTGGTGGGCACGCTGTTTTTCTCTCTGCTGGCGGCGTATCCGCTGGCGCGCATGGAATTCCGCGGCCGGGACACGGTTTTCGCCGGGATCCTCGCGACGCTGATGATCCCCGAGACCGTGACGATGGTGCCCAACTTTCTCACGATTACCTGGCTGCATCGGGCCACGCCCTTTGCTTGGCTCAACAGTTGGCCGGCCTTGACCATTCCCTTTATGGCTAGCGCGTTTAGTATTTTCTTGCTACGCCAGTTTATGCGCGGCGTGCCCAACGATCTGTGGGAAGCAGCGCGCATCGACGGAGCCGGGCACGTGCGCTTCCTGTTTCAGATCATGCTGCCCCTGTGTCGCGCACCGTTGCTGACGGTGGGCATGTTCACGTTTATTGGCTCGTGGAACTCGTTGGCCTGGCCCCTGCTGGTCACGAATACGCCCGACTGGCGGCCCATATCGGTGGGGCTGCAGCAATTTGTCAGCGAAGCCGGGGCCGAAGTGCACCTGCAGATGGCCGGTGCAATGATTGCAACGCTGCCGGTGCTGCTAACCTACTTTCTCATACAAAAAGAGTTTACAGAGGGCATTTCCATGTCTGGACTCAAAGGGTAATACAATGCATATAACGATCGCTTTTTGCACCGCATTTCTATTGGCCGTATGGGGCTGTGGAGGCCAAGATACATCCGCGCCGCCGGTTCAGCCGGTCAGTCTGGAGGAACTCGATCCTAGTGGCCAGGAAGTCGTTTTTTGGTATCAGCACACGCGCGAGCGCGAAACGGCGCTCGAGGAGCTCATCGCTGAATACAACGCGACCAATCCACACGGGATCGTCGTCAAAGGCGAGTACGCCGGTAGCTACGGTGATATATACAACAAGATGGTTGTGGGCATTCAAGGCGATGCGCTACCCAGCCTTGTAGTGGCCTATCAGAACCAGGCGATGGCCTACTACCGCGACGGAGGGGTCGTCGATATCGAACCCTATATGAACTCTCCGAAGTGGGGCTTTTCGTCCGAGGACCGAAAGGACTTTGTCGAGGCCTTTATAAAACAGGATTTCATAGGCGGTGCCCAGGTGGGCTTTCCGCCCAACCGCTCGTTGGAGGTATTCTACTACAACGCGGACTGGCTGGCCGAGTTGGGCTACAGCGAGCCGCCGCGCACCTGGGAAGAGTTTGCCCAACTGTGCCGCTTAGCAGTGGAAAAGCCCTTTAGTCGCAGCGAGAACAAGGAGCGCAGCTTGGGCTTCCTCATAGAAGCCGATGCCAGTCGCTTGGCATCGCTGGTTTTTGCGCGCGGGGGCGATTTAGCCGATGCCTCGGGGTCTGCCTACACGCTCGATACGCCGGTCGTGCGCAGCGCGCTGTCTTTGCTGCGCACCCTGCTGCAGGAAGGCGCCATCGAACTGATGGGAGAAGACTACGGTGACCAGCGCGAATTTGCTGCGGGACAAGTGCTTTTTATGCTGCGTTCATCGTCTGGGTTGCCCTTTGTCGTCAGCGCCGTCGAAGACGGCTCTAATTTCTCCTGGAGCGTGACGTACCCGCCCAAAGAGGTAGCCGAGCCCGTCGTTAACGTCTATGGCGCGAGCGTTTCGCTGTGCAAGACGAATCCACAGCAGCAGCTGGCGGCCTGGCTCTTTATCAAGTGGTTTACAGAGCCGGCCCAGCAGGCCCGTTGGGTGCGGGCGAGCAACTACTTTCCGGTGCGGCGCAGCACCGCCAGCGAGCTGGGTGACTACTTTGAAAAGAATCCGCGCTATCAGGCTGCCTACGAGCTGCTCGACTACGGCAAGTCCGAGCCCTCAATATCGAGCTACCAGCAGGTGCGCCGCATGATACAGGAAGCGATGGTTGAAATCGTAGAAGGGGGCGATATAGACCGCGCGCTAGCGGACCTGCAGCAGGCGGCTAATCGGACGGTATACGAGTAATCACCCATTTCGTCAGCGCTGTTGGCCGCTCTTCCCCAGCCGGCGCAGCAGCGGTCATGCGCGCATAGCCGACTGCAACAGGCTGCCGTGTAGAGCGGGGGCCTGCGGAGCATGCTCCCAACGTGCGCAGCCCTAAACGGAGCTGGACGTCCTCACGGTTGTAAAAGAGAAAGGTCAGCCGATGTCGGAATCGCTCAAAAAGCCCAATGTCATAGTCTTTTTTACCGACCAGCAGCGCTGGGACACGAGCGGCTTGCACGGCAATCCGATGGGGCTGACACCCAACCTGGATCGCCTGGCGCGTCAGCACACGCACGTCGCCCACTCCTTTACCTGCCAGCCGGTATGTGGCCCGGCGCGCTCCTGTCTGCAAACGGGCCTCTACGCGACGACAACGGGCTGCTACCGCAATGCGATTCCCCTGCCCGAGGACAGCCACACGCTGGCCCACTCCTTTGCCGATGCGGGCTACCAGACGGGGTATATAGGCAAGTGGCACCTCTACGATCGGGAGGCTAAGGGAGCTGTTCCTGCTACCCATCGCTTCGGTTACCAGCACTGGCTGGCGTCTAACGTGCTTGAATTCACCTCCGATGCCTACGACACCGTGCTCTACGACACCGACGAGAACGAGGTGCGCTTGCCGGGCTATCGCGTCGATGCGGTAACCGATGCGGTCATTCGCTACGTCGACGGGCACAAGGATGCCCCGTTTTTTCTCTTCGTCTCCTATATTGAGCCGCATCACCAGAACCACATCGACGACTATCCACCGCCCGACGGCTATCGCGAAGCCTATACCGGCGGCTGGGTGCCTCCCGATCTGGCGACGCTAGGCGGCTCGACGCACCAGCACCTAGGCGGCTACTACGGCATGGTTAAGCGGCTTGACGAAGCGTACGGCCGACTGCACGACGCGCTCAAGAGCCTCCGTCTGGACGGGGATACTATCGTGCTGTTTACCTCCGATCACGGCTGTCACTTTAAGACGCGCAACGGCGAGTATAAACGCTCCTGCCACGACAGCTCCATTCGCGTGCCAACCGTCTTTACTGGGCCCGGCTTTGAGGGGGGCGGACAGCTGCAAGAGCTGGTTAGCCTGATCGACCTGCCGCCGACGCTGCTCGATGCGGCCGGGCTTGCAGTACCCGAACAAATGCAGGGGCGCTCGTTGATGCCGCTGCTCGGCGGTGCCGCCGCCGAGTGGCCGGAAGAGGTTTTCGTGCAGATAAGCGAGGCGCAGACGGGTCGGGCCGTGCGCACAAAGCGCTGGAAGTACGGCGTCGACGCGCCGGATGAAAGCGGACCGGGCGCAGCTACCTACGTTGAACAATACCTGTATGACCTGCAAGCCGACCCCTACGAGCTGAACAACTTGGTTGGGTTGACCTCGCACGCCGGCGTTGCCGAGGTGATGTCTCAGCGCCTGCTTCGGCGCATGCGCGAGGCGGGTGAAAGCGAACCGGAAATCAGGCGTGCCGAAGAGCGGCGTGCGGGGCAGCGCACGGTGAGCACGGCCGAGGCGCACCAGTAGAGGAGATGGCGTGGGCGTTCGGCGCCTTACGCTCATCGCATCCGATGGGGAGGATTGACTTTGGAAACGCAACACTTTGACCTGGTAGTTATCGGAGCGGGACCGGCTGGTCAAAAAGGAGCTATTCAGGGAGCAAAGGCCGGCAAGAAAGTCGCTCTAATCGATCGCATGGGCATGCTGGGAGGCGCTTGTTTGCACCAGGGGACGATTCCCTCAAAAGCGCTGCGTCTGGCTATTCTGGACATGACGGGCTTTCACCTGAAAGCGTATTTTGGCGACGATAAGCACCACGAAAAAATCTCGATAAAGGAGCTACAGGATCGCCTTAACCGGGTGATTGTCGACCAAAACAGCGAGCTGGAACGGCAGTGCGAGGGCAATGATGTGCAAGTGCTCTACGGTTCGGCCCGCTTTGTTGATTCGCACCGGATCGACGTGCTGGACGAGCGCGGTCAGGTTAAGCAGCAGGTTTCGGCCGACTACGTGCTTCTCGCCACGGGTTCCAGCCCTCGTCACCCGATCGAAGTGCCCAAGGACGACAAGGTCTTTATGGATTCGGACCAGGTTTTCCGCATGGACAAAATGCCGGAGCGGCTGATCGTAGTTGGTGGCGGAGTCATCGGCTGCGAGTATGCCACGATGTTTGCCGCGCTGGGCACGGAGGTCATCTTAATGGATCGGCGCACGGGCATCGTTCGCATGCTCGACGAAGAAATTGGCCAGCTATTTGCCCAACACCTGGGTGAGATCGGCGTCGATCTGCGGCTAGGTCAGAAGATTAAAGAACTGCGTCACAGCGCCGACGGTCAGGCCCAAGTGCTCATGGAAGACGGTGAAACCGTCACGGCCCCCGTTCTGTTCTACTCTATGGGACGCATCGCCAACGTCGAGGGGCTCAACTTGGAAGCGGTCGGTGTGGAGCGGAACGAGCTGGGCAATATTGCCGTCAACTCCCTCTTCCAAACGACCTGTCCGCACATATACGCGGCCGGTGACGTCATTGGCCCGCCGGGTCTTGCCTCCACATCGATGGAGCAAGGGCGCCTGGCCGTGCGCAATGCCTTTCTACTGAAGAGCCACCACTTTCCCGAGGTTTTTCCCTTCGGCATTTACTGCATACCGGAAATTTCCAGCGTGGGAGCTACCGAGCAGGAGCTGGGTGAAAAGGGCGTGCACTACGAGGTAGGGCGAGCCCGCTATCGCGAAATTGCGCGCGGACCCATGGCCGGCGATACCACGGGATTGATCAAAATCCTATTTCACGCGGAGACGCTCGAGCTATTGGGCGTGCACATTATTGGCACCAACGCAACCGAGATTATTCCAATCGGTCATATGGCGATTAACTTCCGCGTCAAAATCGACTATTTCATCGATCAGATTTTTAACTATCCGACCTTTGCGGAAGGGTTTCGCATCGCCGCGCTCAACGGCCTAAACAAAGTGCAGACTTCTCTGGGACACGATTCGGTGTAATGGGAGGAAGCGGTACAGAAGGCAGGAAGACGCGGGCCCCGAGCAGCGGTATATTTTGCTCGGGGCCCGCCGCTATTATGCGTTGATAAGACGGCGTTGGTTGTCTATTTGGTCTCGCAGCGACTGCATTTGGGTGAGGCGCTTGACGATGAGCGATATGGGCTGAGCCATTTGCACTAGCATGTCGGTTAGCACCTTGAGTCGCACGCTATTTCCCTTGGAAATTCCGATGCCGAGCGTTCCCTGCTCAAAAGGAACGTCAATCAGCAGGTCGGGATGGTAGTTCGCACTCAGCGGGGTGTTGGCTACCATGTCGGCGAAGTCTCTGTCAACGCCTCGTTCCCAAATCATGTTGCGCTGCCAGTGGCTAAACAGGCCGCGCACGGGTGGGTGCTGGTCGAGCGACTTCTGCAGGGGAACGACTTCGCCAAATGAGCGATAGCCCTTGGAGTCCGGCAGGGCGTGGTGCGATGTGAGCAGGTCTTTGCCCTCGTCGATGACGTGGATAGAAACGGCATCGAACGTCATCCCCATATCGTCGATTTCGTCGCTTAGAATGCGCGCCACTTTAACGAGGTCGGACGTGGACTCAGCTTCCAAGCCAGCTTGCATTATACGCATTACCGTTTGCTCGCACCGGCGCGTCGTCGTATCGCGCACGACAACCACGCGAATCTCGTCGCTTAAGTGGTGACCTCTTATCTCCGCAGGAAACGTGGTCCCGTCTTTGCGCACAAGTAGGCTTTCATACGCATCGATGGCTCTGTTGTTTACCATGCGCTGTGCGAGCGGACGCGACCGTGCGGCAGAGATCAGCTCAAAGCCGTTTTGGCCCAATAGCTCCTCTTTGCGGTAGCCCAGCATATCGGCCATTCTCTGGTTGACGTAAAGGATGCGCCCGTTTTCGTGCAGGGCGACGGGATCGATCGAATCGATGATTTGCCGAAAGCGCTCTTCGCGCAGTCCCGACAAACCGGGAATGGAATCCAAACTGCTAGCGGGGCCGGGGATTTCGGCAAAAACTTCGGGGTCGCCCATGAGAAAGTCGACGGAGACGCCTAGCGCATCGGCCAGATTTTTGAGCGCGGCCGATCGCAGCTGGCGCACCCGGCCCGTCTCGATGCGCGAGATGGTTGCCTGCGAAACGCCCGACAGCGATGAGAGGGCTTTCTGATTGAGCGATTGTTTTTGGCGCAGCGCCTTTAGTGTTCTGCCAAGGGGCATTTGGGTTCTCCCGTCATTGGATAGGCTTTGGTAAGCAATTATGCGCGTAAGTGCGCGTATTTTTCACAGCAGTGTATCAGTATTCCCACACATAGAATGTAATGAAAAATGTAATAATCAAAAGAAGTCTATTATGCACAATGACAACGCGGGCGCATGCATACGTTGCGTTAAAGGATATGAAGCACCCCGGCGGTTGTTGACGGATTTGTAATCATTGCGTAAGATATGCCCCGGGGTCGGTGTGGGACTACTGTGTCCGCGCCGGCCTTTCTCTTTTGGGCCAAGAAGAGAAAATGAACTGTATGTTAGCGAACGGGAAGCAGGACGGGTTGACGGCAGTTGGAGTACAGGGCGGATACGTCCTGCTTTGGGTTGGAGCGAAAGCGGGCGGGTGGGATGTGGCCGACTTTGTCGCGCACGGCTATCACGTGGAAACGGTGACGGGCTACCGCGAGGCGCGTGCCCTGGTTCAAAAAGGCCGCTACGACGTATTGCTCTTGGACCTTTCTGTCTCGCACGATCATGGGTTGAGGAACTTGCGTCGCCTAAAAGAGCTGGACAACGGGTTGGATGTCATCGCCGTAAACGGCGAGGCGTCCATAGACAGGGCAGTGCAGACGATCAAGGCGGGTGCTTGGGACTATTTGCCCTACCCGCTTTGCGTAGAGAAGCTGGCAGAGAAACTATCCGAACGGCGCCGTGCCGCGTCCAGTGCGCCGCCGAGCGATCCCGTTGTAAACTACATTCGCGAACACGCTACGGCCATCAGCACGCGCGCGGAAGTCGCCCTGCGCTTTGGTTTGAGTTCCGACACGGTGTCCAGTCGGGTGCGCGTAGCTACGGGCAAGACATTTGTCGAATTTCTCCACGCCAGCCGCCTAGAAGAGGCGCGTCGGCTGTTGGAAACAACGGCTCTAAACGTGTCTCAGGTGGCGGCGCGCGTTGGTTTCAGCACGTCTCAGCACTTCGCGCGCATTTTTCGTCGTTACAGCGGGTTGTCACCTGCGCGCTACCGCTTACAGAGACGGGCGAAAAAAAACGGCTCGTCCTGAGTCGAGCGCGCAATCAGATACAGGTTTCGTTTTTAGACACGTAATTATGCTTGTGTGTTCGCCCATTATTTCACAGTTTCAAAAGGCGTCAAATGACCACCTCTAAAGGGCCCCACCAGAGGCTGCCGCAAGGCGAGAAGGCGGTGTGGGGAGGTTGGTTTTACGGCTGGTTACAAGGGTCGCTCCATGGTAATGGAGCGGCCTTTTTTGCGTTGAGGCCCTGTGGATAAGAGCGTTCGGATTATTGCCACAGCACCGCACGGCTGTGCTGACTTATTGGCCGAAGAACTGTGCCGGATGGGCATTTCCGCAACGCGCCAGCGCTGGGGAGGCGCTGAATTTGAAGGCCCGCTGGAGCAAGCCTACGCGGCATGTCTGTGGTCGCGACTGGCCAACCGCATCCTGCTGCCTCTAGCCGAGTTCGATGCGCCGACGCCGGAGGCGCTCTACGCTGGCGCACGCGAAATAGACTGGTCGGCACACATGGATACCGAGTCGACGCTGGCCGTCGATTGTCTGGCGCTGCGTTCACCCATTACCCACAGCCATTACGCCGCTCTCAAGGTCAAAGACGCCGTCGTAGACCAATTTCGATCCCGCGAAAACAAACGCCCCTCTGTTGACGTGCAGCGGCCCGACTTGCGCATCAATGTGCGCCTGAGCGGCGACCGAGCCACCGTCAGCCTCGACCTGTCCGGCGAAAGCCTGCACCGGCGCGGCTACCGCAGGGACGGCCACGAGGCGCCCCTAAAAGAGAACTTGGCCGCCGCTCTCCTGCTGCGCGCCGGCTGGTTAGAGGTGGCTGCTTCGGGCGGGGCGCTACTCGATCCGATGTGCGGCTCCGGGACGCTGGTGATTGAGGCGGCGCTGATGGCCGGCGACTGTGCGCCGGGTTTGACGCGCGCCCACTTCGGCTTTTTAGAGTGGAAGCAGCACCAGCCCGCCATTTGGGATACGCTGCTGTCAGCAGCTCGCCAGCGCCGGCGCGCCGGTCTGCAAACGCTGCCGGAAATCGCGGGCAGCGACTCCGATGAACGCGCCGTGCAGCGCGCTCAGACCAACGCCGTGCGCGCACAAATCGACGGTCACGTGCGCTTTCAACAGTGCGACCTCCAATACGCCCGCGCAATGGGTGGCCACGCCGGGCTGCTGGTAACGAACCCACCCTATGGAGAGCGCCTTGGAGAGGAGCGCGCGCTCAGGGCACTGTACGCCGGCTTAGGCGAGGTGATGCGAACGCGCTTTGCAGGCTGGAAGGCGGCCGTATTTACCGGTCGGCCCGAATTGGGACGCTACTTAGGACTACGGGCTGTGCTCACCAACAAGTTTAACAACGGTCCCATCGAGTGCCGCCTGCTGCGCTTTGAATTAGAGGAACGCTACTTTGCTGCTCCGCCCCCAGAGCAGAGCGAAAGGACGCCTTCCGAAGGCGTCCAGATGCTGGTCAATCGGCTAAAGAAAAACCGCCGCAATCTGGGCCGTTGGGCGCGGCGCGGCGACATTGCCTGCTACAGACTGTACGATGCAGACCTGCCGGAGTATGCGCTGGCGATTGACCTATACGGGAGCGACCAGCTGTGGGCCCACGTACAGGAGTACAAGGCCCCTTCCAGCGTAGATGAACGACGCGCTAAAGAGCGGCTGGAGGAGGCGCTGGCGGTCTTGCCGGAAGCATTGGAAATCGACCAGGCGCGCGTGCTTTACAAGGTGCGCCAGCGCCAGCGCGGGCGCGCCCAATACGAAAAGTTCGATGCCGCAGGCGCGTTCCACGAAGTCGGCGAAGGGGCCGGACGCTTTCTGGTCAACTTTACGGACTACTTGGATACCGGTCTCTTTCTCGACCATCGCCCCACGCGGCTCATGCTGGGCCAGCTGGCGCGCGGAAAGCGCTTTCTCAACCTCTTTGCCTATACGGGGGCGGCCACCGTGCACGCCGCTCTGGGAGGAGCGGTTGCCACGACTTCGGTCGATATGTCAAAGACCTATATCGACTGGGCACGGCGCAATCTCGAATTGAACGGCTTGGCGGACCGCCGGCACGAACTAGTTCAAGCCGACTGCTTGGAGTGGGTAAACGGTCAGCGCGGTCAGCGCTACGACCTTATTTTCTTGGATCCACCGACCTTTTCCAACTCCAAGCGGATGCGCGATCACTTTGACGTGCAGCGCGATCACGTCGACTTGCTGCGCCGGGTCACTTCGCTGCTGAGTGAAGACGGTGTGCTGATCTTTTCCAACAACTTTCGCCGATTCAAGATGGAGAGCGAGCGCCTGCCCGAACTGTCCATTGAGGATATTACGCCGCAGACCATCGACAAAGACTTCGAGCGCAATGGGCGCATTCACACGTGTTGGAAAATTGCCCGGAAAGCCTGAACGATGAAGATTCGCGATATCAAAGCCGTTTATCCGCGCTACAACCATCCGGCCAAGACGTGGCGCACGCACTTTTGGCAAATCGCCGTGCGTGTCGAAATGGATACGGGCACCGTGGGCTGGGGATATGGTGGCGGCGGCGTGGGCAGCGTCGAGGTGGTCAACCGCCACTTTCGCGAACTGCTCGTCGATCAGTCGTGCAACAGCGTAGAAGATATTGCGCGCCTGTGGGATATGCTCTACCGCGCCTGTCTGCCCTACGGGCGCGGCGGCATTGCCATCATGGCCCTTAGCGGTGTCGACCTAGCGCTGTGGGATGCCTTGGCCAAGGCCGAAGGCCAGCGCGTGTGCGATCTGCTGGGGGGCGTGCAGCGCGATCGGGTGCGCGCTTACGCTACTGGCCAAGACCCCGAACGCTACCGCGACGCGGGTTTCGTCGCGCACAAGTCAACCCAGCTGCGCAGCGGCGCGCGCGCCGAAGACCTAGAGGAACTGCTGCGTTGGGCCGAAAGGGCGCGCGGTCTTTTTGGTCCGCAGGCCCTGCTTATGATTGACGCCTATATGTCGTGGCAGGCCGACTATGCTGAAGAGGTAGCGCGCGCCGTAGCCCCATATGATCTGTACTGGATAGAGGACGTGCTGCAGCCCGACGACCTGGAGGGCGCCGCGGCGCTGCGCGCAGCGGTGCAGCCGCTCAAGCTGGTCGGCGGCGAGCACGAGTTTACCTCGCATGCGTTCAAACACATTGCGCGTGCCCGTGCGCTGGATATGTGGCAGCCGGATATCACCTGGTGCGGTGGCCTGACGGAGGTGCTGCGCATTGCCGAGCTCGCGCGGGCCGAAGACATTCCCCTCTGCCCTCATCGCGGCGGCGAGGTTTGGGGTGCCCACTTTCTGGCGGCCGGCTACGGCGAAGATCTGGCCGAGTGCCACATGGGCAATTTCGCCGTCAAGCAGCATGGACTGTGGCTGGGCGAACCCCAACCCGTTGATGGCTGTATTGAGCTGGGGGACGGACTGGGGTTTGGCGTGGAGATCAACGAGGCCATGCTCTGAGCGCGCTCAGTGCTTGCTGTGCCCCTGACGCGCTCCATAGCGCACGTGGAACGCGTCTTCTCCCACTTGGTCTACCGCGCGCAGTGCGCGCAGCACGATGTCGCGCTCTTGGGCTGATACAACGCCAAATCCGTGGCGCCGGTTGCGGTACTTGGTCGTCCGCTCGGCGGCAAACGATGCGTGGCGCTCAAGCCGCGCCGCAATGTAGGCGTTGGCCTGTTCGACCAGTAAGGCAGAGCGCTCGGCCACCGTTGCGCGCAGGCTAGTATCGAGCTCAAACCCGGCGCTGTGGCGCTCGGAGGCCATGGCTGCTAGCATCGTCGTTCCCGTCCCGAGAAAAGGGTCGAGCACTACATCGCCTTTGAGAGAAAACATATTGACCAGCCGATAAGCCAGCTCAAACGGGTAGGCGGCACTGCGGCTGCGCGCCGCGCCCTGCCCCAACCCTTGGCCCATGCCCATCAGATCGGTCCATATATCTGAGTACCAAACGTTACGCTCTTCCCAAAAAAGGGCGCTTTCTCTTCGCTTCTTCTTTGCCGCTTCGTTGGCAAACGTGCGCTTATCACCCTTGCGGGCGATCAGGATATACTCGTGTTCAAGGGTGACGTAGGCCCCGACCGGCAGCACGCCCGAGCCCATAAACTTGTTGGGCGCATTGGTGGGTTTGCGCCACAGGATGTCGGGCAGCGCGGCAAAGCCGCGCTTGCGCAGGTGCTGTAAAATGCGCGCGTGGTTTGGGTAGAGACAGAACCGTCCCCCGAGCGTGCGCGTGGCGTCGCCGATATTGATGCACATGAGGCCACCTTCTTTCAGCGTGCGATGACACTCGTCCCAGACGGCGTCGAGGCGGCGATGCATCAGTTCAAAAGCACGCTCTCCGTCGGCTGCGTCCAGCGCAGTGCGCACGGCGCGGCTGGCGCTGCCAAACAGCTCGTCCCACATGGCGATCATCGGGTAAGGCGGCGAAGTGACAACGAGGTCGACGCTGCCGTCAGCCAGTGCGTGCATGTGCCGAGCGTCGGCAAAAAAGAGGCGATGTTGCGTTTTCATGGTCTTGTGGTGAGCGGCGAAACCTACCTTCTTATGGGACGAAGGTCAAGGGCTCGCGATGGGTCCATAGCAGACAGAGAGCAATATGAGCGACAATAAACTCCGCGTAGCTGTAGTCGGCGGCGCCGGTATGTGGGGCCGCCACTACCTGCGCACCTTTGCCCAGCGGGACGATTGCAGCGTCGTGCTGGTCGACACGTCCGATCGGGCGCATGCCTTTGCCAGCCACTTTGGCGTGGAAGAGGTGCTGAGCGACTTGGGTGAGTTGCTCAAGCGGGAAACGCCGGATATCGTCGCCAATATCCTGCCCGTGCGCCTCAGCCACGACGCAGTCATCGCCTGTGCTGAAGCCGGCGTCAAGGCGGTTTCCTGCGAAAAGCCCATGGCCGTCGAATTGAGCATGGCCGATGAGATGGTGCGCGTCTGCCAGGAGCGCGGGACGGCCTTTGGCTGCGCTACGGCCTATTGGGAGGTGCCCTTTTTGCAGGAGTGTGCGCAGTGGCTGCGCGCGGGGAATATCGGTGCACTTACGGCGGCTGCCATTCCCGGTGGTTTGCCGCGCGAAGTCAGCGGGGCCGGCTGCGTGCAGCTGACGCAGATGCGCCTGGTTACGGGTATGGAAGTGGAGTGGGTCGAGGGATGGACCCTGCCACCGGAGCCGGGCTGGACGCTGCCCGAAGGGGCCGAAGAGCACGAGATAGACTGCCCGGCCTATGGTCGCTTGGGGCTGTCGGGTGGCATTGTATGCGAAATACCAGCGCCGCGCGAAGAGGGGACGGTGCGCTGTCGCGTATGGGTTGAAGGGGAGGAGGGCCAAGCCTGGTTTAACGGACCGCAGCCGGTGCTTATACAGGGGAAAGGGGCAGAGTCCACGCCGGTCTATCCCGAGTTTATGCAGCAAGAGTGGCAACGCGCGTTTCCCTATGTGTGCGAGCGCTTGGTGCGCGCCGCCCAGCGCGGCGACGGTCGGATTGAGTGCAGCGGTCACGACTATCGCCAAGCGCTGGAGATCGCCATGGCACTGAAACTGTCGGCGCGCAACGACCACGAGCGCGTGCACCTGCCGCTACAGGACCGCTCGCTGAAAATCTACCCACACGACTATCGCCTGCGCGGCGGTGACGTGGCCGGCTGGGGGAGCATTGGTTACGACGGTCCACCTCAGCTGGAGGGTCGTCCTACGCTGAACCGGCCGACGCGCTGAGCCTCTGTCGCGGGTGGAGAGCGAACGCCATACGTACGGCCCGCGCTGGCAGCGTCTGCTCTTTTTTTGTCTGGGCTCGTTCTTTGTCGCGCTGGGCGCGCTGGGCGTGCTGCTGCCGCTGTTACCGACAACGCCGTTTTTGCTGCTGGCCGCGGCCTGTTATGCGCGATCGTCTAAGCGCTTTTACGACTGGCTGTTGGGCAATCGGATTTTTGGGCCGACCATTCGCCAGTGGCAGGAGAACCGCAGCGTTGCTCTGCGCACGAAAGTCGTCGCTATTGCTTTGCTCGTGGTGACGCTTGGCTCGTCGGTGATATTTTTTGTGCCGCTGTGGCCGGTGAAAATCCTGCTCGTCGGCGTCGGCGTCTGGGTCGTGCGCTTTTTGCTGCGTCTGCCGACGACGCCTTCGGTCCGATGAGACCCCAGCGCATACGAGAAACGCGTTATCAGGTCAGGGCGTCGTGCGCCCCCTCTGGGCAGATGCGACGTGCGGGACAGCGCGCTAGTTATTAGGAGCAGGCGCGCCGGAAGAAACGGCAGGTTAGGAGAAAGAACGCCATGGATACGAATCGACCCATAATCGGTATGACTGTTGGAGATCCGGCCGGCATTGGTCCGGAAATTACCGTCAAATGCCTGCGCCGAGAAGGCGTCTACGAGCGGGTACGGCCGGTGGTCTACGCCGACGGTGCGGTGCTCGAGCAAACGCTGCAAACGCTCGGTGTAGACCTGCAGCTAAATGCGATCGGAGATCCCTCCGAGGGGCGCTATGAATCGGGCTGTATCGACTACATCGACTGCGGCGTGCTCGACGGTCCAATCGAGTACGGTCGGATATCCGCATCGGGCGGGCAGGCCGGCTATACCTATTTGGAGCGGGCGATTGATGATGCCCTTTCCGGCGCAGTGGTAGGGCTGTGCACGGCACCGCTCAACAAGGAGTCGCTGCAGGCGGCAAAAGTGCCATTTATAGATCACACGGCCGTGCTCAAAGCGCGCGCCGCACACCACGACCCAATGACGCTCTTTATGGTGCGCACGCTGCGCATCTTTTTTCTCACGCGCCACATTTCTTTCCGCCAGATCCCCGACGCCATTACGCGCGAAGGTATTCTCGAGGCACTGCCTTTTTGCGACCTATATTTGCGTCAGCTCGGCATTGAAGCGCCGTCGGTGGCCGTCGCCGCGCTCAACCCGCACGGCGGCGAGCAGGGCCTGTTCGGCACAGACGAAATGGATGTGATTGGCCCAGCGACGCAGGAAGCCATTGATAGGGGCTGGCGCGTGCGCGGCCCGGTGCCGGCAGATTCCGTTTTTAACCAGTGCTACGAAGGGCGCTACGATGGGGTGCTGTCGCTCTATCACGACCAGGGGCATATTGCTGCCAAGACGCTGGACTTTCACGGCACGGTGAGCCTGACGATGGGGCTGAAATTTCTGCGCACGTCGGTAGATCACGGCACGGCTTTCGACATTGCTGGCAAGGGCATGGCCGACGCACGTGGCATGGTCGAGGCGCTAGGAGCGGCCGGACAGTATGCCGCATCGGTGCGCGCGAGCATAGATCTGGCACCGGTGCATTAGAAGGAAACGCGGGGTTATGGACCTGTCCCTAGAGCGCGTGCCGGAAGATCGGGCCGAGGCCGTTCTGGAGCAGGTGCTGCAATTTCGCCAATCGTACGACTGCTACGAAAAGCCGGACGACGTCAATGCGCTGATGGGACTTTTTCCAAGCGTGCACATACGCTCTGGCTACCAACTGGACTACGACTGGGTATATCACGGCGATGTAATAAAGCGCCTGCGCCCCTATGCCCGTCCGCTCGACGGCCAATCACCCCTGCTGGCCGAGCCCATATCGCCAGAAGGCGAAGAGCGCAGCGACCAGGCTGTGGAGACGCTCTACCAGTATCTGCACTACGATCCCACGCCCGAGGGTCTCTTTGAATATGCGTTCTTCGTGCAGGAACTATGGGCGACCCGGGCTAGCTGGCACGACGCCGAATGGCTGGCCACCGCGCCAATTTTTACCCGCACCCGCTTTGAGCAAACGCTACAGACCGCACAGAAGGTGGTCGATCTACAGGAGCCCGAATCGTTTGCCGCAGAAGCGGTATGCGACGAAACGGGCGGCCGCGTGCGCTTTCTCGTCCACACGCCAATGGGCTGGGATCGCATCTACTGGTTGGAAATCGACGTCGAGGCAGACGGTCGTCCGGACGTGCGCGCCGGCGATATCGTTGCCGACTTTGGTCAGGGGGAAACGTTCTGAGCGTCACCGATTAAGAGCTACTGCACCGACGGGCGCTTCTTCTCCCACGCATCGGCTTCTCGATCCCGCCCTTGTGCGCGCAGTAGCGCGAGAAATGAATCATACGCGGTCTTATTTTCTAGTCCTTTGGCGAATGCCAAGGCAATGGTCTCCGTTGCGGCTTCTACATTGCCGCGCGCATATAGCAGATCGCCAATCGCGTAGAGCAGATGGGGATTGTTCGGGGCTAGGTCTGCCGCGCGCATGTAGGTAGTATGTGCTTCTTCCAAGCGTCCGAGCTGCCTTAGGGCGCTGCCCATATTAGCCAACAGCTCCATCGAGTTGGGCTGGATTTGGTAGGATGCCTCATACGCGCCAAGGGCGTTTTCTACATCCCCTAAGCGCATGTAGAGGTTGCCGATCTTAAAGTGAATCTCTGCACGGTGGTGCTGTGCGCTTCCACTGTAGTGGTGCAGACCCGTTTGATATGTCGAGAGAGCAGAGTCCAGCAGGCCGCGCTGTGTGTAAACGTGGCCTAAGGAGAACAATACTTGGGCATCCAATGTGTCGTCCAGACTTTTTTGGTATGCTTCGGTCGCGCCAAGTAAGCTCTCTTGGGCGTCTTTTAAGCGCTCCGTCAGAGCAAGTGCTTCGGAGTAGCGCACGTGCGCATCGCCTAACACTCTCAAAATACCCATGCGCTCCGGCTGAATTACAAGGGCATTCTCGCAAGCGAATATGGCCTGTTGGATATCGCCTAGCTGGAGCAGGCTAAGACACATATTTTTTAAAAAGTTGGCGCTCAGATCACTTGCAATGGGATGCATCTTGGCCTTTTCGCCCAATTGTATGATGGCCTGCTTTCGTAGCATTGGGTTAGGCGAGATGCTTTGCAGGGTAAGCTGGTAGAGTTCAAAGCGATGGATTTCTGGATGTTGTGCACGTGCTTTTTCCAGTATGGCTTGTAGATCGCGTACGCTAGCCGTTAGCGCGACCGCTTGTATATAGCGTGAGTAGGTTTCTGCCAGTGGCAGCACATCGGGGCTTTGTTCTATTGCACGACGCAACTGCTGTGCACCGCGGTCGAAGTCGCCATCGGCAATGTATCCGCGTCCGGAAGAATAAAGGGAAATGGCCTCTACTTTTTTCAAGTAGACATAACTGCTTATGCTAATTCCCACGACAACGGCGATTCCTATATAGCGCTGGCGCCCGATTATTGACAGCAGGACAGCAGCCAGTAGCATGGATGCGCCGGCATTGGCCAC
>JAYPJE010000040.1:0-10184 GCA_038128265.1 Gemmatimonadota bacterium
GTCCCCGTCGCCCGTTCAGGGCCAGCGCCAGAGCGCCGCGGCGGTGCCGCCGAGGATCCACGCGCGCTCTTCGGCGCTCAGGTCGATGGCCTCGGCAAATAGCTCGACCGTTTGGGCATAGCTCGTCTTGGGGCTGTACTGGGCCGTGGGGAAATTGCTGCCAAACAAACAGCGCTGCGGACCAAAGGCATCGACCAATTCACGCACCATCCAATGCGCGTCGGCAAAGGGATAGGCCCGTTGGCTGGCCAGCGGCAGAAAGGTCAGCTTGACATAGACATTGTCGTAGCCGGCCAGCGCGCGCACCGGCGCCGTCGTATTGTCGCTGGGCGCCAGCGATCCCGACACGTAGCCGCAGTGGTCTAGCACAAAGCGCGTCTGGGGAAATTCGCGCACGCGCGCTTCGACCGCGGCGTACTCTTCGTGCGTGGCGTTGACGTCCACCGTCAGATCGAGGTCAGCGGCCGCGCGCCAAAGCGGCGTGCTGATGGGATCGTCGAGGGCCTGCTGGTAAAACAGATGGCGCTGAATGCGCAGACCGCATACGCCCTGTGCCACCAGCTGTTCCAGGGTCTGCGGCGCGTCGGCACTGGCCGGATCGACCAGCGCAGCAACGGCTAACCACGCCTCATTTTCCCGGCGCTGGTCGAGGGCATAGCGATTGTCCCAGCCGTAGAATCCGGTCGAAATGGCCAGCGCGCGCTGCACGCCGGCCGTTTGCATGTGCTGGCGCAGCGCGGCGGCCGAACCCTCAACCTCGGGCCGGTAGCCCGACGCCGGATCGGCCAGCGGGTAGCGCTCGGTATCGAGCGTCATCAGATGGGTATGGCTATCGATAATCTGCATGGGTAAACCGCATGGTTATATGCGAAACTGCACGCCTCAGTCGATGCGATACAGCGGCGCCTGACCGCGGGCAATGCGCTCGACGTTTTCCGCCGCGCAGGCTGCGCGCTTGCGCGACGTGCCGTCCGTCACCCCGGCAATATGCGGCGTGGCCACCACGTTGGGCAACTGATACACCGGCCGTTCCCCGTCGGGCGGTTCCTGCGCATAGGCATCGAGCCCCGCACCGGCGATCCGTCCGTCGATGAGCGCCCGATAGAGCGCCTCTTCGTCGACCAGCGCACCGCGCGCCACGTTGATCAGGCAGGCCGTCGGCTTCATCTGGGCGAGTCGACGCGCGTCGATTAAATGCCGCGTCTCTGTGTTCAGATGCAGGTGCAGCGAGAGAAAGTCGCTCTCCCCCAGCACGCGTTCCATATCGTCGGGCGTGCCCACAAAGTCGGGTCCAATCGCCTCTAATACGTCTGCTTCAATAGGCCGCACGTCGATGGCCATGATCTTCATGCCAAAGGCTTTGGCGCGCACGGCTAGGTCCTGACCGCTAGCGCCCAAGCCGATGATGCCCAGCGTCCTATCTTCGATCTCCATGCCGAGCGGCTCGTACAGCACGCCGCGCCGGAAATTGGCCGCGCTTTGGCGGTAGCGGCGCGCCAGCATGAGAATGAACATCATCGCCGTCTCGGCTAGCGCCACGCTGCTAAACTGGCCGGGACAGTTGGCGACGGGAATGCCCTTGGCACGGATGTAGTCGAGGTCGAAGTGATCAAAGCCGGTGCCGAGGATTTGCCACAGACGCGCCGAGTGCGCCGCGTCCATCATCGGGCGCGTGCCCACGCTGCCGCCCTGGTCGATGACTACGTCGACGCCGTCAAACTGCGCTTCGAGCGACCGATGCGCGTCGTAGACGGCCAGCGCGTGGCGATCGCCGATGGCAGCCATCACATCGTCAATCCAGGGTGAATACACCTTGGGCAGGGGCAGGATCAGTACGTTCAGGCGGCGCATGCCATCAGTCCTTCAACGGGGCGAAGTTGGCCACGGCGCGACGGCAGGCCTCCATCAGGTAGGACTCATCGCCGCCGACCAGCAGCAGCGGCCCGCACTGTTCGACCTGCTGCCGCACGTGCGCACGGTCGTCCAGCGGCCCCGTGACGGGCAGGCCGCCGGGCTTGCCGGTGCGCTGCGCGGCAGCGCGCACGCGCGCGAGCGCCGCCCGATAGTCGGGATGATCCATCTGGAACGGTATGCCGAGCGCGATGCATAAATCGACCGGCCCAACGATGCAGCCGTCCACTCCATCTACGTCCATGATGGCGTCGATGTGGTCGATGGCCTCGACCGTTTCTATGATCGGAAAAAACAGCACGCAGTCGTCGATCTGCTGCGTATAGGCATCCGCAAAGAGGCCGTATCCAGCGGCCCGATGTGGACCCCAGCCGCGCGTGCCGCGCGGCGGATAGCGGCAGGCCGCCGCCCCGATGCGCGCCTCTTCCGGCGTGCTGATAAACGGCACGGCAATGCCCATGGCCCCCATGTCCAAATACAGCTTGATCAAATCGGGATCGTTTTTGGCCGCGCGCACAATGGGCGTAGCGGCAGTGCAGCCAACGGCCTGCAGCTGGGCCTGAACGGCCGTGGGCGTCTGCGGTGCGTGCTCCGTGTCGATCAGCACCCAGTCAAAGCCGGCCAAACCGGCCAGTTCGGCAATGGCCGGCGCGCCAAAGCGCAGCTGTATGCCCAGCGCCGGCTCGCCGTTTTGCAAGCGCATCTTGAGTCGATTCTCCACTATAGTCTCCGGGTGAAAACGATGTAAACGCGCGGCTCGCTAGGCGTCGGCCGCTTCCCAGCAGCCTTCGCTGTAGGGCGCGCGCCGAAAGAGCTTCTGCCGATACGGGCTAGCGCCCTCTAACCACGCCGGCGGGATCGCCTGCGTGTAGCGGTGCGGCGGACCGGCCTCCTTAAAGATGTCGATAGTGAAGATGCGGTGGGCCTGGGGCGAATCGGCCGGCTTGGCCTCGACGGCGTGAAAGATGCGCGCGTTGATATAGACCATGCTGCCGGGCGGCACCTCCAACCGCACTTCGCGCAGCGGACGTCCCGCTTCCTCATCGTAAACGCCGGCCAGCATTTTTTCCGGCGTCACTTCCCTGGAAGGGGCCAGGCGATGGCTGCCGGGAATCACGCTGAGATTGCGGTCGCCGCGGCTAAACCCGTTGGGATAGTAGAGAATCTGGATGTAGTACTTGTCGCGCTCGGCCAGGTTGATGGGGTGGGCGTGATTCCAGTGGTGGTGGTCCTGATGGTAGGGAATTGGCCCCACGCCGCGCGGTGCCAGATTGAGCGCCGAATGGCAAAAGTGATAGTCGGAACCAATGGTTGCCCGCAGCAGCGATTCGATAAAGGGATCGTCTATAAGGCGGTGGCCTACGGGGCCGCGCGCGTCCCACGGCCGCACAAAGTAGGCCTGCGGTGCGGCGTCGGGCCGTGCCGTCTCCAGGTACTGGCGCACTGCGCTGCTGTGCAGGATCTCGTCGATCAGCGCCTGCCGCGCCGCGTCCTGCAGCACGTCGGGAAAGAAGATGTAGCCGTCGCGGTGAAATGCTTCGACGTCGGCCGCCGCGGGCCGTGCAATGCGGAAGAGCGAATCCACTGCGGAAGCGTGTATCGTTGCCGGCCAGCGGCTATTTGGGCGGCGGACCGAGGTGGGTGCAGGCGACGCTCACCTTTTTCAGCGCGATGAAACCCGACTTATCGTCCTCGTAGAGACCGGCTTCTAACAGCGCGGCGTAGATGCCATCTACTGCGCCCTGTCCAACGATGAGCTCCGCCGTCTCGCGCGCCGGCGAAACCGCGCCCAATTCACCGTCAAAGCGCGCATAGCTCTGCTTGGAGATCGTCGCACCGGCCGCGCCGGAGGCCATCGCCGCAATTACTAGATCGCTGGCATGGCCTTCGTTGCACACCAGTATCATGCACACCAAGTCGTTTAGGTAGCGGTAGCCCTGGCTCTCCTCGCTCAGCGCGCGCCGGCGCCAGTCCGAAGACCCCTGCATGGTGTCGACGGCGGCAATCAGCTGCTCCATGCTGGCCGAGTGCTGCTGGCCGCGCACGACCATATTGTTGATTATGCCGCGCGTGTCGGGCGACTCGTATATGAAACCAGAGCCGATTTCGTTGATGCGCCCAGCCGTTATCAGCGAGGCGAAGATTTCGTCCGACTCCTGATGCGACAGCGTGACGTGGACGATTTCCTTGGCCGCCGGCACCGTGACGCGAATCAGGCCGAGCTTGTCGCGCAAGCCGGTGCCCTCGCCGGTGGTTACCTGGGGCATCGGCACGCCCAGATCGAGCGCCGAGCGCGCAATGTGGTTGCCGCGGTCCTGCTGGACGGTGCAGACAATGCTCGATAGATCGTCGCGCAGCGGCACCGGATTGGCGCCGCCAAACGGCGCAACCTGCGGCGTATCCCAGGCGGATTCCACGGCAATTTCAACTAAGTCGCACACCGCGCTGCCGCGACCTGGAATCTGCAAACCACAGGCGGCAATAACCGCCTGCAGCGCGTCTTCCGACGCTTCTACCGGCACGTGAAACACGAGGCGCGTGGCGGGCTCTTCTTCCAACACCAAGCCGGCGCCAATACCCCACAGTCCCTCGCGGCGACGCAGGACCGTAGCGCGACTGGGCTGGGAGTGGTACTCCTTCACGCCGATCTCCTGCATCTTGGCCAACGCGCGGTCGGCAACGGAGTTATAGATCGTACAAGTTAGCTGTGCTGCGCTCTTTTTTTCCATGACCTTCTCCTAGGCCGCCGTGGCTTCCAGTTCCGCTTTGCGCCGCGCCGTCACATACATGCCGACTATCAGCACCGATAGAATCGGGCAGACCGAAGCCAGCGACAAGATCCCAAAACCCTCTATACTGCCCACCTGCGCACTGATGCCCAATCCCATGGCCAACACCAACGGCACCGTAACCGGACCCGTCGTCACGCCAGCGCTGTCCCAGCCAATATTGACAAAGTCCTCGCTCGACATCACCGTCAGCACCATCAGCAAAGCATAGGGCGGAACGAGCATCCATATGAGCGGCCAGTTGTAAATGATCTTGGCCACGCCCAGAGCGATGCCGACACCGACGCCAATGGCCACCGCCTGCATCAATAGCTGCTTTTTAAACGTGCCGACCGTTAACTGTTCTACGGTTGTACCCAGCGCGTTGAGCGCCGGCTCGGCGAGCGTGGCGCTGTACCCCATCATAAAGGCAAAGAGAATAACCACGACCACGCCGAGAATACCCTTAAAGAGCGGTCCGCTTATCGGCGTGTACGAATACTGCTGCGTGCGTGCATCAAAGTTTTCGCTGTGGTAGGGCAGCAGATCGTACCCCTCTTCCGTCTTGCGCGAAAAGATCTCCTGCACATCGCCCTCGTTGGTAATCGACTTGGTGACGATCGACGGATCGAAGTTGCGAATAACCTCGTGCTGCTGCGTCATTTCAACAGCCTTGAACGACGTCGGCAGATTCGTGCCTATTTCGCTGCCCAGCCTCGACAGGCCTAGCTCAATACCGATGCTGAACAGACTCATGCCAACCACGGCGAAAAAGATGCCCAGCACGAGCTCGTCGGCGCGGCGAATGCGCTCGCGCAGCACGGCGACCAGCACGAGGAGCAGAAAGAGGCTGAGCGGGATAATGGCCTGCATAGCACCCAGTCCGTTGCGCTCGAGGAGATCGGCCACGTCGAGCGTATCGCCCCTGCTCGCGTAGAGCGCTTCGGCCTTTGCGCGGATCGCCTCCTGCGAGCCATAGACGGCCAGGCGCTGGGCATTGGTGCCACTGCTGAGCAGCCAGCGCGCAAATTCATCGGCGCTGCCAAAGATCGACTCCTGCGCCGCGGCGTCTTTTGACAGCGCGACGATATAGGCGTTTAGTGCCTCGGTATCGCCGTTGAAAAAAGCCTCGCGCGCCTTCAGGCTGCCGTTGCGCATGACGTATCCCTTAAACTCTTCCTCGCTCCCAAAGAGCGAGACGGCCTGCGCGCGCTGCTTCGCGCTGCTAAACTCCACGTCGGAGGAGGGATTGGGCACGGACGACAGAAAGTAGAGCCCCAGACCTAGGACGGCTAGGATGGGAAACGCCGATGCCAGGGTCACCACGCCAAAACCGCCGGCCGCACCGCCACCGCTGGAAGCCACGCGCGAGATGCCAATGCCCAGCGCCAAGACCAGCGGCACGGTGACCGGTCCGGTCGTAACGGCTCCGCAGTCCCAGGCCAGGCCGGTCAGGTGCACCAGGTTCGGGTCGAAGTAGGCCCAGATGGAAATCGAACCACCGACGGCGTAGAGCGCGTAGACAAAGGGCTTTAGCGACCAACCGTAGAGAAAGCGTAGCATGCCGAAGAGCACGGCAATACCCACGCCAATGCCCACCGACCACACCAGCGCATCGGAGTGCTTGTTGAGTAGTAAGAAGAGCAGCGGAGCGTCCCAAGCGCGCACCGATGACCCGGCCGACTTCAGCACGCCAATAGCCGGCTCGGCAAAGGTCGCACCCAGACCGAGTATGAAAGCGAAGATCAGAATGACGGGCAGCACCGTCTTTTGCGGCAGTCGAATGCCGCAAATCTCGCCCAGCGGCATAAGGCCGAAAAATAGGCCTTCCATAAAAAAGGCCAATCCCAGCACCACCACGCCAATACCCAGCGCAACGACGAGCGCGTTGGAGATGGGAATGCTGAGGACGATGAGCTGGAACAAGACGAGGTACGCTACGATAAGCGATACGGTCTTGATCTGCTCGACGACCTTCGATTGGGCGTACGGGCCAATCATCTTTAGCGCTTGGCCAAACGATACGCTGACGCGTCCGGACGTTTGCTGTGAAGGCATAAGGCGATCTCGTACTTTCGGATTGCGCGCGGTCATTCGCGTACTACAACGGGCTGATTAGCACCTAAGGTAATTGTTATGCAAGCAGATGCATAGAAGAAAATGCCACGTTGCAACCCACCGTTTCAGAGCAATGGTAAACATGTAGTGCGCAGCTAACCACGCCAAGCCCGCAGCGTTACTCCGTCTCAAACAATCCCATTAGTGAAGTGCAACGGCTGAGAGTGCGCTTGCTTCCAGGCGGCCTACGCAGCGCTTTCCATACCCTACGCAGCAACCACCGGCACTTCATCCCAGCGCGTCGTGTAGCGCGGCGAGCGATTGTGCTGGCGCATGCGCCAGCCTTGGTCCAATCCCTCGCGCGCATGCTTTAGCGCGTCGTTTCCCCACTCGGCCGTCACTCGATCCAGCGCGCTCATCAGCGCCGCCTTGCCGCCATCGTAGTGCGCGTCCGTAAAGAGATTGACCTGCTGTGCGTCGCGCGGCGACAGCTCCGTCAACATAATCCCGCAGCGCCGGTAGGCGTAGCTGGGTCGGTAGAGCTGCCGCATGCACTGGCAGGCCCAGCCAATGAGCTCGCCCGTGTGGGCCGTCGCCCAGGGCAGCGCGCGGAAGATCGAGTTGGCATAGGCGTATTCGTCGTGGCGACTGGTGGCGACCGACACGCGCATGGCGCCAGCGACGCTGCCCTGCTTGCGCAGCGCCCGCGCGGCGGCGGCGGTGTAGGCGGCGAGCGGTTCGAGCACCTCTTCCAAATCGACGATCGCCCGCCCGAACTGCCGCGCCCGCACGATGGCTTTCTTGGGGGACGGCTGCTGTTCCAGCGCAAAGCAGGGCGTCCCGCGCAGTTCCAACACGGTGCGCAACCCCATAACCGTCATGCGCTGCCGCGCCCACTCATCGTCGACCTGGCTCAGCTGCCACGCATTGGCAATGCCATGCGACGATAGCATGCGCCCATAGCGGGGACCGATCCCCCACACATCACCCACCGCCACGTCGCTCAGCACGCGGGCCATATCGGCGCGTCCAACCAGGCTGCAGACGCCGGATCCGCGCTTGGCGATGCGGTTGGCAACCTTGGCCAGCGTCTTGGTCGTGCCCACGCCAACCGATACGGTCAGACCGGTCCACTGACGCACCGTCTGGCGCATCGCATCACCCAGCGCCACCAGCCCACAGGCGCCGTCGCGCAGCTGCAAAAAGGCCTCATCGATAGAGTAAACCTCCACCTCGTCGGCAAATGTGCGCAGCGTGTCCATCACCCGGCGCGACATGTCGCCATACAGCGCGTAGTTAGAGGAAAGGGCCAGGCCACCGCCGCGCTCAAAGGCGTGGCGAATCTTGAAGTAGGGGTCGCCCATGCCAATACCCAGCGCCTTGGCCTCCGGCGAACGCGCCACCACGCAGCCGTCGTTGTTGCTCAGCACGACCACGGGACGCGCCCCCAGCTTGGGCTGGAAAACCCGTTCGCAGGAAGCGTAGAAATTATTGCAGTCTACCAGTGCGAAGACCCCGCTCATTTGACCTGGTGAATGACGTAGGTGACGACGCCCCAGACCTCGAAGTCCATCTCTTCGCTGAGCGCAATGGGCGGCATGCGCTCGTTCTCGGACGCCAAGAAAACGGCGCCCTCCCGTTTGCATATGCGCTTGACGGTAAACTCGCCGTCGAGCACGGCTACGACGACGGATCCATCCGCCGGGCTTTCCGCTCGATCGACCACCAGCGTATCGCCGGGATGGATACCGGCACCGATCATCGACTCGCCTTCGACGCGCACGAAAAACGTGGCCGCTGGATGGCGAATGATCAAATCGTTGAGATCGAGTCCGTCGTCGAGGTAGTCGTTGGCCGGCGAGGGAAAGCCCGCCGGAATGCGGCAAGCGAAAAAGGGAATGGGCGCGTGCGAACGAGGTGCATAGGGTGTAATGTATGCGCCGCCAACGGCGCGTACATCGGTGTAGCGGGAGTGGGCGTTCATAGATTTACCTTTATGTGCCAATGCGGTCATATTTAAATACTATACAAATGTATAGTATTAGACCCGTAAACTGTCAATGGCAGCACGGCGCACGCCAAGCGCGTGATCCCCACGACGACGTCGGCCCATGCCAGTTGCGCACAAGGCGTGCGCGCCTTTCTTTGGTGAATCACAGCGAAAGGGTACTCTTGCTACAGCACACATTCTGTCACGCACCCGGCCTGGGGCCACAAAATGAACGCCTGCTCTGGGAAAAGGGCCTGCACACCTGGCGCGATGTGATCTGGGCAGAAGAAGTCCCGCTCACACCGCAAAAAGCGGATGCGCTGATCGACACCGCGCGGCGCTCGACGCACCATCTGAGCGAGCGCAATCCGCATTTCTTTTATGAGAATCTGCCGACGCGCGAGCACTGGCGCATGTTTGGCGAATTTCGCGGCGACACGGCGTATTTCGATATCGAGACTACGGGGCTGGGCAATCCGGACGACTACATTACGACCATTGTGCTCTACGACGGACGCCAGCTGCGCCACTACGTGCACGGAATTAATATGGATGCGTTTCCCAACGACGTGGCGCGTTACAAAGTCCTCGTCAGCTACAACGGCAAGAGCTTTGATGCACCCTTTGTTCGCCGCTGCTTAGGTGCCCCACTGGACCAACCCCACATCGACCTGCGCTACGTGCTCGGCAGCCTAGGCCTCAAGGGAGGGCTGAAAGGCTGCGAGCGCCAGCTCGGTATCGACCGCTGCGGTCTAGAGGATATCGACGGCTTCTTTGCCGTTATTCTATGGAACGAGTATCGGCAGCGCGGCGATGAAAAGGCCCTGCACACGCTGCTGGCCTATAACGCGCTCGACGTCATCAACCTGGAGGCGCTGATGGTCATAGCCTACAACCAAAAGCTGGCGACCACGCCCTTTGCCGAGCGCGTCCTGCCGGCACCGGCGCCACAGCCGCTGCCCTTTGCCGCCGACCAGCCGACGATTCGCCGTCTCAAATTGCAGTATGGAATGCAATAAAAAACGGCTCCGGGTGCCATGCCCGGAGCCATTTTTTATTGGAGGTTTTGGTGCGTTTTGCTGGCGTTTACCAGCGACCGCGACGCCCCGCGCGGTGGTAAAAAGCCTCGTCCTTCATCTCTTCTAATTCGCTGCGCTGCTCCTTGGTCAGCACCTTTTCCACCGCTTCGTGGTGCTTTTTGGCCAGCGCCTGCATTGCTTCGCGCTGCTTTTTGGCCAGCGCCTGTGTCTCTTCGCGCTGCTTCTGGCGCAGCGTTCGAACCTGCTCTCTCTGCTCGTCGCTCAGGTCGAGCTGAGCAAAGGGCCTTTGAGCGGGGCCGCGCTGCCCCCAGCCGCGACCGTGCATTGCCGGACGGCCCCAACCCATGCGATCGCCGCGATCCCAGCCGCGACCATGCATCGCCGGACCACCCTTGCCGCGACCGTGCATCGCCGGAC
>JAYPJE010000040.1:10284-38715 GCA_038128265.1 Gemmatimonadota bacterium
TGCATCGCCGGACCACCCTTGCCGCGACCGTGCATCGCCGGACGGCCCCAACCCATGCGATCGCCGCGACCCCAGCCGCGGCCGCGCAGCTGCTCTATCTTCTCGCGCTGCTCGGCGGTCAGCACCTTTCCTATCTGTTCCCGATGAGCGGTAAACAGCTGCTCCATCTTTTCCGGATCGGGCCACTCTCCGCTCGCGCGCAGCGCCTGCACTTCCTTGCGATGCGCTTCGCGCAGCGCTTTGACCTGCGTCCTCTGCTCATCGCTCAATCCCAGTTCATCCATCATCGCCTCACCGCGCGGCGCCCCGAACGGACCGCGCTGGGCTTCAACCGTGGCAATTACCGCTACACTCAATCCTGCAACCAGCAGGTAGATCCACTTCTTCTTCACTGTATCATACCTCTCGTATGTGTTGTTGTCCTAGAACCGGCCGTGTTCTTGCTCATTCACCCATTAGACACGGACAACGCGGATATTCATTCCCGACAAATAAAAAAAACGGCGCGCTTATGCGTGCCGTTTTTTTCCATTCGCTTTAGCGCACTCACCGCGCTATTGATCACCGCGCGGCGGCCGTCGATCACCCCGGCCATCGCGCATACCGCGCGGCGGCCGTCGATCGCCCCAGCGACCCATCATTTCTCGAAAGCGCCGATCGCGATCTTCTATACGCGCCCACTGCTCGGCGTCGACGTGGGGCTTGAGTTCGGCATACACCGAATCAACGATAGATTCCATCGCATCGCGGCGCTCGGCTTCCAAGGATCTAAGGCGAGGCATCGCTCCTTCTATGATGGAACGCACGCGCTCGCGCTGGGCTTCGTCACGCGGTTCGATGAGACGCTCTGTATTCCGCACAAAAAAACGTGCGTTGGGAATATGGCGCAGTCGCTCGCGCGTGTACCACCCCATGCCCAGGCTGCCCAAGACAATGCCCAACAGCAGCGTGCACAGCAGAATGAGCGCCCCTTTTCCCTTTGCACCGAGTGCCACGCTATTCCTCCATCGCGTAGGCCGCATCCAACGAGATGGGGTCTACGGCAAAAACGGCCTCTAACACAGAGCCTGCTCCGTCAGCGGGCGCGTAGTCGCTCCAGTTGTTGAACGCGATAAGTAGAGCAACCAGCGCCGCCGCTGGCGCGAGGGGTCGAAACAGCCATAGCAGGCCATCGATCAAGCTCTCGCTCTGTTTGGCGCGCACGCGCTGAACTACACGCGCGGCGAAAAAGGGCTGGAAAGACTGCGTGCGCTCCGCCTGCAGAAGCCCCTGCACGCGCTCGAGGTCGCGCCATTCGGCGAGCAGCGCGGCGTCTTCTTTTAGGCGCTGGGCAAATGCGCCGGCCTCCGCCTCGCTCAGTTCACCCGCCAGTGCGCGCATCATCGTCGTGCGATCGTCACCGTTCATACTTCATCAACCTCGCTCTTGAGGATTTCCTGTAGTTTTTTCATGCCGCGCGAAAGGCGCGATAACACCGTGCCCTCCGCCAAGTCTAGCATGGCTGCTGTTTCCTTAGTGGAGTAGCCCTCTAACATGCGCAGGACCACCACGGCGCGAAATTCCGGGCTGAGCTGCTGCAGCGCCGCATGCACCTCTTGGCGGCGCTCCTGGCCAGCGCGTTCTTCGCGACCATCTACGCCGACCTCTTCCGGGGCATTGGGCTCTTCGTCGCGGCTCCAAAAGCGCAAGCGCATGCGCTTGCGGCGCTCGATGGCATTGAGCGACAGATTGATCGCGATGCGCGTCAGATAGGTGCCGACCGCCGAATCGCCGCGAAACGAATCGAGCGCTTCGTAAAATCGAATAAACACTTCCTGACCGACGTCTTCCGCTTCGACACCGGCACCCAACATCCCCACGACTGTCGCAGCCACTCGACTTTCATACCGCTCCACCAATTCGCGAAACGCCCTCTCATCGCCTGCTTTGGCACGAGCGATTCGCTCCGTATCGGTGGCTCGCGGCTCCTCCATATACATTTAGACAGTGCATCGGCCATTTACATTCCCGCTGCCGATCTGCTGTCTGCCACTCCAATCGTTCGTCATGAGTGTAGTAATCTCACTACTGATATCGCGCAAGGGGCTGCGCTGCCGTAAAATATGTATTGGTTCACAGCCTTACTACCCGATAAAATCTTCTGCCGGGCACAAATAGGCGGCTGATGCACTATCGAGACGTTGTCATCGGCCGCGTTTTTAGTACTTTTGTCCTGTCCTTTTCACCTATTCCAACGCCGCGTCCATGCGCATTCTCACGCTCGGTCTCAACCATCATACCGCACCCGTAGAAGTGCGCGAGCGACTGGCCTTTCCAGAAAACGACCAGCCGCAAGCACTGACGCGCCTGCTGGAGGAATACGGCCTGAGCGAAGCGGCTATTCTCTCCACCTGCAATCGCTCAGAACTCTACGTCGCCGTCGACAGCGACAGCGGACTGGAGGGAGCGCAGCGCTTCCTAGCCGACACGCGCGCGGTAGACGTGCAGCAGCTGCAGTCGCACTTCTACACGCTCAGCGACGAAGACGCCGCCACGCACCTATTCCGCGTGGCCTGCGGCATCGATTCGCTCGTACTGGGCGAGTCGCAAATTCTCAAACAGGTGCGCACCGCGCTCGATACGGCGCAGCGCAACGGCTCGGCGCGCTTGCTGCTCAACGAACTGTTCCAGCGCTCGCTGCGCACCGGAAAACGCGCGCGCAGCGAAACGGATATCGGCCGCGGACACCTGTCGATCAGCACGGCGGCTGTCGAATTGGCTGGACAGGTCTTCGACCATCTCGAGAGCTGCCACGCCCTGCTGCTAGGCGCCGGCGAAATGGGCGAACTAACGGCCCAGTACCTGATCGACGCCGAGGTGGCTTCGCTACGCGTGGCCAACCGCACATTCGCTCGCGCCGAAGAGCTGGCGCAGCGCTTTGGCGGTCAGGCGGTGGATTTTACCCACCTAATCGACCACCTCGCCGAAACCGATATCGTTATTTCATCGACTTCAGCGCCCGACTTTGTCGTGACACCGGACATGCTGCGCGAGGCCATGGATCGCCGCCGCGGTCGCCCCATATTTCTTATCGACATTGCCGTGCCGCGCGACATCGATCCAGCCGTGCGCGAAATCGACAACGCATTCCTCTTTGACATCGACGATTTACAGCAGGTCGTGGCCAGTAACAAAACGGAGCGCGAGCGCGAAATCGACAAAGTACAACTCATCATTGAAGACGAGTTGCGCGACTTCCTGCACTGGTTCAACGCGCTGAGCGCCGGTCCGCTGATTCGCGATCTGCGCCGGCACGCGGCCCAGCTGCAGCACGTCGAGCTGCAGCGCTGGAGCGCCAAGCTCGATCGCCTGTCGGAGGAGGATCGCAAGCTGGTCGAAGGCATTCTGCGCGGCTACGCCAACAAATTGCTGCACCAACCGCTGGTCCAGGTGCGCCAATTTGCCAACGACGATGATGGCTATGTGCGCTTTGATACCGTGCGTCGTCTCTTTGACCTCGATGACCAGGGCGACAGCAACGCCGAGCAAGAGGCGTCATGACCACCGCATGCGCCATCACCCTCGGCATTTCCCTAATGCTATACCTAGCCGCTACCCTGCTGTTTCAGGGGTCCTTCCTGCTGCGCAAAACGGGCTGGGAGCTCCGCGGTCGACGCGCCCTGCTCGTCGGCGTTTCCGTGCACGCGCTGGGCATGGGCCTGCACGCTACGCTCTCGGGCCAGTCGCCGTTTTCCAGCATGCTCGTCGTCCTGTCCTGGCTCATCATTGCGCTGCTCGGCGCGGCGCTGCTGGCCGAGCACTACACCCGTATTCGCTATTTGAGCCTATTGGCTTCGCCCTTGGCCTTTCTCGCGCTGCTCTATCCCATCCTCATGCCAGTGCAGCTAGCCGGCAGCCAATACGTCCTCGTGCAGTATCCCTGGCTCGGCGTGCACGTCGTCCTCACGCTGCTGGGCTACGTAGGCTTCGCGCTGGCCTTCTGCACGGCCGTTACCTATCTGCTGCAGCAGCGCGCGCTCAAGAGCGGCCGCCTAAATCACTACCTGCCCGCGCTCGACACTGCCGCAACGGCAACGTTCCGCTTTGCCGGCATTGGCTTCTCGATCTTCACGCTTGGCCTCGGCATGGGCATCATCTGGCTCTTTGGCGCGCCCGGCGAATACCTGCAGGGCCGCGACACCAAGGTGTGGATGGCCATTCCGTCCTGGGCCGTCTTCGCCTACTACCTGTATGTGCGCGGCATCCATCGCCGGCACGGCAGTGGCCTCAAGTGGATCGTCATAGTTGGTTTTCTTCTGGCGCTGGCCAACCTCGTCGGCGTGCGCCACGACTTCAATGAGACCACGCCGGCGCCGGACGGACCCACCGGCGTAGCCGTCGAGCGCCGTGCGCCGCTTGTCCAACTGGACGGCTCGGCGCCAAACAAACCGCTACCGTCCCTGCTGTAGCGGCAACGGCGTCGTGCAACACTGCAACTTCATGTTGCAATAAACCTGCATAGATGCCGCATCAAGCAGTGCTTGGACCCTACTCCAATAAACAAATAAATTATTGTTTTTATTTGCTTTATGATTTTTTCATAGAGAATTAGAGCGCGGGCATATATCTTGCTAAAATGGGCGTGATGCACACACTTTTACCCGTGGAGAACGCACCATGAATCGCGCGCGCTGGATTCGCCTTATTGCTGGCACCTTCGTGATGGCCAGCCTGGCCTTGGGACACTTCGTCACGCCCTATTTTTACCTCTTTACCGCCTTTGTCGGCCTCAACCTCTTTCAGTCCTCGCTGACCCAGTGGTGTCTAATGGACGATATTCTGCGTAAGGTCGGAGTGGAAGGATAGGAGCATTCACTTGGCAGATCTACTTGCCGTCGCGCTGTTTTTTGGCGCCTACTACGTTTTACAGCGCTATCTACTACCCTACTTGGGGGTCCCGACCTGAATGGTTCCAACGCTCCCGGAGGGAGACGAAAACGGAATGCAGAGCACGGGGTCAGAAAGCGACGACGCGCTGGAGCGTACGCCGCAGTGAGCCGCAGGGGCTTCTTCTCGGTTCAGTAGGGCCGCGCTAAAAAGGGAATTTCCATCTCGGCCGCGGTCAAGCCACCGTGGGCACCGTAGTGGTTTTGCTCAAACTTGCCGCGCTCGTACCACCAGACCGAATGCCCCTCGTGCGGCAGAATGACTAAGTCGCCCATATGGGCACTGAAGGCCTCGCTTGGCGCACCCGGGCCAAATAGGCCGCTCGCCACCAAGTCGGCACAGCGCAGCACGGAGGCCCGGCCGCTCAGGCGCATCTCTAGAAAGGCCTGCGCCTCGTCTAACAACCCTTCCTTGATGTAGAGAAACATATCGCGGCACGAACCGGCTGGCACCAACAGCTGACCGCTGCCGCTGCGGCGCAGAAAGCGCTCTACGCCGTCAAACTCCGGTTCGATATTGAGGTAGATCGTCGTGCGCGGGTCGATCGCAGCCATGCCGTGATCGGCCACTACGATCAGCAGCGTATCGCCGTCGGCCCCCTCGCCGAGCACTCCCTCGGCCGTTGCTAGAAAGGCATCGACTTCGGCGCCCATATGCTCCGAGTCGGGCCCCTGCACGTGGCCCACCTGGTCGATGCCGTCAAAGTAGAAGAAGAAGTAGGACGGGTCTGTCTCGGCGTGCAGCCGCACCTTGAGCGAGGTCAGTCCTTCGGCCAGCGTGCGGTAGGGAACGACGTCGGCGCCGTCGTAGGTCAGCCGCGCATAGGGCGATATTAGGTGCAGGGCCGGCTGGAAGGCGCACGAGCGGATGCCCATTTCTTCGAGGTCGCGGTAGATTGTCTGGGTTGGCAGGATCTCTTCGGGCTCGACGTCGACTAGGGCGTTGCGCGTCTTGGTCCCCACCGGCGAGAACAGCAGCGGCACGACGATTTGGTCTACTAGCGGCTCGTAGTACTGCCACTCGTAGACGCCGCTCTCGATGGGCGGCATGCCCGTGTGCATACAGGTCACGTGGGCGGCCGTAGTAGAGGGAAATTGCGCGGTGATTTTTTCGGCCACACCGCCCTCGACAAAGCGACGCAAAAAGGGACTGCTGTGCAGGCGAGGCTGGCAAAAGCGCCAGCCAAAGGCGTCAATAAAAAACAGCGCGACTTTCTTCCAGCGCCGGTTGAGCGGGCCCAGTATTTCGCTCGACAAGCCGGGCCCGCCCCGCCCGGTTAGCGCATGGCGCACAGTTTGTGGTAGATCGGCAAACGAACGCGTTCCGTACTGCGGAAGAACTACCTCTCTGTCAAACACGTACACCCCCCCAATAAGTGGCTCGGATAGGCGAAGATAAATAGGCGCGTTAATAAACGACGGAAACCGCGCCGGCGCGAGCCCGCTTGCCCACGCCAGCGTCGACCTCGATCCGGTATAGGTATGTGCCGGGCGGCACGCGACGCCCCCACGCATCGCGGCCGTCCCACACCCTGGCGTGCCGGCCGCTCAGTTCTTCCACTGTTTGACCTCGGCGCACCAACCCCCCGTCGAGGCTGAAGATCTCAAAGGCCACCGGTGCCGGACGCGTTAACTTGAGCACGTCGTAGGCAATGAGCAGATAGTCGTTAATGCCGTCGTCGTTGGGCGTTAGCAGCGGCGAGGTGCCGGCGATTGAGCGGACCAGCGGCGCATCCGCTTCGCGCAGGCGCACCGCTAGGCTGCCGCCGAGGCTGAGCGGATCGACGTCCCCCTCGCGGGCAAATTGGTACACCGTGTCAATCTGCGCGCTGTCGACGCTCTTGCGCCGGTCGAGCACGCGCACCTGAAACGGCGTGCCGTCGACAAAGACGGCAGCGCGAAAAAAGAGCTGCACAAAGCTGCCATCGCGGACGACGCGCTGCCACAGGTTGACATCGAAACCGCCGTCGCGCCCCGTATCAGCGGTAAAAACCACCGACTGATCGTCGACGCGCACGCTGTCGACGGCAAAAACCTCGGCCGGGGTCTCCACGCTGAGAAAGCGAAAGCCGGTCGATCCATCTTCGCTGCGCCGCATTTGCATCGACAGCACAAAGGGGGTTTCCGCACCGGCATCGACCTGTAGCGGACTGATTTCGGCGCGCAGCTCGTCGGCTAGGGGGCGCGTCGAGTACTCGAAGACCAGGCGTTCCAGCTTGGCGCCGGGCTCCAATAGGCGCACGCGAAATTGGATATAGCGATTGGGACTAGGCGAGCGGATCCGGTCGCCGTCTACCGTTTCCCAGCTGCTCCACTCGGGATTGGGCAGCACGGGCCCCTGTTCGAGAGCGCCGAGAATGCCGTCGATGCCGTCGATCCCCTCCCATACATCGCGCGACTCGCGCCGCAGGCGCTCGCCCGACTGCACGTAGTAGTGCAGCGGTTCCTCATCGGGACCGGTGCGCGTCTGCAGCACCACCGGTAGCTCTTGCAGTCCGACCGCGCCCTCGTGGCGAACCAAGCCCCAAACCGGCGTGCCGCTGCTGGCTAACAGCGGCTGCGATACAAACTCGCCGGTCGGCACAGTGCCGTCGGCATAGACCTCAATTTCGGCGATTTCCCAGGGCAGGCCATTGAGCGGCGCAAAGCGCAGATAGCGCGCCTGACGCGTGCCCGTCACCTGGCGCGTGCCGGGCCAATCGATGATGGCGCGATCGTTGGGCCGCGTGCGCGAGTAGCGTATCAGCTGCGAAAAATCCTGGTCGATGACGACGCGCAAAAAGCTCAGCGGCGTCAGTCGCTGCCCTAGGCCCAGCTCAAAGGACTGCGGGAACGAGTCGACGTGATCACTATCTAAGCGCGGAAACACGCGCACCCGGTTGATGCCGAACACACCGCCTAGGTCGACAAAGACTTCCACCTCGCGCTCGACGCCGTCCTCGTCTGGATTAAAGGCGGTGGCTACGTTGCCGTCGACCAACGCTTGAGCCGCGTTCGAGTTGAGTATGGTAAACGTATCGGTAAATTCGCCGGGGGCCGTCTGCAGCGGCCGTATACCACCCAGATAGGCGCCACCGCCGCGCGCAACGGCCAGGGGGGCGATGTTCTGGTCCAGCGGAGCCGACCACGTCCACACCGAGTCGGCGTTGACCTGCACAAAGGCACTGGAGTCCATCACGGCGTCCCACGGCACGCCGCCGCGGCCGACGACGAGGCGCAGCTGCGCCTCGCTCCACGCGGGTATGCTGCACAGTATCGCACCCAGCCACAGGAGTAGACGCCCGCTCACAGCGCCACCCGCACTTTGGCCTCTTCCAGCGCCTGCAGCAGCGCTTCCAAGCCATCTTCGTCGAGCGGGTTGTCGCGCAGGTCGGCCGTGACGAGGGCCTGCAGCTCGAGCAGCACCTCGATGCGCCGTATCTGATTGTCGCTGGCGCGCAGGCGGATCAGTCTATTTAAGCCGCGCAGCGGCGACAGATCTTCAACCTGATTGAAGTCGATAAAGAGTAACTCCAGCGCGGTTAGGCTGGAAAAGGCAGATATATCGCGCACGCTGTTGCGCGACAGTTCGAGTCCGGTCAGGCTGACCAGGCCCGACAGCGGCGAGACGTCTTCTATCTGGTTGCGAGAAATATCCAACGTCTCCAGACTGGTCAGCCGCGCCAGCGGCGATAGATCCACGATTTGGTTATCGGCCATGTCGAGCAGGCGCAACCGGCGCAGGCCGGCCAGCGCCGAAATATCGACGACCTGGTTGTTGTTCAGCGTCAGCGTCGTCAGGCGCGTCAGGCGACGCAGGCCGGAAATATCGTTGACCTCGTTGCTAAACAGGCGCAGCGTTTCCAGCAGCAGCATGTTTTGCAGCGGCGTGACGTCGACGATGCGGTTGTTGACTAGCGCTAGATCGCGCAGGCCGGTTAGGCCGGACAGCGCCGAAATATCGCGCACCGCCGTATTGTTAATTTCCAGACTCGTCAGCTTCTTGAGCTCGGCCAGCGGCAGAATGGAAGTGATGCCCTCGCCGGCCGACGACGTCGTGCCGCGAATGCTCAGCCGCTCGAGGTTTTCCAGCTGCTCCAAGCCGGCCAGAGAGTTCGTGCGCCCCGGCACGTTGAGCAGCGTAATAGAGCGCAAATCGCTCAGCGTAAGGTCGGCCGTCGGCTTGTCGACAGCGCGGCGCACCGCATCTTCCAGACGCGGGTCCTCAAAGACGATAGACGGCTCGTAAAAACTCACCTGCAGGGCGCGTGCGCGCAGAGCCAGCACGTCTTCGCTGGGCAGGGGATTGCCCGACAGTTCGACGCTTTGCAGGCGCCGTAACGATGCCAAAGCGCCGATGTCAACCACGGCGTTGTTATCGATATTGAGCACCTCCAGCAGCAGCAGCGAGCGCAGCGGTGCGATATCGACGATCTCGTTGTCATCGAGGTTGAGGTGCGTGAGCTGGCGCAGCCCCGAAAGCGGCGCAACATCGCGGACTGCGTTGTGCGAAAGGTCGAGCACCTGAAGGCGCCGCAGCGCTGACAGCGGCGCGACGTCGACAATTTCGTTGTCGGATAGAAAGAGCCCTTGTAGTCCCGCCAACGCCTCGACGCCCTGCAGTGAGACCACGCCCTCACCGGCCGCGTGCAGCGCGCCCAGCGACGCCAGGTCTTCGTCCTGCAGCACACCACCGGGCTGTTGGAGCGCACGGCGCACGGCGCGCTCCAGACCGGCATCGGCAAAGTGCGTATGCTCGTACACAGCATCCTCTACCACCTGATCCTGAGCGACCGGTACGCGCTCCTGCGCGCAGGCACACAGCGCGAGGCACAGCAATGCCCACGGGGCGCGCGCAGCCATTAGCGCTCTACTCCAGCGTAGACGGTGAGGAATCCGCGCGTGCGCGTGCGCGTGCCCTCGACCTCAAAATGGCGCCGCGTCATATCGAAACCGAGCACCGTCGTCAGACGATAGCCCTGATAGTCGGATATATTGGTCAACTGCGCGACGATTGTCGTCTCGTAAAATGAATCCTCGTAGCCCGGCGGCGTCGGGTTGCGCAGCTGGCTGAAGCGATGGTGCTCGACGCCCCCCTCGACGTAGGAGCTGAGAAAGACCGGCAGGCGCGACATGAGGATAAAAATCTCGCTGAGTTCGCGGCGGCGCGGCGCGCGGCGATCAATGGGCGACTCGCGGCGGAACTCGCTCTTCCAAGCCGGGATCAGCGTCAGGCGGCCCAGCTGCACGCGGTATTCGGCCTTATTTATCAGACCAAAGAAATAGCCCTCTTCACGCTGGTTGCGCAGCTCCAATTCGATGGCGTCGTCGCGCTGGTGATACCACTGCCACTTAAAGACATTCTTCAGTTTAAACGCCGAAAAGCGCGTCAGGTCCAGCCCGAGCCACGTCGTATTGATAACGGTATTGCGCGCCGGCAGTGCATCGCGCTGAGGCAGCAGTTCACCGCGCGAATTGGGCAGTTGCACCCACTGCAGCAGGTCGTCTTCTATGTCATCCTCTACCTGACGCAGGTCTTGAAAAAAGCGCACGCGCGCCCAGCGAAACGCGTGGTCGGCCGTCACGATGGCGTAGTCGGCCTGACTCTGTCCGTCGTCGGCTAGTTGGCGCAGGCGCTGACGGCCCAGCGTCAGGCGCACATCGGGCAGCAGGAAAACACCGCCGTAGATATTGTAACCGCGGCGGTCGCGGCGGTAGGGATAGTCGGCTTCCTCGTCGTTTTCAAAGCGATCGACCGTGCCGTTGTGGTTCATGTCGATGCCGTATAGAAACTCCGGACGATCGGTGTGAAAGCGCAGAAAGGGCTCGTCGTAGTCGGGCACTCGGTTGGGGCTAGCCGGACTGTCGTTCTGGTTGAAGTCGGAGATAAAGTCGTTGTTCTCGTCCCAGCCGGGAAAGACTTCGACGTCGCCGGAGGTAAAGCCGCTGCGCTCCCAGTCGGGAAAGCGATCCTGGTCGTCGTTGTCGTCGACAAACTCGAAGTAGCGAAAGTCGGAGCCGTAGTCAACAATGCCGTTCTGGTCAACCACGTGCAGCCCAGTGCGATAGTTCGGTCCCGTGCGAAACGCCTCAAAAAAGCCAAAGTAGGGATAGCTCTGCTTGGAGGCGTTGAACATCCAGGCCAGCGCTTCGTCGCCGCCGACGTGGTGCTTTTGCAGCGCGGGGTTGGGATACTGCCGATACTGGTTGTTGACGTTGATCTCAAAATAGGCATCTAGCCCTTCGAGGTCGGTCATCTCGACGGTAAAGCCGGCAATCTGGTTGGCCGTCGGCAGACCGTAGTCGATGGCGAGCACGCGCTGGTTAGAAGAATCTTTGACGTTGCCCGGTGCACGCGCGACGGGAACGAAAACGACGTTGCCCTGAAAGTTGTTCTGGCGATCGGAAGCCATCTCGATCCGGTAGTCGTTGGCCAACACCAATTCGATCTGCACGCGCTTTATCTCGCCCGGATCGGGGCCCGTATAGGAGCGATCCTGCAGGTCGTAGCGCAGCGCGATGGTCTCGCTGCCGTCGGCCGATAGGTAGCCGCGGCGCTGAAAGCCGCCTTCTACAAGCGGCCGAAAGCCAATCTCCGAGCCGCGCGTCTGCCGGCCCTGCGTATCCCATATCACGATGTCGTGCGCAAAGAGCGCACCGCCGGCCTCGCCGTCTTCCGGCGAGTCGTCGCCAATCAGTACCTCGATCAGCGTTACCTGGGCGAGGTTTTGCTCGCCCGTCAGGTTGCCCTTGAGAATGTTGCCGTTGAATACTTCGGTCTGCGTTTGCGCGTGATGCGCATTGACAAAGGTGCCGCCCACTTTGACAAAGTCGCCCACCTGCATCTCCACCCGCCCGCCGAGTAGACTGGTATTATTCGAGGTTTCGGAGCCGCCGGTATTGCTGATGCGCGACAGCAGCATCGTCGCGGCGTATTTATCCGACTGGAAGTCCCACTGAATGCCGTCAAAGCGCGGCTTGGAAAAGGTCATCGGCGTCAGCGTCGTGCGCAGCTCGTTGCCGATGGTGATAGCGTAGTGGAACTGCCCCTTGTGATCGGAGGCAATCAGCAGGTTGGAAAACCAACCGCCAAAGCGCCCGTCCTTGGTCAGCAGTGACCCAAAGGGCTGCGGATTTTGCTGGCGCCAGTCGAATACTAGCCATCCGCGCGTCAGCAAATTGCCGTACGCGTCGTAGATATAGTTGCCCTCCAGCGACGTCGACACATAGCGCTGGTAGTTCTCGCGCGCGTAGTTGGAATATTCCCACTGCCGCCAGTTGAACTCGTTGTAGAGCTCTTGCGGCACGTACCACTTGCGCACGCTGGGATCCAGTGCGTCAAATAACACACCCGGTCCCGTCGGTTCCCACGACACCTTGCCGCCGCGTTTAACATTGCCCAGGCGCGCACCGTAGTCCTGCGCCCACAGCGGCGCACCTACCACCAGTAGGACGAGCGCCGCTATCAGCGCGCTTAACGTATATGGTCTCTTGTGCAAAATCGTCCTATTGCAGCGCCACGCGCTGCCCCCTGCGCGACGACTCCAGCGCCGCCGCGATAATGCGCAGCGTGCCGGCGCCGCTGCCGGCTTCGGCCATCAGCGGCGTGCCGTTGAGCGCACAGTCGTTGAAGTGTTCGATGGCTGGCGTGAAAGGGCGCGTGCCCGTCGCAAAGGAAAACGTTTCCTCTTCCTCGCCCTTGTGCACCGTGAAGTGGCTTTCCTCAGCTGGGTGGCAGGGCACGGGCACGACGATATGGCCCTCGGTGCCAAAGAGATGGGCACCCTGACCAACGGGTGCGTCAAAGCCAGATACCAGAGCGGCTTGGCGACCAGAGCCAAAGTCCAGCACCGTGCTAGTATGCGTATCGACGCCGTAATCTGGATCAATGCAGCACTGCGCCTGCACGGCTACGGGTTCGCAGCCGAAGACGTAGCGCGCAAAGGTGATCGGATAGCAGCCGACATCCATAAGGCTACCGCCGGCCAGCGCCTTGTTCATGCGAATATTGTCCGTCGGACGCTCCAGCGAGAAGCTAAAATGCGCCTGTACCTGCACGACTTGGCCGATGATGCCGTCGTCGAGCAAGGCGCGCAGCTTGAGCGTCTGTGGATGGCAGCGAAAGACAAAGGCCTCGAAAAGCAGCACGCCGCTGTCCCGGCAGGCCTGCACCATCTGTTCGACTTCGTCCGCGTTGGCCGCCAGCGGTTTCTCACAAAATACGTGCTTGCCGCGCCGAGCCGCCGCGATGGTCCACTCGGCGTGCATCGAATTGGGCAACGGATTGTAGACGGCGTCGATGGCATCGCTGTCCAGCATGGCCTCGTAGCTGTCGAATACCTGCGGTATGCCGTGCTTCTCGGCAAAAGCCTGTCCCTTGCTGCGGTCGCGGCTGCTCACGGCAACCAGTTCTCCGCCCTTGGCCATCCTAAATGCCGGTATAAATCCCCAATCGGAAATACCCGCCGTGCTGATAATACCCCATCGCAGTGTGCTATTGCTCATAGCCATCTCCTGTTCGTTTCTGCCCCATTGCTCTCCGCATCAGTAGGCAATGCCCAGCGTGCCCATATGCCGCTCTTCAAATGCGTTGGCCCGCACCCGCAGCACCCAGACGTAGGTGCCCGGCAGCAGGCGCACGCCGTCCAGCGTGCCGTCCCACGCCAGCTGCACCGGACCAATGCCGCGCTCTTCGTCGAGCAGCGCACCGAGCCGGCGTCCTGCCACATCGTAGATTTCCAATTGCACAGGCGCTGGGCGCGTTAGCTGCAGCACGTTAAAAAAGACGCTCCAGGCGTCGTTGACCCCATCGCCGTTGGGGGTGAAAATGGACGTGTCTATGGCGATGTCGCCGACCAGCTTGCCGATCTGGGGCTTGGGAATAGCCACCGACAGGCCCGACAGCTCGGCGATATCAGCCGGCTCAAACTGCACCGCATCGCCCGGCGTAAAGGCCTGCGGCACCTCGGGTGCGCGGCTGGTGTAGGCGCGACCGGAAAAGGTCGTGCCAAAGCGAAAGATCGGCAGATCGAAGGTCAGCTCGAGCAGCGCGCCCTCGTCGCGCACCTGGGCAAAGCTGATGCCGAAGCCGTCGCTCTCGATAAAGTCGACATTGAAATCATATGGCTCGCCGTTGAGTTTAACCTCGCGCACAGCCGATGCTGCAACGCCGGTATCAACTTCTATGCGATCGAAGCCGCGCACGGCGCCGCCGACCTGAAACAGGCGCACGGCGTAGCGAAAGGTGGCCGCTTTCTCCGCTTCGGCCAGGCGCGGAAAGACCTCGGCGACCAGACGGCCGGCAATCGGCGGCTGGATATAGGCAAAGGACATCTCGTCGACGCGGCGCGCGGCAAAGAGGTCGCCGTTAAACTCAAACTGAAACTGCACGTAGCGGCGCGGATTGGGCGCGGCGATTAAATCGCCGTTGCTGGCGGCAAACCACGGACTCCAATGATCCGTATCCTCGATAATGCCGCCGCGCGACGTGGGCACTAGTTCGGCGTACTGCTGGCGCGTTACCTCGACATAGGTCCCCTCACCCGGCAAGACGCCTGGAATAAACTCGCGAAAGACCAGCGGCGTATCGTCTAGGCCGGTGCGCACGCGCACGGAAAGCGAGGAAAACTCGGGCGTGCCAAGCGCATCCTCGACCCAGTCTACCGCACCAATGGCCGCGCGGTCGCCCATGTCGATTATATCGGTGTAGTATGTGCCGCGACGCAGAAAACCCGTGCCGTAGACCTCGACTTCGTCAATTTCAAAGGGCTGATCGACCAACGACTTGATTTTGACGTAGCGCGCGTACTGCGACGGCACTGCAATATCGACGATTGGCTCTTCGTTCTCCGCGTTGCGTGCCACCAATACGTCGGGCGTGGTAAAGCTGTCGAGCTCCTCGTTGATCCACACCTCATAGCCGCGCAAAAAGTCATTGTGAAAGGGTGCTGACGGCGTCTCAACGACCGTATTGCGCGGATAGAAGCGCACGCGCGACACGCCAACGGGCGAACCAAAGTCTAGAATCAGCCAGATGCCGCGCGTCGTCACGCGCGGCTCAAAGAGCGTCGGCTTGCGCTCAAAGGCGAGTTCGTGGTCGCCGTTTACCACACCTTCGAGCTGAGACGGCGGTATGCGGCCCGACGTCGGCGCAGTGACCTTGCCGCTGACCAACACGCGCGCGGCGATATTCTCGCCCTCGTCAAAGCGCAGCGGCGCGATCCAGCCCGGACTGTAGTCGTAGTCGATGCTGCCATCGGGCGAGTTGGTCAGTTCGACCTCGCCGCTAAACGCGTTGAGCACAAAGACCGGATCGGTGCCCAAACCACCACCGCGCCACGGGCGCGTCGGGCCGCCCAGCACAAAGGTCTGCGCCGGCTGCGCTACCGCATCGACGGCGCAGACCAGCAGCACCAGCCACGCCATCCGCCACGCGCGCCTCATTGGTTTAACCCCGCCGTCACCGTCATAAAGACCGTGCTCGCGTCCTGGCGCTGAGCCCCTTTGAGATTGCGCCGCTGAAGCTGCGCGCCAGTGCGCGTAACGATTTGGTAACCCTGATAGGCCGTTTGGTTGCGCAGCTGCACTACGCCGGTCCACGACGTAGCGTCGCGTTCGGCCCCTGGGCGCATGCCCTCGAGCAGCCACAGGCGGCCCGCTTCAATACCCACCTGCAGCTCGGTGCTAAAGAGCTGACGACCGTATTTGGGGAAGTAGCTGACGCCGACGCTCTCGGCCAGCAGCGGCTGCGTCCACATGAGAATGGCCAGCTGTTCGACGCTTTCCGAGGCCGGCAGGCGGCGGCTGAAGGGCCGTTCGCGCCGGTACTCGCTCTTCCAGCGCGGCTCCAGCACGCCCAAGCCAATGGGTATGCTCCACTCTGCCTTATTGATCACGCCGACGAAAAAGCTGGTCTTGCGCCCTTCGCGCTGGCGCGTCGCTTCGGCCGTTTCGCGCTGCTGGGCCCAGTCCCACTTTATGCGGTGAAAGAGCCGCACGCCCGGACCTAAGCGCTGGTCTACATCGGCGTAGAGCGCGTTTTTCCACGCGTCGAGCCCGGGCAGGAAATCGCGCACATCGACCATGCGGCCCGGGGCGTCGAGCGGCTGCACCCACTGGCGCAGATCGTCTGCGATATCGTCCTCGACGCGCGCTCCGTGTGCGGCCAGGCGCACGCGCCCTCCGCGCCCGAGCGCGCGAGCCAGCATCGCCATGTAGTAATGGGCGCGCGTGTGGCCATCGCCGGATAGAAGACGCATATCCTGACGACCCCACACCCACTTCAAACCCGGAATGATATCCACCTGCACAAAGGCGTTATAACCGCTGTGATCTTTCTTATACGGGTAGTCCGGCAAGATGTCGTTCTCAAAGCGGTCGATCGTGCCGTTGTGGTTCATGTCTAGGCCAAAGAGAAACTCCGGCCGATCGGAGCGATAGCGCAGAAAAGGCTCTTCGTAGTCGGGCAATAAGTTGCCATTCTGGTTGTAATCGTTGAGGAAGTCGCCGTTTTCATCCAGGCCCGGCCAGGCGATCTCGCGCCGGTCGGACTGGATTGTGCCTGCGCGCTGCGCCGCATCGCTGCCCCAATTGACGAAGAACGGTCGCTGCCATTCGGTCAACCCGTTAAGATCGTCGTCGTCATCGACAAACTCGTAGAGCTGGGGAATCGGATTCTTATAGCTGATGCGGCCGCTCTGGTCGCTGATCCAATAGTTGGTGCTGTAGTCGTCCTCAATGGAGAATAGCTCGGCAAACAGCGTCCATGCGCCGCGCCGATACTGGGCGTCGAGATAGGACGCCGACGCGAGGTCCGTGCGCTCATAGTGATTGGAAATAGCCGGATTCGGATAGCGAAAAAAACGCCGGTTGAGAACAAACTCGCCCTGCAGAGAAAGGCCACCCCAGTCGACTAGGTTCCAGTCGACGCCAATCAGCTCGCTGGCCGTGGGCAGTCCGTAGTCGAGGCGCACGACGCGCGTATTGCTGTTGTCCTGCACGTTGCCGCCCGAGCGCTCGGCGGGCAGAAAGACGATTTCGGCATTGCGCCGCTGACCGTCAGTCTGCAGGTCGGATGCCATTTCAATGCGATAGTCGTTGGCCACCGAGAGCTCGACGGCGACCCGGCGCAAGTCGTCCGACTGGACGTCTTCAAAGTCTAGACTGCCCAGGTCGTATTGGAGCAGAATGCCCTCCTCGTCGCGCGCGAATAGGCGGCCTCCTTGGACAATGCCGCCCTCGACCGTTGGCAAGAAACCGATGTCGCGCCCGCGCAATTCGCGCCCGCTGGTGTCGACGAGCACGATATCAAAACCGGCCAGCGCTGCGCCGACGGCACCGCGCCCCGGCGAATCGTCGCGCACGCGCACCCACAGCTTGTCGAGGGGCTGGTTCTGACGCGCAGTGAGAATGCCGTGCAGCGGATTGCCCTCGTCAAATTGGACCTGCGTCAGCACGTTGTGTGCGTTGACATACGTCATTCCAAACGTTGCCTGTGCACCCAGCTGTGCTTCGGCGTGGCCGCCCACGACCGTCGTCGAGTTGGTCTGTGCCTCTTCGTCGGGATTGCTCGGGCGCGAAAGCAGCACCGTGCCGCTGTAGCGCTCGGCCGCATAGTCTAGCCGCACCCCGTTAAAGCGCGGCTTGTAAAAGGTCAGGGGCGTAAAGCGGGTAAAAATCTCATCGCCAATCATCAGGCGGTAGGCACCGGTACCGCGCTCGTCCGATGCGATGACCAAGCGGCTAAAAAAGTCGCGATAGGCCGGGCGCTGATCACCCTGCAGACGCAGGCTCGACAGTCCACCCAGATTTTTGTCTACTACGCTGCCGCGCGGACCGGGCTGCTCCTGGGTCCAGCTGTAGACCAGCCAGCCGCGCCCGAGCGGATTGCCAAACGTGTCGTACGACTCTTCTCCTTCGAGTAAGCGACTGAGATAGCGTGCATAGCCGTCGCGCGCGTAGTTGCTCTGCTGCGCATACCACGGGCTCATATAGGTCTCCGGCAAGTAGCGCGGCTCATACCATTTGTGCAGCGCCGGCGTGACGTAGTCCAACTCAAATGTCTCGCCGTAGGGATTGATCGTGGCCGTGCCCCAGCGCCGCGGATCGACTTCGCGACCCTGCCCCCAGGCCGCCGCACAGAGGACGAGCAGCCACAGCACGCTATGCGAACGCACGCCGTTCAATAGACCACGTGTAGCAGGCGCACGACCTGCGTACCCTCCGCTGCGCTATCGGTGCCGAAGCGCACCCGTACCGCATAAATGCCCGGCGGCACGAGCGAACCGCCTTCATCGCGCCCATCCCATGCGACGACGTGCTCGCCGCTGGGGCGGGCACGTCGCGTCGACAGGTCGCGCACCCGGCGCCCCAACAGATCAAAAATTTCAACGCCGAGCTCTTTTTCGCCCTCTAGGTGATAGACCGATAGCGCGATGGAAGTGCGGTCGTTAATGCCGTCGCCGTTGGGCGTAAACACATTGGGGTCTACTGTCACATCGCGCAGCAGCTGCGTGTCCTCCAGATCGGATACGACGACCAGCGTCTGCGACGAAACTAGCGCGCTAGCATCGCCGCTGCTGACGCGCTGGACGCGCCCGGGCCGCGTCTGCCGCTCGAGCTCGACGCCAAATACCGTGCTCTGCAGAAAAACTTTCGTTCTAAACTTCAGCTCATAGGTCTGGTTGCCCCGCAGCACGGGGCTGGGAAAGCGCAGCGCTACCGCACCGTCGGCATCCCGCTCTTCCTGCAGCACGCCCGGCCACAGGGCCTGCCCGCCTCCCAGACGCAGCGCGGCATCCGCGCCCGCGCGCACCGAAACCAATTCGATAGGCACGTCCGACGACGAGCGCAGGCGCATGAGGTCAAAGCCGGGATTGCCGCTGGCAAACTGCGGTTTTACATACAGAGTGAATTCGCGCTCGACGCCCGGCTCCACCTGCCAAATGGGCCAAATTTCGCCCAGCACGTTGTCGACCAGCGGCGGCTCAAAGTTGAGCTGCAGCGAGCGGATGCGCGCAGCGCGCAGCGGCTCGCGCGAAACAAGCCGCACTTCGACCTGTGCGTAGCCGCGCGGACTGGGCGATTTAAAGTCGACACCCGAGCCTTCGTACATCTCGCTCCAACTGCTCCAATCGGGTCCGGCGCGCTCCTCAATAACGACGGCCGGACGGCGGCTCTCGGGAATCAGCTCCCACAGCGTCTTGGATATCTCGCGCCCGGTGATGGCGAAGTAGTGCGGAATTTCCTCGATCCGCTCACCGGAGCGGGTGCGCACCTCAATGCGCGTGCCCGGCGGCGCATCGCCGTCCCATTCGACTGTGGTAAAGAGGCGCGGTCGAGTGAGGCGAATAAAGGGCGATACCATCGCCACTTCCGAGACGTAGCCCTCGCCAAAGGCTTGCACTTCGCTCAGCTCGCCGCTCTCTTCGCCCGTATTGCTGAATTCGAGGCGACGCACCTCGATGTAACGCACTTCGCGCGTGCTGAACAATTCCTCCACGTGCTGATAGCCGCTCAGGTTCTGGCGCTCGCCTAGCGAGGTCCATACCTGTTCGCCGTTGGCGCTAAACGCCCCGTCGGATATGCGCAGCTGGTAAGCCGGCGGCGGCCCCTCCGGCATCAGCAGCTTGATGCGGTTGAGCCAATACTTAGCGCCTAGGTCGAGCACCAGTTGGTTCTCGTCCGTCACCGGATCGTAGATGCGCATGGGAAAGGCCGAACTGTAAAGGCCGTCGGTGTAAATGCGAAAAAAGAGGAATTCGAATCCGCTCTCGCCGGCGCCTAGCTCGCGCTCACTCTGCGTCAGCTGCACGATATTTTCCCCCAGCGAGTAGACCTCCACTTCGGCCAGGCGCGGGCGCTCGTAGCGGTAGTAGCGCACGGGACCGCGCTCCGCTTCGCCCAGCGCATTCCACACCTCTTCGCCGATGAGTATTTCGCGGCCGGTGGGGGTGACGCGAAAGTAGTCGACGGCTCCCTGGTCTTCTTCCGGTAGCAGCGCATAGTCAGCGCTCGACACTTCTTCGGCGCGCGGTCCATCCGTATCGAGCACGTCGATGCGCAGGTACTGCATCACTTCGCCGCCGATGCCCTCCGGCACGGGTCGCTGCGGTTCGATATCAAAGACGTACTCGCGCTGCTCTTTGTTGGGCTGCGTTTCTAGTCCCACGCGATAGAAGCGTCGGCGCTGCTCTTCGCCAAAGCGCTGACCGTCCGAGGCGACGACGCGAAACTTCAAGAAAGGATCGCCCAGTTCCTCGTCTACAAAGCGCAGCACCACTCGGTGGGCGACCACAGCGCGCCCCAGGTCGACCTCGATAAACCAGTTATCAAGGGGCGTTTCGCGCAGCGGCTCCCAGTAGGTTTGTCCATCGCCGTCGAGCACGAGGGGACCGTCGAGCACGTTGCTGCCGGCCTCGTGCACACCGCCCTGTAGCGTATCGTTGGATACAAAGGGGTTGACGTAGACAAAGCGCTCCGCGTCGAGCGAGACGTTGATATCGCTGCGTAGGAAGCGCGGCTCTACTGCACCGCCATCGCCAATGACCTGAACGCCGGGAGGCGCGTTCCACAGCTGCCAATCGCCGGCCCGGTCAATGCGAACCTGCGTGGAGAGCAGTCGGTAGCCCAGCGAATCTTGCGCACGGGTAGCGTCAATCCAGCAAAGAGCAAATAGCAGCGTGCAGCGCACAGCAAAAGCGAGCAAAAGAGTTCGGCCTGATCTGAGTGAATCCGAGAAGCAGAAGGGAATGGCACTATAGAGACGCGCGATAGAACAAAGTGGAGAATGCCCGTTGCCGCAATACGGTCGCCCGTCCAGCGCGCGCCTATTGTCAAGCAGTGGATTTGAACGTACTTATACGTGCGATGCGCACCTGCCGCTGCGGCGGATCCGCGATCCAATCCATCACAGAGGACCGAATAATGAACGGCTATACGCACCACGAGCTCATTCCCCTCGGACACGACCCAACGCCCTACCGCCTGCTGACCACAGACTTTGTTTCGACCGCCCAGTTCGAAGGGCGCACAATCGTCAAAGTGGCGCCCGAGGGCTTAACCATGCTGGCAGACCAAGCGATCCGCGACGCCTCTCACCTTCTGCGCCCGGGCCACCTCAAACAGGTGCGCAACATATTCGACGACCCCGAAGCCTCGGCCAACGACCGCTTTGTCGCACTCGACATGTTAAAAAATGCCAATATTGCCGCCGGTGGTATCCTTCCCATGTGCCAAGATACGGGCACGGCCATCGTCATGGGCAAAAAGGGCCACAACGTGTGGACCGACGGCGAAGACGAAGCAGCGCTGTCGGCGGGTATTGCCAATGCATACGCACAGACGAACCTGCGCTACAGCCAGATGGCGCCGCTGACGATGTTCGAAGAAAAGAACACGCGCACTAACCTGCCGGCGCAGATCGAGCTCTTTGCCGAGAAGGGCGACGCCTACAAGCTGATGTTTATGGCCAAGGGCGGCGGTTCGGCCAACAAGAGCTACCTATTCCAAGAGACCCGCGCGCTGCTCAATCCGGAGCGACTGCGCAGCTTTATCGACGAGAAACTGCGCATGATCGGCACGGCGGCCTGCCCGCCCTACCATCTGGCGCTGGTTATCGGCGGCACCTCGGCCGAATTTACGTTGAAGATGGCCAAGCTCGCCTCGACCCGCTACCTCGACAGCCTGCCGACGCAGGGCAACGAGCACGGTCAGGCCTTTCGCGACCTCGAGATGGAGGCACAGGTTCTGCAGATGAGCCAAGAAATGGGCATCGGCGCCCAGTTTGGCGGCAAGTACTTCTGCCACGATGTGCGCGTTATTCGCCTGCCGCGCCACGGCGCATCGTGCCCGGTGGGACTGGCCGTATCCTGCTCGGCCGATCGTCAAATTCTCTCTAAAATCACGGCCGAGGGCATCTTTCTCGAGCAGCTCGAAACCGAGCCGGCCAAATATCTGCCCGAGATCGACGCGTCCGAACTCGGCGGTGAAGTGGTTCAGGTCGACCTGAACCGCCCCATGAATGAGATTCGAGAAGAGCTATCCAAGCACCCGGTCAGCACGCGGCTCTCGCTGAGTGGACCAATTATTGTGGCGCGCGACATCGCCCACGCCAAGCTCAAAGAGCGCATCGATGCCGGCGAGGGCCTGCCCCAATATTTCAAGGACCAGTGCGTCTATTACGCCGGTCCGGCCAAAACGCCGGAGGGCTACGTATCGGGTTCGTTTGGTCCAACGACGGCTGGACGCATGGACAGCTATGTCGAGGAGTTTCAGGCCAACGGCGGCAGCATGATTATGCTGGCTAAGGGCAACCGCTCGCGCCAGGTGACCGAAGCCTGTAAAAAACACGGCGGCTTTTACCTGGGATCCATCGGCGGCCCGGCCGCGCGCCTAGCCCAGGACTGTATCCGCAAAGTCGAAGTACGCGAATACGAAGAGCTGGGCATGGAGGCGATCTGGCAAATTGAAGTGGAGGATTTCCCCGCCTTTATCGTCGTCGACGACAAGGGCAACGACTTCTTCTCCAGCTTTATGAATCCCAACGCCTGAGCTACAGGTCTCCATTCACTGTGTAGTGCGCGTGCGCCGACGGGCCGAGACAGCCTGTCGGCGCACCGTTTTTTACTGCATTTTGCCATAAACCCGGCACTATGCCCATATTATGGACCGTTCCGTTTCACCCCCAAAAACCGGCGAGTAAAAAACGATGAATTCCGATCGCATGCTCACGCCCGAAGAGGCGCGCGACATTGTCCTAGAGCACATCAAACCTCTGGGCATTGAACGCATCTCTCTGCTCGACGCTACGGGCCGCGTGCTAGCGCGCGACGTGCTGGCGCGCCGCGACAACCCACCGCACGACAATTCCGCTATGGACGGCTTTGCCGTGCGCTACGACGAAGTAGCCAACGCCACCGCAGAAAACCCAGTGAAGCTGCAGGTCGTAGAAGACATTCCCGCCGGCAGCGTGCCGCAGCGCGAACTTGGCCCCGGACAGGCCAGCCGCATAATGACCGGTGCCATCGTGCCGACAGGCGCCGATGCCATCGTGCCGGTTGAGGACGCGCAGAGCGAAGGGGACCGCGTCGCCATTTTAGACGTCGAGGAACTGGGCGCACACATCCGCGCGCGCGGCGAAGACATGCGCGCTGGCGCACCGGTGCTGAGGGTGGGTCAGGTGCTCGGACCCGGCGAGATCTCCGTGCTGGCGACGCTGCAGCAAAGTTTTGTCACCGTCTATCGCCGGGCGCGCGTAGCCATTATCACCACCGGCGACGAGCTCGTTGAGATCGAAGATGAGGTCGGACCGGGGCAAATCGTCAACGGCAACACCGCCGCTCTGGCGGCCTTCTGTCGCGCGCACGGCGCCGAACCGCTCATGTTGCCCATTGCCCGCGACGACAGAGACGATATTCGCCGCACGATAGAGGCGGCACTCGACGCGGACTTTGTGCTCTCTTCAGGCGGCGTCTCCGTCGGCGACTACGATTTCGTCAAAGAGGTGCTCGACGCAATGGATGCCAAGACAATTTTTTGGCGCGTGGCCATGAAGCCGGGTAAACCGCTGCTGTTTTGCACCATCGGTTCGACGCCCTACTTCGGCCTGCCCGGCAATCCCGTGTCGAGTATGATGTCTTTTTTGCAGTTTGTGCGCCCCGCTCTCTACAAGGCGGGCGGCCACCTACCCGCGGCCTGGCCGCTGCCGCAGACTACGGCCCTGCTCGACAGCGCCGTTGAGAACGACGGCAACCGCCGCAACTACATGCGCTGCCGGCTCTACTACTGCGACGAGAGCGGCGCACTGCGCGCCGAAATCTTTGCCCAGCAGGGCTCGCACATGGTTTCGTCGATGATCGGCGCCAACGGCATCGCCGTCTTCGCCCCCGAAACGCGCGTGGAGGCCAACGAGCGCATCGCCGTGCAAATTATCGGTCCCATCGCCTAAGAGGAGGCCCTACAGCCCATGAACCGCCCACCCGACCAATTCAAGCGCATTTCCGTAGCGCAGCTGCGCCGCTTTGCCGCGGCCTGTCTCAAAGCCAGCGGCATGACGCCCGAACACGCAGACCAACTAGCTGAACTACTGAGTAACTCCGACCTGCGCGGCGTGCGCTCGCACGGCACGCGGCAAATACTCGGCTACTGCGGCGGCCTGCGCGAGCGGAACGTCAATCCAACGCCCGATATACAGATCGTGCAGGAAACCGATACCTCCGTCCTAGTCGACGGCGACGGTGGCCTGGGCTACGCGCCGATGATGCACGCAACCGAATTGGCTATAGCCAAAGCAAAAGAGAAAAAGGTGGCCATTGGCGCCACCCGCCACCACGGCCACTACGGCTCGGCGGGACACTACGTGCGCCGCGCCATGGAAGAGGGCTGCACCGCTTTTTCCGTGCAGGGATCCCACCCTACGCGCTTTGGCGAAGGCGGCGGCAACAAGGGACAATCCTCAGCCTACTGGGGCAACCCGCCCATTTGCTTTGGCTTTCCGTCTGGGGAAGAGCCGCCGCTCGTTCTGGACGCGGCGACCTGTATCTTAGCTGACTACCAGCGCGGCGATCAGTTTGATGCGCTGCAGTCGCTCATTCCCGCCGCCTTTTTCAAGAGCATGGGGTATACGGGGGCGGCCACAGCGCTGGGTGGCACGTTTGTCGGCCAGAGCAACGCGGCCGCACGCGCCGTCGAAGAGACATGGCCAGCAGCGCGCGGCGGCGGGCTTATTATCGTACTCGACATAGAAGCCTTTGTGCCGGCCGCAGAATTTCGCAGCGGCATCGACTTTCTCGTGCGCGGCGTGCGCGAAACCATGGAGCCGCTGCCCGGCTACGGCGAAGCGACGCTGCCCGGCACGGTCGAATACCGCAACCAACAGGCCTACGCCGAAGAAGGCGTGCCCTATGCGCTGGAAGATCTACAGCGCCTGGAAGAGTGTGGCCGCCTGTGCGGCATTGAACCGGAGTGGGCCCAGTGAATATGCCCGTCTACGCGCCCCCACCCGTTCACCGACTGGTCTTTCGCGCCCAGCTGCGTCCTGCGGCGGCAGACCGCCTGCCCGACAAACTAGCGCTTCTAAAACCGTCGTTGGAAAAAAAAATAGCCAGCGGGCAGGTCCTGACGGCGAGTATTTTCCAAGCGCACGACCAGCTCTTTCTCTACTGCGAATGCCCTCGCACCAAGCTACCGCCCAGCGAAATAGCTGCTCCACTAGACGAGTTGCTTCAAGACTGGCCCGGGGCAACAGCCCCGAGGTGCTGGGTGCCGATGATGGACATTTTCCACTACAGTCGACCGCTGAGCATTGAGCACTGGCGGCGCGGCGAAGCGCCGCGGGAGTCCACCGGCCGAATCATATACCTGCGCCCGGAAATGGTCAGCAGCTACATTTTCTATCACTTTCAGCTGCAAGAGGAGAAGCCCGGTTCGCTGGGCAGCAAGTACGGATTGATTGCACAGCACGAAAACCTGCTCTTTTTCTACATGGAAAAACCCGACGTAGTAGAGAGCGAATCGTATACGGGCCATCTCAAGACACAGAATACGCCGCCCAATTGGGGCGAGGTTATGGATCCGCATTTCCAGCCTTGGTCCGACGAAGAGGGAGAGCGTCTGTGGCGCCTCATTAAATGCATCTTCTCTATTTGAGCAGGCGTGCTCACATGCGCCACACGCCGTCATTTTTCACCCAGTCATCCACCGTTAGAAAGGAATTGCAATGAGCATTTTTTCACTGGAAGGTAAAGTAGCGCTGGTGACCGGCGCCGGCCGCGGCATCGGTCGCGGCATCGCCGAAGAGCTAGCCGCACAGGGCGCCAAAGTGGCCTGTGCAGCGCGCAGCGTCGATCAGTTGGAGGAACTGGCCCAGTCGATTCGCGAGGCGGGCGGCGAGGCGATGGCCGTAGCCATTGACATGGGCGATATGGATTCGCTCGATAGCGCGCTCGAGACGGTGGCCAATACCTACGGACGCATCGACATCCTCGTCAACAACGCCGGTATGAACGCGCGCCAGCCCATCGACGAAGTGACGGAGGAAAACTACGATCGCATTATGAACGTCAACCTGAAGGGGCTCTACTTCCTCAGCCAAAAAGCGGCCCGCTACATGGCCAAGAACGGAGCGGGCAAGATTATCAACATCGGCTCGCTGACCACGGGCTACGCGCTGGCCAAGGTCTCTGTCTACACGGCTACTAAAGGCGCCGTCGGCCAGCTAACCAAGGCACAGGCCGTCGAATTCGGCAAGCACAACATTCAGGTCAACGCCATCTGTCCGGGCTTTGTGCTAACTTCGCTGACGGAAAAGATGTGGGCCGATCCGACTATGCGACAGTGGGGCGAAAGCCGGGTGGCGCTCGGCCGGTTGGCCACGCCCAAAGACATGGCGGGCACGGCGGCGTTCCTCGCGTCGACGGCTTCGGACTACGTAACGGGTCAATGCATCTACGTCGACGGCGGCTTTATGGCTGGCGACAACTGGCCGCTGCCCGAAGCAGCCGCCAGCTAGGCATTATACGCGACGGCCTAGCCCATTCCGGGGGACCTTTTGCAGCGTTGAAAGGTCCCCCGCTTTGCGCGGGCGACTAAGCCTCTTCTACCGGCTTGACGTAGGCCTTCTTCGGTCCGCTGTCAGCTGACAGCGTTGCGCGCGTGCGCGCGCTCAGGCGTTCGATCGCATCGGCTACGTGCACATCGGCAATGTGGTGATCGCCGCGTTCCGTGCGCAGCAGATGGGCCTCAAACAGCACCTGTGCGTGCGTGCAGCCATCCGGCGGCTCAAACTTGTAGGAGGCCAGTTCGATGCGCTGGCCCAGCGGATCGCGAAAGTAGATCGAATCCATAAAACCGCGGTCAATTGCGCCCGTATGCGGCACATCGCGCGCTTCTAAACGCGCCGGAATCTGTGCAAAGGTCGCGCGCGACACGCTGAACGCCAGGTGGTGCACGTGGCCAATTTCTTCGCTATTTGACGTAGCATCGACGTCGCGGCTCTCGCTGGTAAATACCGTGATCAGCCGCCCATCGCCCGGGTCGAAGTAGAGGTGCGATTCGTCTGGGTTATCCAGATTGGGTTGCTCAAAAATAAAGGGCATGCCAAGCACGCCCTCCCAAAAGTCAATCGACACCTGGCGCGTGGCACCAACGAGCGTGATGTGATGCACGCCCTGTACCTGAATCTTCTGCATGGCTCTTCTCCGCCGTATGAGTTCCCATCGATGATACTACGCAAAAACGCGCGAAACGGGAGTGCATGAAAAAAGTAGAAATTTTAGCCCAACGCCGTATAGCAGACGCCTTTTTCAAACTCGACGAAGCAAAACTGCGCCACGAGCTTCGCGACGGCTCGATGAGCGCGCCCATGGATCGGCTCAACTTAGAACGCGGCGATGGAGTGGCCGCGCTGGTCTACCACCCGCAGCGCGAAGTGCTCGTCTTTGTGCGCCAGTTTCGCTACCCCGCCTACCTGCACGACGGGCCAGGTTGGTTGGTTGAACTGCCGGCCGGCATGCTCGATCACGACGAAGAACCGGCCGACTGTATGCGTCGCGAGATCCGCGAGGAAACAGGCTATGCCGTCGGACATATCAAGCCCGTTTCCACGTTTTACCTCTCGCCTGGTGGCTCGTCCGAACGCATCCACCTCTATTATGCAGAAATAGATCCCCTACAGCCGCGACGCGCCGGCGGCGGATTAGCCAATGAACAGGAAGACATCGAGCTTATCGAGCTTCCACTATCCGAAGCGTGGCGCCAGCTAGACGCCGGCGCATTTGTCGACGCGAAGACCATCATCGCACTCCAGTGGATGCGCGCACAACGTCTATCGAGTTCTCCCTAAGCTCTTGAAGCACGCCGCGAAATACAATAGTATTAGGGGCGAAGTTCAACGCCTAATACTGCGACTTACTGCAACCCTACCACCAGAAGCAACACAGGAGTACCGCTATGGCAGACGAAGTATACCAGCCCTCAGCTTCCCTGCAAGAGAGGGCTTTTATCAACAGCATGGAAGCCTACCAACAGGAGTACGCGCGTTCCATCGCCGATCCCGAGGCATTCTGGGCGGAAAAAGCAGAGGGGTTTCACTGGTTTAAACGGTGGGATACGATCTGCTCCTACAACTACGACATGACCAAAGGCCCCATATCCATTAAGTGGTTTGAAGGCGGCAAAACAAACATCACCTACAACTGCTTAGACCGCCACCTCGATGGAAAAGGCGATCAGACGGCGATCATATGGGAAGGCAATAGCCCCGACGAAGATGCCACCCTTACCTACAGGGAACTGCACGAGCAGGTCTGCAAATTTGCCAACGTGCTCAAGAGCCGCGGCGTTAAAAAGGGCGACCGCGTATCGATCTACATGCCAATGGTGCCCGAGTTGGCCGTGGCCATGCTCGCCTGTGCGCGTATCGGCGCCGTGCACTCAATCGTCTTTGGCGGCTTTTCTGCCGATGCGCTAGCCGATCGCATTGTCGACGCCACCTGCACCACCGTGCTGACCTGCGATGGCATCTACCGCG